>NZ_CP172882.1:565000-1165000 GCF_050529585.1 Enterococcus sp. DIV0876
ATATACGTAGATTCCTGTTAAAATGGAAGTGAAGGAGGGGATTACTATGTTGTCAAATTGTCACAATGTTCTTGTTGCATTAGATGGGTCAGAGCAGTCAGAAAAAGCTTTTCAAGAGGCAATTGCTATTTGTCGCAGCAATAAAGCCAAACTGTTTATCCTCTCAGTGATCAATAATGCTGAATTATCGACGAGCGCGTACGCTTTTGCCAAGGTTTTTGAACAAGAAAAGACCAAAGTCGAAACTGAAATGTTAAAGAAAATCTATGATGCCAATAATCAGGGCGTAGAGGATGTCGCAGTGATTGTTGAGGTAGGAGATCCTAAACGTTTTATTATTCATGCAGCAACAGAGGTCTACCCAATCGATTTGATCGTTATTGGTGCTACAGGGAAAGGCACGTTGACTCGTGCGGTTGTGGGCACAACTACTGACTATGTGGTCAATCACTCGAAGTGTACTGTACTGGTTGTGAAATGAGAACCAAAAGCAAAGTAAGGTTTAAATAACATATTGATATCAGACTGCTGAACAGATAGTCGTTTCAACTTTATCTGTTCAGTATTTTTGTGTCAAAAAGGAGGAAAGAATGAAATTAGAGATTTGGAAACATTTTAAAAAGGACATGTTTATTTATATAGGCATAGGCGTGCTGTTCTCATTTTTGAGCGCAATCAATATTTTTTATTTTCAAAAATTATTGGATGGATTTGGTGGAATATTGGATAGGTCAAACTTATTTATTTATGCCTTGACACTTATTATTATTCCGATACTTGCGTATATTGAGAAAAAACCGAGAACCCAATTAGACAATGGTATATTTTTTTACTTTAAAGAACTAGCATTAGAAAAAATGAGTCAAATTGCATATGTAGAATATTTGAAAATTGGTTCTGGTTCTTTATTGCAAAGGGTTGAAGCGGGTGCCAATGCAGGGAGAAATATACATGTACATTTTTATGGCAGATTGTTACGAGATTTACTTCCGGAAACATGCTTTAGCTTGTTTTTTATTGCGTTGATTGATATAAAACTCATTCCAATCATTCTCATTGGTTATATTTTGGTTTATGTTATCACGAGAGTATTGTTGCGTTTTTTACAAACAGTGAAAGAACGTTCTCTTATTTCTGAGGAGATAATGAACAGTACGTTGATTCGGGGTATAACAGAAATGGTTACTTTTAGGGTAAACAAAAGATATAAAAAAGAAATCAGTAAATATCATGATACAGCCATCTCGACTACGAATGATTTGACAAAACTAACACTGATTCATGAATTTTTCTTTGGATTCTTCGCGTTACTCGTCGCACTGATTAAATTGGTGATCGTCATACTTACTTTTACGCATGTGCTTACATTGAGCTTAGGCGGTTTAGTTGCTTTAATAACTTATATTGATCGAGTATATACACCAGTGGCCATTTTCAATGTTATTTTTGTTCAATATCATTTAGATAAGGTTACTTATACAAGACTGACGGAATTTTTTGACCTGCCAAACGATAACGGATTAGTGAGAGACGGGGAGCCACTGGATGAAATGACGAGTATAAGTATCCGTGATTTAAATTTGGTAATAGAAAATAAGGAAATACTACGTGACTTTCAATTAGAGCTGAAGACCAATCGTGTTTACGGGGTCATTGGAGAAAGCGGAGCGGGAAAATCTTCTTTAGTGAAGCTTATTTTAGGATTATTCAAACCTACTAAAGGTGAAATCTTCGTTAATCAAAGAAGTTTAGGTGAGTATAATTTAAATGCCTATTATGATCATGTATTTTATCTATCACAAGACGCGCCTATCTTTCAAGGAACACTAAGAGAGAATATCGTTTTTGATAAATCTGTAACAGATACGAAAATAAAACAAGCCTTGGAAAATTGCCAGTTGCGTTCTTTTTATGATTCACTAGAAAATGGATTAGATACAACGATCGGAGAAAAGGGTGCCAATATATCTGGTGGTGAGAAACAACGCATCGCTTTTGCGAGATTGTACTTTTCTAATGCTACGCTTATAGTGATCGATGAGGCTACATCCGCATTAGATGAAGCGACTGAGACTAAACTTTTATCTGAAATATATCCTTTATTCAAAGATAAAATAGTGATTATGATCACGCACCGTCCAAAGAATTTAACTTTTGTAGATGAAATTATCGAATTAAATAAAGTTTGATGTAGAGTTAAAGTATTGAAAATTCGTTAGGTGAAGTCATTGATATCAGTTATCTCCTTTCAAAGTTTCACTTCTTCTATTGACAAGATATATTGAAATTCCGCCAGACAATGTGCCAAGAAAAACAAGTACAATGTAAAATGAATAGATACTATTCAAATCATCGCTAGCCGAAACGCCTGAAAACAAGAGACTGCTTATAATCGTCACGACCTTTAATAATAACGCACAACTTCCCGAAATGGTTGAAAGTAATTCCCTAGGAAATGTGGTAAGTGTCATGTGACTAAACTTTGGATTTACAACGCCAATTAGTAAACCAATTACTAGAAAAAAAGAACCAATTGCTAATCCATTTTGAATTATTAAGAAAAAATACAATGAAAACAGAGATAAGTAGATGAAAGGCATCAACTTAATTAGTTTGATTCTTTTTAAGTATTTTATCAACCAAATCCCTCCTAGTATAATTCCAAGGCTGATTGTTCCTTGAAATAAAGCAATACTGATTGAATAGTTAGTTACAATTAAATCTTGGTTGACAACAAGTGTGATTGAAATAATGGGAACCAATAAATTTAAGATTCCATTGATAAAACTAAATTGAATTGCTAGAAAGAAAAAATGTTTTCCTGAATAAAGCATCCTCAAAGAATGGACTAGATGTGACCAAACTGCTTCCAATTGAATGGAATCATTCTTAATTTTAATGGATTGTTCAAAATCTTTAAAAGATTGTCTCATAGAGAAGACAAGAAAAAGTGAAATGAAAAAGATACTTACATTTATCAAAGAAATCCCAGAGAATGAAAAAATAGAAATTAAAATAGCACCAAAAAAATTGGCAAGAATAGATATTAGTTGGAAATTGGCACCGAGTAGTCCCTGAGCTTCTTCAATTTCATCTTCTGTCAAAATATGTGGAATGTATGGAACTAAGAGAGTACGAAAAAATTTTCCGCAAATATCAGAGAAAAAATTAAGTATACACATCAAGTATAGAAGGAACATCGAGTGATTCAGAACAAGAACTGAAATGATTAGATAGAATAGTATTCTTAAAAGCGTGAGTAGTTTCAGGGTATTATACTTGTTTTTTATGTTATCTGCGAAAGAGCCTGCTAAAGGGGAAAATACCTCAGGTAATGTTTCTGAAAGTGTAACAAGGCTTATGGCAAATGCTGGATTGGATAAAGAACTTGCATAAGTTACTAGAACTATATAGTAGATAGAATCTGCTATATTTGATGAGGTCAAGAGAAAAAAGTATTTACGGAAGTTTTTTTTTGTCAATAATAAATTCATATATTCCTCCTTATGATCAAAAATTTACTTTTTAAACATCATTTAGAGTATTCTAGCACATCAAAAAAGCGCTTGCAATTAGTTTAATAATCATTATTAAGAGAATATGATCAATATTATGTGAAAATATGAATATTTTTAATGTATTTTTATTTTTAAATGCAAATTGTTCTTTTGCTCAAAGTTACAAAACCATATTTATCAAAATTTTATGGATAAAAGAATGACTTTTCATCAAGTGTGGCGTACACATGCTATATTTTTCTTAGTTATACGAGAATCATAAAAAGTTACATCTGAATAGTTAGGACATCCCGATGTCAAAACAATGTTATCTATTCATGAATTTGTTTACGTATAGATAAACTGAAAAAAGTCGTTACTAAATTCGTTACTGATTTCCAATAAAAAAAGACAACGTCTCGAAAACGTTGTCCTACCAAAGCCACTTGACGGGCTCGAACCGTCGACCTCATCCTTACCATGGATGCGCTCTACCAACTGAGCTAAAGCGGCATGTTATTTAACACAAGATATAGCATACCGTAAAGTGCATCCTTTGTCAAACAGATTTTGGTGCTCTTATCCAAAAATCATGTTGGGTCTATCGCAAGCAATAAGATCCAAAAATATGAACGAAAATCTAAAAATATACTTGCTAAATTATCAGACTATTTGGTATAGTACTTATAGATTCTTCCGGCATAGCTCAGTTGGTAGTAGCGCATGACTGTTAATCATGATGTCGTAGGTTCGAGTCCTACTGCCGGAGTTTTTTAGATCATGATCGATCTATTTTTTTTTGCGTAAAAAATCAAAAGCGACTGCTGATCAAAAATCACTGACTGACGGTATAAACAAACCGCAGCCAGTGATTTTTTATTGGTATAAGGCAAAATTTATTCTTGATCAATCAATTGCTGGTAAAGGGCAATTGTTTTTTCTGGATCCTTGTTCGTATAGTAAACAATGGTTTCTTTTGTTCGAAGTTTGAGAAATGTCGGAGCTTGAAAATCAACATACAAACGAGCACTTTGGCCATCCACCAAGAATGATCCAGTGGCATAATCATTGGTTGCGGTGCCTATTTTTTTGACGATCGGTGTGGGGATGGTATCAACCAATGCGACCTCTTCGATCGAGTCGATGGGAATCACAGTTTTTGCTGTGATAGGCGCTGAAAAAACAACTTGTTCATCTGTGATCTTGGCCTGTAAGGCGTCTGGCGTGAAATCCAATTGATACAATGGCACGATGGCAATCAACATCACGCCAATGAGGAGGATCAAGGTAGCAATCGATATGACTTGGCCACTGCGTTTGCCTAAATTGATACCGATATTCATCCCCACCCGATCGGGTACAAATAATCTGGCGTCGTTCGGATTGATATAGATGCCATAACGCCAATAGATGTCATCTCCATGGTATCTTGGCCTTTTGGCTTGGTTCAAAAGCTGGTCTTGTTTATTGCGCAGGCGCAAGAGTAGAACAAAGGTGGCGCCTATTAAACCAACTGTCAAAAGAATAAACAGGTAACTCATCAAGGTTCCCCAAATACCAGCAGCATGTAGCGAAAAGAGTGGGACAGAAGTAAGCAAACTGATACCTGTTGCTAAAACAACAATCATCAATGACCAATAATATTTCGTTAGATCATTGATTTGCTGATCGATACGGGAATCACCTGAAACACCTCGAACCGGTAAATTTCTGATCGTCCACCATAAGCCGACGAATAAAAGCAACATCAAGCTATTGATCACGCCGATCAGCAGTGTTGTTGTCCTATCTTCAAGTTGATAGCTGAAAAAGCAGCTGATGATCATTACTAGCAAAGCGGGTATCAAGCTGACCAATGGCAGGATGTTGCGATTTTTTTCTTGGACAACTTTCGTATCGATCCTTACTGCGTCAATTGGCAAGAGCCAGTCTTTGTCAGCAATCAATTGGCGCATTTTGCCAATATAATGGATGAGCAAAAGTTGCCCGCAACCAATCAGTGCAAAAAGATGGAGGAAGAATAGTGTTATCGTGATCGAGTCAGATAGATTGAACAAAAAAACAAGACTTGCTACACTAAATACAGCAATCATTTGCATCACACGTCGGCGATAGCTTTTGACTAAAGCATGTACTGCAGGGTCATCGATGTGTTGGGGTGCCAATGTGTTTTCCAGCAACACGTATTTATGCGGCTTACTAACAAGTCGCAGACTAAACCAAAAAACACCGCAAATCAGTAAAGCGAGGAAGAAAAAAATCAAGTTCATTTTGAATCACTCCTTTCAGTAAATTGTGCGAGTAACTGATGAAACTCTTGTTCAAGTGTTTCTTTGCTTTTACCGTGTACTAAAGCAGCTGCTAATTGGACTTCTAAGTTGTGCAGATATACGTTAGACTCGCTTTCAGTCAAGGGATGGGGCGTAGCAACAGCTGTTCCTTTGCGGCGATCGGTGATCAGAAGCCCTTCTTCCTTTAATGAATTATAGGCTTTGGAAATGGTCATCGTATTGATGCCAATCTCACTAGCAAGCTGACGCACGGATGGTAACAGCTCACCAGGCATGAGTTCACCTTTGGCGATGCCAATAATGATTTGTTCGCGGAGTTGTTGATAGATGGGCAGATTACTTTGTGTTTCTATGGAAAAAATCATGTGTGCTCACTCCTTTGTATTATCAATATTAATACAAAATATACAAAAAGGCAATCAATAGTAAGAAATATGTTTATTTTGTTGTTTAAAATACATCGTTTTGTAACCAACTTAAAGCATCTTTCCCGTAAACTATTGTGAGAGAATCTATTGAGGAGGAACTTTTATGAGCCAATCGCAAAGAACGGCTTACTTTGATAATGCAAAATTTTTATTGATGATTTTGGTGGTTTTTAGCCACTTGTTGCAATCCTTTATTGGGGACCGTAAATTTTATCATGATCTGTATTATTTTATATTTACGTTCCATATGCCGGCTTTTGTCTTTATATCTGGTTATTTTGCAAAACCTTTGACAAAGGGATCGAAAATCAAGGTACTGGTCAAAAGATTTCTGCTGCCCTATCTCTTTTTCCAAGTTTTTTATATCATCTATTATTGGCTGATTGGATTACGAGAAACACCGAATATTCAATTGCTCAATCCCCAATGGGCGTTGTGGTTTTTGTTGAGTATGTTCTTTTGGCAATTGTCCCTGTTTTTCTTTCAAAGGATAACGCCTAAACAAGCAATCATTATCAGTATTGTCCTCAGTATTTGTGCAGGATACTTGCCCTTCTTGAATCAAATATTGACCTTGCAACGAACATTTGTTTTTTTGCCATTTTTTATTATTGGTTTCTATTTTCCTAAAAATGATATGGCATTTTTGCAAAAGACTAAGATGCGTTGGCTTAGTTTGAGTTTCTTGCCGATCATCTATCTCTTTATCTCGTTATTTCATGGGATGAATAAATATATGGTATTTGGGTCAAAACCATATGAAGACTATTTGAGCTATCCGTTATTTGGCGGTCCGTTAAGAGCAGTCTTTTTCTTGATTGGATTGATGGGAATCGTCGGGTTTATGCGTATTGTTCCCCGAGAAAAGCTGTTCTTCACGAAATGGGGCAAAAATACGCTACTGGTTTACTTGTTACAAGGAATCTTTATCAAAGGCTTACGTGCATTGAATATCATGGATTTAAACCTGTCGCTGTTGGGCTTTGTGACCTTGTTGCTGGTGAGTGTATTATTGACGATTCTGTTGGCCAGCAAGCCTATCCGTCAGCTATACGGCCGTTTTGAAAATAGCTTGTCTTTTGTTTTATCCGGTTTATTGGCTTTGATGGTCTTCATGTGACCGTTTGTATAAAATGACAATTGTGTAGTCAAAGGAATCCTGATTTCTTTGATTGGACGGTTGTCATTTTTTATTGGGAGGCGTAGAATGGAAGGAACGAAATGTGAAGGGATGAAGTAATATGTCAGAAATTTCTAAACAAACGACAGCTGAATTTGCAGCAGCTTATCTAGAGAACAATAAACAAAACGCTTTGCAACGAGGTGTGGTCAAAAATGGGATCACAGCTTCTGCAGAAAACATGAGTGCCAAAATCGTGAATGTGCCCGTATTCTCTGTGGACGTAACCACGGGTAAAGTATCCAACCAAAAACAATCTGGCCGTTGCTGGATGTTTGCTGCGTTGAATACCTTCCGTCATAAAATGTTGAATAATTTCAAACTCAAAGATTTCGAATTGTCTCAAAACTATACATTCTTTTGGGATAAATACGAAAAAGCCAATTATTTCTATGAAAATATTTTGGCCACAGCGGCAGAACCTGTGACGAGCCGCAAAGTTGCTTTCTTATTGCAAACCCCGCAACAAGATGGTGGACAATGGGATATGATCGTATCGATTTTCCAAAAATATGGTGTTGTGCCAAAATCTGTTATGCCTGAAAGCAGCAATTCATCAAATTCCCGTGATTTAAACAGCTATTTGAACAAAAAATTACGTAAAGACGCTGTTGCTTTGCGCAAACTTGTTGAAACTGGTCAAACAGAGGCTGAAATTAAAACAGCCAAGGAAGCAATGCTGCAAGATGTCTACAATTTCTTAGCAACTTCTTTAGGTACGCCGCCTGAAACCTTTGACTTCGAATACCGCGATGAAGACAAAAATTACCATATCGACCGTGACCTAACACCACAAAGCTTTTATGACAAATATGTGGGTGTTGATTTGGATGAGTATGTAAGTATTATCAATGCACCAACTGCAGACAAACCTTATGACAAATCTTATACAGTTGAAATGTTAGGCAATGTTGTAGGTGGCAAAGAGGTCAAATATTTAAACGTTGATATGTCAGCCTTTAAGAAATTAGCGATCGCACAACTTGAACAAGGAGAATCTGTCTGGTTTGGTTGTGACGTAGGCCAATCATCAACAAGGGATTCAGGGATCATGGCACTTGATGCCTATGATATGAACGATTTATTTGATATTGACTTTACCATGACCAAAGCAGAACGTTTAGACTTTGGAGAAAGTTTGATGACCCATGCCATGGTCTTGACTGGTGTGGATATCATTGATGGCGAATCAACCAAATGGAAAGTCGAAAATAGTTGGGGAGAAAAAGTCGGTACTGACGGGTTCTTCGTGATGAGCGATGAATGGATGGATGAATACACCTATCAAATCGTTGTCCGCAAAGAATTCTTATCACCAGAACAATTGGCAGCTTTTGAAGCTGAACCAAAAGTTTTGGCGCCTTGGGACCCAATGGGGGCATTGGCTTAAACAATCGTTGCAAGTTTTGCCCTGCAATTACGATATAGAGATGAAGTAGAGGGCGTGACATAAGTTAGATAGTGACGTCCTTGAAAAAAACAAAATGCATTCGAAAATAATTTATTTTTGAGTGTATTTTGTTTTTTTCGTATATTTTGGTATTTTAATTGCTCGTTTTGCCAACTTAATTATATTGATTGCCGTTTATCATTTTATTTGCATTTAAACTATATACGGATTAAATTGTTATCAGAATAAAACTATATTTGCTTTCTATAAAGGCCTAAAGGAGTTACTAGAATGAAAAACAAGACTATTACATACCCTGCAATTTTCAAAAAAGAATCCCCTGAAGGTTATTATATTGAGTTTCCTGACATAAAAGAGGCGTACTCAGGTTCTACATCTGACGACATGAAATTTGCTATGGAGATGGCCCAGAAAGCGTTAAAAATGGTTGCTAAGGTCTATATGGAAAATGACATGCGTCTTCCGAAACCAACCTCTTTGAACGAAATAAGGGTCAATCAGGGATCAATTGTAAAGCAAATTTGTATAACCATAGAAGAGGACTAGCCAACAGCAATTAGTCGAATAAATTAAAAAGGCGCCACAAAAAAGATGTGACGGTCGAAGTTGTTATATCCAAACTATCTAACATCCTACTAACCTAATTAACAGAAAAATAAACATATCAGATAAAAGATGTATTTTAAAAGATAGAATTTTTGTGCCATCGATAAACAATGCATCATCAATGAGATTACGCATACGAATGTATTTTGTCAGGTGTACTAATCCTTTATTCGTCCATTCCTGTACATCATTTGAGACGCAGAAACGAGCAATGGTTCGATAAGAAAGGCACCCGCAATCTTCTGATTGAGTAAAAGAACACTTTTTTGTGATTTATTTTAGATTGTGGGCGTTTTCTTCTAAGAAAAGACCCATTCAGCAAACTTATTTATTGTAAGATTTCCAAAACTTCTTTAAAATGTAAAGGTCACTAATGATGTCACACGTCTCATTAGAGTGAACTGTTGAAGAATGGTCACTGGGAACCTTTACTTCCTTTGACAGACTTTGTCATCTTATTTTTATTCGAGGAGGATTCAAATGACAAATCTGTTAACCGTAATTGTTGTACTTATTTTTGCTGCCCTTATTTATGGGTTCTACTTGTTACAAAAGCGCCACGTGAAATTTTCTACCCGGGTTTTTGGTGCGTTGTTTGCTGGTATCGTCTTTGGCGGTATCTTGCAATTGGTTTTTGGTACTGGATCTGATGTGGTGACACAATCATTGGATTGGATCACGATGGTGGGCAGTGGCTATGTGGCATTGCTGCAAATGCTGATCATGCCTTTGATCTTCGTTTCCATTGTGGGTGCATTTACCAAGATGAAAGAAAGCGAAAAAATCAAGAAAATCAGTTTTACTGTTCTGGCAACATTGTTAGGAACGACAGCCATTGCTGCTTTGATCGGTATCACCATGGTAATGGTCTTTGGTTTAGATGGTGCCAGCTTCACTGAAGGCGCCACAGAAACTGCCCGCATTGCAGAACTTGCAGAACGCTCGACACAAGTACAAGACTTGTCGATCCCGCAACAAATCGTTTCCTTTATTCCAAGCAATGTCTTTGCTGACTTTGCTGGTACGCGATCGACCAGTACGATCGGTGTAGTGATTTTCTCTGCCTTTGTTGGGATCGCCTTTTTGGGTGTGAAACGAAAATCACCAAAAGAAGCAGAAACATTTGCCAACTTGATGGATAGTTTATACAAAGTCGTGATGCGCATCGTAACTTTGGTTTTGCGTCTAACGCCTTATGGTGTCTTGGCATTGATGACCAATGTTTTGGCATCTAGTGATTTTGCAGCGATCTTGAACTTAGGTAAATTTATTTTAGCTTCTTATGCAGCCTTGATTTTGGTCCTGTTGATCCACTCCTTGCTTTTGATTGCTGTAAAAGTCAATCCTGTGACTTATTTCAAAAAAGCTCTGCCAGTGTTGAGTTTTGCTTTTACTTCTCGTTCTAGTGCTGGCGCATTGCCATTAAATATTGAAACACAAACAAAAGCATTGGGTGTCGATGAAGCCACCGCCAATTTTTCGGGCAGTTTTGGTTTGTCGATTGGTCAAAATGGATGTGCCGGCGTTTATCCAGCCATGTTGGCGACGATTGTTGCACCAACTGTGGGAATCAACGTTTTTGATTGGCAATTTATTCTGCTATTAGTTGCCGTTGTGACAATCAGTTCCTTTGGTGTAGCTGGTGTCGGTGGTGGCGCAACATTTGCCTCGTTGATCGTTTTAGGCTCGATGAACCTACCGATAGCAATCGTTGGACTTGTGATTTCTGTGGAACCATTGATCGATATGGCACGTACATTAGTGAATGTCAGCGATAGTATGGTTGCTGGTGTGGTAACAAGCAGTCGCATCAATGAACTGGACCGTTCTGTATTGAATGACACAGCAGCCGTGATCGACGCAGAATAATTTTATCAAATCATATAAACGAGAAAGAAAGACTACGTGTGGTCTTTCTTTTTTGCTGTGAATCACTATGATTGGCTTGCAAAGCAAGCCAGAATAGATGATGAACAGTACTAGCGGACCGGAGGGAGGGTAGTAACCGTCGTCTCGAATCACTATGATTGGCTTGCAAAGCAAGCCAGAATAGATGATGAACAGTACTAGCGGACCGGAGGGAGGGTAGTAACCATCGTCTCGAATCACTATGATTGGCTTGCAAAGCAAGCCAGAATAGATGATGAACAGTACTAGCGGACCGGAGGGAGGGTAGTAACCATCGTCTCGAATCACTATGATTGGCTTGCAAAGCAAGCCATGCAAGTCCTTCTTAACGGTCTATGTTTAGAAGCGACTGTAGGCGAAGCCAAGCGTAGACGAATAGATGATGAACAGTACTAGCGGACCGGAGGGAGGGTAGTAACCATCGGTTTATTTGTCAGCTGAGATGATAACAATGAACGTTTCTTACCTCTCTTGCAATCTTTCTGCTATACTTTTAATTATAAACATTCGGGAGGTATGGAAGATGTCACGATTGATCGAACTAGAACAGGCAATAAATGTCAGAGAATTGGGTGGGTACGACACAAAGTATGGCACTGTGATCAAAGACAAAAAACTGATTCGCAGTGCAGCAATCAATGAACTAACAACTGCAGACCAAGACAAATTAGCGGATTATGGTGTCAATCAAGTAGTTGACTTTCGTTCATTGACCGAAAGCCAAGCACAACCTGATCAGCCGATCAAAGGCGCAAAGGAAGTGTTCTTGCCGATTTTTAGAGAAGATGAAACCATGGTTTCACTGTCGCCTGAAAGTTTGAAGCAGCGCCTTGAAGACGGGGAAGATGCAGAAGCACAGATGAAAAAGGTTTATCGGCATTTTGTTGAAAGTCCCCATGCTTGTAAGCAGTATCGCCAATTTTTTGATTATGTGATTGAAAATGCCAGCGGGTCTGGCGCCACATTATTTCATTGTACAGCCGGCAAAGACCGTACTGGTTTCGGTGCTTTCTTATTGCTGCATGTCCTAGGTGTCGCCCCTGATACGATCAAACAGGACTATTTGGCTACCAATCGTTACTTAGGTCCGATGCTGAAAGCAAAGTTTGAACCGATGACCAAGCACCTAGAGGACGATGTGTTGAACACGATTTCTGTATTGATGCGTGCGGAGGAGAGTTTTCTAAATGAAAGCTTGGCAACGATCAAAGAACTGTATGGCACAGTGGATCAGTACATTGAAGCGGGCCTAAAGCTGGGGAAAGAAGAACAAGCGTATTTGGTTGCACACTTGACTGAGTAAAGGATGGGATTGCAATGAATGAAGCATTTCTTGAGGAATTTGGGTTGAAAGGGTCTTTGCTCCCTCTGGGTGGCGGGGATGTCAATCAGACCTACCGTTTGACAGACAATGGTACAATTAGTTTCTTAAAGACCCATCCGGGTGTCAAACAGTCCTTTTTTGCAGCGGAAGCAGCAGGTCTGCAGGCGTTGGCTCCTTATGTTCGGGTACCACAAGTACAGTCGCTTGGTGAGAGTCCATGGGGCGCTTTCTTGCAATTAGAGTGGATCGAACAAGGATCTGGCGATCATCGGGATATTGGTCGTGGCTTGGCTTATTTACATCAGCAAACACAGTCAACTTTTGGGTTAGAAGTGGACAATTATATTGGATTTTTGCCGCAAGTCAATTCTCAAACCACCGATTGGGTGCAATTTTACACGATTTGCCGATTAGATGTGCAAGTAGAGTTGGCTAAACTAGGCAATTGCTGGAATCATGAAAGAGAAACGGCTTATTTACGGCTCAAAGAATGGATATCCGCCAATTGGCAACAGCGTCGGATCGTACCTTCACTCTTGCATGGTGATTTTTGGCGAGGCAATGTTTTATTTGACCAACAGGGAACCCCGGTTTTTCTTGATCCAGCAATTTCTTATGGGGATCGGGAAATGGATATTGCGATGTCGCAACTATTCGGTGGTTTTCAAGATCAGTTTTTGGCAGGCTATCAAGAGGTCTTTCCGTTGGAATCTGGCTGGCAAGAACGCTTGCCGATTTATCAGTTATATTATTTATTGGTTCATTTAAATCAATTTGGCGAAAGTTATGGACCAAATGTTGATGAGATCTTGAATCGTTTTTAGGAGGCAGTTTTTTAATGGCAAACAAGTACCAAACAACGCATGAAGTTGCGTACTATGAGTGTGATATCAATCAAACGATGACGTTTCCCGCTATGCTGGGTGTCGCTATCAAAGCATCGGAGGAACAAAGTGAACAGTTGGATCGTGGCCCCGAAGTGATCGGTCGATATGGATTGACTTGGATCATTACGAGTTATCATATTCTGGTGACCAGATTGCCAAAAGTGGGGGAGCAGATTCAAGTCGTGACCCAAGCCAAGGAATACAATAAGTTCTTTTGCTATCGTTACTTTTGGTTATTAGATGAACAAGGAAATGAATTGGTCAAAATCGAGGCCGTCTTTGCATTGATGAATCCTGAAACCCGTAAGGTCAGCAGCGTACCTGATGAGATCGTTGCACCTTTTGGCAGCGAGAAAATCAAACGAATCAAACGCTATCCGAAGATCGATCCGATCACACAAGGCAAATCTTTGCCATATCGTGTGCGCTTTTATGATATCGACAGCAATCAGCATGTCAATAACGCCATTTATTTCAATTGGCTTTTGGATGTGCTGGGCTATGATTTTCTAGCGAAAAACCAAGTACAAGAAGTGACGATTCGATTTGATCGGGAAGTCGCTTATGGCAATTTGATCGATAGTCATGTCCAAATCAATGAAGCGCAAGTATTGGATTCAGGAGAAGTGCGCCGTTTACAATCCTTGCATGAAATCAAAATTGCAGATGTAACCTATTGCGAGGCTGTTTTTAGTTGGATTCCGCGATAAAAAAACGTCCTGCGTTCTTGTTTAAGAGCGCAGGGCGTTTGCTTGTTTAGTTTTCCATAAAAGCGGTCAATTCTGGGAATGTAAGTCCGCGGTTTTTGGCAATCAACAATTTGATACGGGCTTTTTGACTATTGATACTGTTGCAAAAAATGATTCCAAGCTGTTGTAATTCGATTCCGCCTCCTGGGTAATCGTAAACTGGCTCGGCGATCCCATTAAAACAGCGAGAAACCAGCACAACTGGGATGTGTCGAGCGAGCAGTTTCTTTAAGGGATCGATGGTTTGTGGTGGCAAGTTGCCCGCACCAAGGGCTTCGATCACTAAGCCATCGATTTGGGATTCAGCCAAAGCTTCAAAGAGTTCTCCTGTCATGCCAGCGTATGCCTTCACGATAGGGAAGAGGCCGTCCACACGATCAACATCTATTTGGTGGTTATTCAATAATTCTTGCATAAAGATAATCCGATGTTTGGTCACCAAACCGATTGGCCCTAACGTAGGTGTACGGAAGGTGGCAATATTGGTCGTATGGGTTTTAGTCACATACCGTGCGGAGTGGATCTCATCATTCATCACAACAAGGACGCCTTTATTTAAGGCATCTGGACACTTAGCGACGCGAATCGCACTTTCAAAATTATATAGACCATCACTGCCGATTTCATTGCTTGAACGCATCGCCCCAGTGACCACGATTGGCAATTGACTGCCGATCGTTGTGTCTAAGAAAAAGGCTGTTTCTTCTAAAGTATCTGTTCCATGGGTGATCACGACACCGTCTATACCACTGATATGCGCCAACTGAATGCGTTCTTTTAGCTGCAGCATTTCATTTGGCGTCATATGGGGGCTAGGCAGATTAAAGATATCCTCAACGATCAATTCGACATCTTCATCGATGTGGATGGGTGCGTCCATCAGTGGGTTGCTGACGTCTGGACTGACCCCGCCTGTTAGGGTATCTTCTTTCATGGCAATCGTTCCGCCAGTATGCAATACAAGAATTCGTTTCATTTTTTCATCACCTGCACTAATTATTTACGCTTCACTCTAAACTATTGTATACTATTGAAATGAGAAGACAAGGGAGGCGGTAAAATGATTCGTATCGGCTGTACGACATTTAGTGAACACGGTCGTCTGGTGGACAGAAAAACGTCTAAATTATTTGAATATGCCCGTTATTTTCCGGTTGTAGAGTTGGATACCACCTATCATTTTTTGCCTAAAGAAAAAGATGTACGCAACTGGTTGACACAAGTACCTGATAATTTTCGCTTTGTGCTCAAAGTGCATCAAAGTATCACGACCCAAGGTGAGCTGCCTGAAGGAATCACATTGGAAGAATCTCTGAGACTATTCAAAACGGCGATTGCACCAATGGTTGAAGCCGGGAAATTATATTGTCTATTGGCGCAATTTCCCAATCAGTTCAAATGTACCAAACAGAATGTGGCGTATTTAGATCAAGTAAGAACGTGGTTTGCCGATTATCCTGTGGCGATCGAGTTGCGGGATATCAGTTGGTACCAACCAGCTTTTTACCCTTCAATGATTGAGTATATGACAAAGAAACAATTTTCATTGGTAGCAGTAGACCAACCGAAACGATTGTCGACGACGATTCCGCTGGATGCTGCGGTCACAAACCCAGCGTTTGCTTTGTGTCGCTTTCATGGACGGAATGATAGCGGTTGGACAGCGACTGGACCAGAAGCGAAGCATGTGCGCACATTATATCGCTACAATGAGAACGAAATCAATGAATTGGCAAATACCATTCGATCGGTAGCTGCCAACGCCCGAGAAACAGCAGTGATTTTCAATAACAATGCAGGTAGAGATGCAGCGGATAATGCACAAGAAATGATCAGCAAGCTGCAATTAGCTTATGAAGCATTGAATCCTAACCAATTGGAGTTATTTTGAGGAGTCTTATGATTAAAGCAATTTTTTTTGATATCGATGGTACATTGATTGCCGATAATGGCAAAGCACTGGCCAGTACCCGTGCAGCCATCAAACAGGCGCAAGATAAGGGCGTCTTATGCGGTATTGCGACAGGACGAGGACCAGTCGAGTTGGATAAAGTCATTGATTATCTGTCTCTAGACATGTTTATTACCTACAATGGTCAATATGTTTATACAAATGAAAGTTTGATTTATGCCAAACCATTTTCTAAGCAAACGTTAGAGACGATCGTTGACTATGCGGATGAAAATTATCGTCAAGTGATGTTTGGCGGCGAAACCCAGGTAGCGGGCAGTTTTACGATTCGTTTGAGTCAATCGCCGATCATGCAGCGCTATTTACGATTTGTACCAAAAAAATTTCCTGTCGGTTTTATGAAAAAAATGTTACAGCGATTTAGTCCGAATCGCAATGCGAAACGTTATGAGTCATTGGATATTTTGCGGGAACCGATTTATCAATGTATCATGTTGAGCCCAGAGTCAGAGAAGGATAAGCTGACCAGTAAACTGCCCCAATGCGACTTTAAACGGTCCAATGCCTATTCAGTGGATATTGTGCCCAAAAGAGGATCAAAGTTAAGAGGAATCAAAGAATTTCTCGCGTATGAGGGGATTGCAATGGAAGAAGCAATGGCTTTTGGCGATCATTTCAATGATGTTGAGATGCTAGAAGGCGTGGGGATTGGTGTGGCGATGGGCAATGCGCAAAACGTGACCAAAGAGAGTGCTGATTATGTCACAGCCTCCAATAATGAAGATGGTATTCAGCAAGCATTGATTCATTATGGCATTATCGATGCCATCTCTGAAACCAAGCCAGGAATCTTTAACCAGAAAAGAGGAAGATAGATGCGTCCATTTGACATGACCGAAGAATTTCACCAAACATTTGATCCAACCTGTCCACCAGTTCCGCAACCTTTTTCTTATGAAAAAGCGGTCTTTCGAGGCGGTTTCAAAATTGAAGAAATCGTTGAGTTTATTTATGCGGCCAGTGACAATGACCAGGAGAAATTTTCTCAAGGGTTGTCTGATCTGCATCGGGCGATCGATCAAGCCGAAAAAAAGCTCAGGGTCAAAGCGCAACAGACGGAAGACACGTTCACGGAACAAGTGGACGCTCTTTGCGATTTGCTGTATTTCACGTATGGCTCTTTTTCACTTATGGGGATCGATCCAGATCCATTGTTAGCAATTGTCCACCAAGCCAATATGGGCAAATTATTTCCTGACGGACAGCCGCACTATCATCCGGAAACCCATAAGGTGATGAAACCGGATGATTGGTCAGAACGCTTTGCACCAGAACGTAAGATCAAGGCGGAGATTGCACGCCAAATCCAAGCAAAACAAAGACTGCTGCAAGATGACCAAACAGTAAAATAATCAAACGACCGCCAACAGAGGTGCTTGCACCCTGTTGGCGGTCGTTTGATTTGACGCTAATCGAAAAAGGTATAATACAATGTCCGAACGGCGGCTTTTTCTTGTTCTTTGTGGATACCGAACATAATGCTGACTTCGGAGGATCCTTGGTTGATCATCTCTAAGTTGATGTTCTTACGGGCAAGAGCTGCAGTACTGTCTGCAGTGATCCCCACCCGTTGCCGCATGCCTTCGCCAACCACGACGACCATAGAGAGATCATGTGTAATACGCAATTCATCTGGATCGATCTCGTATGCGATTTTTCTTAACAGTGTTTCTTCTAACGCAGCGGTCAACTGATTGGCACGCATGATAATCGAAATATCATCGATCCCTGAAGGCATGTGTTCATAATTCAAATTAAGATCGCGGAAAATTTCTAGTACCCGTAAGGTGAAACCGACTTCGCGGTTCATGAGGTACTTGCGGATATAGATCATACAAAAACCCTCATCACTGGCCACGCCGATCACTGGTTGGTCCAAATTGTCTCGATTGTTGGTGATCAATGTACCTGGATGACTGGGGTTATTGGTGTTTTTGATCACTACAGGGATTTTGGCATGGTAAGAAGGCATCAAGGCTTCGTCATGCAAAACGGTAAAACCGGCATAAGACAATTCCCGCATTTCTCGGTAAGTCACTTCTTTGATCGGTTCAGGTCGGTGTACATAACCGGGATGAGCGGAAAAGATCCCATCGACATCGGTAAAATTCTCGTATAAATCTACTTGCAGACCAGCCGCAACGATCGCACCTGAAATATCCGATCCGCCGCGCGAAAATGTGCAGATTTCACCAGCTTCGGTATACCCGAAAAAGCCAGGAATGACTAAGATGTCTTGACTATCATGCCAAGCATAGATTTTTTCATAAGACGCATTCAGGATGCGGGCATTTTGCGGCTCATCAGTCACCATCATCCCCAATTCTTGAGGATTCATGTATCGGGCAGCTACCCCGCAGCTTTGTAAGATGCCTGCAATCAATTTGGCGTTGTTGTCTTCGCCACTGGCCAAAACTGTATCATAAAAATGCGGGTTGTTCTCATAAGGCAGTGTGGCAAACTGCTGTAAAGAGTTGCGAATGGCGACTAAATGATCATCTGCAATCTTGAATGGTGCGGCGATTGCTTCATATCTAGCATAAATTTCTTCGATCAATGCATCGATTGGTTCATTGATCGAACGAGCGGCACAAACCGCCAAAAGCAAGTCAGTCACTTTTTTGTCTGAACTGGTGCGCTTGCCGGGGGCAGATACAACCACAAATCGTCGGTTTGGATCCTCTTTGATAATATCAACTACTTTTTGAACTTGTTCAGCTGAGGCGAGAGAACTGCCTCCAAATTTTGCTACTTTCATTTGACATACTCCTGTTCAAGCTTTTTACTAGAGTACAGTTTCGCTTTTGATAAATCAAGTTGTTTCGTGAAAAAAGAGGATAAAATGCTTAAAAAAAGTGTTTGTTGCTTGTAAATATTCATTATTTGCTTTCATTACAGGTAGAAAATCCGTCTTAAACAATCAGCTGCCAAAAAAGTCAATCTTTTTTGCCTCAATCTAATGCTTGATTTTTTTCTTTATGCTATAATCTAGCGTAGATGCTTTTTTATAAAGGGGACTTCTGTCCTTTTGTGAAAAAAGCCCCGAAATCAAAATCAATCTGCTGGTTGGCAGATTTCAGACGCAACATGTATATTTGAAAATTGGAGGAACCACAACATGGGAACTAATATCATCTTCGGCATTGTCATTGCGATTATCGTCATTGCAGCGATTTTGTATGCAATCGGCTATTTTATGCGAAAGAAAAACCAAGAAAAACTGAATGCCTTGGAAAAACGTAAAGAAAACCTTTTTGACTTGCCAGTCATAGAAGAGGTCGATGAAGTCAAGAGAATGCACCTTGTCGGTCAAAGTCAAAATACGTTCCGGGAATGGAACCAACAATGGACAGATATTTCTACCAAATCATTTGCAGAATTAGAAAGTCAAATTTTTGAAGTGGAAGAATTAAATGAACGGATTCGCTTCTTTAAAGCCAAAGGAGCAATCGAACAAGCTGAAGCCACGATGAATGACATGGAAAGCCAAGTTGAAGAGATCCGTGCTGGTTTGAAAGAATTGCGTGAGAGTGAAGAGCGCAATTCACTAGAAGTCCAAAAAGCATTAGATGTTTATGAAGAATTGAAACAAAAACTTCGTGAACAAGGGGAAGAATTTGGTCCAGCTTATAACGAATTACAAAAACAAATCAAAAATATTGAAATTGAATTCACGCAATTTGTGACATTGAATACATCAGGTGATCCTGTTGAAGCCCGCGAAGTCTTAGAACAAGCGGAACAACACACGTATGAAGTCGAAGACCTGATGAAACGCATACCGGCTGCTTATGAAGAATTGAACCGAACTTTCCCAGACCAATTGAAAGAGATCCAAGACGGTTATCAAAAACTGCTTGATCAAAAATATGTGTTCCCTGAAAAGAATTTTCAAGAAGATATCAACCGTGTCAAAAAACGGGTGGAAAATTCAACCAATGACCTTGCCAAAACAGAGGTGGCAACTGTGGAAGTTGCTAACCGTGACACAGCAAGTGATATCGATGGCTTATATACAGTCATGGAACGAGAAATCAATGCCAAGAAATATGTGATGAAGAACCGCCAAGTGATCGTTGATTACATTGAACATGCGACAAAGAACAACCGTCAACTATTGATCGAATTAGATCATACTGCACAAAGCTACACATTGAATCACAATGAGCTAGGACGTGTCCGCGGTTTCCAAACAGAAGTCGATGAATTGGCACGACGCAACAATGAATACTTGCCGCAACTTGAAAACCATGAAATTCCTTACTCAGAAGTGCAAAGCTATTATAAAGATGCGTACAAGATCCTTGATGATGTTGAAAGCCAACAAGTAGAAATCGATGAATCATTGGCAGAATTACGGCGTGGCGAAAAAGTAGCACATGAAAAAGTGGAAACCTTCGAATTCCGCTTACGCAACTTGAAACGCTTTGTAGAAAAACAACGTTTACCAGGTTTGCCTGGAGAATACTTGGAATTCTTCTTTGTGGCAACAGATCGTGTCGAAGATTTGGGCAAAGAGTTGAACAAGATTCGAATCAATATGCAAGACATCAATAAATTGGTTTCTGTTTGTGAAGATGACCTAAACTTATTAGACGAACAAACCCATGACTTAGTGGATGCGGCAGCGTTGACTGAACAAATGATGCAATACGCAAACCGCTATCGTCATTCCCATCCAGATATCAAAGCAGCAATCGATAAATCATTGTATCTTTTCAGCAAAGAATATCGCTATCAAGATGCATTAGACGAAATCGGTACGGCATTAGAACGTGTCGAACCTGGCGCTTTCAAACGAATCGAAAATTTTTATTTTAATAACCGCGACTTAGTCTAAACCTAAAGCCAGCCAGTGGACAACTGCTGGCTTTCTTTATGCTATGAAAACCATTATTTCTGGTACGGACTACCTACTAGAGAACACAAGGATTCCTTATAAAAACACAACATTGATGTCGAAACCTTGAAAGTGTCAGCTACACCAGTTATAATGGGAAAGAATTTTTTAGAGAAAGGGTCCTATCATTGATTTATTTTGACAACAGTGCCACAACTGCGATTTATCCCCAAGCTTTACATACATATACACAAGTGAGTCAGCGGATCATCGGCAATCCATCGAGCTTGCATGATTTAGGCAATCAATCCAATCGTCTGCTGCAGCAATCAAGACAACAAATTGCTGATACTTTATCCGTTAAACCTTCCGAGATCGCTTTTACAAGTGGTGGAACAGAAGGCGACAACTGGGTACTTAAAGGAACTGCGCTAGCCAAGAAAGCGTACGGCAATCATTTGATTATCTCAAGTATCGAACATCCAGCGGTGAGCGAAACCGCAGCGCAATTGTCGGACTTAGGTTTTGAGGTCAGTATCGCACCGGTGGACCAGCAAGGCTTTGTCAAAGTCGATGCACTTTCGGCAATGATCCGCAAAGAAACAATTCTGGTTTCCGTGATGGCGGTCAACAATGAAATTGGCAGCATCCAACCCATTGAGGAAATCGCAACTGTCCTTAAAAACTACCCAACGATCCATTTTCACGTGGATGCTGTTCAAGCAATCACCAAAGTTTCTCAAGAAAAATGGCTGCCAGAACGGGTGGACTTTGCGACATTTTCAGCCCATAAATTTCATGGTCCGCGGGGTGTAGGCTTTATATACTGGAAACAAGGACGCAAATTGGCGCCGCTGATGACAGGTGGCGGACAAGAGAACAACCAGCGCAGTGGGACGGAGAACGTACCAGCCATTGCTTCCATGGCCAAAGCGTTGCGTTTAGCGACAGAACATCAGGCTGAGCGACCAAACCATGTTGAGTTATTAAAGCACTATCTGATGGAGGCTTTAGCAAGCTACGAGAAAGTGACATTATTTTCGGGCAGCGAGCAGTTTGCTCCTCATATCCTTTGTTTTGCTTTAAAAGGGATCCGAGGCGAGGTATTGGTCCATGCGTTTGAGGAAAAACAAATTTATATTTCTACGACTAGCGCGTGTTCTTCCCGTAAAAAGATGGCCAGCAGCACTTTGCATGCGATGCACGTGGCCAATGAGTTAGCGACATCGGCAGTGCGTATCAGTTTAGATGAAAGCAACACTATGGCTGAAGTCGAACAATTTCTAATTGTTTTTCACCAGCTCTATCAAAAATTTTCCAAAATCAATTAAGCCAAATAGATGGAATGAAACAATCATCAAACGAAATATAAAGGAGTTTATTTGTGAATTATACTGAAATCATGGTTCGTTATGGCGAACTATCTACCAAAGGAAAAAATCGTCGCAGCTTTATTATGCAATTGGCTGAAAACGTGAAACGAAC
The DNA here is from genome assembly GCF_050529585.1 of Enterococcus sp. DIV0876. Lineage (GTDB taxonomy): Bacteria > Bacillota > Bacilli > Lactobacillales > Enterococcaceae > Enterococcus_D. The sequence continues at coordinate 587,579 of NZ_CP172882.1, forward strand.
ACTAGCAGACTTTCCTGATGTGAAAATCCACGCAGAAAGAGATCGGATGCACTTGTTATTAAATGGGGCCGATGGGCAACTGATTATGCCCAAGTTGCAAAAGGTTTTCGGCATTCAAAATTTTTCACCAAGTATCCGTGTTGAAAAAGATATCGAGGTCCTAAAAGCCTCTGTTCAAACAGTGATGAAAGAAATTTATACGGGTAAAGAGACATTCAAAATCACTGCCAAACGTAGTGACCATTCATTTGTCCAAGACAGCAATGAACTCAATTTGACCTTGGGAAATGCCGTGTTTGATATTTTCCCCGATATTCGTGTCCAAATGAAGAAACCCGATATCAACCTACGGGTAGAAATTCGGATGGACGGTGCCTACCTATCCTATGAAACGATTCAAGGGGCCGGCGGGCTGCCTGTTGGAACAAGTGGCAAAGGCATGCTGATGTTATCTGGCGGAATCGACTCACCTGTTGCTGGATATTTTGCAATGAAGCGCGGAGTCGAGATCGAAGCTGTCCACTTTGCGAGTCCACCTTATACAAGTGAGCAAGCCTTGCAAAAAGCCAAGGATTTGACTGAAAAATTGGTGCCATATGTCGGCAGTATTCAATTTATCGAAGTGCCTTTCACAGAAGTCCAAGAAGAAATCAAAAATCGGGTACCACAAGGGTACTGGATGACATTGACTCGTCGTATGATGCTCAGATTGACAGATGCGATTCGTGCACAACGCCAAGGCTTGGTGATCTTGAATGGTGAGTCTTTAGGACAAGTAGCTTCACAAACTTTACAAAGCATGGTTGCGATCAATGAAGTGACCAATACACCGATTATCCGTCCCGTTGCAACAATGGACAAATTGGAGATCATCGATGTTGCCCAAGAAATCGACACCTTTGAATTGGCGATCCAGCCATTTGAAGATTGTTGTACGATTTTTGCACCACCACAACCCAAAACACGCCCTAAATTGGAAAAGGTTCATTTATATGAAGAACGTTTAGATATTGAAGGCATGATCAGTCGCGCGATGGCTGGCTTGAAAATCGAACAAATCACTGCGAAACAAGCCAAGAACGAAGAGTTTGCTGATTTCTTATAAAAGCATAAAATAAGATGAATGAGACAAGCCTGCATGTTGGTTAACGGACATGCAGGCTTTTTAAGTAAAAGTTTGTGAATAATTTCTTGCTATTCAAATTTTAACGTGCTACACTCGATATGTGAATAATTTAACAAGAGAGGTAGAATAATGGAAATCTTAAGAGAAAAGAAACTTCCAAAAGCAACTGCCAAACGGCTGCCAGCGTACTTAAGACATTTGAAACTTCTGGACGCTACAGGTGTCCAACGAATCAAATCAAAAGAATTTGCGGAGATCACGCAAGTGCCTTCTGCAACGATACGCCGTGATTTTTCTCATTTAGGTGAATTAGGCAGAAGCGGATACGGCTATGATGTGCCTTATTTGATTGAGGTATTGAGTCATATTCTTGAAACCAATGAAGAAAAGAAAATTGCCTTGATTGGTTTTGGCAATTTAGGAAAAGCCTTGGCAAACAACAATTTCCGGCGCAACGAAAACCTTTCAGTGACAGCGGTCTTTGACAATGATCCTGCAATGGTTGGTCAAACAATCGGCGATCACTATGTTTACGGCATGGATCAATTGGCCGCAGTCGTTAAAGAAAAGGGCATTACCGTGGCCATTTCTACAGTGCCCAGCCGTTATGCCCAAAGCGCAGTGGATAAAATCGTAGATGCGGGAATCACAGCAATCTTAAATTTTGCCCCAGATCCGGTCAACGTACCGAAAACAGTCAATATACAATATATCGACTTGACGACAGAGTTACAGACATTGATCTTTTTTGATACGACCTATTCACAAAAAGAGAGAGTTTGAGCAAATTCTTTTCGTTTTACGGGATTCTTCCTTATACTGGGAGAAAACGTAATAGGAGAGATGACATGCAAGTTACACGTAAAGGAACCGTCTATGAAGTACCCGGGGATCAACCACGAGTGGGGGATATTGCCCATGATTTTCGTTTGAAGAGTTTGGATGATACCGAGTATGCATTGGCAGATTTTTTAGGAAAGCCAACGATCATCAGTGTCGTTCCTGATATCGATACGCGGGTTTGTGCACTACAAACCAAACGTTTTAATCAAGAAGCCAGTCAATTAGATGAGATCCATTTCGTAACGATCTCAAATAATACCAAAGAAGAACAAGTAAACTGGTGCGGCAAAGAAGGCGTTGATATGATCGTTTTACATGATCCAGCAAATACCTTCGGTGAAGCATATCAAATCATGATACCAGATTTTGGTCATTTCGCACGGGCTATTTTTGTCTTAGATCGTGACGGTGTCATGCGTCACGTTGAAATCGTACCAGAAATTGCACAAGAACCGAACTATCAAGCAGCTATTGAAACAGCCAAAGCAAACCTCTAATTGACTTTCAATTGACTTCATTGTAGAATGTAGCAAGATGAAACAAGAATGAAAACAGCAAGACAATGTTCAAGAGGAGTATTTGTTCACCTGGTGTTAAGAGAAAAGTCGGTTGGTGCAAGACTTTCCCAGAAACAAAGAAGGTAGCTTGAAGGTCTTTGATCCGAGGATGATCGATCCGAGGACAAACGCATCGTGACCGTTAACTCACGTCAAAGTGGTAGAGAAATCTACAATTTAGGTGGTACCGCGTTTCAGCGCCCTAAATGCCTCGGCATTTAGGGCGCTTTTTGCTGTACTTGGCGGTGAAAAGCCGTCGCAGACTCCCAAGGAATCAAAGTGAAAGCAGCGCGATCTTTTGACCAGTACCCCGTCTGCAAAATAACCAAACCATATAGGAGGAATCCAAATGACAGAGGAATTATCAACAAAATACAATCCGCAGGAAGTTGAAGCCGGACGCTATCAAGATTGGCTCGACCATGATCGCTTCAAACCAAGCGGCAACAAAGAAGCCAAACCCTATTCGATCGTGATCCCACCACCAAACGTAACCGGTAAATTGCATTTGGGACATGCCTGGGATACCACATTGCAAGATATTATCATTCGCCAAAAACGGATGCAAGGGTACGACACTTTATGGTTGCCAGGAATGGACCATGCCGGCATCGCAACCCAAGCCAAAGTGGAAGAAAAATTACGTGAACAAGGAATTTCTCGTTATGACCTAGGTCGTGAAAAATTTATTGAACAAGTGTGGGATTGGAAAGAAGAGTACGCCGGTCACATTCGTGAACAATGGGCTAAAATGGGTTTGTCATTAGATTATAGTCGTGAACGGTTTACACTAGATGAAGGGCTGTCAGAAGCTGTCCGCAAAGTTTTTGTGACATTGTATGAAAAAGAGTTGATTTACCGCGGAGAATATATCATCAACTGGGATCCCCAAGCACGCACGGCTTTGTCTGACATCGAAGTGATCCACAAAGACATCGAAGGCGCCTTCTACCATATGTCTTATGAATTGGCAGACGGCAGCGGTGTTGTAGAGATCGCAACGACCCGTCCAGAAACGATGCTAGGAGATACGGCAGTCGCTGTTCATCCAGAAGATGCACGTTATCAAGGCTTGATTGGCAAAATGGTGATTTTGCCACTGGTCAATAAAGAGATTCCGATCATTGCTGATGAATATGTAGATCAAGAATTTGGTACTGGTGTTGTGAAAATCACCCCAGCCCATGATCCCAATGACTTTGAGGTTGGGAACCGTCATGATTTGCCAAGGGTCAATGTGATGAATGAAGATGGGTCAATGAATGATTTGGCTGGTGCTTATGCCGGTATGGATCGTTTTGCCGCTAGAAAACAAATCGTGCAAGACTTAGACGCACTAGGCCGTTTGATCAAAATTGAAAAAATGGTCCATAGTGTTGGTCACTCAGAAAGAACAGGTGTTGTCGTTGAACCACGACTATCCACCCAATGGTTCGTGAAAATGGCGCCACTGGCCCAACAAGCAATCGACAATCAAGATACAGCAGATGCGGTTGAATTTTACCCGCCACGTTTCAATCAAACATTCTTGCGTTGGATGGACAACGTACATGATTGGGTCATCTCCCGTCAGCTTTGGTGGGGCCACCAAATCCCAGCGTGGTACCATAAAGAAACCGGCGAAATGTATGTAGGGTTAGAAGCACCCGAAGATGCCGAGAATTGGCAACAAGATCCAGATGTCTTGGATACATGGTTCAGTTCAGCATTATGGCCATTTTCAACAATGGGTTGGCCAGATGAACAAAGCGAGGATTACCAACGCTACTTCCCAACCAATACATTGGTTACCGGATACGATATTATTTTCTTCTGGGTTAGTCGAATGATTTTCCAAAGTTTGGAGTTCACAGGCAAACGGCCCTTTGAAAATGTCTTGATCCATGGTTTGATTCGCGATGAACAAGGCCGCAAAATGAGCAAATCATTGGGCAATGGGATCGATCCGATGGAAGTCATTGAAAAATATGGTGCAGATGCATTGCGCTGGTTCTTATCAAATGGTTCTGCCCCTGGCCAAGATGTCCGCTTCAGCTATGAAAAAATGGATGCTGCTTGGAACTTCATCAACAAAATCTGGAATGCTTCGCGTTTTGTTTTGATGAATGTGGAAGGCCTGACTGTGGAAGACATTGATTTTTCTGGTGAAAAATCTGTTGCCGATCGTTGGATCTTGACACGTCTAAACGAAACCATCGAAAAAGTTACTGAGCTCTTTGAACGCTTTGAATTTGGGGAAGCAGGCCGTCAATTATATAACTTTATTTGGGATGATTTCTGCGATTGGTATATTGAAATGTCAAAAGAAACTTTATATGGCGACAATGAAGTTGCCAAACACGTCAATAAGAGTATTTTGGTCCATGTCCTTGATCAAATTTTACGTCTGCTGCATCCAATCATGCCATTCGTGACAGAAGAAATTTGGAGTAAACTTCCCCACACAGGTGATTCCCTGGTGGTGGCTGATTATCCAGTTGTGGCACCCGAATGGTCAGACGATAAAGCAGCACAAGGAATGGAAGTCTTGAAAGAATTGATCCGGTCTGTACGAAATATCCGGGCAGAAGTCAATACACCATTATCCAAACCGATCACCTTGTTGATCCAAACCAATGATCAAGCGGTTGAAGATTTCTTGATCACCAACAAGAATTATATCGAGCGCTTTTGCAACCCAGAAGAATTGGTGATCTCAAATACATTAGATGCACCAGAATTAGCGATGTCAGCCATCTTGACCGGCGCAACGATCTATTTGCCGTTGGCAGGACTGATTGATATTGAAGAAGAAATCGCTCGTTTAGAAAAGGAATTGGGTAAATACACGCAAGAAGTCAAACGTGTTCAAGGGAAACTATCGAATGAACGTTTCGTGGCCAATGCGCCTGAAGAAGTCGTTGCCCAAGAACGCAGCAAAGAAGCAGACTATCTTGAGAAAAAACAACAAGTACAAGAACGAATCGACCAATTACGAACGATTCAATAAAAAAGTCAATGAGAAAAGGGAGAAGTGAAGGTTTTGCGCTTCTCTCTTTTTACATTTTTTCATACGTATAGATGGTCATAGAAATTAGGAAAGCTGTTCCTTTTTTGTTAAAATAAAGCCGAGGTGAATGAAATGACAAGCGAAGAAGCAATTGCATGGATCCATGGCCGCTTAACATTTGGCGTCAGACCCGGATTACGCCGTGTTGAGGCCTTATTGAAGCTGTTAGGCAACCCAGAAAAAGAAGTAACCATGATCCATATCGCCGGTACCAATGGCAAAGGATCGACCGTCAGTTATTTGCGTAGCTTATTAGAGGAAAGTGGTTTACAAGTGGGTACATTTACATCGCCCCATATCGAGTCCTTTAACGAACGCATCGAAATCAATGGGCAATTTATTTCTGATGAAGATTTGGTCGACTGGGTCGAAAGAATACAGCCCCTAGTCGCTCAGTTAGACCAAGAGGAAGCAGTGACGGGGATCACACAGTTTGAAATCATTACAGCACTGGCGTTAGGGTATTTTGCTGAGCAGAAAGTCGATGTTGCCTTGATTGAAGTGGGTCTGGGGGGCTTGTTAGATAGTACCAATGTGATTAGGCCGATACTGACAGCTATTACAACAATCGGGATGGATCACATGGATGTCCTTGGGGATACGATCGAAGCCATTGCGGCCCATAAAGCAGGCATCATTAAAGACGGAGTGCCAGTGGTCATAGGAAATATTGCAGAACCCGCATTATCGGTGATCGATACCAAAGCAAAAGAAGCCAATGCAGCCACTTATCATTTAGGGGATAGTTATAAAGTAACCTACCGCCATCCTGATGCATCATGGGGAGAAGTATTTGATTTTGAAAATGCACAAGGCAAAATCAAAAGCTTGATCACACCGATGCTGGGACGCCACCAACCAGAGAATGCCGGTGTGGCGATTCAATTGTATGCATTGTATTGTGCACAAAAACAGCTGCCATTTACTGCCAAGGCTGTTCGCAACGGGTTGAAAAAAGCCTACTGGCCAGCACGCATGGAGAAGCTGAGTCAGGAACCATTGGTGATTTTGGACGGTGCCCACAATACCCACGCGATGATGCGTCTGGTCGATACAATGAAGGAAGAGTTCAAAGATTACCATATCCATATCCTTTTTTCGGCATTAGAAACCAAAAATATTCCTCAAATGCTGGCGCAGCTGCTTGAAATCCCGCAAGCTGAAATTTATATGACTACCTTTGATTATCCCAAAGCTGTCAACTTGGCAGCTGGCTATCAAGAAATAGATACAAAACGAATCTCAACTGTTTCACTTTGGCAATTTGGATTAGCCGAGTTATTAGAAAAAATGACCAGCGAAGACTTATTGCTGATCACCGGCTCTTTATATTTTGTTTCAGAAGTACGTGAATTATTGCGATCAATAGGAGGAAATAATGGCTAAGTTGCAAGGTGTGATTTTCGATATGGATGGGTTATTGTTTGATACAGAACTACTTTATTATCAGGCAACACAAGTTGTCGCAGATGAAATGGGTATACCGTATAGCAAAGAATTGTATCTGGCCTATGTCGGTGTATCGGATGAGGAAGTGTGGGCAGCGTACCATGAACGATTTGATCCGGTATTTGGTCATGACAAAATCAGTCGCTTTATTCAAGCGGCTTTTGATCGAACAGTGACTATGTTCGAACAAGGTGCAGCAGAACTGAAACCAGGTGTTTATGATATCTTGCGGTTCTTAGATGACCAGCAAATACCCCGCATCTTGGCGTCGAGTAATCAACGGATGGTGATCGATACATTATTGGCCGCAGCTGATTTAACGGATGCGTTTCCTGAAATCGTCTGTTTTGATGATGTGACCAGAGCCAAGCCAGACCCGGAAATTTTTGAGAAAGCCCAACAGATTCTTGAAGTACCTAAAGAATCCTTGGTCATCTTAGAAGATTCAGCGAATGGCATCCATGCCGCCCACAGTGCTGGAATCTCTGTGATCATGATTCCTGATTTGATTGCGCCAACAACGATCATTGAAGAAAAAGTGTTGGCGATTTTGCCTTCATTGACGGACGTACCTGCATTTCTTGAAGCAAGCTATCATTTGTAAAAAAACTTTGCATTAGCCTATCAGGTGAACTTCCTTTGCGTATTTCTATTATAGAATAGTGCAAAGGAGTTTTTTTATGAATAAAACCATGATCCCTCAAAGTTCTTATCCCCGCGAACGTATGCTGCAATATGGGGTTGAGGCATTATCCAACCAGGAGCTATTGGCGATTTTGCTGCGCACGGGTGCACATCCATTGAATGTGTTGGAATTGGCCGGCGTCATTTTGAATCGCTTCGAGGACATATACGAACTCAAGCAAGTGACCCTTGATGAATTACAGGAAATTCGCGGTGTGGGGCAAATCAAAGCCATCGAGATCAAGGCGATGATCGAGTTGGGGGGACGGATCCAACGGGCAGGACAGCCCAAATATGGCAAAGTCAATTCCAGCATGGATATTGCCAAACTGATGATGCAAGAATTAAAAGACTATCGTCAAGAACACTTGCTTTGTTTATATCTCAACACAAAAAATGAAATCATCCAGAAAAAAACCTTGTTTATTGGTTCGCTAAATCAGTCGATCGCGCATCCAAGAGAAATCTTTCATGGTGCAGTGCGTTGCAGCGCTGCGCGCGTGATTGCAATTCACAATCATCCAAGCGGCAGCCCGCAACCATCCGAAGCAGATTTGGCCTTTACGCGGCGCCTCATGAAGTGCGGTGAAATCATGGGTATCGATTTATTGGATCATTTGATCATTGGGGACAACGCTTATGTGAGTTTGCGGGAAGAGGGGTTGTGGGAATCTTAAACTTTTTCCTCGTCCACGATCGGGATTTTTTATTGATCCATCTGAAAAAAGAGACCGCAAGGACAAAAAATGAGAAATCAGAAAGAAAGAATTAATCTTCTGTCTTGCAAAAAAATATCTTCAAGTGTAAAATATTATTGTAATTTTGTTTGCAGTATAGATGTTGAAACGTAAGGGACACCTCTATCGCACAAAAGCAACGTTACACACAATTAAGTGCTGATGCACGAGGAGGTTTTTTTAATGGAACAAGGTACAGTAAAATGGTTCAATGCTGAAAAAGGGTTTGGTTTTATCTCTCGCGAAGACGGTACAGATGTATTTGTACATTTCTCAGCTATCCAAGGTGAAGGCTTCAAAACTTTAGAAGAAGGTCAAGCAGTGACTTTCGACGTTGAAGATTCTGATCGCGGTCCTCAAGCAGTAAACGTAAACAAAGCATAAGACTTGTTTATCTCTGCTTTTGCGTACTTTTGATATCAAAAGCCCAAAAGACCATCTCGTCGATGGTCTTTTTTTGTTTGCTATAATAGGTTTGAGTAATCAAAAAAGAACATTCTCAATAAGTCAGAGAATGTTCTTTTTTAGCTATTTCAGATCATCCGGTGTCATGATCATGGATAAGATCATCGGATGACGTTCTGTTTTTTCAAAAAGAAACGGTTGTAGCGCCGCAGACATCGCTTCACGCAATTTATGTTCTGTTGGATCAGCTTGGTTCAAGACTTCTCGTAAAGCACGGAAGAGTATCTGTTGGGCTTCATTGATCATCTCACCAGATTCTCGCATGTAGACAAAGCCGCGGGATAAAATGTCTGGACCTGCCAAGACCTCTTTCTTCGCGATATCCACAGTTGCAACAGCTAAGACCAATCCTTCTTCAGACAAGATGCGACGATCTCTTAAAACAACATTGCCGATATCACCGATGCCGCTACCGTCGACATAAACGTCACTGGCATTGAAATGACCGGCTGGACGGGCACTGTCTGCAGTCAATGCCAACATATCACCGTTTTCCATAATGAAACAATTTTCTTTTGGTACACCGACATCTTGGGCAAGTTGGGTATGGATGTTCAACATCCGGAACTCACCGTGGACAGGCATAAAGAATTTAGGTTTCATCAAGCGCAACATCAGTTTTTGTTCTTCTTGGCCACCATGCCCTGATGTATGAATATTGTTTAGTTTGCCATGGATCACGTTGGCACCAGCTTCAAGCAATAAGTTGATCAATTGATTGACGCTAGTCGTGTTTCCTGGAATTGGCGAGCTTGAGAAAATCACTGTATCATCAGGATGTACTTGGATCTGGCGATGGGTACCGTTGGCGATCCGGCTTAAGGCAGCCATAGGTTCTCCTTGGGATCCTGTACATAAAATCATGGTTTCATTTGCAGGCAAACGATTGATTTCATGTGATTCAACGAAGGTACCATCAGGTACTTTGATGTAGCCCAAGCGTTGCCCATTGACAATGGCATTTTCCATACTGCGGCCAAAAACAGCGATTTTACGCCCAGTCGCCACCGCAGCATCAGCGGCTTGCTGCAGTCGGAAAATATTTGAAGCAAAGCTGGCAAAAATGATTCGACCGTCGATTTTTTCGAAAATTTTCAAAATCGAGCTGCCAATCGTTTTTTCCGATTTGGTAAATGTTGGAATCTCCGCATTGGTAGAATCTGAAAGGAGGCATAGCACGCCTTCTTCACCGATTTTGGCCATTTTGTGAAGATTTGCAGGTTCACCCACAGGGGTAAAATCAAATTTAAAGTCACCTGTTGCGACGATATTTCCAGAAGGTGTTTTAACAACGACACCTAAAGCATCAGGGATACTATGGGTCGTGCGGAAAAAACTAATAGATGTTTTCCGGAAGCGAATAATGGTATCTTCGTTGATTTCATGTAATTCTGCATCTCGTAGCAAACCGTGCTCATCCAATTTGTTGGTGATCAAGGCCAGAGCCAATGGTCCAGCATAGATGGGAATATTGGCTTCTCTTAGCAAGTAAGGAATCCCACCAATATGGTCTTCGTGACCATGGGTGACGATCAATCCTTTGACTTTCGGTAAGTTTTGGACAATATAGCTATAATCAGAAATGACATAGTCGATTCCAAGTAATTCATCTTCGGGGAACTTGATTCCCGCATCAATTAAAATGATTTCATCTTGAAATTGAACCCCATAACAGTTTTTTCCGATTTCACCAAGTCCACCGACACCGAATACGCCGGTTTCATTGTTTTTAAGAGAGACTTTCATCTTAAAACTCCGCTAATTTAAAATCAGCGTTTTCTTTTTCGTAAGCTAAATGTTTTTCATCTAATTCTTGTACGAATTCGATGTTGTATGGGGTATTTTGTTCAACTTGGCGACGTGCGATCACCGCATCATCCGCTTCGATGTATAAAGATTGTGTTTGTTCTCTTTTTGGGTTGCGGTCTTTTGTTTCTTGGTAATAAATTTTGTAAATCATATGTTTTCTCCTTTATCTGCGTCTAAGCAGTAGTTTATTTGCTTGATGTATTCGCTGCACAACAAAATCGAGGTCCAAGGAAAGTGACCTAATGAAAGCTCATAGAGCTGCTGCATGCTTTTTTCAGACAATCGCTGTGAGAAAAAAGAGAAAGCCTCGTCTTTGCTTTCCGAATGTTGTCGCATAAATTCACCGGGTTTGTAATCGTTCCACTACAAGTATCCCTAGTGTAGCATAGAAAAAGGAATAAGTATAGAATCACGTAACAGTGAAAGGGCTTACTGAAACAAAATGAAAGACCTTTAATGAGAAGTTGCTCTTTTTTGCAACAAATCGCGTTACATTCGAAATAATCGTATGCTATAGTAAAATCAATGGATAAAAAAAGGAGGGAATTTTTTGAAATTAATGTGGCATTATACGATGAGAAATAAGAAACTCCTTGTTTTGAATTTCATCTGTGTCTTTGGATTTATTTTGATTGAACTAGGATTGCCTACACTATTGGCACGCATGATCGATGTGGGCATGGCAAATGGGGATCGTGACTACATTTGGAAGATGGGTGCAGCGATGGTAGCCATCACCGTGATTGGGATCGCGATGAATATCATGTTGGGCTATTTTACGTCGCGGATCACCACGAATATTGTAGCGGACATTCGGGATGATCTTTTTGAGAAAGTCCAAGGTTATTCTCATACGGAGTATGAAAAAATCGGTGTGTCGTCACTGATCACTCGTGTGACCAATGATGCCTACCAAATCATGTTGTTCATGCAAAGTATTTTGCGTACCGGTCTAATGACCCCAATGATGTTTATTGTGAGTTTGTACATGGTGATGCGCACCAGTACTCAGTTAGGACTTTATGTGCTAGGGGCATTGCCGATTTTATTGATTGCGGTGGTGGCGATCGCAAAAATTTCGGAACCGTTGTCAACAAAACAACAAGCCAACTTGGATAAGATCAATGGGATCTTGCGGGAGAACCTTTCGGGTCTAAGAGTGATTCGGGCTTTCGTCAATGAAAAGTTTGAAGAATCACGTTTTAGCAAAGTCAACCAAGCGTATGCCTCGAGCTCTCGCAGTTTATTTCGTTTGATGGCAACGGCACAACCGGGCTTTTTCTTCTTATTCAATATCGTGATGATTTTGATTATTTGGACGGGAAGTATCCAAATCGATCAAGGACAGTTACAAGTGGGAGACCTGATTGCCTTTATCGAGTATATCTTCCATGCGTTGTTCTCGTTTATGATGTTTGCGACAGTCTTTACGATGTATCCTCGGGCTGCTGTTTCTGCCCGTCGGATCCAAGAAGCCCTCGATGCGACTTCTGAAATCAAGGAACCGGCACAACCGGTGACAGAAACCAAAACAAAGGGTTATCTTGAATTCAAAAACGTGACCTTTGCATATCCTGGACATGCCCAAAGTCCAGTGATACGGGATGTCAGTTTTACAGCGTCTCCTGGGGAAACAGTGGCTTTTATTGGCAGTACTGGTTCTGGGAAGTCAACGTTGATCCAACTGATTCCTCGTTTTTATGATGTCAGTCAAGGGCAGGTTTTGGTTGACGGCGTTGATGTCCGAGACTACGCGTTGTCAGCTCTGAGAGATAAAATCGGATTTATTCCGCAAAAAGCGTTGCTTTTTACCGGCACGATCGCGGATAACTTGCGATACGGTAAAGAAGATGCGACCCAAGCTGATTTAGAAAGAGCAGCAGAGATTGCCCAAGCAGCAGATTTTATTGCCAAAACGCCAAATGGGTTCAATGCCGAATTGGCAGAAGGCGGTTCAAACTTTTCTGGCGGTCAAAAACAACGTTTGGCGATTGCCCGTGCGGTGATCCGCCGCCCAGATATCTATATTTTTGATGATAGTTTTTCTGCATTGGATTATCAGACGGATGCAAAACTGCGGGCGCGTCTGAAGAAAGAAACCACTGAATCGACCGTCTTGATCGTTGCACAACGGGTCGGCACCATCATGCATGCGGATAAAATCATCGTCTTGAATGAAGGAGATGTTGTGGGTATCGGCACCCATAAAGAATTACTGCAAAATTGTTCTGTTTATTACGATATTGCAGCATCACAGTTATCAGAGGAGGAGTTGGCGATATGAAAGCATTCTCTTCACTAAAACGATTATGGCGTTATTTGAAGCCGTACAAAGCAACCTTTGCACTCGTTTTGGTTTTTACAGTGGCAACCGTTGGCTTCAATGCAGCCATGCCTTATGTTTCAGGCTTGCCAACCACTGAAATCAGCCGCAACATTGCAGCTGGTCAAGGAGTCAATTTTGATTATATTATCGTTTGCTTGATTTGGATTGGCGTTGTTGGATTAGGATACTGTGTTTCTCAGTTGATGTCAGGCTTGCTGATCACAAACGTGGTGCAATCTGCGATGAAAGATTTGCGGCAAGATATCGATGAAAAAATCAATCGCTTGCCAGTGTCTTACTTTGATCGCAATCAACAAGGCAATATCTTGTCTCGTGTCACTAATGACGTTGATGCAGTCAGCGGCGCTATGCAGCAAGCAATGATCGGTATCGTCAATGCCTTTTTAAGTATTATTATGGCAGTTTCCATGATGTTTTATATCAATGCATTGATGGCGTTGATTTCATTGATCATGATTCCATTGGCATTGTTTATTTCTAAAACGATCGTCAAAAAATCGCAAAAAGATTTCCAAGGTATGCAAAATTCCTTAGGAGATATGAATGGATATGTACAAGAAAATATGACTGGTTTCAGCGTGTTGAAAGTCTACGGTCGAGAAAAGCAAACCTTAGAAGGATTTAAAAAGGTCAATCATCAGTTGCGGTACTACGGATTTCGTTCTGCTTTTGTTTCTGGGCTGATGATGCCGCTCGTACAAATGACAGCGTACTTCACCTATATTGTGATGGCGGTCATGGGTAGTTTCTATGTCATCAGCGGTGTGATCGTGGTTGGACAATTACAAGCCTTCATTCAATATATTTGGCAAGTCAGTCAACCAATGGGGAACATCACGCAGCTGTCTTCAGTGCTGCAAAGTGCCTCCGCGGCTGCAACGCGGGTCTTTGAGATTTTGGATGAAGCAGAAGAACCTGTGAACGAAACAGATATTCCGTTGCCAGCGACAATCAATGGCGATGTGACTTTTGAACATGTTGGGTTTGCCTATGATCCAAAGAAACCACTGATCAAAGATTTGAACTTTGAGGTCAAAGCCGGCCAAACGGTCGCGATTGTCGGACCAACTGGTGCAGGTAAAACAACCTTGATCAATTTATTGATGCGCTTTTATGACGTCAATGAAGGTGCGATCAAAATCGATGGTATCGATACCAAACAAATGGCTCGCCATGACGTACGTTCACTCTTTGGCATGGTGCTGCAAGATGCGTGGTTGTATGAAGGGACGATTGGCGATAACATACGTTTTGGTAAACTTGATGCGACTGATTATGAAGTCGTGGATGCAGCCAAAACGGCGAACGTCGATCACTTCATTCGGACGATGCCGGATGGTTATGACATGTTCATCAATTCAGAAGGGGACAATGTTTCCTTAGGCCAAAAACAACTGTTGACGATTGCCCGTGCGGTGATCTCAGATCCGAAGATTCTGATTCTGGATGAAGCAACCAGTTCTGTCGATACCCGTCTGGAAGCGTTGATCCAAAAAGCAATGGATAAAGTCATGGAAGGCCGGACTAGTTTTGTGATCGCCCATCGCTTATCGACCATTAGAGAAGCAGATTTGATCTTAGTGATGGATCAAGGATCGATCATTGAAAAAGGCAATCATGACACATTGTTAGCAGCCGGCGGTTTTTATAGCCAGTTGTATCAAAGTCAGTTTTCAGAAGAAGCAGAGTAAAGAGCGCCCATACGGCGCTCTTTTTTTGGTATATCTCATGTATCAAGCGGGTGAAAGTGACAGGAAAGATTGATTTTGGCACCAATCAACGGATAAATCGTGATTGGTCATGATATAGTATAAGGAGCGTCGGTTGAATAGATAGAAGGGGAGGGAATCAAATGGAGAAGTATACACATAAGCCTGACAATACACACACAAAGAGCCAGCCGAATTTTATTGCCAAAAATGCAACGATCACAGGCGATGTCGCTTTAGGTGCAGAAAGTACGGTCTGGTTTCAAGCCGTGGTCCGCGGCGATGCCAATTGGATCACGATTGGTGCACGCACCAATATTCAAGATGGTACCATCATTCATGTTGATCACGATGCGCCGACGGTGATTGGTGATGATGTAACTGTCGGCCATCAGTGCATGCTGCATGGTTGCAAAATCGAGCAAGGCGCGTTGATCGGGATGAGTTCGATCATCTTGAACCATGCTGTCATCGGTGAAAATAGTCTGATTGGTGCGGGCTCCTTGGTCACGCAAGGCACGGTCATCCCACCCAATGTTATGGCATTTGGACGACCAGCAAAGGTGATCAGACCACTGACGGAAGAAGAAATTGCCAAGAATAAAGCCAATATTGCCCATTATGTGGCTTTAGGTGCGCAATATCAAGAAGGTCTGTATGGGGAGAAATGAGCACCTTGAAATTTTTTTGAAGGTCAGCGATCAGTTCGATTTTCACCACATACAAAAAAACCCGTTGTCCATATTTGCGACAACGGGGTTTTTTGGTTTGGCTGATAACGATCCAGATGATCGGAAAAACAATCAGTCTATTTTAATTTGTTTGATTCCATGATTTCATCGATCAAACCATAATCTTTGGCTTCTTGTGCGGTCATGAAGTTATCACGATCAGTATCTTTTTCGATCACTTCGATTGGTTGACCAGTGCGTTCTGATAAGATTTTGTTCAAGCGTTCGCGGGTCAATAAGATATGTTTTGCAGCAATCTCAATTTCAGTTGCTTGTCCTTGCGCGCCGCCTAATGGTTGGTGAATCATGATTTCTGCATTTGGCAAGGCAAAACGTTTGCCTTTTTCACCGGCAGTCAATAAGAATGAACCCATAGAAGCGGCCATCCCCATAACAATCGTTTGGACATCAGCTTTGATAAAGTTCATTGTATCAAAAATCGCCAATCCGGCTGTTACACTCCCGCCAGGGGAATTGATGTAGAGATAAATATCTTTCTCAGAATCTTGTGCATCCAAGAAGAGTAGTTGGGCAATGATCGAGTTTGCTAAATCGTCAGTGACTTGGCCGCTCAGCATAATGATACGGTCTTTCAATAGACGAGAATAGATGTCGTACGCTCTTTCACCACGTGATGATTGTTCAATGACTGTAGGAATTAAATTCATTTTCGTCGTCCTCCTAAAAATCGTTATAGATATAGTTTAGCATAAAGTTTTCGCAATATCTAAAAGATAGTATACCTATTAGGTCAAGAAAGGTCAAATAAAAAGTTCGTTATCTTTTTAGTGCTTCTTTTAATTATGATACAATAAACAAAAGCAAAGGAAGGGTCGAATAGAATGGCAGTGGCAATTTCAGGATTTATCGGCGTCTTAGTAGGCGCTCTCTTAGTAATGATCTGTTTTAATTTAAGGATTCGTTATGAGGAACGCAAAGAAAAAAGAAGGCGTTTATTAGAACATAAAGTCAAAGAAATCGAAACATTGGTTTTACTCAATCAAAAAATCAGTGAGATTTTACAAAAACGTGTGATTTTGATGGATGCTTATGTCAGTTTTGACGCATTCGATGATTGTTATATCACAATCGACGATTTTGCTTATTTGCAATCTTTTGCAGCGCAAAATAGTTTTTATTTGCCCAATTATTTTTTAGAAGAGTTTTTCAAAAAAATTGGGACCCGTCGTGTGATTCTATCGCCAGAGGAAACGGTAAAAATTGGTGGTTACACGTATAAGGGCGGCCGTGTGATCATGGAGAATTTCTTAGATACATTAGTGGAAATGGTCAATGAACGCAAAAGCCAAATCAAGAATATGACCAGCGAACCTTTGACCTATTTTTCAAAAAGTCTTTGATTGAGTGAAGGACCTATCTCGTCATGAAGCGTATATTTTTACGAAAATAAAAAAAGCGATTGACCCTAATGTCGGCATGATCGGCATTAGGGTCCTTTGATTGTAGAGAAAAGGCAGCGGGATATTTGGTTCTGGCCCGTTCCATGGTAGAATAGGAACAAAGAATGGAGTGAAACGTTTATGGTACAAATCGTGGCGCATCGAGGAAGCAGCGGCAATCGTCCAGAAAATACGTTGCCTGCTTTCGCCGAAGCCGTCCGCGTCAAAGCGGATATCATTGAATTGGATGTCCATCTGTCAAAAGATGAACAACTGATCGTTATGCATGATGAAACCGTGGATCGCACAACGAATGGCAAAGGCCGTATCTGTGATCTGACAGTGGCGCAATTAAAGGAATTGAATGCAGGAAGCTGGTTTTCTGATGAATTTAAAGCGGCCAAGATACCAACCCTGAAAGAGGTGCTAGATCTTTTGGCAGCCAAAAATTATCGCGGTATCTTGACGATTGAATTGAAGACAGATCATTATGACTATCCAGGGATCGAGGCAAAAACGGCTGCATTGCTGAACAGTCAAGCATGGCCTTTTACCCATTGGTATTGCTCATTCAATATGGCTTCCTTGGATCGCATCCACGACATCGATCCTGAGGCAAAACTGAATTTTATTATGGGCAAAGCTGCGGACAAACCAGCTCTGGCTCTGGATAGAGCGTACATCGAAGGGTTGCATCCAGCTTATGGTTGGATCGAAGCCAACGCAGAAAAAGTTGCTGCCTACCCGATTTCCCTTCGTCCTTGGACGATCAATGAAGAAGCAACGATTCGGAGGTGCTTGCAATTGGGTGTCACAGGCATCATTACTGACTTTCCCGAAAGAGCGCGCGGGATCGTGCAAGCATTTCGTGAGGAACAAAACCAATGAAGAAAGTACTCGTGATCGTAGGGCCCACTGCTGTCGGCAAGACAGCGCTTAGTCTTGAATTGGCCAAGCAGTACCATGGTGAGATCATCAGTGGCGACTCGATGCAAATCTATCGCCAATTAGACATTGGTACTGCCAAAGCCACCAAAGAGGAACTGGCCGCAGCGCCGCATCATTTGATCGATATTCGTGACATGACCCAAAACTATTCTGTTGCGATGTTTCAAGAAATGGCGCGGGCAAAAATTGCGGAAATCACAAAAAGGGGACACTTGCCAATCGTGGTTGGCGGTACTGGGTTGTATATCCAAGCGTTGCTCTATGATTTTCAGTTAGGGGCTGCTGAAGCAGTCGATGATACCGTCCGCGCTTATTATCAAGCGCAAGCAGAGAAGCTAGGCAATGAAGCCTTGTGGCAAAAACTCCAGCAAATCGATCCGGCGGCAGCAGAAAAAATCCATTACAATAATGTGCGAAAAGTGATTCGTGCATTAGAAGTATTTGAAACGACTGGGCAGAGCATCTTGTCGCCTAAAGAGATGCCTGAAGCCTTGTACGACTATTTTATGATTGGGTTGACCACTGATCGCGGACTATTATATCAGCGAATCAATCAACGGGTCGATCTCATGATTGATTTAGGGTTGATCGAGGAAGCGAAAAAAGTACTTCGCTACCCAGAAACACAAGCGTCAAAAGGAATTGGGTATAAAGAGTTCCAGCCTTATTTTGAAGGGCATCAGTCTTTAGAAGAGACTGTAGAACAAATCAAACAAAATTCCCGCCGTTATGCCAAGCGTCAGTTGACTTGGTTTTCGAATCGAATGGCACCACGGTGGGTCGATTTGGTGCAAGAACCTGACGTGCAGACACAAATCATGTTAGAAATCGATCAATGGTTGGAGGAGAAGCAATGAGTGAACGTGTGATTTTAGTTGGTGTAGAAACCGAAAAAAACTATCAACAGTTTGAGTCCTCAATGAAGGAATTGAAAAATCTGACCAAGACGGCCAACGGGGAAGTCGTTTTTTCAATGGTTCAAAAGCGGCCGCAACCAGATCGCCAAACCGTGATCGGCAAGGGCAAAGTGACTGAATTACAACAATTGGCAGAAGCCCATGAAGCAGATTTGGTGATTTTCAACCACGAATTGACGCCGCGTCAAAGCCAAATCTTAGGTGAAGCGCTGGATATTCCTGTTATTGATCGTGTTCAGTTGATTTTGGATATTTTTGCGATGCGGGCGCGATCCAGTGAAGGCAAAATGCAAGTCGAGTTGGCACAATTGAATTATCTGTTGCCTCGATTGATCGGCCAAGGAAAAAATATGTCCCGCTTAGGCGGCGGTATCGGTACGCGCGGTCCGGGGGAAACCAAGTTGGAAACTGACCGTCGGCATATTCGCAATCGAATCACCAATATCAAGCGAGATTTAAAAGAAGTCGCAGCACATCGAGACCGTACCAGACAAAAACGCAAAGACAGCCAAATTTTTCAAATCGGCTTGATTGGGTACACAAACGCCGGCAAATCGACAATCTTAAACATGTTGACAAGCGCAGAGACATACGAGCAAGATCAATTATTTGCCACATTAGATCCCTTGACCAAGCGTTGGCGGTTGCCAGAGGGTTTGGAGGTGACCATGACAGATACAGTCGGGTTCATCCAAGATTTGCCTACGCAGTTGATCGATGCTTTTCATTCAACATTAGAAGAAAGCCGCAATATGGATTTCTTGCTGCACGTGGTGGACGCAAGTTCACCAGAACGAATTCAACAAGAACAAACTGTGCTGCGCCTAATGGAGGAGCTGGATCTAACCAGTATGCCGATTTTAACAGTTTATAATAAAGCCGATCAAATCGATGAAGATCAATTTGTACCCACGCTGTTTCCTAACGTCTTGATTTCTGCCAAGAGCACCAAAGGCAAAGAACGTTTGAGTCAGGCAATCAAAATGGAATTGATGCAACTATTACAGCCTTACCACTTGGTCTTGCAAGCAAATGAAGGCAAAGAACTCAACCGCCTCAAAAGGGAATCATTGGTACTTACAAACACCTTCGATGAAGAAAACCAAACCTATCATATCAAAGGCTTTGCTTTAGCCGATTCTTCCCCAATTCGACGGATGGAGAAGGATGAAAATCAATAATTTGCGAAAAAAAGCTGTGGGAATACCCGCAGCTTTTTTGTTTTGAGTCATTAACCAGTTCGTTCTTTTTAGCCCCACCGTGAGAAACAAGGCGAAGAAAGCAATAAAAATGGTACAACCAGACTAGAAATGACGGATGAAAAGGCTTGTATTGAATATTCAGAAAAAATAATTTATTTCTATGTCACTTTTTCTGACATGAGGGGTTGACAGACCTTTTGAGAATTGGTATAGTTTCCATGAAGTCAAGCAACACCATTTGTACTTGAGAGGAGCCAAGCTATGCGGGAAAAAGAATTGCGGCGGTCGATGTCTGTCTTTCCTATCGGAACTGTCATGAAGTTGACCGATTTGACCGCGCGTCAAATTCGGTATTATGAAGAACAAGAATTGATTCATCCAGAACGCAGCGATGGCAATCGCCGCATGTATTCATTGAATGACATTGATACCTTATTGGAAATCAAAGATTATCTTTCCGATGGATTGAACATGGCTGGAATCAAGCGTGTGTATGAAATGAAAGTTGCCAAAGAAAAAGAAGCCAAAAACAAACCGCCATTAACAGATGAAGATGTTCGTCGGATTTTTTATGATGAATTGCTGGCGCAAGGTGGTTTACATCAACAACAGCCCTACCAACAAAAAGGTCCGCGCATGTAGACCAATGTTGATAAAAATAAAATCAAGAATGGGAAAAAGGAAGGGATACTATGCCAAAAATTAAAAGAACTGCCGAAGATATCAAACAAATCGTGAAAGATGAAAACGTGCGTTTCTTGCGTTTGATGTTTACCGATATTTTAGGAAGCAATAAGAATGTAGAAGTACCAGTTAGCCAACTAGATAAAGTGCTTGAAAACAAAATGATGTTTGATGGTTCTTCGATCGAAGGATTTGTGCGGATCGAAGAAAGTGATATGTATCTATATCCTGATCTATCTACTTGGATGGTCTTCCCATGGGAAAGTGAACACGGCAAAGTAGCCCGATTGATTTGTGATATTTATAATCCAGACGGTACACCATTTGCTGGAGATCCTCGCGGCAATTTGAAGCGCGCATTATCAGATATGGAATCTTTAGGCTTCACTTCTTTCAATCTTGGACCAGAACCTGAATTTTTCTTATTCAAATTAGATGATAAAGGTGAAATCACGACTGAACTTAATGATAAAGGCGGCTATTTTGATTTTGCACCAACTGACTTAGGTGAGAACTGCCGACGTGATATCGTGTTAGAATTAGAAAGCTTGGGCTTTGAAGTAGAAGCTTCTCACCATGAAGTAGCACCAGGCCAACATGAGATCGACTTTAAATATGCCGACGCAGTAGAAGCCTGCGACAATATTCAAACATTCAAATTGGTGGTCAAAACAATTGCCCGCAAACACGGTTTACATGCAACGTTTATGCCAAAACCATTGTTTGGGATCAATGGATCAGGAATGCACTGCAACATGTCCTTATTCAAAGGCAATGAAAATGTCTTCTTCGATGAAGATGGCGACATGCAATTAAGTGCGACAGCCTATCATTTCTTAGCTGGATTGATTGAGCATGCGCGGGCGTATACAGCTGTTTGCAACCCAACCGTCAATTCATATAAACGTCTCGTTCCTGGTTACGAAGCACCGGTATATGTAGCTTGGTCAGGACGTAACCGTTCACCTTTGATCCGGGTACCTGAATCACGCGGCTTGTCCACACGTTTAGAATTACGTTCAGTTGATCCATCTGCTAATCCATATTTGGCAATGGCCGTATTGCTGCAAGCTGGTCTTGATGGAATCAAACGCGAATTGACACCACCACCAGCTGTTGACCGTAATATCTATATTATGAACGAAGAAGAACGTGCGGAAGCACAAATCGATGATCTGCCATCAACGATTCATAATGCCATCAAAGAATTACGGAAAGATCCAGTGATGATCGATGCTTTAGGCAAACATATTTACGCGAACTTCGTTGAAGCAAAACGCTTAGAATGGGCATCCTTCAGACA
This sequence comes from Enterococcus sp. DIV0876, assembly GCF_050529585.1. Lineage (GTDB taxonomy): Bacteria > Bacillota > Bacilli > Lactobacillales > Enterococcaceae > Enterococcus_D. The sequence continues at coordinate 609,539 of NZ_CP172882.1, forward strand.
AACTGTATCTGAGTGGGAAAGAGAACAATATTTAGAATTATATTAAGATATACACAACATAGGGAAACACCGTTAGAGAGAACCAATCTAACGGTGTTTTTTTGTCTGCGTTATGACATCAGTATTTGAAACGTACTTTAAACTTCATTTAAGCTTTGCTTGTTACTGTAAATCACAGCGTTTATCTTGTTCGTTGCCATTGATAAACTGACTATTTTTTGATAGAAACGGAGTGAGCAAATTGATCGAAGTCAAAGATCTGGTCAAGCAATACGGCAGTCATGTCGCCTTAGATCATCTGAACTTTACCATTGAGAAAGGGAAAGTCTATGGATTACTAGGGGCAAATGGCGCTGGGAAAAGTACCACGATGAACATTATTACAGGTTATATCGGCGCTACGTCGGGCACTGTATTCGTCGAGGGGAAAGATGTGCTGTTAGAACCAGAAGAAACAAAGAAATTGATTGGGTATTTACCAGAAATACCGCCGCTTTATACAGAAATGACGGTGGAAGAATACCTCTCTTTTGTGATGGAAATCAAACAAATCGCCAAAGAACGCCAAAAGAAACATATCGAAGAGTTATTGGATCGAGTCAAATTGCAAGACGTACGTCATCGTTTGATCCGCAATCTTTCAAAAGGTTATCGCCAACGGGTTGGATTGGCGCAAGCATTAGTGGGTTGGCCAGCTATCATTATTTTAGATGAACCAACAGTTGGCTTAGATCCGCAGCAAATCATTGAGATCCGCCAATTGATCCGAGAATTAGCCAAAGAGCATACAGTTATCTTGAGCTCTCATATTTTAGCAGAAGTACAAGAAGTCTGTGACCATATCTTGATCATTCAAAAAGGCAAATTGATTGCCAGTGAATCAACGACGCATATGATGGCCCGTGTAGCATCTTCTCAAACGATCGAGCTGATTATTGAAGGGACCGAGGCAGAAACTGCAGCTGTTTTAGCAGCGATGCCTATTGTCGATACGTATCGATTAACAGTTGAAGATGATTTTTGTCGTGTTGAAATCGAAAGTGAGTATACGGCAGATTTTCGCCGTGCGCTGTTTAAAGCTTTTGCACAAGCTGATTTGGCGATTTTACAAATGAATGCTGGCAGCAGCAGTCTTGAATCGGTCTTCATAGCGTTGATGAACCAACCGCAAGGAACTGAAGAAACATCACAAGTGAAGGAGGATACACAATGATTGCGATTTACAAACGTGAATGCCGGGCCTACTTTCAAAATATGGTGGCTAGTTTTTTTCTGGCCTTTTTGATTGGATTCGTAGGTGTTTATTTTGTTACTTATAACTTAAACTATGGCTATAATTTTTTTGCCTATGCCTTGAGTTCTGGGCTCTTGATGATGATTCTCGCTGTGCCGATTTTGACGATGCGTTCGTTTTCTGAAGAACGAAAAAGCAAAACCGATCAATTACTTTTGACAGCGCCACTCAAATTACATTCCGTGGTGATTGGCAAGTATTTCGCAATGATCAGTATTTTGGCGATCGCTTGTTTAGTCTTTTGTGTATGTCCGTTGATCATCAAGCTGCAAGGTGAGGCGCATCTGAAAATTGATTATGCAGCTATTCTGGTCTTTTTCTTGATTGGCTGTGTCTATATCGCGGTCGGAATGTTTATCTCAGCTCTGACGGAAAGTCAAATCATTGCAGCGATTGGTACTATGGCTGCTTTACTGCTGATTTATTTTTGGCGTCACTTGGTGTCTTTATTGCCATCAGGGGCCGGCGCAAATGTGGTGATGCTGCTGGTTTTGTTGGCCGTCATTTGTTTGATCGTTCAAGCCTATATGCAGACCTTGGCCGTGACCTTGACAGTCGGTTTCGTCGGAACAGTGGCCATACTGCTGATTTACTGGTGGCAATCTTCTTGGTTTGAAAATCTGTTACCCACAAAGCTTGCTTATGTTGACATTCCTTCGCTCCTCAGCAATATTTCTGATAGCTATGTGCTGACATTGTCTGGTTTGGTCCTTCTGCTTTCGCTGGTCGTTATATTCAACTTTTTGACTGTGCAAGTGATACAAAAAAGACGCTGGAGCTAGGGGGACTGACAAATGAAGGATAAAGTAAAAAAAATCAGCAAGACATACAAGATGCGGCAACATTTTTCTTGGTCGGGGATGCGACGATCATTACAAACCACTCATGTTCGCCAAGGGGCTTCTCGTAGCGGGGTGACAGTGTTGGTGCTGGCTATCGTGGTCGTGGTGAATTTGATCGTAGGGCAATTGCCTCAAACCATCAATACCATTGATTTAAGTGAAGAACAAGTCACAGAAATCTCGCAAACATCGAAAAATCTATTGAATGATTTGGAGGATCCCATCACGTTGAAAGTGTTGGCTGATCAAACAACGACCGATACGGCCATTCAATCATTTCTGGGAAAATATGCTGCAACTAGCAATAAAGTGTCGATCGAATGGATCGATCCCGTGCTGCATCCATCTGTTTTGACAGATTATAACGCCGAAGAAAATAGCGTGATCGTCGAAAATGAGACCACAGGATCGTTTGAAGTCATTTCTTTCAGCAGTATTATATCCACTGGCTACGACAGTTCGTACAACACGGTCACGACTTTTGATGGTGATGGTCAACTGACGAGTGCAATCAATCGTTTGACCAATCAAAATGAACACACGATCTATTTGTCAGCCGGTCATGGGGAAGAAACCCTTGTCAGCAGTATCACTACGTTATTTGATAAAGCAAATTATTCAACGGCTGAATTAAATACGGTGACCACTGCAGAAATGCCAGAGGATATGGATCTCTTGTTGATTTATGGGCCAACAACTGATTTTACAGAAGATGAGATCACCAATCTTGAGATGTACATTGCTGACGGTGGCAAAGTAATGGTGGTCTTGAGCGCGGAAGATGCTGACACACCGAATCTGGCAGCGTTCATGAAAGCGTATGGATTGGTAGAAACTTCTGGCTATATTGCAGATGCCGAGCGTGCTTATCAGGGACAAAGTTATTATTTGATTCCTGCTATTACAGGTACTGGTGTTTATTTGGATAATCTGTCGAGTCAAACAGTCTTGCTGATCAATACGAAGGGATTTACCCAAGTAGATCCTACGATTGAAGATGCAACAGTCACCACTTTGTTGCAGACCAGTGAAAATGGCTATAATGTGACCGAGAATGAGCAAACCCAAGGAACGTATACATTGGGGGCAGTCGTGACACAAACGACCACTGATGCGGATGAAGAGACAACATCTGATGATGAAACCACAAGCAGTGACACGGATGACGCTGTGGCCGATACGGAGACAGAAAATCAGGAGGGCAAGTTAACCATTTTAAGTTCAACCAACCTAGTGGCAGAAGATGTGACCAGTGCGTTTGCCACATTGGAAAACAATACCGTCTTTATGAACATGGTGACTGCCAACTTTGATGATATTGAAAATATTTCTATTGAAGCCAAAACATTGTCTTCTAATATGAATACAGTCACCAATCCTGGCGGTTATAGTGTGTTGTTCATTCTGATCATTCCGCTAGCGATCCTAGTCGCAGGTTTTGTGATTTGGTTCCGTCGCAGAAGAGCGTAGGGGGGACATATATGAAGAAAATCTATTTGTTGCTGGGCAGCCTATTTTTTATCTTAATTGCTGCCTACTGGGGACTTAAAGTCTATAATCAACAGGCCGCAGCTGCAAAAACAGCTGCAGCAGAAGCGGACGTGATTTATGTGACAAACGAAGATACGCTAACCGCACTGAGCTATTCTAACGGCACAGATACACTTGCGTTTGACTTTTCTGATACAACTTGGACCTATCACGATGACGAGGCACTGCACATCAATCAAACCACATTGCAATCGGTGGCGGCATCATTTGCGCAATTAACAGCTGTTAGAGAATTGTCTGAAGATGTTGATGCGTTGTCTGATTATGGTCTGGGTGCCCCCGCCTATACGCTAACGATCACATCTAGTGAAGGGGAAACAACAAAAATTTTTATCGGCGATGCTTTTTCAAATGATACTTATTACTATGGAAAGACGGACGCCAGTGATACGATCTATGTGCTGAATGCTTCTGTGGTGACCAACTTAGTCTTTGATTTAAATGAGTTGGTAGAAATTCCTTCTCTCCCAGGATTGACGACGGATAATACCTTGACCTTAACAAGAGCGGTGGGTAGTGACACGATCAGTCTAGAACCTGATACAGCTGCTTCGACCGAATCAAGCACTGTCGAGGATCAGACTGAATCAAGTACAGCAGAAGAAACCACTTCGCCATTTGAAGATGCGATCACTGCAATTGCCTCATCGATGATTTATAGTACCCAAACTGCTGAACCAACAGATGATGAACTAGAAACTTACGGTTTAACAGAAGATACACGCAAAACGTATACCATGACTTATATTTATGATGATAAAGAAACCACATTTGTTTTTTATGCTGGGCATACCGATGAAGAGGATACGACAACTTATATCCAAGTCAAAGGCAACAAATCGGTTTATTTGGTCAGTGTGTCGATGATAGAAGCCTTGGATACAGCGTTCAACGAAGCAAATTAAGCAAAAAACGAAGTCAACGGCCAATGAGGCAGTGACTTCGTTTTTTTGTTTTTAGTGACAATCAGTCTATGAAACAAAAAAATACCAGTCGGGCGGAGACTGGTAAGAGGAAGAAAAATATTTTTGGTATGCGTTAAATATACCTTGAGAAGGCTAAATCAATCTTAAAAAAAGTTAAGATATGATTAAGTACCGTTTGGGCTTCAATAAAAGATAGCCAAACAAAGCGTTTATTCCAATTCTTCCAAAATGGACGCTGGAACTTCTGATTGTGCGATTTCATTTGGTCCGGAAACAATTCTGGTATTGCTGATTTCCGCTTTGATCAAAGTGTTTGGGGCATAGGGTGTGACGTGTTCGCCTGAAAGTTCGTAGGTCATGATTTCTTTTTCACCATTTTTTTTGATAAATTCAAATGTGTAGTCATAAGAGGTATAACCTGCTATTTTGTTTCCGGATTGATCCACTGTTTGGTGGGCTTCTGGGACTTTTTCAGGGGTAACTGCATATGCAGTTACAGCTTTATAGGTGTTTGCATAGTATTTATAGCCATAATATCCACCTGCAGCTATGATTAAAACGCCAAGCGTCAAAAGTATTTTTTTCATGTTCATCGTTCCTTTCTTTACAGGAGACAATATAGCATGTTTCGCCTAAAAAAATGCATCGAATCAGATAACAAAATTGTAAGTTCAGCTTTTTTGAATAAAACAGCTGTAATTTTCTGTCGAACAATTGTGATATTGTTCAATAAGAATGAAACACGCTTGCAACATTGTAATGATATTCTGTTACTTGTGCCAGACAATGGTACAAATAAACAAAAGAGAGGTTTTTTCATTTGAAAAAATTTGCATTTACACTTGTTGCAGGATTTGGTTTATTCGCAGGCACTTCAGTAGCTTTTGCGGACGAACAAACCCACGTTGTTGAACCAGGTGACACATTATCAGGCTTGGCGGCAACATACCAAACGACGATTGATGATATCATGGCATTGAATGCGTCGATCGAAGACCCTAATTTGATTTTTGATGGTGAAACATTGTTGATTTTCAGCGATGGACAAACAGTTGATAGTAAAGAAACGACAAACAGCTCAGCAAATGCAAGCAGTTCAGAAAGCCAAACAACTTCTGAAAGTACAGCGGCAGCTTCTGCAAGCACCAGCCAAGCTTCTGCAAGCACCAGCCAAGCTTCTGCAAGCACACCGAGCTCAGGTTCAGGTGTATTGAATCCAGTGGATGGCATCAATTATTATAATGGTGTTAGAGAATCTTACTACTCACAAAATGTCTTGCCTGGCGGAGGATTAAATATTCCAGGACGCCACGTAGCGTCAGACGGAACGATTCGCGATGCAGATGGCTATATCGTTGTGGCTAGCGACAACCAAGCCAAAGGTTCGACAGGACAATCTTCTTTAGGGGCTTATAAAGTCTACGATACAGGTGTCGGCCATAGTGGGATCGACGTATATACGAACTGGTAAAATAGGCAATCAGTTTCAGCAAAAGGCAAAAACTGCTTCGGCGGTTTTGCCTTTTTTTGCTTGTCTCCTAGTATGGTCTAGACAAATTCTTGTCAAAAAGAAATGAATGTGGTATTATTGGACTATACCAAAAAAAGAACGGAGCGCATGACTATGGAAATTATTCGCGTAAAAGATGCTGGCCAAGGCGGAAAGAAAGCTTTTGAGTTGATTCAAGAAGGCATGGAAAATGGTGCGAAAGTACTAGGACTAGCAACAGGCAGCACACCTGAAACCCTATATGCTGAAATGACAGCAAGTGCTGTTGATTTTTCACAGATGACCTCAGTAAATTTAGATGAATATGTTGGCTTAGGCGGCAGCGATGATCAAAGTTATCGCCATTTTATGGATGTTCATTTGTTCAACAAAAAACCATTTTTAGAAACTTTTGTGCCAAATGGCAAAGCGAGTGATTTAGAGGAAGAATGCCGACGCTATGATGATGTGATTGCAGCACATCCAGTGGATATTCAAATTCTAGGTATTGGTCAAAATGGTCATATTGGGTTCAATGAACCTGGCGCTTCTTTTGAAGGAACTACCTCAGTCGTTGATTTGACTGAATCGACGATCAACGCCAACAAACGTTATTTCGATAAAGTAGAAGATGTACCAACGACTGCTATCTCAATGGGCATTGGCTCAATCATGCGCAGCAAAAAAATCATTTTGATGGCTTTTGGCGAAGCCAAAGCAGATGCGATCCAAAAAATGATCGAAGGACCTGTCACCCAAGAACTGCCTGCGTCAGTATTGCAAAATCATGATGATGTCATTGTGATCATCGATGAAGCTGCTGCCAGCAAACTATAATTGATCCCCAAACCAGACTTTAGCAGTCTGGTTTTTCTTTTTGACTGCATAGTGCTATAGTTAAATAAAAGAGAAAAAGAGGGAATGTTCCATGGCGGATATACATTTGACGATACCTGAAATCGCGCTGCGTTTGTTGCTGGCGATGGTAATGGGTGGGGCCATTGGTTTTGAAAGACAATACAAGAGTCGTCCCGCTGGCCTGAGAACACATATTTTGGTCTGCATGGGTGCTTGTGTGATTGCTTTGATCCAAGTTGAAATCGCAAGTGGTGCGATGCGAGATGCGCTAAATCATCCCAACTTGGCTGGTGTCATACGTTCAGACGAGGCCAGATTGATTGCGCAAGTGGTCAGTGGTGTCGGCTTCTTAGGCGCCGGAACGATCATTGTGACCAAACGATCTGTGACCGGGTTGACGACAGCTGCTTCACTGTGGGCAATTGCCGGTTTGGGGATTGCCATCGGGATGGGCTTTTATCCGATCGCTATTAGTAGTTTTTTGGGTATTTTCTTTGCATTGACAATCGTTAAACGGATCGTCAAAGTACCTACAGCGAAAAAATTAGAGATTCAGTATTTCCATCGAGCAGAAACCAAGGAATTCTTGACCGAGTACTTTCAGGAGAAAAAAATCAATATTGAAGATGTCAATTTTGATGTGAAATTCATGGAAGATTATCGAATCTATACAAATATCTATACCATCGATTTGCCGCGAGGCTTGAGTTTCTCAGAGGTGATCGAAGAATTATCAGTCTACAAAAACATCACAAAGATTCGTTTAGTGGATATTGCATAAAAAACAAAAAAATGACATCGGCTATGACAAACAGCCGATGTCGTTTTTTTATTTGAACAGCAAGAGGGTGATGACAACGATCAAAAGATTACTCAGGAAGTTGATCCCTTCATTGGATACAAAAGCCAAGCCGCTGACTTTGCGGGTGGCTTGCTGATGGTGGATTTTTTTCTCCGTATATTGACCACACACAAGACACTGGTAGCGGACTTGAATCGTTGCGCCCAACAGACTATCCACCAGACTGCCTAAAAAACCCAATGCAACGAGCAGAATCAATTGTGTGAGTATGATTGGCTTGCCACTAAGCCATAAGCTGATGGTATATAAGCCAATGATCGCAGCGCTCCCTGCTAAAGAGGCGCAAGTGCCCAGCAAACTGACGCCGCCAGATAGACCAGGAGCCAATTTCTTCCCCGTAAGCAGATCGCGAGGCGGTTTTCGGCTCAAAACGCCAATATCCGATCCCCATGTATCAGAAGTACAGCTGGCGATACCGGCAGTAAAGGCCAATAAAAACATGTCGTTATTGAATACCCTATACAAAAGCAAAACAAAGAGACTAGGAAAAATATTGGCCCAGACTTGAAGCATGTCCCGTTTATGGCCTTTATTCACGGGATCATCGGGTGCGCGATCGACTTGATGTTTGAATAAGCTGATCGCGCCAGAGCTGGCAAAAAAGAATCCAACAAGAAAGATACTATACCACGGTCCGATTGTGATGATCAGTGTGCCAGAGATGATCGCTGCGATCGTACCTGAAGGTGACAGCCATTGCAAAAATAAGGCCCCACAGGCAACAAGGCAGCTTAGAGCCAGGCCTAAAGCAAATTGATAAAAGAGCAACATAGATGCGCCTCCCTTTTTTTATAGTGTAGCATAGATTGATCCAATCACGTAGGGAACGCAAAATTCAGCAGAATCGATTGCTTTTTGCTCGTCAAATAGACGCGTTTCATTTAAGCTTATACTATGAGGTGAGTGAGATGAAAATAGTGATTGTAGGCGGATCTTTTGGCGGAATCAGTTGTGCGCGAGAAGCGCGCCGGTTATATCCACAAGCTGAGATTCTCTTGATAGAAAAGAAAGCCCAGATTGGATTTATCCCCAGTGGCATGCTGCTCTATATTGAAGGCCGGATCGATTCATTGGCAGATGCTTTTTTCTGCAAAGCAGATCAATTGCGGGCAGAAGGTATTATTGTTGCACTCAATGAAGCGGTTCTTGGTATCGCACCCGATGAACATCTGCTGCATACGGACCGACGGACAATCCAGTATGATCGCTTGGTCTTAGCCGCAGGCTCTAGCCAAGACTCTCATATTTTGCCGCAACCTGAAGAATCGCTGCTTACCTATAAAGAATATGATGTGGCCCAAAGTTTTGTGGACCAGCTGGCACAAGCTGACTCTGTTGGCATCGTTGGTGCTGGCCAAGCGGGTATGGAAGCTGCCAATACGATGATAACAATCAACAAAAGCGTGTCTGTCATTGAGTCGATGGATTACCCGCTATTCAAATATTTTGATCAAACCTTTTTGCAACCGTTTTTGGACGAACTAGCACAAATACCCAACTTGACCTTTTATTGGTCAGAACCCACGCTGGCTGTGAATAAGACGGATACCGGTTTTCAGATTGAAACCGCCGAACATGTGATTGAGAGTGACTTGGTTTTGACCACAGTCAATGTCCATCCAAGTGTTCAATCGGCCTTTGCCTCTTTTCGCCGTCACAGTGACCAAACGATTTGGACCGATGCGTATTTGGAGACCTCTCAGCGAGATGTGTTTGCGGTAGGGGACCTGATCCAAATCCCTAATGGGGTGACAAACGACACGACATACATGCCTTTGGTCAATAATGCCATTCGTTCTGGCGCGGCAGCTGCTAGAAACTTGTTAGAAAAAACACTGTCCTTCAGAGGTGGATTGCGCACGGTAGGCACACAGTTGTTTGGCTGGTATTTAGCTAGTACCGGTTTGACCGAATCTGACCGTTTCTTTTATGAGAAAGAGGTTGTATGTCATGATTTTGAAGAGAGACACTCAGTTTTTGCGCCTGACAAGATCTATGGCAAGCTCACGATCGAAGCCGAAAGCGGCCGCATATTAGGCGCCCAACTATTATCAAAAGCCAATATTCTGGAAAAAATAAATTTATTGGCCTTTGCGATTGAAAAAAAATCGACCCTTGATGAATTGGCACAAAAAGATTTTTTCTTTCAACCTAAATTTTCGCCAGCCACTGACCAAACCTTTATTTGGCCCGTAGGATGTGATGCCGATGAGACTTGATCAGTTACTGGAAAAAAAAGAAGCCAAGCAATTACAGTTATTAAAGAAATTATTGCTGGCTGGTGGGAAGCTGCCGATCCACGACATGGCAGACTATCTCAAAATCAGTAAACCATCTTTAGAAAAGTATGCGGAAGAACTGATGCTTGTTTTGCAAAAGTACCAAGGGCAGTGTCGGTTATTTTATGAAGGAAATTATCTAGTCTATCAGATGGCTCCTTCGTTTTCGCTGAGTCAAATCGAAGGGGATTTTTACCAAGAAGCCATCAAATATCAGATTTTGACCCATTTGTTAGAACACCAAGAGACTGCCATGATTCCATTGGCACACAAGCTCTCTGTCAGTGAATCTTCTTTATTTCGCAAAATCAAAGAGCTAAATATTCTGCTGGCAGAATTTGGCTTGGAAATATGGCAAGGAAAAATAACTGGTGAAGAACCGCAAATTCGCTACTTTTATTTTGAATTATTTTGGCATGTCGGTTCTCTTAGGAATCAACCACTGGAGATTGATGAAAAGTATATCGGATTGATCGCTAGAGGATTGCGTTATTCTTTTACGGAAGAAGCACAACAGCGCTTATCATTGTGGCTGCATATTATGAAAGCGCGTTTGAAAGTAGGTGGACAATCGTATCAACAGTTGCGGATTCAAATGACCCCCTATTTGAAAGATCCGCTGTATCAACAATTGCGTGAATTGGTTTTTCGTAGTTTTGGTCACTATGCCTTTGAAGTGCGGGAAGAGGAGGCGATGCTGCATTTTGTTTTTCTTTTATCTTTTTCCATTTTTTCTGAGTCTGATTTTCGCAGCTACATGCTGCAACGCTCGCGGTTTACCCCAACAGCCCTAACCGATACCTTGATTTTAGAAAATATTCTCCATTTGTATCGGCCCAAACCTGTACCTAGAGAAATAGAAGCAACGTGTTATTTCCATTTGTCTCAGATCCATAGCCGTATTTATTTTTTTCAAGGAGATGTTGAAGTTTTTGATCGGGGCAATATTTGGCAACTTGAAGCCAAACTGTCTAGTCGCAACATTCAGCAAATCAGCGAGAAATTACTCACGGCCGCTACCACGGAAATGCAGATCGAGCAAACGGAGACCAACAGCTTACTTGTCATGACAATGGTCAAGTATTTGAGTGTGATCACTATCATTGATTACCAAATCAATCGTGCATTTCGTGTAGGGATCGCATTGAAAATGGATGGGTTATTCAAAGAGGCGGTTTATTATATGTGGCTGCTCTATTTAAAAAATATCAATGGGGTCGTGGTGGAAAGTTATTCACCTGAAACAGACTATGATTTGATTTTGGCCAACTACCCATTACAAACCCAAACACCCACCTATCGAATCAGCGAGTTAGGCACGAATTATGATATTGGAGAAATCAAAAAAATCATACGTGAACGCTTTGAATCTTAGATTTCGTCAATTTCTTTTGAATTTAAAAAAAAGTTGACGAGTTACCACTGTAAAATTCCGTTATAGTAAAGGCAAGAAAGAAAACGTTATCATAACGTATTAAAAATTAAGGGAGCGAATATAATGGCAGAAAAAGATTATGTAATGGCGATCGATCAAGGGACAACAAGTTCAAGAGCAATCATTTTTGACCGCAATGGGAAAAATGTGGGTAGTTCGCAAAAAGAATTTCCTCAATACTTTCCTAAATCTGGTTGGGTAGAGCACAACGCCAATGAAATTTGGAATTCTGTTCAATCGGTTATTGCGGGTGCTTTCATTGAATCAGGGATACGTCCAGAAGCTATCGCTAGTATTGGGATCACCAATCAACGTGAAACGACCGTTGTTTGGGACAAAAACACCGGACAACCCATTGCAAATGCAATTGTCTGGCAATCACGCCAGTCTTCACCGATTGCTGATCAATTAAAAGAAGATGGGCACAAAGAAATGATCCATGAAAAAACTGGTTTAGTGATCGATGCGTACTTCTCAGCAACTAAAATCCGCTGGCTATTAGACAATGTAGAAGGCGCACAAGAAAAAGCTGACAATGGCGACCTGCTTTTTGGTACGATTGATTCCTGGTTGGTCTGGAAACTCACCGACGGACAAGTCCATGTGACGGATTATTCCAATGCCAGCCGAACGATGTTGTATAACATCCATAAATTAGAATGGGACCAAGAAATCTTGGATATCTTGAATATTCCTAGTTCCATGCTACCCGAAGTCAAAAGCAATTCAGAAGTCTATGGACATACGCGCAGTTATCATTTCTACGGCAGCGAAGTGCCGATTGCCGGAATGGCAGGGGACCAGCAAGCCGCTTTATTTGGACAAATGGCTTTTGAAAAAGGCATGATCAAAAATACCTATGGCACGGGTGCCTTTATTGTCATGAACACGGGTGAAGAACCCCAATTATCTGATAACGATTTGCTGACAACCATCGGGTATGGTATCAACGGCAAAGTGTATTATGCATTAGAAGGTAGTATCTTTGTAGCCGGATCTGCGATCCAATGGTTGCGTGATGGGTTGAGAATGATTGAGACTTCCCCACAATCAGAAGAGTTGGCAGCCAAAGCCAAAGGGGACAATGAGGTCTATGTGGTACCAGCCTTTACTGGTTTGGGTGCGCCTTATTGGGATTCAGATGCTCGGGGCGCGGTCTTTGGTTTGACCCGCGGCACGACCAAAGAAGATTTCGTGCGTGCCACCTTACAAGCCGTTGCTTACCAATCAAGAGATGTTATCGAAACCATGAAAAAAGATTCTGGTATCGATATCCCATTGTTGAAAGTGGATGGCGGTGCAGCTAAAAATGATTTATTGATGCAGTTCCAAGCAGATATCTTAGACATCGATGTGCAACGGGCAGCAAATCTTGAAACAACAGCCTTAGGTGCTGCTTACCTCGCGGGATTAGCTGTTGGTTTTTGGAAAGACCTTGATGATTTGAAATCAATGGCAGAAGAAGGCCAAACCTTTACACCTGAAATGGCAAATGAAGAACGAGAAAATCTATATGAAGGATGGAAACAAGCAGTAGCTGCGACACAAGTCTTCAAATTTAAAGCGAAGAAAGAAGGCGAATAAGCCATGACTTTTTCATACAAAGACCGCCAACAAGCAATCAATGAAGCCAAAGATACCACTTATGATGTTTTGGTGATTGGGGGCGGTATCACAGGTGCTGGTGTAGCGGTGCAAACCGCTGCTGCTGGTATGAAGACTGTCTTGTTAGAAATGCAAGACTTTGCGGAAGGAACTTCGTCACGCTCAACCAAGTTGGTTCATGGCGGGATTCGTTATTTGAAAACATTTGATGTCGAAGTAGTAGCCGACACGGTAAGAGAACGGGCAATCGTACAACAAATTGCCCCTCATATTCCCAAGCCGGATCCAATGCTCTTACCAATTTACGATGAACCAGGTGCTACATTTTCGATGTTTTCTGTGAAAGTCGCAATGGACCTCTATGATCGCCTGGCGAATGTGACCGGTTCGAAATATGCGAACTATACATTATCTAAAGAAGAAGTTTTAGAAAGAGAACCTCAACTGCAAGCGGAAAATTTAGTTGGAGGTGGGGTCTATCTTGATTTTCGTAACAATGATGCGCGTTTGGTGATCGAAAATATCAAGCGGGCGCAAGCCGATGGTGGTTCTATGATCAGTAAAGCCAAAGTCGTGGGGATCCTGCATGATCAAAAAGGAACGATCAATGGCGTGAAAGTAGAAGATCAGTTGACAAAAGAGACCTTCGAAGTCCATGCCAAGGTCGTTATCAATACAACAGGTCCTTGGTCTGATATTGTCCGTCAATTGGACAGCAATGACAATTTACCGCCTCAAATGCGGCCCACAAAAGGGGTTCATTTGGTTGTAGATCGTGAAAAGTTGAAAGTACCGCAACCGACTTATTTTGATACCGGTAAAAATGATGGACGGATGGTCTTTGTGGTCCCAAGAGAAAACAAAACTTACTTTGGCACAACAGATACGGATTATACGGGAGATTTTGCCCATCCGACTGTCACACAAGATGATGTGGATTACTTGTTGGCAATTGTCAATGAACGCTTTCCAGAAGCGTCGGTCACCATCGATGATATCGAAGCAAGTTGGGCAGGATTACGTCCTTTGATCACAGCCAATGGCGGCTCTGATTACAATGGCGGCTCGAAGAACGAATTGACTGAAGAAAGTTTCAATCAAATTGTGGAAAGCGTCAAATTGTATTTAGAAGATGAACGGCAAAAACCCCAGGTTGAAAAAGCAATCAAAGATGCGGAAAAACGAATCGAAGCCAATAAAGTGGATCCTTCACAAGTGTCACGGGGCAGTAGCTTAGAACGATCTCAAGATGGGTTGTTGACATTAGCTGGTGGGAAAATCACAGATTATCGCTTGATGGCAGAAGGTGCAGTCAAACGCATCCATGATCTGCTGGAAGAACAAGGGGCCACGTTTACCTTGGTTGATTCGACCAAATATCCAGTTTCTGGCGGCGAGATCGATGCTGCACATGTCGAAGAAGAACTGGATCGTTTAGCAGCAGAAGCACAAGCTGCGGGATTTGATGAATCGTCCGCTGCTTATCTAGCTAATCTTTATGGATCAAATCTGCCGAAGGTGTTGACCTACAAAACGACATTTGAAGGTTTAGATGAAAAAGAAAGTACGGCATTGAATTATGCGCTGCATGAAGAGCTAGTCTTGACGCCAGTGGATTACTTGCTGCGACGGACGAATCATATTTTGTTTATGCGGGATACATTGGATACGGTCAAAGCCGGCGTTGTTTCTGCAATGGCAGATTACTTTGGCTGGGCTGCAGATGAAAAGGCCCACTACGTTGAAGAAATGAATCAAGTTATTGCCGAGTCTGATTTAACAGCCCTAAAAGGAGGAGAATAAAATGAGTGATGCAACACAGATATTTAGTGAATTTTTGGGTACAGCAATTTTGGTTTTGTTGGGTGACGGGGTTTGTGCGGCGGTCAATTTGAAAAAAAGCAAAGCCGAGGCGTCCGGGTGGATCGTGATTGCCATGGGTTGGGCAACGGCTGTAACAATTGCTGTCTATGCATCAGGTTTTATGGGACCTGCACATTTGAACCCAGCTGTTACCTTGGGTATGGCCATGACAGGCAACTTTGAATGGTCACTGGCAATACCATTTATGTTGGCGCAAGTTGCGGGTGCAATCGTAGGCGCTGTGCTTGTTTGGCTGAATTACTTGCCATTATGGGATGAAACAGAAGACCAAGGTGCTATTTTAGGTACTTTTGCGACTGGTCCCGCTGTCCGCAACCTAGTGGCAAATACCATGACCGAAGTTATCGGTACATTTGTTTTGGTTTTTGGGCTTTTGGCTTTTGGTGCCAATACCTTTACAGACGGTTTGAATCCGATCGTTGTTGGGATCTTGATCTTAGCGATTGGTCTTTCATTAGGTGGTCCGACAGGTTACGCCATCAACCCAGCTCGTGACTTAGGTCCGCGGATCGCCCATCAACTACTGCCAATCAAAAACAAAGGAACTTCTGATTGGGGGTATGCGCTCGTACCGATCGTAGGTCCATTTATCGGTGCCGCGTTGGCTGCTGGATTATTCATGATGCTGCCATTATAAGTCATATAAAAGGATGCCTGCGGGTATCCTTTTTTTTTGCGTTGTTTTGAACCAACAGCCAAATCTTTGGCGCTAAGGATCACTCTTTCATGAAGAGAGCGTACAAGATGACAGGCATATCGTTTTGATCATACACACGACAAATAACCCAGCCAATGCGTATTCATCCATCATTGGCTGGGTCTATGCATTTATTTAGTCTAAACCGATCAAGTAGTCATCATCTTTCATGGCTTCTACAGAGCCTAACAAGTATCCGTTGCCGACTTGTGAGAAGAAGTCATGATTGCTGGTGCCAGTTGAGATCCCGTTCATCACGATTGGATTCACATCGTTGGCTGTATCAGGGAACAATGGGTCTTGGCCTAAGTTCATCAAGGCTTTGTTGGCATTATAGCGCAAGAAGGTTTTTACTTCTTCGGTCCATCCGATTTCATCATACAATTCTTCCGTATAACGTTCTTCGTTTTCATACAACTCGTAGAGCAAGTCGTACATCCAGTCTTTCAGCGACTGTTGCTCGTCTTCTGGCAATTCATTGAAGCCCAATTGGAATTTATAGCCAATATAAGTGCCATGCACAGATTCATCGCGAATGATCAATTTAATGATTTCAGCGACGTTGGCTAATTTATTGTTGCCAAGGTAGTATAAAGGCGTGTAGAAACCGGAGTAAAATAAGAACGTCTCTAAGAAAACACTGGCGATCTTTTTCTCCAACGGTGTGCCGTTTAGATAGATTTCATTGATACGTTCGGCTTTCTTTTGTAAATAGGGATTGGTATTGGTCCATTCAAAAATATCGGCAATTTCCGCTTTTGTATTCAATGTACTGAAAATCGATGAATAACTTTTGGCATGCACAGATTCCATGAATTGAATATTGTTCAATACAGCTTCTTCGTGGGGGGTACGCACGTCTTTGCGCAATTGATCCATACCGCTTTCAGACTGGACAGTGTCTAGTAAAGTCAAACCGCCAAATACATAGCCAACGGTGGTTTTTTCCAGATCAGAAAGTGTCCGCCAATCATCTAAATCATTGGATAAGGGAATCCGGGTATCTAACCAGAATTGTTCCGTTAATTTTTCCCAGGTTGATTTGTCGATAATATCTTCGATCTCATTCCAGTTGATTGCTTCATAATAGGTCTCCATAATCATTTCCTCCAGTATTGATTGTTAAGCATAGGGCCAGCCGTAAGATTGTCTTTACGGCTGGCGGATCGCTGTGCTTAATGAATGATCAAATGACACAGCTTTCGCATTGATTGCTGCCGATTTCTTCTGCATCGTCGGTAAAGGTCCGTACATAATAAATCGATTTGATCCCTTTGTGGAACGCATAGTGACGCAAAATATTCAAATCACGGGTGGTTTGTTTCGTGGTTTCTTTCCATTCATACAAACCTTCTGGAATATCAGAACGCATAAACAAAGTCATGCTCATCCCTTGATCAACGTGTTTTTGTGCAGTGGCATAAACATCGATCACTTTGCGCATATCCATATCGTAGGCGGATTGGTAGTAGCCGATCGTATCATTGCTAAGATAAGGGGCAGGGTAATATATTTTCCCGATTTTCTTTTCTTGACGCTCTTCAATCATCCGAGTGATTGGATGAATGCTGGCACTTGTGTCATTGATATAAGAAATAGACCCATTAGGTGCTACGGCTAAGCGATTTTGATGGTACAAGCCAGTTTCTTTGACGGCTTGTGCCAATGCTGCCCAGTCTTCACCAGTTGGCAAGAAGATACCTTCAAACAAGGATTTGACTTTTTCAGATTTTGGTTCATAAGAACCTTCGATGTAATCTGTAAAATAGCTGCCATCTGCATAAGCTGATTTTTCAAAGTTATGGAACACTTCACCTTTTTCTTTAGCAATCGCGTTACTTTCAACCAATGTCCAATAGTTAAGGAGCATGAAGTAAAGATCGGTAAATTCAATCGACTCTGGAGAACCATACTCCATGTGATTTTTGGCAAAATAGGTATGCAAGCCCATCGCACCTAAACCAATCGTATGATTCAAGGCATTGCCATTTTGAATAGAAGGAACAACATCGATATCTGAAGCGTCCGTCACGAAAGTTAGTGCCCGTGTCATTGCTTTGACAGAGCGGCCAAAGTCAGGGCTATCCATCAAGTTCACGATATTGGTAGACCCTAAGTTACAACTAATATCCGTGCCCAGTACATCATATTCTTGTTTGCCGTTAATTTCAGAAGGGGCTTGTACTTGTAGAATCTCAGAACACAAGTTACTCATGATGATTTTGCCATCGATTGGGTTTGCCCGGTTTGCAGTATCAATATTGATGATGTAAGGATAACCAGATTCTTGTTGTAATTTAGAAATTTCGTTTTCTAAATCACGGGCGCGAATTTTGGTTTTGCGAATCCGTGGATTGGCAACTAGATTCTCATATTCTTCAGTAATGTCGACATATGAGAACGGCACGCCGTATTCTTTTTCAACGCTATAAGGGCTGAATAGATACATTTCTTCATTTTTACGGGTCAGTTCATAAAACTTATCAGGAACGATCACACCAAGTGACAATGTCTTCACACGAATTTTTTCGTCCGCATTTTCTTTTTTTGCTGACAAGAAGCTGATGATGTCAGGATGAAAGACATTCAAGTAAACGACACCTGCACCTTGGCGTTGACCCAATTGGTTGGAGTAACTAAAACTATCTTCAAACAATTTCATAACAGGCATCACACCGCTCGCAGCCCCTTCGTAGCCTTTGATTGGTGCGCCAGCTTCACGTAAGTTTGAAAGAGTGATGCCCACGCCACCGCCAATACGCGATAATTGCAAAGCCGAATTGATTCCACGGCCAATCGCATTCATGTCATCTGTGATCTGAATCAAGAAACAAGAAACCAATTCACCACGGCGTTTGCGACCAGCATTCAAGAATGATGGGGTTGCCGGTTGGTAGCGTTGATAGATCATTTCGTCCGCTAAGCTCAATGCCAATTCTTCATTGCCGTCTGCAAAGTATAATGCATTAAATGCGACCCGGTCTTCATAACGTTCTAAATAGGCAGTGCCATCGTTGGTTTTCAAAGCATATTGAGAATAAAATTTATAAGCTGCCATAAATGATTTAAAGGTAAAATGCTGCTCATCCAAGAATTGATACAGTCTTTCGATAAACGCGGGATCATATTTACGGATAAACGCTTCTTCTAAGTAGTCGTTTTCAATCAAATAATTAATTTTGTCCATAGCAGTGGCAAAAGTGCGTGTGTTGGGTTCAACATTTTCTTTGAAGAACGCAGCTAATGCTTCTTTATCTTTATTCAATGGAATTTGACCGTCGATGGGACGATTGATTTCATTGTTTAATTTGAAATAGCTAACGTCTTTGATTTCTTTCAAGCTCATAACGGGCTAACCTCTTTTCTTATTTTATACGTATAAAAAAGGATTTGCGGTCTTACGACTGACAAATCCCTCAAAAAACAGCGAATTGAGACAAATCTTAGCTCGCCAATTGACGTAATTGATCTGGACGGAAACCGATAATTGTTTGTGCGTCAGATGTAATGACAGGAACACTTTGGAAGCCTTGTTCTTTCAAGAATTCCAATGCTTCTGGTTCGTTATCGATGTTGACTTCTTCAAAAGCAATTTGATTTTCGCTCAAAAAGCGTTTTGCCATTTTGCATTGCATACAGTTGTTTTTGGAAAATAATTTAATATTCATGAGACATACCTCCGAGTGAATTTCTTTATAAACCTAGTATAAATAAGTCACGGAGAAAGTCAACGAAAAAACACTATATATTGTGCTTGTGAAAATCACATACACTATTTATAGTGTTATCATGTTTTTTATACAGCGCATATTCGACCCTAGATATTATCGAATCGCCATTTATCGCAATCGATCCAAAAAGATATACAGTTAAAATGATTAAAAAAAAATTTGATTGTGAAGTGAATATCAATATAACCTGGAGATTCCGTTGACTTTCCCATAAAATCGCTCTATTATAATGATAATCATTCTCAATTAACCTGTACGTATTCACACAAATAGTCAAAATAAGGAGCGATTTTTAATGGAAATGGCGCAAACGCAAGCCTCTTACACCTATCGCATCGAATCGATCCATACAACAAAACAAGTCACTGCCCATTTAAATGATTTGGGCTTACGTGTTGGAACAGATGTGCTGATTTTACAAAAGAACCAGCAAGGGGGCATCCTCATGTATCAGAATAATCGCATCGCACTCGATGAATCAGTGATGCGGCAAATCGATGTCATACCAACGACCAAAAGCAGACAAATCACATCTTTAGATCAATTGGCAATCGGTGAGGAAGCAAATGTTGCCAATATTGCGGCAATTGGTGCTTTGCGGCGACGCTTGATGGATATGGGGTTGACCAAGAATGTGCCAGTAAAAGTCGTAAAATTGGCACCTTTAGGCGATCCAATCGAGATTCGTGTCCGGGGCTATGAATTGTCATTACGCAAAGAAGAGGCAGCCCATGTCCTTGTTGAAAAAGGAGGAAGCGGCAGATGAAGCAACAGATGAAGCAACAGATGAAGCAACAGATGAAGCAACAATTTGCATTGGTCGGCAATCCCAATAGTGGCAAAACGAGTACCTTTAATCAGTTGACAGGCGCCAAACAGACGGTTGGAAATTGGCCCGGCGTGACCGTTGAGCGCAAGTCAGGAAAATATAAGAAGGATGCACAGATCACGATTCAAGATTTGCCGGGGATCTATTCTTTATCACCATATACGCCAGAAGAAGTCATCTCCCGTAATTACTTGCAAGAAGCCGTTATTGATTCGGTCTTGAACATTGTGGATGGGACCAATCTGGAACGAAATTTATATCTTACGCTGCAATTGCTGGAGATGGGCTTGCCTTTGGTGGTAGCCATCAATATGAGTGATTTATTGAAGAAGAAAGGGATTCAGTTAAACATTGATAAATTGGCTTACGGTTTAGGGGTACCTGTTGTGAAAATCAGTGCCTTGAAACAGCAAGGAATGGATAAAATGATTACGGCTGCCAAACAATCTGCGAAACAACCATCAGAAGTCCTAAGGTATGATTCTCGTCTGGAAGCGGCTTTGGCTGAAATTGGCCTTCTGTTACCCCCTGAATTATCCGAGGAAAAAAGACGGTGGCTGGCAATCAAGTTGTTCGAAAAAGATCTATTGATCACAGAAACCCTTGAACTTACTGAAGCCCAGCAAAAAGAAGTAGCTGAAACGATCGCAATTGCAGAGATGATTTTCAAAGAAAGCAGTGATGCGATTTTGGTCAATGAACGCTATGGGTTTATTGAGGGATTATTGTCTTTATCGGTTATTAGAGAAGACGATCAGCGCTTGTCTATGAGTGACAAAATCGATCATTTATTGACCCATCGTGTGCTGGCATTGCCAATATTCGCATTCTTTATGTGGTTGATCTATTATTTGTCGATCCAAACGGTCGGAACGATGGGGACTGATTGGGTCAATGACGTCTTGTTCGGGACATGGATTCCTGATGCACTAGATCAGGTTATGAACCAATTGCATGTGGCGCAATGGCTGCAAGAATTGATCCAAGACGGTATTGTCGCAGGTGTCGGTGCAGTGCTGGGTTTCTTGCCGCAGATATTTGTATTGTTCTTCTGTTTGGCTATTTTAGAAGATTGCGGCTATATGGCGCGTATCGCATTTGTGATGGACCGTTTATTCCGTAAATTTGGCTTATCTGGGAAATCGTTTATTCCGATGTTGATTGCCACTGGTTGTGGCGTACCTGGTGTGATGGCAAGTCGGACGATCGAGAATCAAAAAGATCGCCGCTTGACCGTCATGGTGACGACCTTTATGCCTTGTTCTGCAAAATTGCCGATCATCGCTTTGATTTCAGGTGCCTTCTTTCCAGGCAGTACATGGGTTGCACCATCGGCTTATTTTATCGGCATGGGCGCAATTGTTTTATCAGGGATCGCTTTGAAAAAAACTGCGCTGTTTGCGGGTGACCCAGCGCCCTTTATTATGGAGTTGCCAGCCTATCATTTGCCGCAACTGACAACGGTCTTAAAAAGCGCCTGTGACCGAGGGATTGCCTTTGTCAAAAAGGCAGGAACGATCATCTTTGTTGCGTGTATTTTCATTTGGTTTGCCTCAAGTTATGACTTTACATTGACTAGGGTAGCTGAAGATCAAAGTATCTTGGCGTTTGCCGGTCGATTAGCAGCCCCGATTTTTGCACCTTTAGGCTGGGGCACTTGGCGCGGCACAGTGGCGACGATCACTGGGTTGATCGCCAAAGAAAATGTGATTGGCACATTTGGTATACTATATGGTCAAACAGGGGATATGTCAGAAAGCGGGAACGAAATTTGGCAATTACTGAGAAATGATTATACCGCAGTGGCTGCTTACTCATTTTTGATTTTTAACTTATTGTGTGCGCCATGTTTTGCTGCCATCGGTGCGATTCATCGAGAGATGGGGGACAGCAAATGGACTTGGTTGGCTATCGGTTATCAGTGCGGTTTGGCTTATTGTGCAAGTTTTGTTGTTTATCAGCTAGGTCACGTCTTTTTTGAAGGGGGCCATCTAACGATTGCAACACTTTTGGCTGTTGTGGTCATCTGCGTTTTGATTTTTGCGCTCGTTAAAAAGCCTAGTCAAAAGGCACATGGCCCGATACAAGTGATAGGAGGAAACGAATGGTAGCGACGATCATCATTGGTTCACTGATATTTGGCTATGCAGCTAGAGTTGTCTATAACATGTGCCAAAAAAACAGCTGCTCGGATTGTCATTGTGCCTGTTCAGTGAAAGAAGAAACCCAAAAGAATCACCAAGCGTGATGGATCAAAATAGAATCTTGTAGAGTAGATAAGTGATTATCTACTCTTTTTTACTTTTGTCAAATTCTTGCTGTTAAAGCAGAGGCATCTTTAGTATAATTTTTTATATAAATAGTAAATAATAGACAGAAAAAGACGGTGGAGACTTGTCGAACGACAAAAATACACGCACTTTTATTTTGATGCTGCAGCAAAGCGGCAAAGACACGCAGATCGGAAATCAAATCACCAGAAGATGACAGGTTGGAGGGAATCAAATTGCGGTTGCAACGACGATTAAACAGACAAAAGAAAATAAGGAGACGTACTATTGGCGTGGTGGCTGGGGTATTGATAGCAGGCGCAGGGATTGGTTTTGGTGTGATGCTCAGCGATCAACTATTACCTGAAAACCAAACAGAAGAAATTGCAACAAACACATCAGAGTCTATCACTGAAACCAGCCAATCTCAAGAACCTGAAAGCCAAAAAATCACCATCACAGCAAGTGGCGATATGTTGTATCATCGGCCATTGTACATGAGTGCTTATGATGGCGAAAAGTACGATTTTGACAATGACTATTCCGCAATCAAAGAGTTGATCTCAGGCGCAGATCTTGCCCTCGGCGATTTTGAGGGAACGATCAATCCAGAAACAGAACTTGGTGGGTTCCCTCTATTCAATGCACCGCCGAATGTGGTAGATAGTATCAAAGATGCAGGATTTGATGTCATTGATTTGGCCCATAATCATATTCTAGACACCGGCATCGATGGATTGAAATCAACCGCACAGGCATTTCATGATGTTGGATTGGACACGATAGGCGTCAATGTGGATGATTCAGGCATTTTGGTGAAAGAAGTGAATGGGATCAAGGTGGCAATGTTGGCGTATGCCTATGGCTTTAATGGTCTAGAAGATCAGTTAAGCCAATCGGATCGAGCGCAGTATTTGAATGATCTATCGTTGGATCAATTAGAAGCAGATATCAAGGAAGCCGAGCAGCTAGCCGATATAACGATTATTATGCCACAATCTGGCGTGGAATATGCACTGCAGCCTTCCGAAGAGCAGCAAAGCGTGTATCGGAAAATGGTGGATGCGGGGGCTGATATTATTTTTGGCGGTCATCCTCATGTGGCACAACCAACTGAAATCATTGAAAAAGAGGGAGAAAAGAAGTTCATTATCTATTCAATGGGGAATCTACTGTCGAATCAACGCTATGAAACCATTTCTGGCAATTATTGGACCGAACGCGGTGTGATTCCTGAAGTTGAAGTCACCAAAGAAGATGGACGTACTTTTTTAAGCAATGTCACGCTTCATCCAACGTGGGTATCAAAGGTACCGATTGAAGGACGTACCTATAACGATTGGGAATTTGGCACGGTACAAGCATATGATTTTCAAGTCGTCTTGGCAGAAGATTATATAGCAGGTGGGAAAAATGAAACGAAAGTGGATGGAGAAACCCAGCAACGGATCGAAACGGCTTATAAAGAAATGTTGGCACATTTGGATTTGCAGTGGGAATAATGTAAAAACGGCGAACCGCAAGACTCAGCGGTTCGCCGTTTTTCATTGTGTATGTTCGTAAAAGAAAAAGATGTGTGGATGCGTTTATGTGGTGATCTTTGCCAACACATCTTGCAACCAACTTGTATACTCTGTCTCCCGATTGATCGCATGGGCAAGAATCAAATAATGGCCATAATTTGCCTCTTTGGCTGCATCTGTAGGAAACAATGCGCGTTCTCGGGCGACCAAATGATGGCGCTTGGCTTCATGCAGATCAAGCTGTTGTTGAACGATCTCAATCAATGCAGGATCGTGGATATCGCTGATGAAAAACAGTTTCAAAACAAATTCATCTCGATTGACCGGTAGTTCATCCGTTGCAGTATGGATCCATTCTTTTAACGCCATTTCACCAGCCGGAGATAATTGATATATCTTCTTTTCAAGCTTTTCGCCTGAAATTTTGATGGCATGGGTGATCAATCCGCTGGCTTCCATTTTTGCTAACTCTGGATAAATTTGACTATGTTGAGCCTGCCAGAATTCACCGATTTCATTTTTGAATGATTGTCGCAAATCGTAACCGGACATCTTTTTTTTACTTAGTAAACCTAATAATATATAGCGTAATGTATTTTTTCGTGCCACAAAACTTCCTCCTTGACAAATGTCGCATCTCATTATATCATAAGTCTGTAATCAAAAACATGTAAATTATTACATGATTAACAAAAAGGAGATGCTTCGGCATGAAACAATTCAAAGATTTAGAAGATTTTATCGGCACACATTTTATTTACACATATGATAATGGTTGGGAATATGAATGGTATGCAAAAAATGACCATACTGTTGATTACCGTATCCATGGTGGGATGGTCAAAGGCCGTTGGGTCAAAGATCAAGCAGTTGACATGGTGAAATTAACAGATGGTGTCTTCAAAATCACTTGGACAGAACCTACTGGTACAGATGTCGCTTTAGATTTTATGCCAAATGAAAAGAAACTACATGGTACGATTTTCTTCCCTAAATGGGTAGAAGAACATCCAGAAATCACTGTTACATTCCAAAATGAACATATTGCTGAAATGGAAGCTGCCCGCGAAAAATACGAAACGTATCCTAAATTGGTCGTTCCTGAATTTGCAGCAATCACATATATGGGAGATGCTGGTATCGATAATGAAGATGTCATCAGTGAAGAACCATATGAAGGTATGCCAAGTGATATCCGCGAAGGCCGTTACTTCGACGAAAACTACCGCAAAATCAACAAATAATCGATGATGAATCATAAATAAACAAGAATGCAGGCTATCAACGCGTCAGTGTTGGTCGCCTGCATTTATTTGTATCATGAGAAACCTATTATGCTTTACGGTACATGTCGAATCGACCGGTATGCAATGAACGAATCGATTCTCCTCCTGGTAGAGGAGGCAATCCCAATGAATCTTCCCGTGTGAAGGCTTCTTTCAAACCTGGTGTCCATTGAACATAGTCTATTGTTTCTGGAGAGACTTCGTGGAGAATGGCTGCACCATTGCCTGCAACGATTTTCTTGGCAAACTGAGGATCAACGAGGGTCCCACGTCCTACTGCAATCAAATCTGAGTATTGGGCAACAGCATCATCGGCACTTTCTTCATCAAAGACACCACCGACGATGAGCAGTTTGGTTTGATCATCTAATACCTCTTTGAATAATGAGGCATAAGAAGCATCGACGCCACTTGGACTTGAGCCGTAACCGCCCCATAAAGAAAGGTGGATATAATCGAGGTCATGTTTGACGATTTCAGCAACTAGTTGGGTCGACTCTTGATAGGTATAGCCAACATTATCTCCATGGATCTCATCTGGGCTGATGCGATAGCCGACGATAAAATCAGCAGCGTTTTCTTCGGCGACTACTCGTTTGACTTCTTTCACGACTGCCAAAGGGAAAGCCATTCGTTTTTGTAAATCGCCGCCCCATTCATCTGTTCGTTGATTGGACCATTGTGAAAAGAATTGCTGCAGCAAATAGTGATTGGCACCATGGATTTCGACACCGTCAAAACCAGCAGCGATGGCTCGTTTTGTTGCCTGTCCAAAATCAATGATGATTGCTCTGATTTCCTCATCTGTCAGTGCCCGAACAGGATAATCTAAGAAGGGAAAATCAAGAGCGCTTGGGGCAACTACATCTTGACCGCTGATTGCTTGACCGATAGCTGCTCTGCCGCCATGGTGAATTTGCAAGATTGCTTTATTGCCATCTTTCTTCAATGCACGGGCTATTTTCGTCAATCCGCTGATATGTGCATCAGAATAGGCAGCAAGCTGTTCAGGATATCCCGGTACATAAGAAGGGCCTCCATTTTGACTCACATAATGAAATTCAGTGATCAACATACCAGCTGCTTGTGAGCGGGCAGCATAGTAAGCAACAGTATCTTCAGAGGCAAAACCGTTACGCATACCAGAATGGGTCTGCATCGGCGACATCACGATTCGGTTGTTTAATACGGCACCATTTCTTAATTTGATTGGATTAGTTAGTTTTTTGGTCATCTTTGTTTGCTCTCCTTTTTTAGTGATAAAAACGATGGTGCGAAAAAAATGCGGATGAAACCATAATAGATAAAATGCTAAAGAGAAGTAAGCGGACATCACCAATCAAAACTACATATCTGATTTTCTCGATATGTATGGATAAAAAACGCCACCAAGCCAGTACGAATAAAAAGATAGCGAAGGTCAAGCAGACCTTAACACATGTTACTTACAATTCTGACTGGATGAAGGCACTTAATTCAGAAAGTGTTGTTTCATTTCGACGATAATATGTCCATTTACCAATTCTTGTTGCAGTCAATAAATTGGCTTTTTGCAACACGGATAAGTAGTGGGAGGTGGTGGATTGGGTCAAGCCAAGTTTTCTTTGGATTTCTCCCACACAGACACCAATTTCTTCCATATCGACAGTTGTTTCATGGACAAAATAGTCCGTGGGATTTTTTAACCAATAAAGAATCTGCAGGCGATGTTCATTCGCTAACGCTTTAAAAATATCTATATTTTCCATAGATTTGATTATATCTAATTTTATCGATATGTAAAGGAATAGCGATACGCATTCGTCATTATTTATAATGGCATTGCTATTTTTCCTACCCACGGCAAAAAAAATGAGACTACGCACACTCTTTTCGAAACGCTCGAAAGCGCCAAGAGTGTACTAGTCTCGTGGGTTTGGCACCCAATGGGCCGTGAGGGGCTCGAACCCGCGACCCGCTGATTAAGAGTCAGCTGCTCTACCAACTGAGCTAACGGCCCATAACAAAATTACTTCATTATCTTAGCACTCCATCTCTAAAAAATCAATCGTTGTTTTAAAAAAATGTAGGGATGTTTTGAAATCAGAGAGCAACTAAAATAGACAATCCTTAAGAAATAGATCGATCTTCTTAAAAAGAAGCCAAAAAAAACGATACATCTTTAAAATCACCAAAAAACATGTTAAACTGTATCTAGTTATCAAAACTAGATGATTGGTTTATGATAATTTTAAGTGCTGTTGTTTAAAATGGAGGACCCAATGGAAAATGTAGAATTAGAAATAAAAAAATGGGGAGAATCAATCGCAACATTCCACCTCCCACGCTGGGATGAATTGCCAACGCTCAAATTATATATGGATCAAGTGATCACCTTGATCGACCAATATTTATCACCTGTTATCCAAGCCGGAAAACATCCCTTGTTGACGTCTTCAATGGTCAATAACTATGTGAAAAAAGGCATGATTCCCGCCCCAGAAAAAAAGCGATACAACCAAAAACATTTGGCATTTTTGATTGCAATCACTATGCTGAAACAAGTCTTGACGATTCCCGAAATCAAAACGGGCATATTATTCCAAGGCAAAGTAGTCGGTATTCGCAATGCCTATAATTTGTTTTGTGAAGAACAGGAGAAAGCCATTCGTGTCGTAGGACAAGAAGCGGCAGGCGCACCTGAACAAAAAGAAACACAGCCAATCGCCATCGAGTTGATTGCTATCAAAGGTGCTACACGATCTTTTGCAAATAAACTACTGGCAGAAAAAATGATTGCCTTAGAACAAACATATTTAGACACCCACAAAGGAGAAGCACATGAATAAAGATAAAGTTGCCTTGTTAGTTGATTCAGGAACAGATGTACCTGCAGATATTATGGAACAGTATGGAATGTATATGCTGCCATTACAAATTATTTATAAAGACCGCACTTACACGGATAAAATCGATATCAGTGCAGAAGAAATTTATGCCCGCTTGCCGCAAGAAATCCCCAGTACATCACTCCCTGATGGTGAAGCAATCGGTGCGATATTTGATCAAATCAAAGCAGATGGTTTTGAGAAGGTTTTTGCCGTAACGATATCCAGCGGCTTGAGTGGCACCTTTAATGTGGTTCGCCTTCTTGGAGAACAGCGCACAGATTTAGAGGTATTTGTTTTAGATACCAAGAACATCGGAATCGGTGCGGGTTTACAAGCAATTCGGGCAGCTGAATTGTTAAGCGATGGTGCGGATTGGATGCAGTTAAAGACCCAACTGACCAATGAAGTCCCGCGGAATAAAGTATTATTCAATGTAGCGACACTGGAATACTTGCAAAAAGGTGGTCGGATCGGTCTTGTGGCATCGATTTTAGGGAATGCGTTGAAATTAAATCCAATCATCTCTTGTAATGAAGAAGGCATTTACCATACAGTCGCCAAATCCCGTGGTCGGAAAAAGAGTTTGGAAAAAACTGTTGAATTGATCAAACAATTCGTTGGAGATCATCCCCATGTACGTTTAGCGGTAGCGCAAGGAGATGCGCTGCAAGAAGCCAAAGAAATGAAAACCCGATTAGAGGCGGAGTTTCCGAAAGTCAAAGAAATTTTATTTGGACAAATCTCACCGGCATTAGTCGTGCATACAGGACCAGGATTATTAGGAATTGGTGTACAACTGTTAGAAGACTAAATACGATACGAAAGAGAAGGGCTTCTGGTCCTTCTCTTTTATTTTAGTTTCCTTAAGAAACGGCTGTTAGGTTTTGGTAAAGATGAAAAGCACAAACAAATCATGTATAATAGAAAAGAAACCAAAAAAAATTGAGGTGACATTTTTGAAAAAGATCCTAGTCGTAGACGATGAGAAACCAATCTCAGATATCGTCAAGTTTAATTTAACCAAAGAGGGATATGAAGTATATACTGCGTATGATGGCGAAGAAGCACTGGAACAAGTTGCAGAAGTCGATCCAGATTTAATGATTTTAGATTTGATGCTGCCAAAAATGGATGGCTTAGAAGTCGCACGAGAGGTCCGCAAAACCCATGACATGCCGATCATTATGGTAACAGCCAAAGATTCTGAAATCGATAAAGTGTTAGGGCTTGAATTAGGTGCTGACGATTATGTGACAAAACCATTCTCAAACCGGGAATTGGTCGCGCGTGTGAAAGCCAACTTGCGAAGAGGTTCATCTTCAGCAAAAGAAGCCGAAGATGCGCCAAATGCAGAATTGACGATCGGTGATTTGACGATTCATCCAGAAGCGTATATGGTGACCAAAAATGGTAGCGCGATTGAACTGACGCACCGTGAATTTGAACTGATGCATTATTTAGCCAAACACCTCGGTCAAGTCATGACGCGAGAACATTTATTACAAACTGTATGGGGTTATGATTACTTCGGTGATGTGCGAACAGTCGATGTAACTGTACGCCGATTACGAGAAAAAATCGAAGATAGTCCAAGTCATCCAAATTACCTAGTGACTCGTCGCGGAGTAGGCTATTATTTGCGAAATCCAGAACAGGAATAAGAGATGAAAAATAAAGTTCGCTTTTTTCAATCAGTGAACTTCAAAATCGCCCTGACATTTATCTTGATCCTATTGATTGCGATCCAGATTATCGGGGCGTATTTTATTCGTGAACTGGAAAAGACAACCGTCGATGCCTTCAAACGCGACATGGAGGCACGTGCGAGTACTTTAGTGGTGACACTGGGTTCTGAATTGAGTCGATTGGACTCCGAAAATGGCCTTGATTGGGACTCCATGAATACTTCTTTGAACCGAATCTTGACCAGTACTAATTCGTCTGAAATCTTGGAAATGCGGGTGGTAGATGAACAAGGGATCATCCGTGCTACCACGAATATCAATGACCGCGGTTCTGTTGGTGAAAAGAATGACTATCGGGATTATGATACCAATCGTAGTGAAGTGTTATACGATGAATCTAGCGGACAACGGGTTTTCAACATTGTTCAATCCATTCAATCCCCGACCGGTGATGCTGTTTTAGGTACCTTGTATTTGCGCAGCAATCTAGAAGCCAAATATAGCGAGGTCAGTACGACAGCGTTGATTTTTGTGACTGCTTCATTGATCGCCGCAGTGATCTCGATCGTTGTCGCATTATTGGTGTCGCGTTCCATCACCCAACCAATCGGCGAAATGCGGGAACAAGCGATCCGTATTGCCAAGGGAGATTATAGTCGGAAAGTTGCCGTTCATGGGAAAGATGAGCTAGGACAATTGGCAGAAACCTTCAATCAATTAGGGGAACGAATCGAAGAGACCCAAGAAGCGATGGAATCCGAACGTAATCGTTTAGACAGTGTATTGTCTCATATGACTGACGGCGTCGTGGCGACCGATCGACGAGGGAAAGTCATTACGATCAACGAGATGGCCATGTCATTGTTGAATGTGACAACAGAAGATGCAGTAGGACAATCGATATTGACTTTGCTGCAAATCGATGAAGAGTACACCTTGCGCAAATTGTTGGAAAGTCCAGAAGAAATGCTGATCGAGCGACCTAGTAACGATTCGATCGGATCCAACTTGATATTGCGGATCGATTTTTCAATGATCCGTCGTGAATCTGGCTTTATATCTGGATTGGTCGCCGTGATGCATGACGTGACGGAACAAGAGCAAAACGAGCAAGAAAGACGTGAATTCGTTTCAAATGTTTCTCATGAGTTGCGTACACCATTAACGAGTATGCGCAGTTACATCGAAGCGTTGAGCGAAGGCGCTTGGAAAGACCCGGAAATTGCGCCCAATTTTTTGAAAGTAACGCTAGACGAAACGGATAGAATGATCCGTATGATCAATGATTTGTTAAGTCTGTCAAGAATGGATAGCGGGAATGCACAACTGCAATTGGAGTACATCAATTTCAATGAGTTGGTCAATTTCGTCTTGGACCGCTTTGATATGATGGTGACCAATGAAAGTAAAAAATATTTGATTCGTCGTGAGTTCACTAAGAGAGAGCTTTGGGTCGAAGTCGATACTGACAAAATGATCCAAGTAATCGATAATATTATGAATAATGCCATCAAATATTCACCAGACGGTGGCATTATTACTGTTAAGCTGATGGAAACCCATAACAATATCGTGTTGAGTATCAATGACCAAGGACTAGGTATTCCGAAAAAAGATCTGACAAAAATCTTTGATCGTTTCTACCGTGTCGATAAGGCGCGGGCGCGACAAC
Source organism: Enterococcus sp. DIV0876 (assembly GCF_050529585.1). Taxonomy (GTDB): domain Bacteria; phylum Bacillota; class Bacilli; order Lactobacillales; family Enterococcaceae; genus Enterococcus_D. The sequence goes on from NZ_CP172882.1 coordinate 641,127, forward strand.
AAGGCGGAACAGGGCTGGGATTAGCGATTTCTCGAGAAGTCATCAAATCACACGGTGGGGCGATTTGGGCAGAAAGTCGTGAACATCGCGGATCAACTTTTTATATCATGTTGCCGTATGAACCGTATGAGGAGGATTGGTGGGTATGAGAATCTCCGAAAAAGTCATCCGTGTTGGCTTGATCTTAATGATCGCTTTGAGTTTTTATTTCTCCTATATGATTTGGCTCAACCCGACAGGCCACAGTAGTGTGACAGACGATGCCGATACGACCGTCAATCCATCTGTCCAAACGTACAAACAAAAGAGCGACTTGTTTTTGCCTCTCTACCTGACTTGGCGAGAAGACAACGAAATCAAAGAAACCAATTCTGAAACCCTGATTCGTGAGATCCAAGGCAAAATCGATCAAGCGTCCATCAGTGACCTAGTTGTCACTACGTATGAAGATGAAACGAACTTTGCAAAAGCAATCTCTTTGTCCCAAGGGATCGCATTGAACTATTACACACCCTTTTACTTAAAAGATTATGAAGAAACATTTGAAATGGATCTATCGTTTGCCAATAAAGAAGCAGGCACTGACTTGCCTTTTGACCGTATTCAATTTGATGTAGCAGCAGATACGATCCAATTTATTGATTTGGACAATCAGCGCGTCATAGAAGGGACGATCGATTGGAACAAAACGGAAGTGAAAGGTCTGTTAGCAGACAATCCACGAGAGTGGACAGCGATGCAAGAAGATGAGGAACAAGATAGCAATCAGTTTTATACGCAAGACACAATCAAATTGAAGAAGTATAGTTATTATTCTTCGACGCAATCGCAAAATTTATTTAGAGAAGCCTTTTTCGACTATCCGAAAGACGTCAAAATCAATGATGACAGTGTCGATACCTATTACTATGAAGGTGGACAAAATATGACGGTGCTTCAAGACCAGCAACTCGTCAAATTTGAAACAACGATCGCGGAATCAGAAGAAGCTGATTTGGCGATGCTGAGTGCGGATTATATTACGCGATTAGGCAATAATTTTGGTACGATCCGGTACTTCGATCAGCAAGACAAACATTTGGAATATCGGGTCTTTGTTGAGGGGTATCCAGTATTTAGCAGTGGGTCGCAAGGTGTGATCAAAGTGGCATTTTCTGATAGCGGTCAGACTGGGAGCCGTGAAATGGCTATTTCAGCTAGCTTGAATGCCATCCAAGTGCCGATCCCATCAGAAACAGAAGTTGAGTTGCCCTCGAGCCTAGCGATCAAGCAGAAATTGCTAGCTGCTGGGGCAGAGGATGATAAATTGGCGCAAATTATTATCGGTTATCAGTGGGGTGAAATCAAAGATGCACCATTAGTCAATCTAACCCCTGCGTGGTATGTCAATTATGATTCTCAATGGATCAGTTATGATAGTTTGATGGGGAAACTGACAGAAAGGGAGGAGAACTAATTGGATTTCAAACGAATCGAATGGATTTTTTTCCTTGCCTTTTTGGGATTGAATGTGTTTCTGTTCAATGTGTATAGTGAGGCCCGCAGTGAGCAGCAAAATGTTTCGCAATCGAATCAGACGATCCCCATTGAACAGCGATTAGAAACCGAAGATATTCGTTTTTCAGGGGAACTGTCGGATGAAACATTAAATGGGTACTACTTAAGTGGCGAACAGACAGATATGAACGCAGCATTACGAGCAGCGAAGGCTGATAATGACTTGGCGGGTGAATCCACAGTCAAAGGACAACAACTGACCCATGTGTCTTCTGGCGGTTTTTATATCAGCGATGATGCGCAAGCAGAAGAAACTGTCAATGGCTATTTAAAACGAGAAGATCAAGTCTTATACGGCGATGAATATCAGTATATCAGCAATCTATCTGTCCTTGATGGTGCACATCCTGCGGTTGTTGCCGCCCAATCATATGAAGGTATTCCTTTTAACGATAGTTCTAGTCGGATGGATATTACATTGGAAAAGACCGACAATCTGTTACAGATTACCAAGTATAGTCAAACCCATATTTCATCGATCACTCCACTAAGGGAAAAGATGACAGTGTACTCAGAAAAAGAAGCCGTCAATACATTATACTTGAATAACAAATTACCTAGTCATTCCACGATTTTGTGGACCGAGCTGGCCTATACGATGATCTTGAAAGTCAGAGACAAAAATGTGTATATCCCAGCTTGGTTCGTCGCATTTAAATCAGATAATGATGACACGACCCAAATCGAGACCGTCAATGCCTTCAGCAATCGGATCATCACAAATAATGCAGTACAAAAAGTAGAAAATCCGTAAAGAAATAGGTATAATGGAAAACGTTGAAACAACCAGAGAGGAAGTAAAGCAAACCATGATGAAGGAAGAAAATGCCTTTCAAGTAAGTATTCTCGCCAGCGGCAGTTCGGGAAATTCACTTTATATCGAAACCGATAAAAAACGAATTCTAGTCGATGCAGGATTGAGCGGCAAAAAAATCACTTCATTATTAGGTGAAGTTGGGCGTAAACCAGAAGACCTAGATGCGATCCTTGTGACCCATGAACATCGTGACCATATCCATGGGGTAGGTGTGCTGGCACGGAAATACAAATTGGATGTCTATGCCAATACGAAAACTTGGCAGGCCATGGACCCAATGATCGGCAATGTGGCTGTGGAACAAAAGCATATTTTTGAAATGGGCAAAGTCCTAACGATGGGGGATATCGATATTGAGAGCTTTGGCGTTTCCCATGATGCCGCTGCACCGCAGTTTTATCGTTTTTATAAAGATGGCAAATCATTTGTGATGTTGACAGATACCGGTTATTGCAGTGATCATGTGCGCGGCATCATCAAAGGTGCGGATGCTTACTTGGTCGAAAGCAACCATGATCTTGAAATGTTGCGGATGGGCTCTTATCCATGGAGCTTGAAACAAAGGATTTTGGGTGACCGCGGCCATCTATCCAATGAAGACGGTGCTTTGGTGATGACCGACATTTTGACCGACAATACCAAACGCGTGTATCTAGGTCATTTAAGTAAAGAAAACAACTTGAAAGAATTGGCTCATTTAACGATGGTCAACACGATGAAAGAACATGATTTAGGTGTAGGGGAAACTTTTGAAGTCTATGATACAGATCCGGATAAAGCGACTGCTTTGTTTGGTGTGTAACTAATTTTGATTCCATTCATATTGGAGGAACCATAAGTGTTTGATGCAGAAAAAATCAAAACTTTAAATGAATTGGAAATGAGTGTCTATAATTATATTGTGCAGTATTTTGATGAAATCGATCAATTAACGATTCGTGGATTATCTCAGAGGTGTCATGTTTCTACTTCGACTATCTTAAGAAGCATCAATAAGTTGGGATATGATGGTTACGCTGAACTTAAATATGCGATTCGTCAAAAGAAAGCACAAGAAACGAACGCCTTTGAATTATTTTATGATGCCACGATCCAAGTAGATATGTTTTTAAAAAAAGTCAACAATGTCAATTATAGAGAGTTCGTGGAACCTGCTGTGGCCATGATCGTCGCTGCAAGGCATGTTGCCTTTTCTGGTATTGGGACAAGTGGTATTCTAGGCACGTATGGCAGTCGCTATTTTGCGAATCTTGGTATCAATGCGTACAGCATCGTTGATCCTTTTATACCTGTCCCTCCCAGAGGAATGGAAAATACATTGGCTATTATCTTATCTGTTTCAGGCGAAACGACGCAAATGATCAAGCAGGCAGAAGATTTTAAACGCTATGGAGCGAAGGTCTTGAGTATTACAAATGATGAAAAATCAACCATAGCACAAATTGCTGATTACAATTTGTCGTATTATATGCCAGTCGTCAATGGGGCAGAAGAAGAGTATTTGAACTTAACGACGCAAGTGCCGGTCATCACATTGATTGAGCTTTTGGCACATCAAGTACATCGATTGTTGCAGAATCAATAACAAAAAACAGCTACGGCTGTTTTTTTTGTTGGAATTTGTTTCTAAGGAACGCTGGCAGGTATAAAAATCACCCATGGTAAGCTATGATAAATATGTAAGCGAATTCACCGGCCGGTAATCGTGATTAATTTTATAGGAGTGATTTTGATGAATGATTGGATCAATGATAAAGTATTGCCTCCCGTTTTAAAATTTGTGAATACCAAAGCGATAACTGCTTTACGTAATGGGATGCTTTATACGATGCCTTTTTCTATTGTTGGCTCTATTTTCTTATTATTAGCAAATTTCCCCGTTCAATCGATTGCTGACTGGGTAACAAATAGCGGCTTAGGGGCATATTTTAATCAGGCGTATGGTGCATCATTTGCAATTATGGCTTTCTTTGCAGTGATGGGGATCGCCTATTCTTATGTCAAAGCAGAAGGTTTTGAAGGCCTTCCTGCAGGAATGATCGGGTTGGTCATCTTCTTATTAACGATGGAATCAAGTGTTACGGATGCTGAATCTGGTGTGACGATCAGTAATATTATTGATAAAACTTGGACAGGCGGCCAAGGGATGATCAGCGCCATCTTAGTGGGGTTGTTTGTTGGCTGGGGTTACACATGGTTCTTGAAAAGAGATATTCGTATCAAACTACCTAAACAAGTTCCTACGAACGTAGCGAATTCATTTACCGCACTTATTCCAGCAGCTGTTTTGACAACGGTGGCTTTAGTGATTTATATCTTCTTTGATAAAGTGTTTAATACGACTGTCGTAGAATGGATCTATGATGTGATCCAAAGTCCGATGCAAGGTGTGACGGACTCGCTAGGCGGGGCATTGATGTTAGGATTTCTTGTACCGTTTTTGTGGTTCTTTGGGGTACATGGATCTACGATCGTTGGGGGAATCATGGGTCCCATTTTGCAAGCCAATTCCTTAGCGAATACGGCAATTCTTGAATCAGGCAAGGAATTGACATTAGCCAATGGCGGCCATATCGTAACGCAACAATTTTTGGATCAATTTATGACTGTTACAGGGGCAGGAATGACGATTGGGATTGTTCTATACATGATTGCTTTTGCAAAATCAGCGCAGTTCAAACAGTTAGGCCGGTTGTCTATGATTCCAGCATTCTTTAATATCAATGAGCCAATCATCTTTGCTACACCAATCGTCATGAACCCGATCATGGTCATACCATTTATCTTGACACCCGTGGTTTCTGGTGTGGTGACGTACTTCTCCTTGTATACAGGGTTGGTGCCACTCTTCACTGCGGTACAAGTACCTTGGACAACACCACCGATCATCTCAGGATTTTTGGTTGGAGGCATCAGAACAGCTATCTTACAATTTGTAGTTTTGGCGATCGGCTTCTTTATTTACTATCCATTTGTACGTAAAGTAGACAGCTTGAACTTCAAACAAGAAACAGAAACGGTGAAATAAATAAGAAAGTAGGCACGTTTGATATGAATACATTGCGAGAAGATTTTTTATGGGGCGGCGCTGTTGCTGCCCATCAATTAGAAGGCGGTTATCAAGAAGGGGGCAAAGGGATCAGTGTTGCAGATGTCATGACCGTTGGCGGTAATGGCATTCCTCGGCAAATAACAGATGGCATCAAAGAAGGGGAAATTTATCCCAATCATCAAGCAATCGATTTTTATCATCGCTATCCAGAAGATATCAAACTTTTTGCCGAACTAGGGTTGAAGTGTTTTAGAACATCCATCGCATGGACCAGAATTTTTCCGAATGGTGATGAATCGACACCAAATGAAGCGGGCTTGAAATTTTATGATGATTTATTTGATGAATGCTTAAAGTATGGCATTGAACCCGTGATCACGTTGTCTCATTTTGAAATGCCTTATCATCTTGTCACGCAATACGGTGGTTGGCGCAATCGCAGATTGATTGACTTGTTTGTTCAGTTTGCGGAGGTCTGTTTCAAACGATATAAAGACAAAGTCAAATATTGGATGACATTTAACGAAATAAATAACCAAGCAAATTTTAAAGAAGATTTCGCACCCTTCACCAACTCTGGTTTACGTTTTACAGAAGGTGAAGATCGGGAAAAAGTGATGTATCAAGCAGCGCATTATGAGTTGGTTGCTAGTGCAAAAGCCGTGAAATTAGGCCACCAAATCAATCCAGACTTTCAAATAGGCGCAATGATTGCCATGTGTCCGATTTATCCTTATTCTTGTGATCCCAAAGATATCATGGCAGCGACCGTGGCTATGCAAAGACGTTATTGGTTTTCAGATGTGCATGTACGCGGACATTATCCTAAGTATTTACTGAGTTACTTTGAAAGAAAGCAGTTTGATCTTGATATGACTGAAGCGGATAAACGCGCCTTATCAGAAGGTTGCGTAGATTATATTGGCTTTAGTTACTATATGTCCTTTGCAGTAAAGGGCAAAGCCAATGATCCTACCTATGATTATGATGAAAGCCAAGATTTAGTGGTCAATCCTCATGTGAAAGCATCAGAATGGGGCTGGCAAATAGATCCAATCGGGCTGCGTTATGCAATGAATTGGTTCAATGAACGTTATGAGTTGCCGCTATTTATCGTTGAAAACGGGTTTGGGGCTGTTGACCAGCTGGAAAATGGCCAAATCCATGATTCCTATCGCGTGGACTATCTAAAAGCGCATATTGAGACGATGAAAGAAGCTGTGATGTATGATGGCGTTGATTTACTTGGATATACACCGTGGGGAATCATTGATCTCGTTTCGGCAGGAACTGGAGAGATGAAAAAAAGATATGGTGTCATTTATGTGGATAAAGATAATGAAGGCAACGGTACACTAGCACGAAGCAAAAAAGATTCGTTTGCTTGGTATAAACAAGTGATCGCGAGTAATGGTGAGAAATTGTAGTTTAAACAAACAAGCGTTGCGCAAAAAATGCGCAACGCTTGTTTTATTTTAAGGAACTTGGATATATCCATGGTAAACCAATAGCTGAACAATCACCACTAACGTATTCATCCCTACATGGGTGATCATCGAGGTCCAGATACTGCCGGTCAATGCATATAAACCGGAAAAAAACAGTCCTAAGAAGATATAGACGAGCAAATGCCCATCATTATGGGCGAAAGCAAAGGCGATGGCGCTGATTCCGATACCAATCCCCACATGGGTATATTTGCCAATGATGCCCACCAGTGCCCGGCGGAATACAAATTCTTCCATGATTGGCCCGCCAACCATCGCAGCTAAGGCAAATAAGGGTTGGTGCAGGATGATTTGAATAATATTGGCTGTATTTTCTGATGCTGTGACTTCACCAAAAAGCGATTCGATGAAGACAGCAACATTTTGCAATAAAATCGCTATAATGATACCCGATAGCCCATAAATGAAGATTGCTGAAGGTTTGCTGCGATGATGCTCAAAGGATAACGGTTCTTTTTGAAAGAAATAGAGGCCGACCATCATCACAGCCCCCACGAGATAGCCGATCGTTGTGGCAGGAACTGCCAAACCGGCACTTACAAAGGCACCAGGTAAGAAAAATACGATTCCGTAAGTAAGGATGGTTGCAAATGAATATTTTGATAATGACATGATATAAGTATCACACTCCTTTGGTTTATTATAAACTAGGCAGGCGATAGAAACAAAGTATCTATCCCTTAAAGCAAAACAAAAAAAATAATCAAAAGGCTTGCAAAAGCAAGTGAAAATGAGTAATATTAAAACTGTGAGTTAGCACTCGATAGATGAGAGTGCTAATGTAAAATTTGATTATAACTTATTGGAGGGATTTATCGTGTTAAGACCATTAGGTGATCGTGTGATTATCGAAGTCGCAAAAGAAGAGGAAAAAACTGTAGGCGGAATCGTGCTTGCATCAGCAGCAAAAGAAAAACCACAAACAGGTACCGTGATCGCAGTTGGCGAAGGCCGCACACTTGAAAACGGTGAAAAAGCTCCTGTTGCTGTCAACGTAGGCGAACAAGTCATGTTCGAAAAATACGCTGGCACAGAAGTGAAATTCGAAGGTACAGAATATTTGATCGTGGCTGCTAAAGATATTATCGCAGTCGTAGAATAAAAAATAATAAATTTGAGGTGAATCAATTATGGCAAAAGAGATTAAATTTGCAGAAGACGCACGGGCAGCGATGTTGCGTGGGGTAGATAAATTAGCAGATACAGTAAAAGTAACCTTAGGACCAAAAGGACGTAACGTTGTTTTAGAAAAATCTTACGGCTCACCATTGATCACGAATGATGGTGTAACGATCGCAAAAGAAATCGAGTTAGAAGATCATTTTGAAAACATGGGTGCGAAATTAGTAGCTGAAGTTGCATCTAAAACAAATGATATCGCCGGTGACGGTACAACGACTGCGACATTATTGACTCAAGCCATCGTTCGCGAAGGTTTGAAAAACGTGACTGCAGGTGCGAATCCTTTAGGCATTCGTCGCGGAATCGAATTGGCAACAAAAGTCGCTGTTGAAGAATTGCACAGCATTTCATCGATCGTTGATTCTAAAGAAGCAATTGCACAAGTCGGTGCCGTATCTTCAGGCAGCGAAAAAGTTGGTCAATATATTGCTGATGCAATGGAAAAAGTTGGCAATGACGGTGTCATCACAATTGAAGAATCAAAAGGGATCGAAACTGAATTAGATGTTGTTGAAGGTATGCAATTTGACCGTGGCTACTTATCACAATACATGGTCACTGATAATGATAAAATGGAAGCTGCTTTAGAAAATCCATATATCTTGATCACTGACAAAAAAATCTCTAACATCCAAGACATCTTGCCATTGTTAGAACAAATCTTACAACAATCAAAACCATTATTGATCATTGCAGATGATGTCGATGGCGAAGCATTGCCAACACTTGTTTTGAACAAAATCCGTGGTACATTCAACGTCGTTGCTGTTAAAGCACCAGGTTTTGGCGATCGTCGCAAAGCCATGTTAGAAGATATCGCGATCTTAACTGGTGGTACTGTGATCACTGAAGATCTAGGCCTTGAATTAAAAGATGCAACCATCGAAAACTTAGGTCAAGCAAGCAAAGTCGTTGTGGATAAAGACAACACGACAATCGTAGAAGGTGCTGGCGATAAAGCTGGTATCGATGCACGTGTGCAATTGATCAAAAATCAAATCGCAGATACAACATCTGATTTTGATCGTGAAAAATTACAAGAACGCTTAGCTAAATTAGCTGGCGGTGTTGCAGTAATCAAAGTTGGTGCACCAACTGAAACAGAATTGAAAGAATTGAAACTACGTATTGAAGATGCATTGAATGCAACTCGTGCCGCTGTTGAGGAAGGCATGGTTTCAGGTGGGGGAACTGCCTTAGTCAATGTGATCAACAAAGTCGCAGCAATCGAATCAGATGGCGACGCCGCAACAGGTGTGAAAATCGTCTTGCGTGCTTTGGAAGAACCAGTTCGTCAAATCGCTGAAAATGCAGGTTACGAAGGTTCAGTCATTATTGATAAATTAAAACATGCTGATCTAGGTGTTGGTTTCAATGCTGCAACTGGCGAATGGGTAAACATGCTTGAAGCAGGAATCGTTGACCCAACTAAAGTAACACGTTCAGCACTACAAAATGCCGCTTCTGTTGCTGCATTATTGTTAACGACTGAAGCAGTCGTTGCTGACAAACCAGAACCAGCTGCACCAGCAGCGCCAGCTATGGACCCATCAATGGGCGGTATGGGCGGCATGATGTAATTAAACACTAAGAACCCCTTTGTATAGGGGTTCTTTTGTTGTTTATTGGACTTTTGTAGTGAAAAGGGGCAAAAAGGACAAGGCTTCTCAATTCGTCCGAACTAGTGTATAATATGCATGTTGTTATTTAAAATGGAAATACTTATATATCAACATTTTTTACACTAGTTGACACAAGTTAGGCAGATACTTAAAACTGGGCGGCATGATGTAATATCAGGCAAAAACAGTAGAGCCTCGAGTTTTCGAGGTTCTTTTTTTTCATATAAAACCATCGTGCTCACTGTACCAACAAACTTCATAAGTTGAATCTTTAGATTTCAACGTTATCCTGATATAAAATAAGTATAAAAGTAAATACAAATAATCAGGAGGTTTTTTTGTGAAACGATTGAGAAAACAAAATCAAGAGCCAGCGCATGGAAAAAATAGTGCGGAAAAGACAGTAGTACCTGACACAAATCAGTTGAATGCTGAAGAAGAGGCAGAATTTAACATCTTCTTTCAAGCGGTGCTTGAAAAGCTACCGAAACCAGCGGCTAAAATCATTCGCAACAGCTACGGTCGCTCAAGAGCGCAAGCAGAAAAAATAATGGCCAAAGGAAAAGAGCAGTCGGATCGGGTTTTTGATTCGTTTTTACTCGGTGTCGACGATGCGACACGTAAGAAAGCCCATCGGATAATCCATGCAGCATCATTGACAGCGGCCATTATTGGTTGCTCACCGATCCCTTTTTCTGATGCCTTTTTGCTAGTACCTGTGCAGATGACCATGATGGCCCGTTTGTATCGTTTATTTGGTCGTCCATGGTCTGAAGGTTTGACGAAAAGTTTATCGAAAGAAATGGTGGTCGTTACTTTTGGTCGCAGTGCTGTCGGAAATGTATTGAAATTTGTCCCAGCAGTCGGAACGGTTGCAGGTGCAGCGGTCAATGCTACTGTCGCCACAGGGATCACGGAGGCATTAGGTTGGGTCACGGTTAAAATGCTGAACGATGGCGAAGATATTTTTGATCAAGTCATGTCTTTTAAAGGGCAATTTTATACGTTGATCCATGCATTGAATATTGGTAAGATATCAAAGTAGCATCATTCAGGCTTGGTGCATTGGCATGCGGATTTTCTGCCTATCTTATAGCAGCTGTTACAAGATAAAAAAACGGTGTCGCAGTGTATTGTTTTGGATGGATGAATCAAGAATGGGAGGGGTAATAGTGAAAGAAAAAATCACCCGCGAGGATGTCAGTAAACAATTGGTTACAGATAGCTATTTTGAACCGGGAAATGTGGGACTAAAGATAAAGCAAACTATTTTAGTGATCATCGCCTGGTTATTGATTTTTATTCCATTCATCTGGCTAGCCATTCCGTTTTTTTTCCCGCGGACAGCTGATTGGCTAGATTTTCGCGTGTATGTTGAAGAACGTTCGGCATTTAGCTATCTATTTATTTTCCTGATCGTTGTTTTTTTACTATTGACAGTGTTGTTTGTTTTGTTAACAAGAAAAAATAATCGACGTTTCAAAAATCAGTTGCATAAACAATCCTTGCATGATGAGGAGATGTTAGAAAAAAGGAAGATGCTTATGTCCGAATTTTATACAGCGCGATTTGGAGAACAGGAAGAACGGCAAAAAGTTAGATACTATGTTGTGAAACCTGAGCAAAATATTTCAGAAACGGAAATCAAGTCGCTGTTTCAGCGAAATGAGGTGTAAGTATGTTCACAGTTTTTCATACGGGGATTGAATGGTTGGATGTGTTTTTAAATCTGTTGATGATGATTTTATTCACCTATCCGATCATAGGCGGCTTTGCTTGGTTTATTGGCGTGATGTGTTATACTTTCTTATTCCGATATCGGCAATTAGAGTGGATTCCGATCCCAAAAGAAATTGAGCCGATGATTACAATTATGGTTCCAGCACATAACGAAGAAATTGTGATCGAGGATACGATTCATTATTTAATGCAGAAATTAAATTACGACAATTATGAAGTTTTGGTCATTGATGATGGATCGACAGATCAAACACCTGCCATACTCGAAGGACTCATGGAACAATATCCAAAACTTAGGGTTTTACGTATTGAAAAAAATCAAGGAAAAGCCCATGCTTTCAACGTCGGCGTTGGTTTTGCCAAAGGAGAACTGATCCTCAGCAATGATGCGGATACTGTTCCTGAGCCAGACGCCTTATGGAAATATATCAATTACTATATTCGGCAAGATGCGATCAATATCTCGGCGATTACTGCCAATATGGACGTTCAGAATCGCAGCACAATTATTGGTAAATCACAATCAGTTGAATTTTCAAGTATCGTTGGCATCATCAAAAGGACGCAGCAGGCAGTATTAGGGGTTATCTATGCTTATAGCGGCGCCAATACGATGTATCGTAAAGATGCATTATTGGATGTTGGGTTGTTTCGGCAGAATCGTGCGACTGAAGATATCAGTATTGCATGGGACCACCAATTTCAAGGCTGGTTATCCTTGTTTGCGCCGAAGATCATGTTTTTCATGGAGGTTCCTGATTCCCTTAGAATGTTGTATCGTCAAAGAAAGCGGTGGGCAAAAGGCGGAACTGAAGTGTGGCTAACCAATTTTAAGAAGGTCATGGCCCATCCTTTCGCGAATATCGGTCGTACCTTTATGTTTATTGACCAAAGTCTCAGTATCATCTGGTCCTTCTTTTTTTGGCTCTCATCACTGCTCTTTGTCTGCTCACTCGTTTATTTTATACTGCAAGGCAACAACGAACGCATCTATCATATGTTTACGATGGCATTTCTTTTTGTTTGTTTTGAAATGATTGCAGGTGCGATTCAGTTGTTTACAAGTTTGTTGGTAGATGATGGGCGCAAAAAACTAAAATATTTTCGCTTTGCACCTTTCTATATGCTCTTTTATTGGATGATCAATGCGATAACGATCGTTACTACATTCGTACCAGCCGTCAAAACGATTTTGGGGTATGGGAGTGGTGTTTGGGTCAGTCCAAAAAGGCAAGGGCAAGGAAAGAAATCAGAATAGTAGAAAAAAGAAAGCTGAGAAGCTTTCTTTTTTTGTTGAGCGATTTATTTTGAAAATAGCATTCAGGTTGTTGTGCCTATGCTATAATCGTTCAAAAAGGAGTCATTATGCATATCCAAGATTATCAAAAAGCTATCTTGCAAAACAAAATCGATCATCAATTTAATACCACCAATATTGAAAAAGAGTTTTTGGCGTTGTATGGGGAAGTGGCCGAAGCATTCGATGCTTATCGCAAAATGGAATCTGTCGGAGAAGAATTGGCAGATGTTGCGATTTATCTTTTTGGCATAGCAGAGCTGCTGCAGATAGATTTAGAAAGAGAGATTCAAACGAAAATGAAAATCAATGCATCAAGGCGCTATGTCGCAAATGGTAATGGCTATGCTACAAGGGTTGATGATGCGGAAAATGATGAGGAGAAAAGATGACCAACAATGTAAATATCGTCCCATGGACAAGCACATTCCTTGAAAAAACAGTAGCGATGTACATCGATGTTTTTTCTGCTGAACCCTGGAACGATCTGTTGACTGAACCACAAATCACAGGCTATGTCACTGCACTCATGGAGATGAACACCTTTCTTGGCTATGGCTTGCTCAACAAGGAGACGAATGAACTGCTAGGCTATGCCATAGGGTTTGTTAAACCGTGGTATCAAGGAACAGAATATGTGATCGACACTTTTCTGATTGCCTCGGACCATCAAAGTCAAGGACTGGGTTCATCTTTTATTCGCCTGATCGAAGAAGAATTACGTCAAAAGGGCATTCCTACAATCTTATTGGATACAGAAACAGCGATGCCTGCCTTTCAGTTTTATGCAAAAAATGGCTTCAAACCGTTACCTGATAATGTGACACTCTACCGTTCGATTGATTGATACATGTCAAAGCCCAAACGCAACTATTCTCTTGATGGGCGTTAGGGCTTTAGTTATACACAGTTTCAACAGGTTTATCCACAATATATTGTGGGAACTTACTTTCGCCTACGAAATATAGTATTTGGTGTGCTTTTCTGGATAGATGAGTCACACGAGTATGGTCTTTTGATCAATCCTAAAAGTTGATTGAAAAAGGTGACAGATAAACCGAGAGCTGAAAACAACGTGTGAAGATCCATGTAGTCTAAAAAGCCCCAAAAAAAGAAACGTAATAACACATTACGCTTCTTTTTTTGGGGCTTTTTGTTTTTTCTCGTCTGTGGTCGGTACGGAATCTAAGGCTTTTTTGAAAATTTCTTCTTTTTTCTTTTTGTAGTCATCTTGACGTTCAGCATAAACTTTCTCTTTGGTCTTGGTTTTCATACGCGGTCACCTCTTTCTTATAAATACTATAGCATAATTTCACAAACTTGCAAATTTTTTCGTTCTTAATGCCGAATTAATTAGCTTTTTATAGTTTGATGATTGTGAAAATACGCTGTCTGTTTAAGTTGCCATTAAGTTTCAGATGTTCTAATAAAAGATATATCAACGAGAATAAACAGATACAGGAAGTGAGATAGGATGAAATTAGCTACACTGGTCAAGAATTGTTTTCTCTTAACACCCTTAAAAGATGAAGCAAAAGAAATAGATATTCAAATCGTCACAAAAGATAGCCGATTAAAAGCTGAAAATAGTTTGTTTGTAGCAATTAAAGGAACCCATTGCGATGGACATACAAAAATACAAGAAGCTATAGCAAATGGGGCAGTTATGGTGGTTGTAGAAGCAAGACCTCAAGACATCGAGATACCTTATATCCTAGTATCAGATACAACGAGAGCCTTAGCGCAAATTGCGGCTGCGTTTTATGAGCGACCAAGTCACCAACTACAAGTCGTGGGTGTAACAGGTACCAATGGTAAAACTACGGTTACACAATTGATAGGACAATTGACCGATTTACTCGATCAAAAATCAGCTGTTGTCGGTACGATGCACAACCGCATAGCGGATAAAATAATTGATACAGTAAATACTACACCGGATAGTTTAACCTTGCATATGCTGTTGGCACAGATGGTTGAATCAGAAATTTCAGTCGCAGCACTAGAAGTGTCTTCTCATGGGTTGTACGGAGGGCGTACATGGGGGATCGATTTTGATGTCGCGGTATTCACAAATTTAACGCAAGATCACTTGGATTATCATGAGACGATGGAAAATTATTTCCAAGCCAAAAGTTTATTGTTTTCACAATTAGGAAATCAAGCATCAGCACAAAATAAATTGGCGGTGATCAACTGGGATGATCCATATGGACGCCGGTTGTTGCAAATGACCAGTGCCAATGTGTTGACCTATGGCTGCAATGGTGAAGGAATGTTGCAAGCAGTTGATTGTGTCATTATGAGTAGCCAGACTAGGTTTACGTTGACTTATCTGGGGAAATCCTATCAGGTCTCGACCAAATTGATAGGTACATTTAATGTGGCAAATCTATTGGCAGCTATTGGGGCCATGATTGGCATAGGAATGACTATAGATATGCTTGTACCGTTGATTCCAGCGCTAGAACCAATCTGTGGTCGGTTTCAAACCGTAGAAAATGTCAAAGACGTAACTGCCATCGTAGACTATGCCCATACACCAGATGGCTTAGAAAAAGTATTGCAAACCATTCAAATGATTGCGCCACAACGCATATATTGTGTTGTGGGTTGTGGTGGGGATCGCGATAAAACAAAACGTCCATTCATGGCAGCAGTTGCTATGCGTTATGCGGATAAAGCGATATTTACTATGGATAATCCTCGATCAGAAGACCCAGCACAAATTGTCTCTGACATGGTTGTTCAGCAGAAGAACACCAACTATGAAATTATACTGGATCGTCAGTTAGCGATTCACCGTGCTTTAGATTTAGCCATACCAGGCGATATCGTATTGATTGCTGGCAAAGGGCATGAGATGCGTCAAATCATCGGTACAGATGTTATCCATTTTGATGATCGAGAAATGATACGCGCTTATCGCATATCACCATAGATATGTCGTGAATCGGCCGCCGCTGAATAAATATAGTGGAATAGATTTTTTTAAACATGAAATAATAGTTTAAAGGAGAAAAAAGTCCAAAAAAAACTATGTTTTTTATGCAGATTTAAAATAACGAAAAAATCAATGTGTAGCAGATTGTTCAAGTTGTTATGGTTGATGCGATAAACTTTAGACTGTTTTTATTAAAAAAACGTAAAGAATAATAACGAAAGTTGGCAATCGGCGTGTTTTATTAAACGTCCGGTAAAAAATTACAAGATGAAAACAATATCATTAATCTTTATTTTTTGTTAAAATGAGGTTTCAGGGGGTGTTTAATTGGAATCTCGTAAAGTCATGCGCAAGCGTTCAATCAAACATAAACGGTCTCTTTTGGTCCAAAAAGGATTAGGGATCACGGCTGCACTTGCATCTACATCAGGTGTTTTTACTTCACTGGTTCATGCAACAGAAACCACAAGCGGCACATCAAATACAGCAACGGCTACGCTATCAAGATCAGCTGGTGCTACAACGATCAATCAGCAATTTAAGACAACAGCGTCATTAAATGTACGGGCATCTGCTTCGACAAGTGCGTCGATCGTTGATGGCGTAGCTGCAAATAAAACGGTCAAAGCTGTCGCCAAACAAAGCGGTACATCGGTCAACGGCAATACGACTTGGTATAAACTATCAACAGGTGGTTGGATCTCTGGTGCATATGTCAAGAGTGTGTCTGGTACGTCTTCGTCGACATCTAACACAAATACAGCCAGTACAAATGAAACAGCTGTGTCAAAAAGTGTGAAAACCACAGCAGCACTAAATGTACGTAGCAATGCGCAAACAACTGCTAGCGTAGTTCGCGGACTAAGCGCGAATGCAACAGTGAAGGTTGTCGCACAAAAAAATGGAACCTCCGTCAATGGCAATACCAAATGGTATAAACTGTCATCAGGTGGTTGGATCACGAGTGCCTATGTACAAGAAGTAAGCAATGCTGGCAGCAGCAATTCGAGCACCAGCAATACCAGTTCAACGGAAACGGCGATTAGCAAGAACGTGAAAACAACGAGTGCGCTAAATGTACGTTCTTCCGCATCGACAAGCGGCAGTATCGTGGGCAGTCTAAGCAACAGTACAACAGTGAAAGTCGTTGCTCAAAAAAGCGGCACGACTGTTGCGGGCAATAAGACTTGGTATAAACTATCAACTGGCGGCTGGATCACAGCGGCTTATACAAAGGCAGCTGCGACAAGCGGAAATTCTGGCAATTCTTCTAATAATACGTCAACAAACAATAATACGAATACCGCCAAAGAACAAGCAGTCAGCAAAAACTTGCAAGCTACCACAGGCATCAACGTTCGATCAGATGCATCGACTTCAGCTAGCGTCGTTTCAAGCCTCAGCAGCAATGCAACTTTCAAGGCTGTGGCACAAAAACAAGGAACGACAGTTGGGGGTACCGCAACTTGGTACAAATTGTCTACCGGCGGCTGGGTGACAGCAGCCTATGTCAGAGAAGTCAGCAGTCCGACAAATACGGGCAATAGTTCATCAAATAGTGGCAGCAATTCATCCAATACCAATGTATCCACTAGTGTGAATGGAGCCGCAATCGTTGCCGAAGCCCGCAAATACATTGGTACACCGTACCAATGGGGCGGTAAAGGGCCTGATGTATTTGACTGTTCAGGTTTTACCCGTTATGTCTTCTTACAAGTGACTGGAAAGAACATCGGTGATTGGACCGTTCCGCAAGAAAGTGCCGGCACGATCATTCCCGTTTCTCAAGCACAAGCAGGAGACTTATTATTCTGGGGAGAAAAAGGCAATACCTATCACGTTGCCATCGCAACGAGTAATTCAAGTTATATCCATGCGCCAAGCACAGGTTATACAGTCACTGAGGCCAAGTCTGGTTTTGGTACTGCAAGCTTTGCGTTGAGAGTGAAATAAAAAAGATGTTCAGTAGCAAGAAACAGCTACTGAGCATCTTTTATTTTTACTTGGATTTCGGTTAAATAATTTTGCTGGTTTGCCAGCAACGTTTCGTGTAAGGTTCTTTCAAAAAAATACCCTTCAGCTTGCCAATTTTTCTTGCCCATCATCCGCTTTAGATCAGCATAAAAAGCATCCAAGCCGTTATCATCTCCTTGGTATATGACGGATAAATAGCGACCTGCCGGTTTGATAAAAGTAGCTTGTTGCTTGTGGTCGCTTTGGACAAAGAAGAAATCATAGTCGGATAGTTGCTGTTTATCTGAATGGGTCATTGTACCATAGATGTTATTCGCAAAAATATAAGGTTGTGATTTCAATAAATCGTACCCGATGGCCAACCGTTCAGTAAACGGCATACCTGCAACAGAAGGACTTAACTGTAAATACGCTTCTTCTAAATCTATCAGCAACGGTACGCCGATTCGGTGCTGGGCTATATCCAGATCGCTGATTTTTCTTGTCAACAATTGATGAATCGTTTTTAATTGATCCATTTTTGTTTCAATCGTTTCTTTTTGTGCCATCAATGATTGTTTCGCGACCGATGCATCTTGATGCAAAAGAAGTTGAATATCTTTCAAGGATAACGAAAGTTCTTTTAATGATAAAATCAAACCAAGATCATTCAATTGTTCTATTGTATAAAACCGATAGCCATGGGCATCTTTATAGACGGGGGAAAATAACCCGATCTCATCATAATAATGTAATGTTCTCGTATTGATATGGGCCAACTTCGCCATTTCAGCAGTACGTAAATATTGACGGATATGCGACATAAGTATACTTTCTCCTTGACTTTACAGTTACTGTAAACTTTATGATAAAAGAAGTCAATGAGATAGGAGGAAAAATTCAATGAAACAAAAAATAACATATCGCAACTATCAACCCTCAGATTTTTCTGATTTGGTGCAAGTCATCATAGATAGTTGGCAATATGACAAAAAATATAGCAAACAGGTAGCCCAACATTTTGCCTCGATT
Organism: Enterococcus sp. DIV0876; assembly: GCF_050529585.1. Lineage (GTDB taxonomy): Bacteria > Bacillota > Bacilli > Lactobacillales > Enterococcaceae > Enterococcus_D. The sequence continues at coordinate 659,831 of NZ_CP172882.1, forward strand.
TTTCTCAGTTATGAATTATCGCGTGCCACTTACAGCCAGGTGGCGGTGATGGGGCAGCAAGTTGTTGGTGTGATACTTGCTGTGACGAGAAAAACTGCTAAATTGTATTCTTTTCAGTATGGGTTAAAAACCATCTTTCATGGATACCACTTATTTTTGTCTCGAGAGGGACGACAATTGATTCGGCATGTTGTGAAAGAAACAGCTGGCGTCAATCAAGAGATGCTGTCTGAACTAAATATTTCTTTTCAAACAGAAGTTGGTCTTTTCGCTGTCAGTCCCAAAACACAAGGTACAGGGATTGGTAAACAATTGTTTTCTGGCTTTCAAGCATATATCAATCAAATTGGGGCTGCGCCATATTATTTATATACTGACACATCCTGTAACTTCGGCTTCTATGACCACCTCGGTATGAAACGCGCAAAGGCGAAGAAGCACGTGGTTCAAGCACCTTACAGACAGGAACTAGACTTGTTTATCTACACTTCTCCAGCCAATGATTAAGACGCTAAGCGACGAGCAGTCTTAAGCATAAACCAATTAATTGACATAAAATTATCTTCTCTTTAAGCTTTTAGTTATACCATTTTTAGGTATTAATTAATGGGGAGAAAGAGGGGAGAAAATGAATAAGAAAGAGGAGAAAACACTGCAGAAATTTGCGGCGCCACTGGGTCTGTCGGTAGATGGGAAGAATGGTGTGATCTATGGGGAATATGAGGGATACCATGTGTATTTGATTCAAGTAAATCACAATAGTTATTCGTTTGCGGTCAATTTTTCTTTAAATAAAGCGGGGGAATTACCGCAGCAAGATGAAGTGAAACAAATAGTGAAAGAATCAAAAGATATCATCGACTGCGTGATTCAAGGGTATCAAGTGATCTATACATTGCGTGGTGGCATGACAGTTGCTAAAACGGTAGATAAGTTGGGGCTATCGTTGCAAACGATCAGCGCATTTTTACACAAATTAGGTTATCAAGATACCTGTGCTTTATGCGGCACAAATGAATCTGACGTTTCACTTTATACGGTCGAAGGCTCGCCAGCTATTCTCTGTGATGATTGTTTTAAGAAACAACAAGAGACCATCAGTATCCAAACAAGAGAGCAAAGGAACGTGAAAGAAGCCATTTTATCTGGAACAGTGGGTGCCTTTTTGGGTTCGTTGATTGGTGCAGGTGCGATTATTTTATTGGGACAATTGGGTTATGTTGCCGCCATTTCAGGCATTGTCATGGCAATTTGTTCCATCAAAGGGTATGAACTACTGGGTAAAAAATTGAGTACGAAAGGGATCATCATCGTGTCGGTGATCATGCTGATGATGGTGTATGTTGGGAATCGGTTAGACTGGTCGATCAGTGTGGCCAATTATTATACAGATGTAGATATCTTTTATGCCTTTCGGATTTTGCCTGATCTAATAAGAGAAGGCTACTTGGAGGGAAGCCAGTATTATGGAAATTTAGCCATTGTGTACTTATTTAGTGCAATCGGGGCGATTCCAACAATTATGTCGGCTATTCGAGAGAGAAAACAGACCCAAGAAAGTTATAAGATGTGATAAAAAAATTGTAGATAAAAAACATGGAGGTAATCATTTTCTCTATGTTTTTTTCTTATATTTGGCTTTTAAATAACGCAGATAAATTGTTTATAGTAATTTGATAAAAAATAAATGAGAAAAAAGCTTGCTTTTATAATTAATATTTATTAAAATCTTATTTACATTCAGATTTTTATAATAATTCTGAAAATTGAGAAAACGACAAGGGGTAGGTAGGATGAAGAAAAAGTGGGGATATGGGATCGTTGCAGTCTGCGGCATCGTATTAGCTGGTTGTTCAACAGGAGGGACTTCTAGTACGGGCGCAAGCAGTACTTCTGGTAGTGGCACTGCAGCAGCAGAACAAGTATTCAATGTCGTTGTCCAACAAGAAATGCCTAGTGCAGATTTATCATTGGCAACTGATACAATTAGTTTTAGTGCGTTAAACAATGTGTATGAAGGTCTTTACCGATTAGATGCTGACAGCAAGCCAGAAGCAGCCGGCGCAGCTGAATTGGCTGAAGTGAGTGATGATGGATTAACCTATACATTAAAATTGCGAGAAGATGCAAAATGGTCCAATGGAGAGCCAGTGACTGCCGCTGATTATGTGTATGGCTGGCAACGCACAGTGCGTGCTGAGACTGGGTCAGAATATGCGTATTTATTTGCACCAGTTGCAAATGCCGAAGCAATTACAGCTGGGGACGCAGATGCATCAGAACTAGGTATCAAAGCAGTCAGCGATTATGAATTAGAAATTACACTGACAACACCAACACCTTATTTCCCTTACTTGCTGGCATTTCCATCTTTCTTCCCGCAAAGTCAATCGGTGGTAGAAGAAAATGGTGATCAATATGCACAAACAAGTGACAATTCGGTGTATAATGGGCCATTTGTCTTAAGTGGGTTTGATGGACCCGGTACTGATACAGAATGGGTTTACGAAAAAAATGATCAATATTGGGACAAAGATAGTGTCAAACTTGATACGATCAATGTCAGTGTAGTCAAAGAATCTGCTACTTCGTTGAATTTATTCCAAGACGGACAAGCAGACGATGTGATTTTAACTGGTGAGTTGGCGCAACAAATGGCAAATGATGAAGCGTTTGTATCAGAACCATTGGCTCGTACATCTTACTTAGAGTATAACCAAATCGATGAAGATTCTCCTTTCCGTAATGCCAATCTGCGTAAAGCAATCTCAGCGGCAATCGATCGTGATGCATTGGTTACATCGATTTTAGGGGACGGATCGCTTGCCTCAACAGGACTGGTTCCATCAGGCATGACGTTTAGCCCAACTGATAATACAGACTTTGTCGATGAAGCCGGAAGTGTGATCGAATACGATCAAGACAAAGCAAAAGAGTACTGGGAAACAGCGAAGTCAGAACTGGGGATCGATTCCCTTGATTTTGAAATCTTAGCATCTGATACCGACTCTACCAAGAAAGTGATCGAATATATTCAAAGTGCTGTTCAGGATACATTAGACGGTGTGAAGATCTCACTAAGTCCAGTACCATTCTCAGTTCGTTTAGATCGTTCAAACACTGGCGATTTTGATGTTGTCATGGGTGGATGGGGCGCTGACTATGCAGATGCAAGCAGTTTTACTGATCTATTTGTTACAGGGAATTCATATAACCGTGGTCGATGGAGCAATGAAGCATACGATGCGGCGGTGAAGGCTTCAGGATCTACGAATGCAGGTGATCCAGAAGCCCGGTGGCAAGATCTCTTAGATGCTGAAAAAGTGATTATGGATCAACAAGGTGTGACACCGGTTTATCAAAATGTCGAAGCACATTTACGTGCGCCAAAAGTCAAAGGCGTGGTTTCTCACGGTGCCGGCGCACAATATGATTACAAATGGGCATCAATTGAAGAATAAGCATCAAAAAATGGACTTGCATGTGCAAGTCTATTTTTTTGAACTGTTTGTTCTTACTTACACAATGTTAGTGATGAAAACGGATGCGTTTTATGATAAAAAAACAAAAAAAGATAGCAGAGGACGAGAATACGTCCTTGCTATCTCCGTTTTATGAAAATCAATTTCACACAAAATTGATTATTCGCTAACTGTTACGTCACCTGTTACAGAAGCGCCGTCTTCGTCAAGTGTTGCTGAGTCTTGGAATTCTTTAGAAGTAAAGGTTACGTTACCTTCAACTTTAGCACCATTCAATACAAAGCCATTGGCATTTACTTCGATATCACCTTTGATGACACCGTGAACGATGTTGAAGTTTTCAGAGTTCACAATCAATTTAGGAACAGTCACAGTGTATTCAGCAGTGACATTGCGGTCTTCATCTTGTGCGTATAAAGCAAATTTACGGTAGATGTCGCTTGCGTCATCACCTTTATCGTGGAACTCGCCATCAACAGTTACGTCTGCGTCGAAAGTCATATCATCAGTTACAGCAACGATCCAGTTTCCGTCAGCGCTTAAAGCTTTTTCGATCACTGAAGTTTGGTCACTTACTGAAGCTGTTGAAACAACATCGTCAGTTGATTCAGTTGTTGCAGTAGATGCAGCAGTTTCTGAACTTGAGCTAGCGCTTGTATCGTTATCTGAACTACATGCAGCTAATAAAGAACCTCCCATAAGTAATGTTGCAGCAAGTAAAGTAATTTTTGTTTTTTTCATGATTCCTTCTCCTTTTTGTAATCCCATAGTTTTCTTAAAAACAAAATGATTATACCATACACATGATAAGTTTGTGAAACAAAAAACATAAATGAGGAGAAATTTAATAAATATCAATTGAAAATAAAAAAATAAGCCCTTAGGCTTATTTTTTATCGTTGATTTTTTTAAAACTCGATACGATTAAATCAGTAATCATTTGATACATATAAGCATGGGTCTGATAATTCGTTTGGTGTGGAAAAACAAGTGCTTCTTCAACAAAGGGAAATTCTGAAATTTCAGGATTAGATGTAATGACCATCACTTTTGCTTTTGTCCGTGTAAAGAAATCTTTTCTGGGCGTTCCATTGCGAATCTGCTGCTTGGTTAAATAATCACCTGAATTAGTGAAGATAATAAAGAGAGAATCTTCATCCGCTGATTTAATCAATTCTTCTTGGACGATATCATCTTGAAAGGTACGAATAAATTTGCCATTGTATGCCAATTTGAACTGGAAATCAATGGCTGCAGATTCAGAAAATAAGATCCCGAAAGCAAAAACTGTTTTGTGATCGTAGATGGCTTGTGCAACTCTAGTGATTGCCGGCATATCCAAATGTTCTTTTAAATATAGAATGTCTTTGATCACTGCATCAAAATAGGGTTCGATCCCATCTTGTTCCATCGCAAATAAGATATTTGAACGATAATTCAACGGATTGTTGAAGCGATTTTCAATAAAAGCTGCATTATCTTTTAGATCGCTGTAATCGTCAAACCCCAGTGTTCGAGCAAATTTTGATACGGTTGATTTTGATACGTGACACAAATCAGCAAACTCCCCGATACTCAATGTTTTGATTGCTTCATAATGGTTGATCATCGTTAAACCAATAAAATAATTGGTGGAGTCAGCAGGTGCATTATTCAGTAAATTCAATAATCGAATGATTAAAAGCCCCATAAAAATCCTCCTTTCTTGAAAGCAGTTTCCAAATTGCGAACTTTCCAGCCTTTGGATAAATTATCTGTTATATTGTGTCCATAAAGCGCTTTATAAATTGAAATTAGGAGTGAGTCATTTGGCAAAAGATTACACAAAACTTGCTGATGAAATTATAACACAGGTTGGCGGAGAGCAAAATATAGTCAATTTATACCACTGTATCACTAGATTACGATTCAAATTAAAGGATGTCGATATCGCTAGACAGCATAAAGAAGCGATTGAGCAATTGGATGGTGTGTTATCCGTCATTGAAGGCAATGGGCAATTTCAAGTAGTTATTGGCAATCATGTAGCGGATGTTTTTCAGGCGATCATGAAAAACTATTCAATTCAACATGCATTGGAAAGTGAAGCAGCAGATGAAGAACCCAAAAACCAAGGCAATATTTTTATTCGTTTCTTCAATGTATTGTCAGCAATCTTCAATCCAATCATTGTTGCATTAGCCGGTGCCGGTATGCTGAAAGCATTGTTGGTTGTTTTTACAACCTATCAGTTAATGGATGCGGAAGGCAGCACCTATAAGATTCTTGCCGCTGCAGGCAATAGTGTATTTTATTTTTTGCCTTTATTTTTAGCAATCAGTGCAGCCCGAATTTTCAAAGCGAATATGTTTATCTCTTTGGCAATCGTTGCGGCTTTGCTGGAACCGAATTTTACTGCGATGGTCACAGAAAATGGTGTAACTGTTGATTTCTTTGGCATTCCAGCAGTATTAATGGGCTACTCGGGTACGGTGATTCCGGCAATCGTCTCGATTTATATTTATAGCCAGCTTGAGAAGCTATTAAAACGTGTGATACCAAAGAATATTGAGATCTTTGCTTTATCTTTAGTGGCGTTGTTGATCATGGTTCCTCTAACTGTCTTGATCATTGGCCCTGTTGGCGTCATGTTGGGGGATGGTTTAGGAAATGTTATGAATTTTATAAGTGACAAGAGTGGCTTGTTGGCAGGCGTATTGATTGGCGGCGGTTGGACATTCTTAGTTATGATTGGGATTCATTGGGGTGTCGTGCCGATTATGGTCAATAATTTAGCCACATATGGTTATGATACGTTACGCCCGATGATTGCAGCAGCAACTTTTGCCAGCGCAGGCGTTGCTTTAGGTGTCTTTTTAAGGTCTAGGAGAAAAGACACGAAGAGTTTAGCATTGTCTTCATTATTACCAGCATTGCTTGGTGGAATTACAGAACCAATCGTATATGGATTGTCTGTTAAATTAAAAAAACCATTGATTGCACAGGTGATTGTTGGCGCAATTACAGGCGGGTTTATGGGGATGATGCAGACTAAAGCAATCGTGTATGTTTTTCCAGCATTGACGACCTTGCCAGCTTTCTTCGGGGATACGTTTGTTTATTATGTTATTGGGATTGCGGCCGCATTTTTTGGCACAGCGATTTTAACTTATATCCTCGGCTTTGATGAAGCGCCAGAACAAAGAGCCATTGAAGAAGGTGTCGGTCTACAAGTAGTGACACCAGTCGAAGGGCAAGTGATTACACTTGATGACGTGAAGGATGAAGTTTTTTCATCAAGAGCGATGGGAGATGGTTTAGCTGTTTATCCAACCACGGGAACTATTTATGCACCAATCACAGGTGAAGTGGCGACAGTCTTCCCAACTGGGCATGCATTTGGCATCCAGTCAGCAGAAGGAACCGAAGTGTTGGTCCATATTGGATTAGACACAGTAGACTTGCCAAAGGGAATCTTTGACATGACTATCAAACAAGGGGACCAAGTGAGTAAAGGGCAGATGATTGGCACGTTTGATCTCTCGGCTATTTTACAAAAAAATTATGATCCTACGACAATGCTCGTATTTACTAGTGAAGTGAAGGAAAATGGCTTATCCATCAAAGATCAAAACGATAAAGAAGTGACAGCATTTGTTACCAATGATTTACTAAAAGGAGCGATTTCATGAGTGTATTTCCAAAAGAATTCCTATGGGGCGGCGCAATTGCTGCCAATCAAGCAGAAGGAGCTTATTTGGAAGGAGGGAAAGGGTTAAGTGTGGCAGATATCTTGCCCGTCGGTGAAAAAAGGATTGAGAAAGTATCATTGGATATAGATAAGGACAGCTTTTATCCTAGTCATGAAGCAATCGATTTTTATCATCGATATCCAGAAGATATTGCGTTATTTGCAGAAATGGGTTTGAAGTGTCTGCGGACATCAATTGCTTGGAGTCGGATTTTCCCCAATGGAGATGAGATGGAACCAAATGAAGCAGGATTACAGTTCTATGATGATCTTTTTGATGCATTGCTGGCGAAAGGAATCGAACCCGTTGTAACATTGGCACATTTTGAAACGCCCTTGCACCTTGTTAAAGCATATGGCGGCTGGAAAAATCGCGCGTTGATTGATTTCTTTGATCGCTATACAAAAGTTGTTTTTGAACGATATCAAGGCAAAGTAAAGTATTGGATGACATTTAATGAAATCAACCATACCCATACCATTCCCCTATTAGCAGCTGGTGTAGATGTGTTTGCTTTTGACAATGAAGCAGATAAGCTGCAAGCACTCTATCAAGCTAGTCACAATATGTTTGTAGCTAGTGCAAAAGCTGTCTTGAATGGGAAGAAGATCGATCCAACCAACCAAATTGGTTGTATGCTTTCGCTGAGTCCAATCTATCCTGCAACATGTAATCCGCAAGATGTTTTTGAGTCTTATCAATTGAGGAGACGTTCATTGTTTTATAGCGATGTTCAGTTGCGGGGAGCTTATCCTGAATATTTTGCCCGCATTGTCGCTGACAATCATTTAACATTAGATATAACGGATGAAGACCTAGCGTTGATCAAAGATGGCGTGTGTGATTATCTTGGCTTTAGTTTTTATCGTAGTTCACTGCATGAGGCTGGCATGAAAATCTTAGGCAATACTGGAGGACTTTTAGGTAAAAAAAATCCTTATCTGAAGGAAACCGCTTGGGGATGGCCAATCGACCCATTGGCATTGCGTTACGTCTGCAGTGAATTGACAGACCGCTATCAAAAACCGTTATTTATTGTTGAAAATGGCATCGGGTTGAAAGATGTCGTGCAACAAGATGGTCAGATCATTGATCAGGATCGGATGGTCTATTTAAAGGATCACGTAGAAGCAATGGCTGAATCGATCAAAGATGGGGCGACGATTATCGGCTATACATGGTGGGGACCAATTGATATCGTTTCAGCAGGAACTGGGGAAATGGAGAAACGTTATGGGTTCATTTATGTCGATAAGCAAAACGATGGTAGCGGTGATTTATCACGTCATAAGAAAGCCAGCTTTGATTATTACAAACAAGTGATCGAATCAAATGGTACTGATTTGACTTATCGAGCGTACGTGAAGGAGGTAGAATAATATGAAAAGTTACTTTCCCAAAGATTTCCTGTGGGGCGGTGCCACAGCCGCAAACCAAGTAGAAGGTGGATCAGATGTTGGTGGCAAAGGGTTGTCCGTGTCGGATGTCTATATCTTTGATGGAGATTTGCCGAAAGAACATTGGACGGATCAGTGGCACATGATGACCCATCAACAAGTTGCAGAAGCGCAAGACCATGACAGTCCAAAATATTATCCCAAACGGCATGGAGTAGATTTCTATCATCATTTCAAAGAAGATATTCGTTTATTTGCTGAGATGGGATTTAAAACGTATCGCATGTCGATTGCATGGACGCGGATTTTTCCCATGGGTGACGAACTTGAGCCTAATGAAGCGGGATTAGCTTTTTATGATGCGGTATTTGATGAGTGTTTGAAGTATGGCATTGAGCCCTTGGTCTCACTCTCTCACTATGAGATGCCGTTGTATTTGGTCACGCAGTATGGCGGGTGGCCAAATCGTCAACTTATCGATTTTTATGTGCGTTTCGCGGAAACAGTAGTGGATCGTTATCAAAATAAAGTCAAATATTGGGTAACTTTCAATGAAATCAATTGTGTCAAGCATCATCCATATGTCAGTGTTGGCATCATTGAAGAAGGACATCCGCATATTGAGCAAGATAAATATCAAGGCGCCCATCACCAATTCGTAGCGAGCGCCCGAGTGACGGCTTATATCCACCGTGTGATTCCTCAGGCAAAAGTTGGTTGTATGATCAGTTATCAATTATTGACACCTTATAGTTGTGATCCAGATGACATCCAAAAAACAGTCGAGCAGCAACGGACCTCTCTTTTCTTTAGTGATGTGCAAGCGAGAGGCTATTATCCAGCGTATGCAAAACGCATGTTTGAAGAAAAATCAGTTGAATTAGTTATAGAAGACGGCGATTTAGCAGTGATTCAGGAGAATCCGGTCGATTTTGTTTCCTTTAGCTATTATATGTCAAGTGCAGTTAGTGCCCATCCTGAACGATTGGAAAGTGCAGTCGGCAATTTGATCACAGGCGGGATCAAAAATCCGTATTTACCAAGTAGCAAATGGGGATGGCAAATCGATCCTAAAGGATTGCGTACAGCATTGAATCAGTTATATGATCGTTATCAAAAGCCGTTATTTGTCGCTGAAAACGGTCTAGGTGCAGAAGACATTGTAGAAGCTGATGGTACGATCAATGACTCTTATCGTATTGATTATTTGCGTCAACATATTGAACAAATCAATGAAGCTTTACATGATGGCGTCGATGTCTTCGGGTATACAGCTTGGGGCTGTATCGATATTGTTAGTGCTTCGACAGCGCAAATGTCCAAACGCTATGGGTTCATTTATGTCGATCAAGACGATGAAGGAAACGGAACAAAGAAACGTATCAAAAAAGCGTCATTTGATTGGTACAAGCATGTCATTGCTTCTAATGGTGCGGATATTTGAATAATAGGTAGGACTTAGGCAAACCATGCAATTCATAAGTTTTCCTTACAATAACAATGATGTCAAAAAGACCATTGCTATTTATGGTGAGACATGATATGATAGCTAAGTAAAGTTCTGATATGTTAATACTTGTTTATCTTTTATTTGATACACACTTCAATTACACATCATTTTCTATTACAAAAATAAACACAGTCGATGTGTAATATGGAGGTATACGTTTATGAATAACGGTACAGTAAAATGGTTTAATGCAGATAAAGGTTTTGGATTTATTACAGGTGAAGACGGCAATGATGTATTTGCTCACTTTTCAGCTATCCAAGGCGAAGGTTTCAAAACTTTAGAAGAAGGTCAAGCAGTGACTTTCGACGTTGAAGAAGGCCAACGTGGCTTACAAGCAACAAACATCGTTAAAGCGTAAATGAAACTTTAAGAGAAGGTCGGAAACGATCTTCTCTTTTTTTAGTTAAAGGAGAAAAAAATGGCAAATACCTACGGGTTCAAAGCACCGCAACCTTCGCAGTCTGGCGGAGAATTTTCAATCGGACAAAAAATCCAGTTTTCTTTTAAAGAACAACTGCATATTGGCCTGATTGAAAATATGTTGGAAAATACGGCAGTCATCAGAATCATCGAGAGTCCATCGAAAACAATGATCAATTTTAAAACGGTTATTCGTTATACAGAATTAAAGCGCTGATTTCTTCTGAATGCCTTTTAATTAGAAGAGAAGATGCTTTATTTGGTGATCTGTGTTATAATACATATACGCGACAAATATTTTTGTACCACACGTTACTTGTTTTGAAGAAATTTATTCAAACCTGGCGTAACTTCAGAGTTACAAGGATACAATAGAGGTTAGGGATTGTATCGTTTAAATGAGAAATAATTAATAGTAGTAATAGTATGCTGCAACTTTCAACGAATAAATATTGACTCGTCAGATAGCCTTCACATGGGAAACATGTGAAGGCTATCGTTCATTTTATCGTTTGTTTTGGTCGATCAATCAGCAAGAGGCAATGCAATGATCACCGATTGATCTGGCGTTTGATCAGTTAACAGTGAATCTGTATATTGTTTTAGGAAGTAGGAATAAGTTGCGAGCAGCTGGTACTGGTCGGAGGACTTGATTGCCTGTATCTGCTCTTTTGTATATTGGTCGTTTCCTGTGAAGAGTGCTTGATTCAAGTCATCAATAAAGGTACACAACGCATCGATTTGTGCTTCAGTTAATTCAGCGACCGAATCGAGTTGTTTTCGAACCATTTGTTCCGTACTTTCAGAAAAAACAGCCGACTGATATTTTGTATAGTTTAATAGGTTATCATCTGTTTGGTCTGTGGCTTTTGCCCAAGTATTCAAATCAATTGTACGTGCTTGATACTCGATTTGCTTTTCGGAGAGTGTTAGCACACCGTAGCCTAAATTTTCTGTACTATAAGAGCCTGTAACGATTTCTGTCAATCCATGCGCATTTTCTTCGATATCTTGAATATGGATATGGCCGGAAAAAACAGCTGGTACATCGAATGCATTCAATAGCGTCAATGCCTCGTCTGCATTGTCCAATACATATCCGTCCGTCAGCAATGCATTATGGGCATAGAGATTGTGATGCAAAAATACCAATGGGGTTTGCCCATGTTCTTTTGTCTCTTCTAACTGCGTTTTTAACCAAGCCAACGTGCTGGCTTTTAATTCTCCATTCGTATTGGGGTCATCCCAGTTTACATCTGAATCATAGATACATGAATCCAACAAGAATAATCGATAGGTATCATTGAGGTTGATACTATAGCTCAAAGAAGTTTTATCTAGACTATTGGCTTTATCAAATCCTTCTGCAAAAATATTTTTGAAATCATCCGTACTTAGTTGATCGGCATAATATTCTTTGTCTTTTGCAAAAGCTCTAGCCCAACCATTGTGTATCTCGTGGTTGCCAGGAATACCTAAAACCAAAATCCCTGCTTCTTGTAAGGGAGCAAGTAACGCACTGAGTTCTTCTGCGCTGGCTTTCTCACCATTCAACGTCATATCACCTGTCAAAATAATACCAGTGGGCTTTTTTGCCAACGCCTCGTCAACAAAAGCCGAAATAGCTTCTGCCTGATAGTGCATTTCTTTGCCAGCGGCACCTTCAGAAAATTGTTGGAAGGCTTCCCCATTATCGTGCAAAGAAGAGGATAAGAAGTGACCATCGCTAAGTAACCAAAATTCAGCTTGCGCGTGATCAATAAGCATGTTATTTGACTTCGCGGCTTTTTGTATATAAAAGAGTGTACTTGATACAATAGTAAGGAGTACCACGAGCCCGATGATCAGTACAATGGGTTTATTTTTTTTGATCATTATACCCTCCGTTGTTTTTTATTTATTATAGAAATAGACAGAAGAAAAGTCACATAAAAGGTTTTCAAATCAGTGGAAATGCAGCATCCTTATATGATTAAAATAACGCCGTTTAATATCTATGGTTAATGAAATGGTTTTGATATGAGTATTTATAAAAAATAAAAAAACATATTTTTTTGAATTTTCCACGAGATGAAAAAAATGATCATCTTGTCCTTTTGGATGAGAAAACGCTGGTTTAACAACATTTTTGATTTGTTTTTTTTATTCACATCATTTTATCAACAGGAATGAAATATTTTTGTAACATTTCCTTTATCTGTATGTCATATGTGTGTGGTAGAATTCATTTGTCGTTAAAAAAGAATTTTAAACTTTCTTAGATAAGATTAAGTTTCTATAAAGACAGATTATCTGTCAATCAAATAGCCAGTCGGAGGAAAAACGAGTGAAGAAAAGTTTGTTATCAGCATTGATGGTGTGTTCATTGACACTAACAGCCGTTGCAGCACCTAGCTTAGCATTAGCAGATACCATTGATGATCAAATCGAACAGCAAGACCAGAAGATTGATTCTTTAAAAGGTCAACAAGCTGACGCACAATCACAGATCGATTCTCTAGAAGCAGAAATTGAAACTGTGGGCGCTAAAGTAACAGCTTTAGAAGCCAAACAAGTTGAATTAGGTCAAGAAGCAGAGAAGTTGCAAGACAAAATCGCAACCCTTAAATTACGTATTGCTAAACGTGAAGAAGCGATCCAAAAACAAGCACGTGATGTGCAAGTCAATGGTCAAAGCACGAACTTTATCGATGCTGTATTAGAAGCAGATTCATTAACAGATGTGATCGGCCGTGTACAAGCAATGACAACGATCGTCAACGCCAACAATGATCTTGTTGAACAACAAAAACAAGACCAGCAAGATGTTGAAGACAAAGTTAAAGAAAACGAAAGCAAAATTCAAGAAGTTGCTGCAAACCAAGCAGAACTAAAAGAACAAAAAAATGCGATCGCTGCGAAACAAGCAGACTTGAATGTATTAAAAGCTGATTTAGCTGCTGAACAAGCAACAGCTGAAAAAGACAAAGATGCATTGAAGAAGAAAAAAGAAGAAGCGGAAGCTGAAAAAGCCCGTGTCTTAAAAGAACAACAAGAAGCAGCAGCGAAAGCAAAAGCTGAAGAAGAAGCCCAAGCACAAGCTTTGAAAGAAGCCCAAGCGCAAGCAGCTAGTGAAGCAGAAACGACTGTTTCAGAAACTGCATCAAGCAATACATCTTCAAGCAGCAGTGCTTCAAGTAATGCTAGTTCAAATGAATCAAGCAGTACTTCATCAAGTACTGGGTCATCAAATGATTCATCAAGCAACAGCTCGACTGAATCATCAAGTGACAATTCTACTTCTACAGGCAGCACATCTACAGGTGGCGGTACTGACCACTCTGGTTCAGGCAACATGTACGCATGGGGTCAATGTACGTGGTATGTTAAAAATCGTGCTCCTTGGGTAGGTACTTACTGGGGTAACGGCGCACAATGGGGTGCTTCAGCAGCAGCTGAGGGATATACAGTCAATGGTACGCCAGCAGCTGGTGCAGTAATCGTTTTTGCAGCTGGTCAATCAGTAGGCGGTACTTGGAATGCAAGTAGTGCGTATGGTCACGTAGGTTATGTTGAATCATATGATGCAGCAAGCAATACCATCACCATCTCTCAAGGCGGTATGGGCTTTGATAATCCTGGAGGACCAAACACTGCAACAATGAGCGCTTCAGGTTACACTTATATCCACCGTTAATCAAATCAATCAAAAACCTCAACTTGATGTTGAGGTTTTTTTTAATATAAGTGAAGATATAGAGCAATCTGACGTGATCATCAATGTTTCTGTAGCCCTGGAAATGGCGGTATACAATATGCGTTGGTCCAAAGGTGAATGGTAGTTTTGACTGTTGGCATTATATAGGATTACATGTTGAAATTCACGCCCTTTGGCCAAATGAATAGGCATCACGGAAATCTGCGTTTGCAAAGTAACGCCATCGAGTTTATTTCTCAACAGTGCCGCTTCAGTTTCAGATTTTGTCAGAATCGTAAGTGGAACTTTTCGGTCTTTTATTTGTTTGATGAGTGCATCATCAGGTAAATAGTCGAGAAAAGATACTTCATGCCCCAGTGGACGAACAGCAGAGATCTTAATAGGAATGTTTTTGGTCTGCAATTTTGCAAAAAGCGCCGTGATGGTCCCGCTTGAACGATAACTTGTGGACAAATCATATCTATAGAGAGGCAAACCAGCTTGGATGAATAGATCCCTTATTTCGTCGAAGGGCGTTGATGTTTGGAATATTGCTTGATTTTCGTCCCCCACTAATGTAAAAGCAGCATGTGGAAAGAGTAAAAGCAAAAAATCGATTTGTGCTGGCGTATAATCCTGCACTTCATCTATCAATAGGTAGCTTAACTTAGGCACATCGATTTTTTGGACAAACAAATGTTTTATGATCAAGTAGAAAATCTGATGATCAGTATCAGAATGTTGGCTTGCTGTTGTCAATGGATAGTGACTGTATTGCCTAAATAAGTCTGCTGCAAATGATTGGTGATCGAACCAGCTTAAATCGTCGATTGCACAGTCGACCATGTTATATTTTCTCTTCAAGAGGGCATACGCTGCTTGCCGAATAGTGGTTACTTGCTCATCTGCAATCAGTCTACCCAACATTTTTTGCTGCTGTTCTTCCGTGAGCGCAAGTACTTGATCATAAATCTGGCTTTTTTTGGCATTTTTTTCTAAGCGTCTATGCCACAGGCTGATCAATTTTTGTTTAACGCCTTGCAAACGTTCTTGAATCGAATACTTTTCTGGCGTTGTTCGGTAGAGAGCTTCCAGTGTTGCGCGAGAAAAAATAACCTTGTCTTTATAACAAATGGGCAAAAAGGTCACCTTTTGCTCTCCAGCTGGTTTGACAGCATGGCCTTTTAAATAAGAGATAAAGTCATGCTGACGGAGCACTTGGCTTTCTTTTGATGGCACTTGTTGCCTATTTGCGAAAAAATTGGTTTCATTTTCTGCAGAAAAATCAGATAGCTGGTCAATCAATTGATTGAGCGTCAGTGTTCGTGGATTTTTTTCGCCTAATGCCGGCAGTACTTGAGAGATATATTGTGTGAAATCTTTGTTAGGTGATAAAATCATGAAATTGTCTGCAGTTATCTGTTGGCGATAATGGTAAAGCAAGAAAGCAACTCTTTGCATAGCAACGGAAGTTTTGCCACTACCGGCAACCCCGTGAACGAGGATATGTCGATGCATTGTGTCTCGAATGATTTTGTTCTGTTCTTTTTGGATAGAAGCTGTAATGTCTTTCATTTCTTGTGCATGATCAGAGGCCAGTGCGGCTAAGAGCACATCATCTTGAATCGCAGTAGTGGTGTCGAACATCTGTATCAACTGTTGATGATCGATCATAAATTGCCATCGCTTGTTGACAAAAACCTTCAACTGTTGATCATTGACAGTGTAGGACGCAGGGCCTAGATTGTTTTCATAAAAAACAGCGGCAATCGGGGAACGCCAATCATAGATCAAACCGTTTTTTTGTTCATCTGTAAAGCCATTGACACCGATATAAAATGCTTCATCCGTTGTTTCTTCCGTGAAACGCATAGACAATTTACCAAAGTAGGGACTTTTTAATAATCTTTCCACCGCAGCCAATTCTTTTTCTGCTGCAGCAAGGGATAGATTCATTTGGTCAATTTCGCGGTTCTTACTTTCAATGGCGGCATATGTGTCTAAGCTGTCAGTCACACTATCAAAATTCAATCGAACATCTGTCCCAGCATGTCGCAAATCCTGTAGGTGTGCTGCTCTTCGTTCAGTTAAAAATCGCGCCAATTTGTCCTTACGTGCAAGTAACTGTCGATAAATGATTGATAGATGTTTTTGTTCTTCGCTTAGCTGATTCATAGATGCACATCCCTTAATAGAAGTAAGGTTCATTATACGAGGATCAAGCAAAAATACCAGTCTGTTTTTTCGTTTCTTTGTATAGTATAATGAATATAGAGAGAATGACATATTGTTGTGGGGTTCTCTTTTATGATCGATGAAAATATTTATCCGTTGATACAAGCCAAGTGATGCTTGTTTTTTTTATAGAAACTGAGAAATGATTGAATCAAAATAGAATCAAACCCATTCGGTATGCAGACGCTTTAGGCATATTGAATGGGTTATTTATGTATATGATCCGCATATGCAATTGTCCTCCGTAGTTCATTAAATGTATTTTTGGCATTTCATGTTACACTGATGAAAAAGAATAGGAGAACATTTAAGATGATAACCACCGATCGATTTTTTCATGTCAACGGACAATCTCGGGGCTTTTTTGAAGGTTGGTATTTTAAACACCAAGTGGGCACGCAAGTGTATGCCTTGATTCCGGGAATTTCGATTGACGACACGGGCGAAAAACATGCCTTTATCCAAGTCATCAGCCAAGCATCCTCTCATTATTTTTCTTTCCCTGCCGAGGAGTTGAAGGTAGATGAAGAGGCGCAACAAATAGTGATCGGTGCCAATCTGTTCAGTATGAGTGGGGTACAAATCGCCTTGAAAAGCGATGAACTGACGATAGAAGGCAGCTTAAGGTATCACAACTTATTTCCTATCCAGCGATCTAGATATGCACCTAGTATAATGGGCCCTTTTTCCTATTTATCTTTTATGGAATGTTACCATGGAATCTTAAGTATGGCACATACTATCTCAGGTGTTGTCACATGGAATGGCAGAGAGATTGATTTCGCAGGTGGTAAGGGTTATATCGAAAAAGACTGGGGGACTTCGTTTCCTTCAGCCTATTTATGGGTGCAATGTAATCAATTCACAAGTGATGACATTCGTTTCTTTTTTTCTGCGGCAGATATTCCCTTTTTAGGGCTGGCCTTTTTGGGTTTGATCTGTGTCTTGCAGATCGGCAATAAAGAGTACCGTTTTGCTACTTATTATGGTGGGAAAATAACGGATATCATGAGAAATGAAGATCGTTTGACTATTCATCTCGTGCAAAAAAACCAACAAGTAACGATTGAAATAGCAACAAAAACCGGGCATGCGCTGCAAGCACCTGCTAGTGGGAAGATGAGTCGTATCATTAGAGAAAGTGCCAGCACGACCATGCAGCTTACAGTCAGAGAAAACGGGCGAGAAATCCTATCAGAAAAAGGCAATATGGCAGGATTTGAAGAAGTGGGGAATTTGCGCGGCTTTCATTATTGAGTAGGAGATCACGAGCCACAGCACCACATGCAGGTGATGATTTGCTATAATAAGTGTGAAAGAATTAAATGCAAGAACAATCTGGAGGCAATCAATGGAAAAAATAACGAATGAATCACTATTTGATTTAAAAAGCGTTGCACAACCAGTCGTTGTTGAAGATGAAGTTTTTTTTATTGAAACGACGATCGATGAAAAGAGCAACCAATACCAAAGCGATATTTTTAGTATCCAAACGCAAACCAACACGTTGCGCCAATGGGGAACGCAAGGACACCAACACGATCAGTTGAAGGTATCACCAAATCAACAATGGCTAAGTTTTGTATCCAAAGAGGAAGCGAGCGAAGCCACTACCTTGTGGATCATGTCCCTCGCGGGTGGAAAAGCCCAAGCCATCGTTAGTGAAAAAGGCGTACAACAATATTTTTGGTCGGGGGATTCTTCGCGTCTCTATTATCAACAAACAAGTACAACCAAAGAACAAGATGAACAAGAAACAAAAGAAAAAGACCAGTCACTTTTTCCTGATGTCAAATCAACCAATAAAGTCGATTATTTGGCAGACGGTGTGGGCTTTTTAAAAGAAAAAGAAGTGGCTATTTATCAAATCGATATCTATAAAAAAACATCAGAATTGGTTTACACGCAAAAAGATCCTTTTGAGTTTGTGGCCCTGTCAGATGAAGGAGATTATCTTTACATCAGCGGCAAATCGGTGCCAGAGGATGAGTGGCATTATGGTTCGATGATTTACCAAGTAGAAACAGCGACTCGATCGGTAACGAGTATGGCTGACTACTTACCTGAAGGTTCTTATTCTTTTGCAGCATTGCGAGACAAGCATTTGCTGGTATTGGGCAACGATTTGACGTATGGGTTTGTTACGCTGGATGATGTTTTTCTGATTGATTTAACCCAAAAGACAGCTGTCAATCTTTCTGAAGAATTAGACAAAGCTTTTGGTCACGCGATCATCAGTGATTTTCAACAAAAAAATAAAGGACCTAAGTTTTATTGGTTGGATGATGAAACCTTTCTCGCACCAGTGACGGAATCAGGTAAATTAACCTTGTATCGAGGAACAATCAAGGGCCAATGGGAACGGGTATTCAATCAATCAGTTGATATTTTAGATACTACGCAGCCAATGAAGAACAAAATGATCGTTACTTATTCGACACCAGTGGTGCCAAGTCGCTTAGGGGTGATCGATTTAGGCAGTGGAAAGATCGATTCTCTTTACGATCCTAATGCAAAAGCCGTGGCAACGTTAAACATCAGCAAACCTGAAGCGTTTTATTATCAAGGAGCTGATGACTGGCAGATTCAAGGCTGGTATTTACCGCCGATCGAACCTGTTGATTATCATCCGGCCATTTTGTATATCCATGGTGGGCCGCAAGTATGTTATGGTGAAACGTTCTTCCATGAAATGCAAGTGCATGCGGCGAATGGCTATGGGGTGATTTTGCTTAATCCCAGAGGCGGTCAAGGGTATGGACAATCCTTTGTCAAAGCCATTTTAGGGGATTATGGAAACAAAGATTTCCAGGATCTGATGTTAGGTCTAGATGCAGTTTTGGCAAAACATTCAGAAATCGATACAAAAAAAGTGCATGTAGTTGGCGGAAGTTATGGTGGTTTTATGACCAATTGGGTTGTCGGGCATACCGATCGCTTTGCTTCAGCCGTGACACAACGCTCCATCTCGAATTGGCTCAGTTTTTATGGAACTAGCGATATTGGCCCATTCTTCGTGAAGTATCAACTATTGCGGGAATTAGCGGAAGCTGACCAACTATGGGCTTTGTCACCGCTTGCTTATGTCGACCAAGTCAAAACGCCAACCTTGGTGTTGCACGGGGAAGAGGATTTGCGTTGCCCACAAGAGCAAGGGCAACAGTTTTATATGGCATTGAAACGTCATGGAGTGGATACAAAATTCATGTTATTTCCTAAATCATCTCATGGTCTTTCTCGTAATGGGTTGCCGCATTTAAGAATCAAACGCATCAAAGCTGTGAGTGATTGGTTAAAAGACCACGAATGATTTTGAGAAATGAATGAATTTCATAGCGTGCAGACAAGAAAAAACATCTGATCCTAGCGGTTCAGATGTTTTTTTAATCCTCCAAGGGGACAAAATTTCTGATGAAAACATAAGAACCATCGTTCATATGAGAACAACTTCACTTGTTAAATAACAAAAAAATGAATTAAATGCTTGTCCTAAGAAAAAAAGTGTGCTATGATTCAAAACGTAATTATTACAGTTTGCATCAATTTGAGTAAGTAACAGTCTGTGGAAGGAGCAACTAGATGCGTAACCATATTATCTTAGAATGCGTTGAAACTGGGGAAAGACTTTATTTAACAAGTAAAAATCAGCGCAACACACCAGAACGTTTAGAATTAAAAAAATATTCTCCCAAGTTAAGACGGAAAGCCGTTTTTCGGGAAATCAAAAAATAGAAAGGAGTATTTTAGATGGCCAAAAAATCTAAAATTGCAAAATATAACAAACAAGTGCAACTTGTTGAACAGTATCGCGAACAACGCATGGCATTAAAAGCGGCAAAAGATTATGCAGGTTTAGCAAAATTGCCAAAAGATGCCAATCCGAATCGTTTGAAGAAACGGGATATGATCGATGGACGTCCGCGGGGATACATGAATAAATTCGGTATGTCACGGGTCAATTTCCGTAAACATGCGCATTTGGGACAAATTCCTGGCGTCAAAAAAGCCAGCTGGTAATCATCAATCGATAGGGAGGACACCTCATGGAAAAAACAGACTTGTCTAGTGCTTATCGGCGGCTAAAAAGCCCCAATATCAAAACCAGAAAACGGGCACTGAAAATCATTCATGATTTTAAACGAAACAAAAAGAAAAGCAATTAACGAAGAGCACCCATAGAAAGTAGGAAAGCAAATGGCAGTTCCAGCAAGAAAAACATCAAAAGCAAAGAAAAACAAACGACGGACCCATGACAAAATCGCAAGTCCAACTATTTCATTCGATGGTTCAACCGGTAGCTATAAACGCAGCCATCATGTATCATTGAAAGAGTACAAAGAACAACATCCAATCACAACGAAATAGCGATTTCGTTTCATCAACCAGAGAAAGCAGGGTGAACATGCAAATCATCTATCCATCACTTATCGAAGAAGCCTATCATCATAGCAAAAAGTTTAATCCAGCCATTACCAAAGAAGAGATTTATCGTCATTTCTACCAGGCAGGCTTGATCCAAGAAAATGGTGAGCCAACTGAAGCTGCTTTGTCTGAAGGATATGTGAAAGATTATACCGAAGACTGGGATCTTGATTTTGCAGCATTTTTGGCAATATACCCTGTTTTTGAAAAATTTGATCCAAAGCATTTCAAAAAAATCGATCACTTTTGGGAAATGGATTTGACGCTGCAAGAAAAAATTCTTGATCAATGGGAACACGAAGCGTTCACCGAAGAAGAAACCATCGATTTAATGGCCTTTTTTGAAGACCGGTTGTCTTCGGAGGCGTCCTAATATGGACAGAAAGAGGCGTGTTCAATGAAACAGACGATGCAGGGATTTTTCCGCTTATTGAAGCCTTATGATTATCTGATTATCTTATTATTGATCGTGGGCTCATTCTTGCCGTTTGTCTTGTTTGAAACTCAAGCCCAAAGCCAGACCGGTGATCGTTATGCAATCGTGCGGATCAATGGACAAGAAGTGGATCGTTATAATTTAGAGGAGACAACAAGCCTCGAGAAAACCTATTACCCTGCAAAAGGGCAATACAACATTGTTGAGATCAGCAATGGCCGCATCCGTGTCAAAGAGGACAATAGCCCTGATCAGATTGCTGTTAAAACAGGATGGATCGCAAAGAATGGACAAACAAGTATTTGCTTGCCGCATAAATTGGTGATCGAGATCAAGCAATCTGGTGCAGAGGATTATTTGATCTATTGATTTGCCTCGATGAACGACTATTTTTATAAAACTGATATAGATTGAAGGAACGAACCCATGAAGAAATTTACATCTGTTGCACTGCTATTATTTTCAACTAGCTTATTTGCTGCTTGCGGCACACAGGACTCAGCTTCCTCATCTGACAGCACAACAAGTGATGAGGCTATCGATGTCGTCACAACTTTCTATCCAATGTATGAATTTACCAAAGCTGTTGTTGGGGATGAAGGGGACGTTGAATTATTGATCCCTGCTGGAAATGAACCCCATGAATATGAACCAAGTGCGCAAGACATGACAAAAATCAGTGATGCTGATGCCTTTGTATACAATAGTGATGCTTTAGAAAAATGGGCAGCCAATGGGTTAGACACAGTAGATACAGATAAGACTAAAGTGATTCAAGCTGCTGAAGGGATTACTTTGTCTGAAAGTGATGCCGCTAGTGAAGAAGCCGGTGAGCTTGATCCCCACGTTTGGTTGGATCCAGTCTTGGCTGAGAAAGAAGTAGAAACGATCGCCACAGGATTAGCAGATAAATTCCCAGACAAAGCGGAAACATTTGAAAAAAATGCTGATGCGTATATCGCAAAATTGGCTGATCTAGACCAAGAATATCAAGATGCCTTCAAAGATGCGACCCAACGTTCATTCGTGACACAACATGCTGCTTTTGGCTACTTAGCCAAAGAATACGGATTGAACCAAGAAGCTATTTCAGGTCTTTCTCCTGAAGAAGAACCTAGTGCAGCACGCCTGGCTGAACTAAAAACATTTGTTGAAGACAATCATTTATCTATCATTTATTTTGAAGAAACAGCTTCATCCAAAGTCGCTGAAACATTGGCTGATGAAACTGGTGTAGATACGGAAGTACTAAGTCCGATCGAAGGTATCACACAATCTGATATGGACAATGGTGTGACTTATCTTTCGATTATGGAAGATAACTTGAAGAGTTTGGAGAAAACAGTGAAATAATTATTATAATGAAATTTTAAATCGACCGATATAAGTTAGAAAGTAACAACTAACTTATATCGGTCGATTTATTTTGTATTTGAGATGAAGTTTTCTTATATCCAAAAAAAAGTTAATATTTTTGTTGATATCTCTCAAATAATATATTATGATTAATACTCAAATATAAATTAATTTATATTTGAGTATTTTTTATATTGTAATGAAAGAGGTGAACTAATGGATACTTTAGTAAAAGTTAAAGCTTTCTCAAAAGTTAAGATGTCTACAGAAACAAGAGTAATGTCATCTAACTCAAGTCAGATGGCCTAATAACGAGAAAAGTCAGGGTAATTAGTCATCATAACTACCCTGACTTTTTATTAATATTTTTAACAGGTGAAGGGAAATTGTCATGGATAATAAAAGATATATACTAAATGATACTTTATTAGTATTTAAAAATGAACAAGGGTTAGTTTTATCTTTGCCCGAAGAAAATAGTTTTGTTATTGATCAAAACATTGATGCTTTTATTTTTTTATTAAATCAGTTTTTTTTGCCGAATTCTTTTGAACAAGCGTTTGAAAATGCGATTGATAATGGGATTGATTTTAAGGATGTAGAAGAAGAGACACAGTGCTTCCTAATAAAAGAAAATTTGATAAAATCTTTTTTTGTTCCAAAAGAAATAGAGACTTCGTTGACTAATAAACAGTTAACAAAATATGATCGACAAATACGTCATTTTTCATCTAAAAATGGACAAAATTTCAAGACTGCTATAAGAATGCAAGAGTCTATTTGTCAAGCTCATGTGATGATAATTGGTGTAGGCGGAATTGGTTCTTATTTGAGTAGTGGGCTAGCGTTGTTAGGCGTTAAAGAACTTACACTTATTGATTTTGATAATATCGAGCTAAGTAATACTTCTAGGCAAATATTGTATACAGAAAATGACCTGGGGAAAGACAAGCTAAGCGTAGCAAAACAAAAGTTGTTGGACTATAATCCAGAGTTGAAAATAAATTGCTACAATATCAACATTAAAGACGAAACATCACTAGAATCTGTTTCTACAGATGGAGTATCAATGCTATCTCTTTGTGCAGATAAACCTTTGTTAGAAATACACTATATAATTGATAGTTTTTGCCAAAAGCGAAATATACCATGGATTATGGGAGGACCATTTTCACAAGGACGAGTAAGTTTAGGACCAATCATAATACCGAGAAAGACAGCAAGCTATACAGATATGGTTAAAAAAAGCCATATTATTGATGATGATATTAGTAGAATCAACTCTAGAAGAATTTCTGCAATTATTGATTCAGATAATTCTTTAGCAGCCAAGATGCAGGAAGTGGAGATTATCAAATATTTAACTAAGTACCAAGAAGTTTCTGTTTTAGGAAAACAGTTCATCATTGATACTGCTACGTGGAATATAGAGGAAATTTGTCTATGCGATTAAAAATAGAAGAAATTCTGAATGAATTACAAGAATCTAACCAAGACGAAACATTAGCGAATATTCTACAATATATATCTAGTAATAGTGAGATAGAATTTTATAAGGGTTTATTGCCAGATGATTCAGCAGTTCAAAATCCATATAAACAACTAATTGATGAATTTAAAGTTTCATATATTCAAGGGGATGAAGTTGATTTTATAGAGTTTCTTAAATTACAAGAAACTGACTATGCGCAATATATTAACTATCTGGAAGTACCTAAGGATGAAGTGCCTAAAGGCAAATTTATAGAAGCTGAAGGATTCGTTGGGAGAGAAAAAGAGTTAAAATTATTAGATATCTTTTTAAATAGAGAAATTAAGAAAAATGTTCTAATAGTTGGAGATCCAGGTGTAGGGAAAACATCGTTAGTAAATTATTACTCTGGTGTTTCTAATAAGAAAATTCGTGAGATCCGATTTTCAGCTATACTATCTGGAACAAAATATCGAGGAGAGTTTGAAGAAAAGCTTACGAATGAAATTAAGCAAGCTGTATCTTTGAGGGAGACATTATTTATTGATGAAGCGCACGTATTAATTAATGCTGGAGGTACAGAAGGTGGCATCTCAGCAGCAAATATTTTAAAACCGTTCTTAACAGATAGAAATTTTGTGATGATTGGTGCAACAACGTTAGATGAGTATGAATTATTTCTAAAAGATAAAGCATTTGAAAGAAGATTTAACTTTTTATTTTTGGATGAAATTACTGAGAACGAACTATTTTCAATATTTCTTAATCATATGAGAACTAAAGAGTTAAGGAATCAGTCTTTTTTTGAAAAAATAATAAAGATGTTAGATGATTATTTGCCAGCTAGAAACTACCCAGATAAATTAGTTGACTTTGTAGATTTTTTTAATTCTGCATGTTCGTATGAAGATTACGACTCTAATCAAGTCATTGAATTATTTATCTCTTCAATTCCTTTAAGAGAGAGGGGAGGGAGAAATAATGTTGCTTAAAATGCGGCTTACACAGGAAAACATTTATTTATTCAGTAATTTTCTGTTTAATTTAGGGAGAGTACTTCCCCATGCAGTATTAACAATCATTTTACTAAATAAGGGCTTGAATCTATCTGAAATATCATTAATCCAAAGTATGTTTATGGTAGCAGTACTAATATCCGAATTTCCTTCAGGTATATTGGCAGATCGATTTTCAGTAAAGATCATGTACCAACTTGCACTCATATTTATAGCTATTTCATATTTAATGGTGTATTTGACAAGTAATTTTTATCTTCTATGTATTTCTTGGGGAATATATGGATTGTCTGCAGCTAGTATGAGCGGAACTTTAGATAGCTATTTTGTGAAATTGTATAGAAATGACGAAGACGATATTAAGCCTTTTGTAGTAAAAAAAAATAGTAGCATGATGTATAGTGCGTTGTTTGGAGGATTATTTGGAAGTGTACTTTACAATGTAATCAATACAAATATATATGTAGTTTCAATAGTTTTTTTTATAATTGCATTAATACAAGTAACATTGGGTATTAGTGTTCAAATAGACGAACATAGCAATGAGCAAGTCTTAAGTGACTTTATTAAAACCGCAGTTTTGGATTTAAGAAACAATAGAAATCTAGGTCTAGTGGTGATCCAGTTAGTACTCTTTCAAGTGATTACTCAGTTGTATTTCCAATATTGGCAAGTACTATTCTTAGATCGGAGCTTTGATAGCACCAGTTTTGGCGTTATTTATGTTGTAATGCAATTAGTTGCAATTTTAAGTAATCGTTTTTTTTCAAAACTAAAATATTCTTTAAAATCCGAAGCGTATATGATTATCATGATGACATTATTGTTTTCGTCTTCAATAGTTACAACGAAGTTACCTTTTTTAATAACAATTTTTTTATTTCAGGTGCCATTTAATATTTATACGAATCAATTAAATTTAGACGTCCAGAGGTTAGTTAGCAAAGATAAAATTTCAAGTTCAGTTTCTTTAGTTGGGACACTATGTATGGTCTCGTCCATAGTAATTTTGTGGATTTTTGCTGTTTTATTGAAATTTTTTTCGATAGATAGTTTGATATTAGCTACTATAGTATTTTTTTTCGTAACGTCTATTATTGTGTTGAAGTTTAAAAGTAAAAATTATTAGAAATCACATTTTTGATGAATTTACGACAATTGATATATTATTAAAATATTTATATAAAAGAAGCCTTTATATTTAATAAAGGCTTCTTTTATAGTATTATACATATGTTGCATTACCATAAGGTATAAAACAATAAATAAAAGTTGATAGAATCAAGTCCATAGAAATATCCTCCTCGTTTTTATAAAATATTTTATATATGTATTATAATTCATTTTATTTATTAAGTCTAGAAAGAGTTGAGAAAATGATCAAAATAGATGGTAAAAAAATTCGAGAAGTACGAAAAATGAAAAAAATATCTCAAATTGATTTGGCAGAGGGAATATGTAAACAAGCAACTATTAGCAATCTTGAAAGAAAAAATTATTGTAGTAGTATTAATATTTTATCTGAAATCTGCACAAGGCTGGACATAACTCTTGAGGAGGTAATAATTAATCCGGAGACGGGAAAGTTAAAAGAGGTTTTAGCTGAAGTTGAAAAACTTTGTTCGATTGGTAAACATAAAGAAGCCTTTGATCTGATAGATGAACAGACACCTTCTATTAGTGAATTGAAAAAAAATCAACTTTTTTCGAAATTTTTTTACTATAAAGGGATCACAAATTTACTAGGAAAAAATGAAATAGAGAGAAGTGTTCTTGATTTTCAAAAAATAATTAATTATCCAGGGTCAGAAATGATATATCGAGTTCTTGCTATTAATAGTATTGGTATAGCATTCTCTATGAAAGGAGACAACATATTGGCAAACGAATATCATAGAGAATCTATAGGTATGATGAAAAATCTAGAAAATCCACCGTTGCGATTAAGTAGAGTATACTATAACAGCGCAAAGTTTTTTTCTTCTCAAAAACAATATTCAGAAGCACTCGATTTAGTAGACAAAGGAATAGAAATTAATAAGCGTCATAAATCTATGGATATTTTGGATTTTTTACTTTATGAGAGAGCATATAATAAATTTAAATTATCCGCTGGAAAAGATATGGAGGACTATAAGATTGCTTCAGTAGTTGCAACTCTGAATGATAACACTCATTTATTAAAAGTAATTCAGTCAGACTTAGAGAGAGAATCTAAGGGAATATCTTTATAAGTATTCAAATAATGTAAACAAAAAATAATCTGATTTGAGTGTATCAAATCAGATTATTTTTGTTTACGGATTATTCTATGGAACGCTTACAACAAAACAAGTATAGTTCATTGACTTTTTTAATAAAATCGAATAAATAACGGCTTCATAACACACAAAAGGTGGCGAAGTATTACTGTATATTCTTTTTGAGCAGTATAATATAACAAATAATTTAAAACGAAATGTAATATGCTAAAAAAATTTATAATAGATAATATCAATATTAAAAACATTTTTCTAAAACAATTTTTTTATCTATTCTCAGTATACCGATAATCACTTGGCGAAATGCCCACCTTGCTTTTAAACAGGCGACTGAAATAAGCCGTATTGTCGATGCCGATCGCCAAAGAAATTTCTTTGATCGGCATTTTTGAATACCGCAGCAAATCTTTAGAATAAGAGATCCGCTTGCTGATTTGATAATCGATGGGTGGCACCCCGATGTATTTAGAAAACTCTTTGACCAACTGATATTTATTGCGGTGGAAGGTCTCTTCCAGACGCTCCAACGTGATCGCTTGTCGGAATTCCTCATCGATCAGTGCCCGCATGGCCAAAACATAATCCGGAATATCCGTTGAAGAAAAGTCTTGCCGATACTTTTGCAGCAAGAGTTCGTTCAGTAATTGGTGGATAAAAATAGAACTTTGGAAAGCCGTTTTTGCATTCGGTTCTTGTTGTAAAGTCAGTAAATCTTGCATATACAAATGGATTGGGTTTTGGACCACTCCTTTTTGTGTTGTCCGAAAGGTATGACTGCCATTTTTGACAAATTCCTCATAAAAAGCACGGGTGTTGCTGCCATAAATATGGATCCAATCCATCTCCCAGGGTTCATGACTGATCGTCTTATAATACTGGTATTCCTTGCAATCGATAAAAAAGACATCGCCGGCTTCGATCACAGTCCGTTTGCCTTGATAAAACAGCTCCCCCTTTCCTGAAAGTGTGTACTTTATCAGGTAGGAAGGCAAGTTTTCCCGCTCGGTGAAATAAGGTTTCTGGGCTTTGAAATAACCAATTTCTTGAATATAGTAAAAAAGTTCTCGCTGTTTTTGTGTCGATGTATTGATGTACCGCAATGAATCGGTCGACCAAGAATGGTTCGCTTTTTCCCAATAATCCATTAGATTCTCCTTTGGCCAAGATAGTATAAGCTAATATCAAAATTGTGTGATGTAAAACCTATTTTGTCAAGTTAAAATTGGTTTATCAAGAATTTTCAGGTTGATTGTAATCGTTTTATACTTGAACAAGATAATGAAAGGTGGAAGTACATGGATACATTTATCGCCATCGATATTGGCGCATCAAGCGGGCGTTTGATGATGAGTCAATGGGACGATCAGCAGCTGTCATTAACAGAGATCCATCGGTTTAAAAATAGTTTTCGCCATCATGCTGGTTTTGATCGTTGGCATATCGACTATTTGATCAAAGAAATTCTTATTGGTTTAGAGAAAGTCAAACATGCTGGGATTCAATCATGCTATGTCGGCATCGATACCTGGGCGGTGGATTATTGTTTGATTGATGACAAAGGACAGCGACTAGGAGATCCAGTGGCTTATCGCGATAAACGCACCAATCATGTGATCGAAAGATTCAGCCAAGAATATTCATTACAAACCTTATATGAAAAAACAGGCATCCAATTGCAGCCTTTCAATACGATATTCCAGTTATATGTGGAAGATAAAAATCTATTGGCAAAGGCAGACAAGTTATTATTGATCCCTGACTATCTAGGGTATGTGTTTACTGGAAAAATGGTCACTGAAAAGACCAATGCCTCCACGATGCAATTGCTCAATGCCAATACGCAATCGTGGGATCAGGATCTTTTGGCAGCGATTCAAGTGAAAGAGGATCTGTTTGCCCCGTTGGTGGATGCCGGCACACTTTTGGGTAAATTGAATCAGGAAAAATTTTCGACATATGATTTGCCAGACACGACATTTATCACCGTTGCCAGTCATGATACGGCTTCTGCGATCATTGGTACCCCAAGCAGCGGCACAGATTGGGGTTACATCAGCAGCGGGACCTGGTCCTTATTGGGTATAGAAACCAAAGTGCCCAATATTTCGGCAGCGGCATTCGATGAAAATTATACCAATGAGTGGGGTGCCCATAATACGATACGTTTCCTTAAAAATATCATGGGGATGTGGTTGATACAAGAAGTTGCCAGACATCAAAACGATCAGTATTCCTTTCCAGAATTAGCTGCACTTGCAGAAGCAACGCCAGGGTTTCAACAATTTATTGATGTCAACGATCCCCGCTTTTTGAATCCAGACAATATGATCACGGAACTGCAGACCTATTGTCGTGAAACCCACCAAAAGGTGCCGGAAACCCCGGGAGAGATCGCCCGCTGTGTCTATGACAATTTGGCCCTTTGCTATGGCAGCGAACTGCAAAAACTTGAAGCCTTGACGGGGACTGCACATACGTTGCAACGATTACACATCGTCGGGGGCGGTTCGAATAATACATTTTTGAACCAATTGACTGCAGATGTTGCCCAATGCACGATTGAAGCAGGGCCTGGAGAAGCTACTGCGATTGGCAATCTCGTTCTTCAAATGATAACAGTCGGTCTATTTGCCAGTCTTGAAGAAGCACGCATGGCGATCAAAAAGTCATTTCCCTGTACGGTCCATTACCCCCGGGCATTTGATCGGAACATACAAACAAACTATCAATCTTTTTTAAAAGGAGCACGACAACATGACAAAGATCCAGCAACGATATGAAGAAGCCAAAGCCAAATATGCCAAGCTTGGCGTTGATACAGAAGCTGTATTGAAGAAATTAAACGATGTCAAGATTTCGATGCATGTCTGGCAAGGAGACGATGTGAAAGGCTTCTTGAGTGATGAAGAATTGTCAGGCGGCATCTCAGTCACCGGCAATTATCCTGGTGCGGCCACGACACCAGATGAGTTGCGTCAAGATTTAGAAGCTGCTTACGCGATGATTCCTGGTAAACACAAATTAAATCTGCATGCAATTTATCTTGATACTGATGAAGCAGTTGATTTGGATCAATTAGAACCCAAACACTTTGAAAAATGGGTGGCGTGGGCTAAGGAGCAGGGGCTAGGTCTAGATTTCAACCCAACCTTCTTTTCTCATCCAATGTTCAAAGATGGCTTTACACTCGCTTCGCCAGATGAAACAGTCCGTCAGTTTTGGATCGAACATGGCAAACGTGCCCGAAAGATTGCTGCCTATATGGGACAAGAAACGGGACAAGTCTGTGTCAATAATTTCTGGGTGCCCGATGGCTATAAGGACAATCCGATTGATCGCTTCACGCCAAGAGAACGCTTGATGACTGCCTTAGACGAAATTTT
The DNA here is from genome assembly GCF_050529585.1 of Enterococcus sp. DIV0876. Taxonomy (GTDB): domain Bacteria; phylum Bacillota; class Bacilli; order Lactobacillales; family Enterococcaceae; genus Enterococcus_D. Next base: position 690,630 of record NZ_CP172882.1, read on the forward strand.
TGCAAAAGAACTACCAGCAGCATATACCCTCGATGCTGTTGAGAGTAAACTATTTGGTTTAGGTGCAGAAGCTTATACAGTGGGTTCCCATGAATTTTATATGGGCTATGGTCTAACCCGAGATAAATTGATTTGCTTAGATGCCGGACATTTCCATCCGACAGAGGTCATTTCAAATAAATTGTCTTCGTTGGCACTGTTTAGCAAAGGGATCCTCTTACACGTCAGTCGGCCTGTTCGTTGGGATAGTGACCATGTGGTGATCATGGATGATGAGTTGCAAGAAATCGGTCGAGAGTTGGTTCGCAATGATTTGTTGGCCAAGACCCATATTGGGTTAGATTTCTTTGATGCCACCATCAATCGTGTCGCAGCTTGGGTCATTGGTACCCGCAATACCCAAAAAGCCTTATTGAAAGCGATGCTTGAACCAATCGATGCGTTGAAGGAAATCGAGCTGTCAGGCGATTTCACGACAAGATTGGCCTTAACAGAAGAATTAAAAGATTATCCATTTGCAGATGTCTGGAATTACTATTGCGAAAGCCAAGGGGTTCCTGTGGGCTTAGACTGGTTGACCACCGTCAAAGAATATGAAGAAACGGTCTTACAAGAGAGAAAGTAGGAGAAGCATGAAAAAAATCGATATGTTACAAGCAAACTTTGTTCAAGAAATGATGGAAACTACAGCCAACCTCTATCGTTTAGGCTGGGATGAGCGCAATGGCGGCAATATTTCCTACTTGCTGCAAGAAGAAGAGGTTTTGCCTTTCTTAGATCCGACAGTTGTCTTGCGCGAGATTCCAATGATTTTTGATGCCAGTGCATTGGCAGGTAAGTATTTTATTGTGACAGGTTCTGGCAAATACTTCAAGAACGTCGCTGCCCATCCAGCAGAGAACCTTGGTGTCATTCGCGTCAAAGAAGATGGGCGGACATTGGACTTGCTGTGGGGCTTAGAAAACGGCGCTGTACCAACAAGCGAATTGCCAAGCCACTTTATGAGTCATATTGCCCGGTTATCCGTTGATCCTGAACATCGGATCGTGATGCACAATCATGCCTCCCATTTGTTGGCAATGAGTTTTACACATCCGTTAGATGAACGCAGTTTCACACGGACATTGTGGCAAATGTGTACAGAATGTTTGGTGGTTTTTCCAGAAGGCGTCTCGATCATTCCATGGATGGTACCTGGAACGAATGAAATCGGTGAAGCAACAGCTGCTAAAATGAAAGAAACCCGCTTGGTCCTTTGGCCGCAGCATGGTATTTACGGTGCCGGCAATGATATGGATGAAGTCTTCGGATTGATCGAAACAGCGGAAAAAGCAGCACAAGTCTACACGTATGTCAAAGCACAAGGGCCGATTTTACAAACCATTACAGATGAAAATTTGAAAAAATTGGCAGACGCGTTTAAAGTTACTCCACGAGAAGGGTATCTTGAGGTATAATCAACAGTAGCAAGATAGAAAAGGCTTACAGTCTTTTCTGTTTCATATGTATTGTGAAAAAACAAACAAACAAACAAACGGAGGTAGAAAACATGGCAAATAGAATGATTTTGAATGAAACATCGTATTTTGGTAAAGGAGCAATCGATCATGTGCCGACAGAATTCAACGCACGGGGATTCAAAAAAGCGGCAGTGATCACCGACAAAGACTTGGTCAAGTTTGAAGTGGCAACTAAAGTGACAGATTTATTGGATGATGCCGGCGTTGAGTATGCCTTATATGATGGTATCGTGCCCAATCCAACGATCCAAAATGTCAAAGACGGTTTGGCATTCGTCAAAGAAGTACAGGCAGACTGTATCATTGCTATCGGCGGTGGCTCACCCATCGATACGGCAAAAGCGATCGCAATCATTGCGACCAACCCTGAGTTTGCGGATGTAATCAGTTTGGAAGGCGTTGCAGATACGAAAAATCCTTGCTTACCGATTTTGGCTGTGCCGACAACATCTGGGACTGCCGCTGAAGTAACAGTTAACTATGTCATCACAGATGAGAAAAATCATCGGAAATTTGTTTGTGTAGATCCTCACGATATTCCGATCGTAGCCTTTGTGGATAGCGACATGATGATGGGCATGCCAAAGCATTTAGCTGCAGCTACAGGGATGGATGCGATGACCCACGCCATCGAAGGTTTTATCACAAAAGGTGCTTGGGAAATGACAGATATGCTGCACATCAAAGCAATTGAAATCATCGGTCGCTCCTTGAGAGATTCTGTGAATGGCAATCAAGAAGGCCGCGAAGCGATGGCTTTAGGGCAGTATATTGCCGGTATGGGCTTTTCAAACGTCGGATTGGGTTTAGTACACGGAATGGCCCATCCATTATCGGCTTGGTACAACATTCCCCATGGCGTGGCATGTGCCGCTTTGCTGCCAACTGTCATGAAATACAACAAAGCGTTTACAGGTGAAAAATACCGTGAGATCGCTAGTGCATTAGGCATTGAAAATGCAGAAACAATGTCATTAGATGATGTGCGAGATGCTGCGTGCCAAGCAATCGATCAATTAAGCCAAGATGTTGGCATTCCAGCGACGATTTCTGAATTAGGTGTCAAAGCAGAAGATATCCCTGCTATTGCGCAAGATGCATTGAAAGATGTTTGTACGCCAGGAAATCCCCGAGATACAACACTTGAGGAGATTATTACGCTTTATCAATCTTTGATGTAGTAAAAAAGTCCATACCTAAAACAAAAAAATTTATGGACGTAGAAGAAATGACATGGAAGTAACTTTTGGAGCATTAATGCTTAAGCAGGTTTGTTACAATCTATAGTTTAAAATTAAATAAGGTAAGAAATAGTTAGGTATTCTGGTTATAGCAACAATATGAAGAAGTTGGCCTGAAGGCTCTTCTATTTGCTTTTGAATAAATTAACGTTCCCAAAAAACACTTGATTTTTGGGAACGTTTTATTTGAGTTTAAGGAAAATAACTATTATCTTATGCCACAACCTCAATTCTATTTTTTATTGTATAAATGAGTAAGTTAAGTAGACACCAATCATTATCTAACCACATATGGCTCCGTTCAATGAAATCAATCCAAAATGTTTGTGAGGGGTTTTATATATAGAAGTCTGGCACATGAAAATATTCAAGTAAAGTAAGTATGTAGCATGCAGGTGTGATCGAAGTAAGATCTGGTATTAATTGAAGGAAAATTCAATCATTTTTGCGATTTTCATCGATTTATATATTCCTTTTGGATATTACATCATATCAATCTAAGGTAGGCTGTATGCTGGCAGCTGTTGTGTATTATCCTTATTCATCAGATCCCAAAGATTATTTTTCAGCTATTCAAAAAGATCGTGATGGATTTTTCTTTATAGATGTTCAAGCAAGAGGAAAATATCCAAACTATGGTTTAAAAAAATTAGAACGTGCAGGTATTATTTTACCTATTGTAGAAGGTGACCTAGGATTACTAAAAGAAAACACGGTTGACTTTGTTTCGTTTTCATATTATTGCACGAGAGTAATTGGGAATGAGCCAACTGTTTTTGGGAAAAAGGAAAATATTTTTTCTCCTGTGGAAAATCCAAAACTAGAACCAGCCAATCAATGGGGCGCACAAATTGATCCATTAGGATTAAGATCAACTTTAAATATTTTATATGATCGTTATCAAAAAACCCTGTTCATTGTTGAAAATGGATTAGGTGCACACGATGAAGTTGATAAAGATGGACAGGTAATTGATGATTATCAAATCGATTATTTAAAAGACCATATAAAAACAATGAAAAACGCAATTGAAACAGATGGTGTTGATTTGTTTGGTTATACCACTTGGGGATGTATTGACCTAGTTAGCGTAGGAAGTGGTCAAATGTCTAAACGGTATGGTTTTATATATGTTGATAAAAATGATGTAGGTCAAGGAACCTTACAAAGATATAGGAAAAAATCATTTTATTGGTATAAGGAGGTTATAAAAAGCAATAGTAGAAATTTATAGTTTTCAATAACTTCAAAGTTTCAGATTTTGTGGATTGGAGAAATCTAAGTTCATTGATAGTTAAGGTTTATAAAAACTAAGCCGAAAGTTAGTTTAATCCGGTTAAACACATTGTTTAGCTGGATTTTATTTGTGCTAAAAAGAGGTGCGCTAAACAGTTTTATAGTATGTTTTCTCTTGTTCTAATTTAGGATAAGTTGAGATTATTTAACGTTGGTAAATAGCACGAATGGAATGTAGAAGTATAAATTTAAAATGATCTTGATATTAATACTTTAATTATTAGCTAAATAGCTATACTTATTTTATCGATTGGATTAGATATTTTGTGTAACTTTTAATTTATTACCTATATTCCAACTCTCTCTAATAATTTATTTTAAACAGGTTTTTTCATTAAAAGAAGAGTGTTAACGACCAAGAAAATTTGAGACTAGATATTTTTCTTATAAATCATTATAATAATCTCCTAAATTAATCTATAGAGTTCATTTTGGATTAGCAATAAGTGTAAACCATGTTACAATTAAACTAAAAATTATTCGGGGTGGGAGTTATAGTGATCCGTATTGACAATAAGCATGTAATCCATGAACATCGCTATGAGGAAGTTATTGATGTTACTGCGAAATACAAAAAGGTCAATGCCACCAAAGATATGACACTCATTGATTACAGTCCTCCAGCAGGTTTTATAATTGATGAACATTTTCATGATTGGCTAGAATTCTCTTATATTGTGGTGGGTCAACAAAAGATAACTGTTCAAGAAAAGTGTTACAAGATGAGTAGTGGTGATTTTATTTATATTCCATCAGGGTTATTTCATAAATCAGAAACCACACAGAAAAGTCACAAGATTTCATTGCTAATCCATAGTAGTTTAATGAGCAGAGAATTTCCCAAGATGTCTTTTAACCAGGTTTTGATAAAGCAAGGAGAGAATGGTCACACTGAAGAACAAAATATGCTAGTTAGCAGACTGATTACAGCATATCTGAAGATGGCTGAAAAGTTCGACTCGATACATCCCTTAGAACAGTTAGGATTTAAAACGGCATTTTATGAATTCTTTTACCATTTAGCTTTACTGGAGGATAAAGAAAATTCAGGGCACCAAGGTACGGAGACAAAACAAAAAAAATTATTAGCGGAAATCAGCGACTATATTCGACAAAATTATGACCAAAATTTAAGCTTGCAAGAAGTTTCTAAACATTTTCATGTCTCACCGCAATATTTATCTCGTGTCTTTAAGCAAGGTAAAGATAAAACATTTATGTCCTTTCTTACAGAAATTCGATTAAATCATGCTACGTATGAATTACGCAACTCTGATAAGCGTCTCATTGATATTTGTTATGAATCTGGATTTAATAATAATAAGACTTTTATCAGTGCTTTTAAAAAGAAATATATGATGACACCAAGTAAATATCGCAATCAAAATATACAAAAGTAAAAAGAACATCATACTTCAGATGGCATCAAAGACAGGTATTATTCTCAACCTATTGAGTTTAAAACCTGTTTTTTTTATGTAATAATATTAAGCTTCTATACAAAGCAAGATAGATTTTGTTAATTAGAGTAATTTTTTTGGATAAAAAAGAAATATAGTTATATATATAAAGGCTTTAGAATTTAAATGTAATCGTTTTAAACAAAAATTTAAGGAGGTTAATTATGGTAAAAATGGGTGTTTCAGTTTATCCCGATAAGAGTTCTATGAAAGAAATTGAGGAATATCTTAGATTGGCTTCGAAGTATGGATTTACAAAGGTATTTTCAAGTATGTTTTCGGTAGATCAAAGTAAAAAATCACTTATTTCTGAATTTTCTAAGTTTACAAAGATTGCAAAACAATATGGTCTATCTGTAACTTTGGATGTGAATCCAGAATTATTCGAATTCCTTGAAGTCCCATCACATGATCTTAGTTTATTCAATCAATTAGGGGTAGACGTACTTAGAATGGATATTCCTTTTTTTGATCGGAGAAATATAGATTTGCTAAATAATCAATATGGAATAAAGATTGAGTTTAATGCAATGATAACATCGATTATGGGGAAACTATTGCAAGAAGATATTAAGAAAGAAAATCTTTCTGTCAGTTTCAATTTCTACCCTCAACAATACACTGGAATCAGCGCTCACTCTTATCAAGAGATGAAAAAGATTTGGAATTCGGCTGAAGTTCCTGTGGGTGTTTTTATTTCGAGTCAAAAAAAGGGAACAATGGGGCCATGGGATGTTAGTGATGGATTACCAACATTAGAGGAACATCGGCATTTACCAATTGACCTTCAGTTACGCCATTTGATTCTAATGGGCGGTGTTGATGAAATAATGATTGGTAATGCCTTTGCGTCTGAACAAGAATTTCAATCCATATCAGAAACCCTAACGATCTTGAAGGAAGAATCTATAAAAACGGTAAAAAGTACCAAGCTGGAGTTTCCTTATTCTATGGCTAAAAGTACTCATAAAAAAGCTATACTTAGTATAAATGTTGAAGAAGATATTAGCGCTTTGGAGAATGAGATTCTCTTTGATTATCCAGCCCATTATGATGCTGGAGATGGAACTGAATATATGTTGAGATCCAGGTTTCCACGCATAACTTATAAAGAAGTAAAAATTCAGTATAGACCAACGGAAAAAGAGTATTTTGAATTAGGGGATGTAGTGATTGTTAACACGAACTTACCACATTATCAAGCTGAAGTTCAAATTGTCTTAAAACCAATTCGTGTTGATGGACAGCGTAATTATCTAGGATCGATCGCTACAGAAGAACTTTTTTTGTTGAATTACATCAATGCTAGAGATGTCTTTGTTTTTAGAACTATAGTCTAAGAAAGGTTGATATAAATGACTAACTTTTTACAAGATAGTGTGGTACCAAAAATTGTGAAATTTACCCAAACGAGATATATGCAAATAATATTGAATGCTTTTATGTCAGTTACAGCAATTACGATAGCTGGTTCATTTTTTACTTTGTTAAAGTCAATTCCTATCGATATTTGGCAAAAATTTCTTGATTCTTCAGGGGTTGGATCGATCCTATCTATTCCAGTAGCAATAACAACTGATATAATTGCTCTTTATGTGCTGTGTGCAATTTCCTATCAAACCGCAAAATCATTTGATATAGAAGGTTTTTCACCTTTGTTAATTTCTTTAGGTTCATTTTTGATTTTGACTCCATTTACTGGCATTGAACGTTCTGCTGGTGAAGGAGGAGAAATAATTACTCAAACCATGGATAACGTAATCCCGGTATCTTCTATTGGTGCTCAGGGTATATTCCTAGCTATTTTCGTTGGCATACTAGCGACAAGAATATATATCTTTGCGATAAAAAAAGGCTGGAAGCTCAGTATGCCTGAATCGGTACCTGTAAATGTATCTAATATGTTCGCCTCTATGATTCCTGGCGGGTTGGTCTTTACACTATTCTTATTATTTAGATTTATTTTGTCACTAACACCATTTCAAACTGCTCAAAATATGATTTATGGATTGCTGCAATTACCATTAACTGCGGTGGGAGGCGGTATTCCGGGAGTAATCGTGTACACATTAGCAATTAGTATATTTTGGTCTTTTGGAATTCATGGAGGAATGGTGGCTTATATAGGAATGGCGGCTATCATTTCAGTTATGAATGCAGAGAACCTTGCTGCCTTTGCTAGTGGTAGTGCGGCACCCCATCCAGAATGGGCGTTAACTCCATGGACAATGATGGGTGGAGCAGGATCGACATTAGCTTTGAGTATACTAATCTTTTTCTTTGCTAAAAGTGCGCAATTAAAAGTTTTGGGCAAAATGTCACTACCAACATCGATTTTCAATGTTAATGAACCACTGATTTTTGGTATGCCAGTCATGATGAACCCATTTCTTATTTTTCCTTTCATTTTAGTGCCAATTATTAATTTGCTTCTTTCCTTGTTAGCAATAAACATCGGATTTTTAGCGGAACCAACAGGAGCGAGTATTAATCTATTTATGCCTTTTGGAATTATGGGGATGCTAGCGAACTCTCATTGGTCCGGTTTTGTTTGGTCTATAGTTATTTTGATAATCGACATTATTATTTATGCACCATTTTTCAAGGCATATGATAGACGTCTGCTAAATGCAGAAAAAGAAAGTGAAGTTACTGTTACTGATGAAGTTGAAATCAAGATTTAGTAAAATAACAAACTTCTTAAAATATGAATGCATTATTTAAAAATCACCACGTTCTATCTTCAAAATTTATAAGACTGTCGTTATTTAGAGAAATCTAACCGTTGGTAAATAGCAAGTACAAGTTAGCCAACTAGTAAAATAAAACACTGTGCTATTTCTTCAAATAAGGTATGTACAAGTATTTTGTTTTCTAGGGTTTATAAGTCCATTAAATTCTCACCACGATTATCGTATAAAAAAGACACCTCATTGATAATATATCCTTTCAGAATAAAATAGCGTATAGGCTGTTTTATCTCAACTTTTCCACCTAGAAATAACAAGGGAGAATATACGACGGGACTGCGAATATATAGTGATAGTATAAAGAGCTTAACCCTGTTTATCAGAAGGATACGTCATAATTATGTCATTTTGTTTAGAAAGATTGTATCGTAGAGTCAAAATAGAAGGTGATCACGAACATTCAGTCTGATTGTTTGTGATCCCTTTTTAGGTATTTAGAGGTAGTTGTATCTAAATATTTTAGGTATAACTTTTTTATTTATAAATTTTCCCGGTGAAATATTTTAAGATCAATGGGGAAACCAATGTGCTTAACAAAACAACGACCACTAATGGGGAGTAATACACTTCGTTGATCAACTGATTTTGCTGTCCAATTTGTAGAATGATCAAGGCCATTTCCCCACGAGAAATCATGCCTGCACCAACCATCCATGCACTTGGATTGGAGAAATGGGCGAATTTTCCCCCAGCAAAGCCCCCCAACAATTTTGTACCAATGGCGATCACAGTAAAGAAGATAATAAAGCCTGATTGTGTGATCAGACTGGATAGATCCACAGATAAACCCACACTCACAAAGAAGACGGGGATAAATAGTGCATAACCGATCGCTTCAATATTGATCATCACTTCTTGCTTGACTTTGGTTTGCCCCACGGCGATTCCTGCAAAGAAAGCACCGATCACTGAGCTCAAACCAACGATATCCGCCAAATAAGCCATCGAAAAGCACAGAACCAATGAGGCAATGATCACAGATGCTGTGGTCGATAATTTTTCTGCAAAAGAGAATAGCAATGGTGCCAACCATTTAACAATCAAGAAAATCAAGCCAAAATACAACAATTCCTCTATGATCGTCAATGGCAATGAGAGTCCCTCCGTACTCGTTCCAAGGAAAGATAAACTCAGACTCAAGATCAATACCACCAAAATATCATCTACAACAGAGGCGCCCAAGATCGTGGAGCCTTCCTTGGTACTGACGACGCCTAATTCTTTCAGCACTTCAACCGAGATACTTACAGATGTAGCAGCCAAAACGATCCCGAAAAAGAAACTTTCTGCATTTGAACCTGTGATTTGTAAACCAGCTAACCAACTCAATCCCAAAGGCAACATGATCCCCAAAATAGCTACGAACATTCCGGGTTTGAAGTAACGCTTCAGTAAGGACACATCACTTTCCATTCCAGCCAAAAACATCAATAAAATGACCCCGATCTCAGAAAAATCAGTGACCAATATATCCGGCTGTACCCAATTCAAGCCACCAGTTCCTAAGAGAATTCCTGCCAATAACTGACCAATCACTGCCGGAATACCCAAACGCTTAGCAATTTGGGCAAACAATGTGGTGGTGACCAGGATCAAACATAAAATTCCTATAAAAGCCATTTAATCACCCTTTCTATCAAAATTGCCTATTCATTATAACACTTGTTCAATAAAAAGTTGTAAGATGACTTCTTTTTAATGGCAATTTAAAAAGGGAATGAACACTTGAAACAAGGCGTTCAAAATAGCTGATCAAGCCATTCAATCAGCTTTTGGTAACAATAATCTGCAGTCGGATTTTGTTGCCGATCGAAATCATGTGCCGAATCTGACAGCCATTCAGTTTTTACACATGGCAAGCTTTCTGCAAATGTTTTTGAGGCCTGAATAGGGACATCAGGATCTTCTTGACAATGGGCCAAAAAGGTTGGTGGATAATGTTTGAAGTTCTGCAGTTGCTGATCTAAATAGCGTAATTCGTTGCGTTTACCCAAATAGGTGTGCCAATTGCCAAACTGTCTCGCTGAGAGATAGAGGGGGAAGCGAGTAGCTAGCGAACCTTCTGTCAACGGTACGGATTGGATCAATTCTTGTACCTCAAGTGGCGGAATCGTGGGAAATCGTTGATAGTAAGGAGATGGAGTGAAAAAAGCTTGATTTAGAATTTGTTGATAACCATAAAAACGAATCAAACCTATTTGGTAGGCTTGGGGCTGAGTTGCAGTCAATAGCGAAACCAAATATCCGCCAGCTGAGCGACCAAATAAAACATAGTCTTTATTTCCAAGACCACTATGCTGCCAGCCCTCATGTAAAAACCACTGAAGGGCTTTCTGTGTAGATTGGTAGATACGCATCAAAGATGCCTCAGGTGCCAATGGATAATCGAAAGTAAAGATGCTGTATCCAGATGTAAGAAATAATTGGAGATAGGATTTTGGTAGATCATTGCGATAACCGTATAGGAAACCACCACCATGAAAATATAAAATGGTCCCTTTGACATGCTTTGCGCGAAAAAGTGTCGCTTTTAAAGGCGTCTGTTGATCATATCCAAAAATAAAATTCTGTGTTGCTAAGTGATTGGTTCTTTTTTCTGTCATATAGATTTCTCCTTTCTTTCATACAGTCTGTTCCTATAGTATAGAAAGTGTAAGGGGTTTATTTAACAACGCAATGTACAAAAATTACAATACTTTTATCACAATTGAACAATGAATCAGCTAAATTATACGCTTACAATGAATGTATCAATCAAAGGAGGCACATGCAATGAATCTTAAACAGGAAACAGCAGCAATCATCGATGGATTATCAAACATAGGTGCTGATCCAACAGGCGGCATGACTCGGTTGTTGTACACAGATTCGTGGAAAGAAGCGCAATTATTCGTAAAAAAACAATTACAACATAATGGATTAGAGACTCGGTTTGATGCAGTTGGCAATTTATTTGGACGCTTAGAGGGCAGCAAGTATCCCGATGAAACGATCCTATCAGGCTCTCATATCGATACAGTTGTCAATGGAGGGACACTCGATGGTCAATTTGGTGTGGCGGCAGCAGTATTGGCAATCAATTATTTGAAAGAAACCTATGGTCAACCGTTGCGTTCATTAGAAGTGATTTCTATGGCAGAAGAAGAGGGCAGTCGTTTTCCAACAGTTTTCTGGGGCAGTAAGAACTTTGTTGGTGAAGCTCGGGCGGAAGATGTTCAAGATATTTCTGATTTTGAAGGACATCCTTTCGTAGAAGAAATGCGGCGTCAGGGTTTCGATTTTCGTGATTTGAAAGAAGGGGTACGCAAAGATATCAAAGCTTTCGTCGAAATTCATATTGAACAAGGCAGTGTGTTGGAAAAAGAACAGCTGCAAATCGGCGTTGTCAACAACATTGCTGGTCAAAAACGCTACACCTTTGTGTTGAAAGGACAAGCCAATCATGCTGGAACGACACCGATGGGGTATCGCCACGATGCTGTCTATGGGTTTGCCGATATTTGCAAAACGGTCATCGATCGCGGATTGGCTCTAGGTGATCCATTGGTGGTGACATTTGGCAAGGTCGAACCGAAACCAAATACGGTCAACGTAGTTCCAGGAGAAGTATTGTTTACCATGGATTGTCGTCACACAGATGGCCAAGTGTTAGATTCTTTTACAGCTGAAGCGGAATCATTGATCAAAGAGATTGCCGAAACACATGGACTAACAGTTGAAATGGATCTTTGGATGGATGAGCGCCCTGTTCCGATGGATGAAGGTATTGTGGCGATCATTGAAAAAGCAGTCAAAGCTTCTGGAAAAAAATATAAAGTCATGCATAGCGGGGCAGGCCATGATTCGCAGATCATTGCCCCACATTTTCCAACCGCCATGTTATTTGTCCCAAGTGTTGACGGCATCAGTCATAATCCAGCAGAAGCTACCCATATTGATGATTTGACTGCTGGTGTAGAAGTTTTGGCAGCAGCACTTTATGAATTAGCATATCAAGAATAGATAATCAGAAAGCAGGAAAGTAAATGGGTTATAAAAACAATAATACCGGCTATTTAGAAGGACTTCTCCAATCTAGAGCCATTATCAAAAAAAACAATTATGCAATTTTGCCCCATGATGGGTTAGTAAACAACGTGATTCCCGGGTTTGACCAATGCGAATGCTCGATATTGGGCTCGCAAAAATTAGGTGCCAGTTTTGTCGACTATTTGATTTCATTCAAGAAAGATGGGGCCAATACACTTGGCTTTGGTGGCCCCGGAATCGAAACTTTTCTCTATGTGATTGATGGGCATCTATCTGTGGGAGATGGTAAAGAATCCCATGACTTGCAGACTGGCGGTTATATTTATTTACCAGCCGGCGTGAAAATGTATATGAAAAATCTGGAAGACAAGGAGACAGAGGTCTTTTTATACAAAAAACGTTATCAGCCCATTGAAGGCCATAAAGCCTATAAAGTTACCGGCCATGTATCTGATTTAACGCCTATTCAGTATGAAGGAATGGGAGATGTTTTATTATGGGACTTTTTGCCAAAAGACCTTGGCTTTGATATGAATATGCATATCTTATCCTTTGAACCCGGGGCTAGCCATGGCTATATCGAGACCCATTATCAAGAACATGGGGCGTATCTGCTTTCAGGTAAAGGCATGTATAACTTAGACAATCAATGGTTTCCCGTTGAAAAGGGTGATTATATTTTCATGAGTGCCTATGTGCAACAAGCAGCCTATGGCGTTGGTCGGGATGAGCCGTTGTCTTATATTTATTCGAAAGATTGCAACCGCGATCCAGAAATTTGAGAGGGAGTAGAACATTATGGCAGATACGGTGATTGTTCAGCCGCAAGTGCTTGAACAGTTGATTCAACAGAAATTAGCAGCAGCGGGGCTAACTGATCAACAAGCAAAAATCGTTGCAGAACATTTGGTTTTTGCTGACGCCAGCGGTATTCATTCCCATGGTGCCGTCCGTGTCGATTATTATGCAGAACGAATCGCCAAGGGCGGAATGAATACAAATCCAGAGATTATTTTTGAAGAGACTGGCCCAAGCAGCGGGATCGTTCATGGACAAAATGGACCTGGACAAGTGGTCGTGTTGGAAGCCACCAAATATGCAATCGAGATGGCCAAAAAATCTGGCGTCGCCGCTGTCGGGGTCCGTCAAACCAGTCACAGTGGTGCATTGTCTTATTATGTAAAAAAAGCAGCGCAAGAAGATTTAATTGCTTTGTCTATGTGCCAATCAGATTCAATGGTTGTGCCATTTGGCGGCAAGGAGAACTATTTCGGTACCAATCCAATTGCGTTTGCTGCGCCGCGTAAAGATGGAGAACCAGTGGTTTTCGATATGGCAACGACTGTCCAAGCTTGGGGCAAAATATTGGATGCTCGTTCAAAAAACAAAGATATTCCTGATACGTGGGCGGTCGATGCGACAGGGCAACCTACCACCAACCCCCACCATGTCCATGGCTTGCTGCCTATCTCAGGGCCAAAAGGGTTCGGTTTGATGATGATGGTCGATATCTTATCCGGCATGCTGTTAGGCTTGCCTTTCGGTAAACATGTGTCTTCTATGTATCATGATTTGACCAAAGGTCGAGATTTAGGACAGTTTATTTTGTTGATTGATCCCCAGCGATTTACAGAATTGGACAGTTTCAAAGAATCTGTCGAAACGATGGTTCAAGAATTGCACGAAACGCAACCAGCTGAAGGCTTTGAACAAGTCTATTACCCTGGTGAAATCAATCAGCTGCATTATGCTAAGTACATGGCTGAAGGAATTCCGATCGAAAAAAATATCTATGCGTATTTGCAAAGCGATACAGTTCATTTCAATCAATATTCTGGAGCAGATGCTTTTGCCCAAACCGGATCAGGAGAGTGAGGAAACCCATGTTACACACAGTGATACAAAAAAATAACTATCAAGATTCAATCGTGTTGATGTTGTTGACCAATCAATTAATTGCTTTAGAGGGGGTCAACAATGCATCCGTTATGATGGGGACCCCAGCAAACAAAGATATTTTTAAAACTGGGGGGCTCTATACAGAAGATATGACAGCGGCCACTTCAAATGATATGGTGCTGGTTTTGGACATTGATGATGCGTCGATCATTGAAACAGTGATGACAGAGATCGACCGCTTTTTAAATGACCAGAGCAAAACCAATGAAGAAGAAGGTTCAGAAAGTGTCAAGACTTGGGAAAAAGCATTGTTGGCGGGAAAAGATGCTGATGTCGTGGTGCTTTCAGTGCCTGGTACAATGGCCGCTGATGAAATTGAAACGGCACTGACTGCAGGCAAACATGTCTTTTGTTTTAGCGATAATGTGTCACTAGCAGATGAAGTACGTCTAAAAAAATTGGCGCACAAAGAAGGCTTGCTGCTCATGGGCCCTGATTGCGGTACTGGGATCATCAATGGTATCCCTGTGGCTTTTACCAACGCAGTTCGTAAAGGAAAAATTGGTGTAGTCGGGGCTTCTGGTACTGGGATTCAAGAAGTGACTACGATCATCCACAAATTAGGTGAAGGTGTGACCCAAGCGATTGGCACTGGCGGCCGTGATTTAAATGAGTCTGTTGGCGGCATTACCATGAAAGACAGCATTGGGGCATTGGAAAATGATCCAGATACCGAAGTAATCGTGGTCATTTCGAAACCGCCGTCACCAGAAGTACGGAATCAAGTATTGGCTTTATTGAGAAATGGTAGCAAACCGGCAGTCACGATATTTTTAGGTGAAGCGCCCACCAATCATGAAGACAACCTCTATCGCGCCTACACGTTAGAAGAAGCAGCGCAAATATCAGTTCAATTGCTGCGTCATGAAAACGTTCAGTTGGCTGAATCGAAAGAAGCAGACGAAACGGTAGCTTTCACAAAGGACCAGCAACAAATCAAAGGATTTTATTCTGGTGGCACATTAGCGTATGAGGCAGCGATGTTGATTGAAGCCGGATTAGGTCTCTCAGCAGCAGATACCCATGATGCAGGTTTTATCTTGAAAGTTGATGGACATGAAATCATTGACTTAGGAGATGACATTTATACCCAAGGGAAACCCCATCCAATGATTGATCCAACCAAGCGTAAGGAGTTGTTGCATCAGGCAGGAGCGGATCCCAAGACAGCAATCATTTTATTGGATATCGTTTTGGGCTATGGCGCCCACCAAGACATGGCCAGTGAATTGGCGCCAGTAATCAAAGAATTGAAAGCGCAAGCAAAGAATTCAGGACGCGAACTAGCAGTGATTGCTACGATCGTAGGAACTGATCTAGATCCCCAAGATATTAATGAACAGACAGCAATTTTAGAGGATGCAGGTGTGATTTTATGTCAAAGTAATGCGCAAGCAGTCAAAAAAGCCTTGCAATTACTTGGTCACCCTTTACCACCAATTATGAGAGATTTATTGAAACGACGATTATCAGAAACGGAATCTTTTCCCGAACCATCCCCACAAGCATTGGCATTATTAGACAATGATAGCTTTATCAATGTTGGTCTGCGCAGTTTTGGTGAAGCAATTCGAGCCCATAGAGGGAAAGTTATCCAGTACGATTGGCAACCGATAGCGGGGGGCAATGTGATGTTGCAAAAAGCTTTGCGTTTTTTAAATCAAGTGTCATTGAAAGAGTAGGAGGGATTCGTTTGTACCAAACAATTGAAGAAGCAAACCAAGCAATTATTGCAAAAATCATCGCAGGATCGCCATTTTTAGTTGATGTTGTACCTGCTGTCAGTGTTATTCCAGAGTTAGCAGAAGGTAGGGTTTTGCTGCATGCAGGTCCGCCGATTCGTTATGACCAAATGATTGATCCAATCCAAGGGGCTTGCGTGGGTGCGGGCTTATTTGAAGGTTGGGGTGAAACAGAAGAAGAGGTACGTCACTTACTTGAAAATGGTGAAGTGACATTGATCCCTTGTCATCATGTGCAAGCTGTCGGCCCCATGGGTGGCATTACCTCTGCCCACATGCCAGTTCTGGTAGTCGAAAATACGACGGACGGCAATCGTGCCTATTGTACGATGAACGAAGGCATTGGAGCTGTGCTGCGATTCGGTGCGTATTCACAAGAGGTGATCGAACGGCTGCATTGGATGAAGAATACGTTAGCCCCAGTTTTGAGTGCAGCCTTAAAAACCAAGCCTGATGGTATGAATGTCAATGTGTTGGTGGCAAAAGCGATTGCCATGGGAGATGAATTTCATCAACGCAATATTGCTGCTTCACTGGTATTTTTGAAAGAAGTCGCACCAGCGATCGTAGCTTTAGCAGACTTTGAGAAGGAAAAACAGGAAGTCATTCAATTTCTGGCTGATACTGATCAGTTTTTCTTGAACATCATGATGGCTTCAGCAAAAGCTGTTTTAGATGGTGCCCGCAGTATCCAAGCAGGAACGATTGTGACAGCAATGTGCCGTAATGGACATGAGTTCGGAATTAGAATTGCCGGAATGGGGGATGAATGGTTCACGGGTCCTGTGAATACACCGAAAGGCTTGTATTTCTCAGGCTTTAGTGAAGCCGATGCCTCACCTGACATGGGAGATAGTGCAATTACAGAAACATTTGGTGTTGGTGGTATGGCCATGATCGCAGCACCTGCGGTAACCAGATTTGTCGGTTCCGGTGGTTTTCATGATGCGTTGAAAACGAGTAATGAAATGCTAGAGATTTGTGTAGATACCAATCCAAACTTTCCAGTACCAACGTGGGATTTCCAAGGCATTTGTCTAGGAATCGATGCCCGAAAAGTTGTTGAAACAGGTATCTTGCCCGTGATCAACACGGGCATTGCCAATAAACAGGCAGGCCGTGGTCAAATTGGGGCTGGTACCGTGACCCCGCCAATCGACTGTTTTGAAAAGGCTGTTTTGGCCTATGCGAAAAAATTGGGTTTTTCTGAAGATTAGAAAATAACTCTGTATTGGGGGGAAATCATGTTAGAAGCACAAAGTGTTGATCAGCAATTGTTTGCCCATACGTACGTGAATGGACTGTGGCATGTGCATAGCATGTTCAAAAATAGTTTTAATCTGCAAAATCAGCAAAGCAAACAATTGATCATGCTGACCTTTCAATCTGTAAGAGTGCCTCATGGTATCACTGTTTCTTATGCAGATTATCTCCAACTCACGGCACAGTTGAGGGTCGATATGCCGATTATGGCCCAACAACGTGTGCTGTATTTTCCGCAAGCCGCACTTTCTTTCCAAGATGCTTACAGCTATGAAACGACTTGGTCTGCCAGTGAACAAAGCGTTGATCAAAATCATCTTTTTTCAGTAATCAAGCAAGTAGAAAAAGAGACTGGTTTCCAGGAACCTTTGCAGCAAGTTTTTACTAGCCGACATGCGTTTTACCAAGCAATTGATTCCTTGCATGATCGGTCTTTTTACAAACAGCGTCAAGCAATTGACTTCCTGATTGGTAGAGGGATCGGCTTAACACCGACTGGAGATGATATGTTGGTGGGGACCCTATTGGCGCGCTATTTGACCCAGCAACAAGACCAACGCTTAGACAATTATCTGAAACGCAAAATCACCGCAGTCCATGATTTGACTACAGATGTTAGTCAGCATTATTTGTTACAAGCAATCGAAGGAAATTTTAGTCAAACATATGCAAAAGTCGGTCGCTGTCGGGATCAGCAGACCGCAAAAGACGTCATCCAAACGATCTTTGCAATAGGACACACCTCCGGGGCTGATTTTTTGGCAGGGTTTGTTCGCAGTCTATTGCATGTCAAACATTGAAAAGCGAGGGATAAACATGGCAAAACGCGTCGTAATTGCCTTAGGGGGCAATGCAATTTTAAAACCAAATCAAGAGGCAACGGTAGAAGCACAATTGGCGAATATTCAATTAAGTGCCGAACAGATTGCCAAAATCGAACAATTGGATCATCAGATCGTGGTCACCCATGGAAATGGACCGCAGGTAGGGAATATTTTGCGTCAAAATGAGGAAGCCAAAGCGGTTGTCCCACCGTTTCCTTTAGATGTCTGTAATGCGGAAACGCAGGGGTTTATCGGGTATCTAATGGAACAAAGTATCAAAAATAAAATCGAGCAAGAAGAATTGACGAGTAATGTCGTGACCTTACTGACGCAAGTGGAAGTCAGTCCGAAAGATCCGGCTTTTCAAAAACCAACAAAACCGATTGGTCTTTTTTATACCGCAGAAGAAGCCGTACAAATCGCTCAGCAAAAAAAATGGGTGATGGAAGAAGATGCTGGACGCGGTTATCGCCGAGTGGTTCCATCTCCTCAGCCTTTAACGATCCATGGTGTTGAAGCAATCGTGCATTTGCTGAATCAAAATACCATTGTAATCGCTGGTGGTGGAGGCGGGATTCCTGTTGTCAAAGAAAATCACGGCTTATACGGTATCGAAGCTGTTATCGATAAAGACCGAACGGGTAAAAAATTGGCAGAGCAAGTAGATGCCGATGTCTTTATGATGTTGACAGATGTCAGCAATGTTTATATCCATTACGGCAGCCCGCAACAGCAAAAATTGACTGGGCTGTCTGTCGAAGAAGCCCAAGCCTATTTTGATGCGGGGCATTTTGCTGAAGGGAGCATGGGACCTAAGATGGAAGCAGCGATTGCATTTGCCAAACAAGGTAAAACGGCAATTATCTGCTCGTTGGAAGAAGCAGACCAAGCGCTGCTTGGTCTGGCAGGTACACGAATTACCGGTTGATACTTCAATCTGGTTAGGCGTAGCCTTCTTCGGATAAGGCCAATGCTAATCGTAAATCAAGACTGACTGCCGGATCATGAACATTTTTGCCCAATAATTTTTGGCACTGTTCGATCCGGTATTTGATTGTATTGCGGTGGACAAAGAGGGCTTTGGCTGTTCGTGTGATCTCACATTGGAAATCTAAATAACAAGACAATGTTTTTCTTAGTTCAATCATATTGTCTTCATCAGGAAAAGCCAATTCATTCAAAATGGTGCGACAAAAATAATGAATATCCTCAGGACTCATTTTTTCAAATAAGCTGCGCATGCCCTTTTGATGATAAAAGGAGACTGGAGAAGTATGCAGTTGTCCTTTGCGTTCTTCATAAGCAGTTTTGGCTTCGATAAACGAGCTGGCAATATCGTCGATACTTTCATAGACACTGCCGACCCCAAAAGCGATGTCACAAGGCAAACATGCAGCTAAATCATTGGCTGTTTCAATCAAATGATTGGCTAAAGGGTCACATTTATGCTGTGTCAAAATTGCAAAATGATTGGTGCCTTTTAATTGAAAGAGACACACATCCTTGATGCGATGTGGCAACTGCTCGCTAAACCAGGTATAAGCCAAGGCACTTTCCTCTTGTTGGTATTTGACTTTTGCTTGTGTATTTTGACTGGGTTGGCACACACCATAAATCACACGATAATGGCGCGCTTTTACCAGACCATGTGCTTTGCCAAGTTCTAACCACTCTTTTGGTTGTTGTTTGGTGGATTGCTGATATTCAATCATTCTTGTCCAAAAGTCACTCTTGATGTCTTCTAAAGATTCTTGGATTTTGTGGTTTTTATACAACATAAAAGACAAGACCAATGCGGCTTGTTCGAGCGCAAACTCTGAAACAGGATAAGGAATAGCTTCTGGATTCAAGATCACCAAATAATAGGGAAAATACGTTGTTGTTTCAATTGCATAATATGAAATCTGAGACGTTTTTTCGTGCAGATCTGTGATGGGGATCGCACCACTCTTTTCACCAGTAAAGACGCCATTCTTCTGGGTTAGTTGATGCGCGTAGTATTCTGCTGGCTTGGACATGCGCGTGAAATGTTTTGAATGAGCAATCACCTTTTTAAAAGGGTTCAATAGGATGATTGGTGTGTTGACCATTTGACCAAAATCAGCGATAAAACGTGCGATACTCACATCTTTCATTAATGAAGCAGAAAAACGTTTTTGAATATCAAGGGCGTAACTTAGTTGTTCTGTCTTGGTGTGCCAGACCAAATTTAATAATTGATGCATCAAACGACCTAAAGGCATTGTTGCTGGCACTTCGACCAACGGAAATTTCTGCGTGGCAGCATAGGCAATGACGGTTGGATCGATCTCATCCAAAAAGCGACCAACTTTGATACCAAGTCCAGCTGCATTTTTGGCTATCAACGAATCAATCAAGGTACAAAGCTCTTGCTGATTATGCTGGTACACCATGGCAGTGGTTAAGATAAACGTGTCTTCAGGAATATAATGGGCAATATCAGGTGTTTCAGTGATTTCAATACTTTCAACCATACGCTCTGCTGTAACAGAAGGGGTTAAAAGCTGTAAATTTGAGAAGCGTGGGACAGCGAGTAAATCAGCGAGTGTTTTCATCAAAAATCTCCCTTAAAATATTGAACAAATTGAACAAAATTAGGCTCATTGTTAGCTCTATTGTACAACAATGATGGAAGCGTTGACAATGAAGGTACTAATCAAAGATTTTGAATAGAAATGAGGCGAAAAGATGTTTAATGAACTAATGATTCCTCAAAGAACGATTATGACCCCTGGTCCCGTTGAAGCACACCCAGTTGTTTTGCAAGCAATGACTCGACGTATTTTGGGTCAGTTTGATCCAGCATTTTTAATGATCATGGATGAAGTCAAGGAAATGATCAAACTGCCATTTGGAACCACCAATAAAGAAGCCTTTGCCATTGACGGTACATCAAGGGCGGGATTAGAAGCGGCATTGATTGCATTGATCGAACCTGGTGACAGGGTGTTGATCCCAGCATATGGACGGTTTGCTTATCTACTGGGGGAAATATGTGAGCGGGCACATGCAGAAGTCCGTTATTTGGAGAAAGAGTGGGTAGCACCTTTTGCACCGGAAACAGTGATTGCCGAAATTGAAACTTTCAGGCCTAAAATCGTGGCTATGGTTCATGGTGAAACAGCCAATGGGCAAATGCAGCCTTTGGCAGAAATTGGTACTTACTGTCGTATCCACGACCTATATTTTGTGGTTGACATGGTGGCGACTTATGGCGGTGTTCCTTTAGCAATCGATGAATGGTGTGTGGATATCGCAATCGCCGGTACCCAAAAATGCTTGAGTGTGCCGTCAGGCTTGGCGCTGGTGACCTATAACGATCGGGTTCAAGAAGTCCTCGATGCCCGCTACCAAAAAGAATTGGGGCTAAGTAAAACTGACCGCAACAAGAGGCATATTGTCAGCAACTATTTAGATCTGAGTCAATTGCAGCGCTATTGGAATGATGAACGAATCAATCATCATACAGAAGCAACCACCATGATCTATGCCTTGCATGAAGGGCTCAGAATATTGCTGCAAGAAGGATTGTCTAATGTATATCAACGGCATGCAATCAATGAATCTGCATTGTTGGCTGGTATCGAAGCGATGGGATTGACTATTTATGGTGCCGCAGAAACGAAAATGCCGACTGTCACGCCGGTATTCATACCTGAAGGCATCGATGGAGAAGTGATTCGCGAAGAACTCCTTTGCTCCTTTGGAGTGGAAATCGCTAGTTCCTTCGGTGACCTGAAAGGGAAGATTTGGCGGATTGGTAATATGGGGTACAGCAGCCGTAAAGAAAATATTCTTCATGTCTTAGCAGCACTTGAAGGCGCCTTGTTATATCATCAGGCACCTATCCATCCTGGGCAAGCTGTGCCGGCAGCATTGACACTTTATCAAGAAAAAAATATAGACCTTAGCACTTATGCACAAGAATAATTTGTCCTTTGTGAAAAAAAGACAATGAATCATCTAAGACGAAAATGTAAAATAACAGTATATTGAAGCGCTTACTAATTGTTTGGTGCACAAACTTTTAGGCGTAAATGTTGGAGGGAAAAAAATGGAAATCAACAAGGAACGTAGCGGTTTTGCTTATTGGAAACAAATCATCATTCTTTTATGTTCAGGTTGGGTCACGATTTGGATCTATCGCTCAGCCTTATCTCCAATCTATCCTCAAATCAACCAGTCACTTGGTGGGAACACATCGGATACGGCGTTAGGCTCCATAGCAAGTTTCTATTTCTTAGGCTATGTGATCATGCAGATACCTGCTGGCTTTTTGGTGGATAAAATTGGGAAAAAGAAAGTCTTGATCCCGGGATTTATTGTTTTTGCGATTGCTGCTTTCTTGATTTCACAAGCAGCATCGATCACCATGATTTATACAGGTAGTTTTTTGGCAGGGATCGGCTGTGGCTCATTTTATGGTTCAGCGTACTCGTTGACCTCGCAAAATATTCCTAAAGAAAAGAAAAGTTTTTCAACAGCCATCGTCAATAGCGGTTCTGCTGTTGGTTCAGGATTCGGGATGATTTTGTCTAGCTTTTTGGTCATTCAAATGAAAATGCCATGGCAAACGATGATGTACCTATCAGCATTTTTGATCGTGTGTATGACGATTGCTTTTGCTGTAGTCATCCGCAGCAATAAAGATGATGTTGCTTTTCAAACAAATGAACCGTTTGAAGAAGAAATTACTGAAAAACCTAAAGAAAATGTCTCTTTGTCCACCTTGTTTTCGTTAAAAATGTTGTTTACGTATGTGCTGTATTTTGCGACTTGTTATGCTTATTATATGACAGTGACATGGTTACCCAACTTTTTAGGTACAGAGCGTGGGTTCCAAGGGGTTGCGATTGGCTTTTCTTCATCATTGGTGGCATTCGCTTCAATTCCCGGGGCCTTACTCTTTAGCCGGTTAGCAGATAAATATATGCATAAAAAAGTTACTTTCATTGTTGTTTTAGAAATCTTAGCTGCGTTGATGTTATTAATCACTGTTCAAGCGACAAATGCTACATTCTTGATGATTGCGTTGATATTGTATGGTTTCTTGGGTAAATTAGCCGTCGAACCAATCATCATTTCTTGGTTAGGAGAGAATGCACCTAAAGTTGGGGTGGGTACTACATTAGGCGTGTTCAACTTTTTTGGGATGATGTCTTCCGTGATCGCACCAACACTGACTGGTTCAATTTCAGATGCCACTGGATCGAAAGTGATGGGTTTTTATATTGCCATTATTTTATTGGTCGGCGGCACATTTTTGTTCTTGACTGTGAACTCGAAGAAAAAAGTCAACTAAAAAAGCGAGGCGCTGCAAATGAAACGAACCAGAAAACTTAGTTTGACCAATCAAATCATGATTGCCACGGTATTAGGCATACTATGCGGGGTTATTTTTCAAGGTGCAGTCAGTGATTTGAAAGTCATTGGAGAATTGTTCTTGCGCCTGATCCAAATGTCCGTGGTAATTTTGATCATGGGCGCTGTTATTGAAGCCGTTGGCGGATTAGAAGCCAAAGAATTAGGAAAGATTGGGGTGAAAGTTTTCCTTTGGTTTATGGGGTCGACTATTTTGGCGGCTGTCATTGGTATTGTATTCGGACTTATCTTTCAACCAGGAGCGGGGATCGAGCATACAGCAGTATCGAATGAAGTGATCGATCTGGCAAGTACAAGTTTAGAAGAAGTAGTATTAGGGTTTATTCCTGTGAACATTGTTGAGGCAATGTCAGAAGCAAATATGATTCAAGTCATTATTTTTTCATTACTGTTTGGTTTATCAGTAAGCTTGATTAAAGATGATAAAAAAAATCAGGTTGTTCTGGATTGGATCGTAGCCTTTAATCATGTGATTTTAAAAATGGTGACTTTGATTATGAAAGTGGCACCAGCTGGGATCTTTTGCTTGATTGCTTCGGTTGTAGGTGAGTCTGGGGTCCAAGTATTAGGAACGCTGCTTCGTTTCTTGCTCACATTAGGCAGTGCCTCACTTCTTTTCTTGGCGATTTGGTTATTGATTATTGCTTGGTATTGTAAAGTCAATGTCTGGCGCTTGGTGAAAAATATGTGGCGCATGTCAGTGATCTCATTTACGACAACTTCATCAGCCGTTTCATTGCCAATCCAAATAGAAGATAGTCGCGAGAAGTTAGGTATTAGCGATCGAATCACAAAATTAGTGGTCCCGCTGGGTATGAGTCTGAACAGTAATGGTTTGTCGATGTTCTTATCATTATCTGTGATTACGTTTACCCAGTATTACCAAGTATCTCTTGGTGTAGGCGAACTCGTCCAAATTGTTTTGCTATCGACACTGGCCTGTTTAGGTACGATCGTTGTACCTGGTGGCGGATTGGTGGCATTGGCAACAGTGATGCCGATGCTGGGTTTACCAACTGAAAGTATTGCTTTATTGGCGGGAATCGACTGGTTTTCGGGTATGTTCCGCACCTTACTGAATGTGGATGCTGACGTAACCGTTGCACTGATCGTTGCGCATGATGAAAAAGAATTAGATTACGACACATT
Source organism: Enterococcus sp. DIV0876 (assembly GCF_050529585.1). Classification (GTDB taxonomy): domain Bacteria; phylum Bacillota; class Bacilli; order Lactobacillales; family Enterococcaceae; genus Enterococcus_D. Next base: position 715,266 of record NZ_CP172882.1, read on the forward strand.
CAACGGCACGCCAAAACAAATAGAATCAAAAGGACAAATTGACTTATAAAATGTTAGAAGGAGGCTTCCCAAAAGGGCCTCTTTTTTCATTCGATTTGTTTAATTTTCTTAATCTATTGCAAGAAGCATTGTGAGAAAGGTCACGCTGTTTTATACTATTTTTATTGAAAACAAAAGGTGGATATTTCATGAAAGAAAGAAAAACAGTGATAATCCGCATTGCATTGGCAATCGGGTTGACATTGGTGGTGATCGGCTTAGTGGTTTGGTTTGTACTAGGGTTTTCATTGGGTCGTTTTATGGGCGATCAGACGCAATCGACGGCAGCGACGCAAACCAGTCAAACAACAATCAAAGAACAAAATGTGGGGTACTTCAACCAATTTTTACCTTTTGAAGGCGATTATACTTATGATCCCAGTACTGAAGGTGCCAACTTATTCTATGACTTGATGCGCTATTTTGCTTCCGAAAAAGTGGCAGACGATGTGCGGATCGAATCTTATAGTGTTAGCGGTGCGGCATATGAAGATGGGATTTTGACCGTCAAGTTTACTGTCTGGCCTGAAACGATCAATCGTGATCAGATGGTTGCTTATTGGGGGAAAGTGGCCGATGATGGCTCCGTCCGAGATATCTGCTGGCAAGTAACGATTGATACCACGAGTCAAGGTGACACGGCGATCACCAATGTTGCTACAGGAGATGCCAGTGTCATCACAGAAGACAACAATCAGATGACCAGTGATTCGAACAGCAATCAAACGATTGCCTACAAAACAGAGGTCGGCAAAGACCAACTCAAACTGACATATGATGGATGGAAAAACCAAGTGATTCTTCCTTATGCACTGTCAGATTTTTTCGGTGGTGAGTACAGTGGCGACAAACAATCGTTGATTGACCAAAGTTATGTACTGACCCCTGATCAAACAGGGTTTATCCGAACAGCTTATGCAAGTGACAATAGTGCCAAGGAAACTGTTTATTATACGTATACTGATGATCAAGGTAGCAGCTGGAAAGATGTTATCTTGGAAAAAGACGCAGCAGCGATTCGTTATCGCAAGGTCGCATTTGGTGAAGATGGCTTTGGCTATATCTTTTTGTCTGGAGGCAGAGTAATGAGCCAAGAAGGTTATCTATCTTATATCACCACAGACGGCGGCAAAACTTGGACGGAACATCAGGTCGTTAAAGGTGTCAGCAGCTTATTGACAGATGCGTGTTACCTAAATGAACATGTCGGCTTCATGAGTTTAGGTGGGGTAACGCCTTCAGCACCTAGTCTATATGTGACAACGGATGGCGGGAATACTTGGCTGCAATCATCCTTTGAGATGCCAGATGACTTGGAAAAAGTCTTTGTTGTAGCGGAAGCGCCATACGAAGAAGATGGTGTGTTGAAAGTGAAAATCAATCAAGGATCGATGGGGGATTATAAAGGCGGCAGTGTCAAAGGGATTTTTATCTCGAAGGATCAAGGGGTGACTTGGACATTTGATCACGAAGAAGCAGCCGATACAACGGAAGCAGGATGATTTCTTAAGTTTCATTTAACAAAGCAAGCAAAGCCATGTGATTTATCTTTGATGATTGCAACTATTCAAGAATATGATAGACTAGAGCTAATTATTCAAACAACAACATATCAATCAAGAGTGAGGGAATCAACGTGGCAGCAAATCAAGTGATCTTGGTGGGGAAAATCGCTGAAATGACAACAGCGTCCCTTCAAGACGCAACCGGCATTCGGTTTATATTAATGGTCAAAACAAATTGGCAGTCGGCAGCTGAAGCTGAATTATTTGAATGTGTGATCTTCGGCAAGCAAGCAGAAACATTTAAGCAGTATACGCAAATCGATGCAACCATCAAAGTAACTGGACATTTACACAGTTGTCCTCATCAGACTGAAGATGGACAAAGGTTTTGCGGTGCAGAAGTCATTGTGGATAGTTTTCAGTTACTCGAGCGGCCTGAGCCAGTTGTGGTGAAAACTGAAGCCTATAAATCACAGGCGGAAACGCGGTTGATCAACAAACAAAATCAAGCACATGACCCCTTCAAAAACCAAGTGTTAGAATTTTTGAAGGACAATCGATTCTTATAAAAAAAAACATTGTCAACATCTCAATGTCAGACAATAATTTTTTGACACATAAGATGATCATCGGTTTAGAACCAAATAGAGTGAATAAAAAATCTACCTGAATCATTGATTTTCCTTAGTCGATGATTCAGGTTTTTTTATGCGCTAAAGCCTGATTCATTAGGTTTTTTCTCAAGCTTTATTTTTATTAAAAACATACGTTAAAAAATACAATATCAAATTGGAGAAATCCAAAATGTCAATATTTTTTTAAAAAAATTAATGAAAATGGTTGCATTCTGAGAAACTTATCTGTAAAGTGTAATTATCAAATAAAAACGAAGGAGGGATTACGATGCAAAATGTAACAATCAAACAAATCAATGAATTAAATAAAGTTAATCCCTTACTCGGTAACCATTAGTGCACAGATAATGTCTTTTTGACGTTTTAGCTCTGTCCTTTTTTCCGAAGGGACAGAGCTTTTTTGTGTACTTTTTTAGATTGAGAGGGATAAAAAATGAAGTATGTACTAAAACAATTAACAACGTATTTTAAAGAACATAAAGCCCGCTATGTAGTGGTCTTTGCGTTCATGATCATCTCTAGTGCCATGTATGTGGCACCCATTTATATTTTGCGCTTATTTATTGATGCACTATTACAAGATGATTTTTCACAAGCAGTTTTGATTCGTTACAGCAGTTTGTTTGCTGGTGCGATTCTATTGGGCTATTTGGCAGAGTTTGTCTGGACCTACAATTTGTTTATTGGTTCTTACGATTTGCAGCGGCAGTTGCGGCAACAATTGATGGGGCATTTTTTGAAAAGGGGGGCACCTTTTTATCAACGTTTTCGTACCGGAGATTTGATGACCCGTTCTAGTGATGATGTCCAAGTCATGGGAATGACCGTGGGATACGGCCTGATGGTTTTCTTGAATACGAGTTTGTATTTGAGCTTTATCGTTGCGATGATGGCGGTGACTGTTTCTTGGCAACTGACACTGATAGCTTTGATCCCTATGCCGATTCTAGCCTATTACATTTTCAAATGGGGCTCGCAAGTCGATAAAGCTTTTACTGAAGCTCAAAATTCAGTATCGGAAATGAATAGTGAAGTCTTGGAAATCATTGACGGTATCCGTGTTGTTCGCGCATACGGTCTTGAAGAAGAAACAACGAAACAATTCGAAACCAAAACGACTGAAACGCGGGCAAAAAACAATATTGTTTCTGAAATCGATTCGCGCTTTGGCCCGCTGATCACGATTATTTTGGCCATTAGTTTTGTGCTTAGCTTTGGGATTGGGGCCCAATTGGTAGCCAATCAGCAAATCACGATTGGTGCGATGGTCTCTTTCCAAGTTTATTTGACAATGGTCGTATGGCCGATGATTTCAGCAGGTGATCTGGTCAATGTGATGCAGCAAGGAGCAGCTTCATGGCGGCGGATCAATGAAGTGCTGCAAACGGATGATCAACTTGAACCAGATGGATCAGCTGATCTGACGAGCGTTGAGACAATTATGCTGTCTGATTATCATTTCAAATATCCAGGGACTGAACGTGAAGTATTGGCTGGACTGGATTTAACGATTCAAAAAGGAGAAGTATTGGGGATCGTCGGTAAAACAGGAAGCGGCAAAACCTCACTGCTGCGCCAATTTGGCCATCGTTATCCCTATTCAAATCAAATGCCGCAAATCAATGGGAGAAAACTGACGCAGTATCATACAGATGCTTTGCGCAGCCAATTTGCGGAAGTCCCTCAGGAACACACATTGTTTTCAAGAACAATCAAAGAAAATCTGCTGTTCGGACAACCCGATGCTAGTGATGAAGCGCTTTGGGCAGCTTTGGATGCGGCTTGTTTTACAGAAGATATCAAGCGGATGCCAGAAGGCTTAGACACAATTGTCGGTGAAAAAGGCGTTTCCTTATCAGGTGGTCAGAAACAACGCTTGTCTTTAGCCCGCGCATTTTTACGGCAGAGTGAAGTCTTATTGTTGGATGACGCCTTGTCCGCTGTCGATGCCAAAACCGAGCAAGCCATTATCACCAATTTGAAAAACATGCAACACGCGCCAACCTCGATCATCGTGACCCATCGGTTATCAGCGATCACCGAAGCCGATCAAATTATTGTTTTAGATGAGGGAGAGATTTCGCAACGGGGTACCCACCAGTCATTGATCAAGACACCAGGGTGGTACCAAGAGCAGTATTACCATCAACAGTTAAAGGAGGACGATATGGATGTTCTCAACGATTAAACGTTTGTTGTCTTATTTAAGCTTTTACAAAAAACAATTTATGCTGGGTGCCAGTTTATTACTGCTGGCAGCAGCCTTGGAATTAACGTCACCTTTGATCGCCAAACAATTGATCGATCAAGTAATGACCCCCGCTTCAGAAACTGCTGTTTTAAAAATGATGCCCTTGCTCCAACTTCTTGCGGGTTATTTGCTTGTGAACTTGATTGGTTCGCTGTTTCGCTATGTCAGTTTGCTGCAATTGCGAAAAATGTCAAATAGCATCGTAAAAAAGATGCGGGATCAGTTATTTCAACATATGCATCAGCTGCCAGTATCTTATTTCGATCAGATTCCGGCGGGGAAAGTTGTTGCGAGAATCACCAACGATACTGAAGTTTTGCGTTCCAATTTTTATGTAGTTGTGATCAGTAATTTACTGAGTAATATCATGCAGATCGTCGGCGCATTTATCGCATTGACGCTGCTGAATCCAACATTAGGCACAGCGATGCTGGTATTGATCCCAATTCTAAGTATCTGGCAGCATTTTTATACCAAGTATGCCTCTCGTTATAATTTGGCGATGCGGGAATATATCTCGCAAATCAGTGGACAATTGAATGAGTTTGTTCAGGGAATGGCGATCATCCAGGCCTTTCAGCGGGAAAAACAATTACAGAAGGAATTCAATGAAACCGTCGATAAATGGTTTCAAACCGGACGTAAATATCTATTACTTGATTCCAGTATTGCTTGGGGATTAGGAAATTTATTGCGAAATTCTACGATCTTGATTTTGATCACGACGCTCGCTTCATTCTTTCTGAATGATCGTTTGGCAATCTCGGCTGGTTTGTTGTATGCCTTTATTGATTATATCAATCGTTTATATGACCCTATCGAAGGACTTGTCCAAACAATCACCAATGTACAGCAATCACTAGCAGCGGGTCAACGGGTTTTCGAATTTGCAGATCAACCCGTTGAAGCACAGCAAACCGCACAAATCGCTGTCAGTGAGGGTACCGTTTCATTTGAAGGTGTTACTTTCGGCTATGATCCTAAGCAAGTGATTTTGCATGATATCAATTTTCAAGCACAAGCCGGTGAAACGGTTGCACTTGTAGGTCATACGGGTAGCGGAAAATCAAGTATCTTGAACTTGTTGTTTCGTTTCTATGATCCGCAAAAAGGACAAATCTATGTAGATGGTCAAGCAATCGATCAGTACGATCGCCATAGCTTACGCCAATCAATGGCTATTGTGATGCAAGATCCTTATTTATTTACTGGTACGATTGCCAGCAACATCGGGATGAATGATCCTGCAATCAGTGATGAGATGATCATTGATGCCTTGAAACAAGTCGGCGCAGATTATTTATTGGATCGTTATCCGGAAGGGATCCATCATCCAGTGGTTGAAAAAGGCAATGCGTTTTCGAGTGGTGAGCGGCAATTGATCAGTTTTGCCCGAGCGCTCGTTTTCGATCCCAAAATTTTGATTTTAGATGAAGCCACTAGTCATGTTGATACTGAAACAGAGTCGATCATTCAAAGAGCGATGACAGTCTTGCAAAAGGGACGTACGACTTTTATGATCGCCCATCGCTTATCCACGATCAAAGAAGCCAATCAAATTTTGGTGCTAGATCAAGGGAAAATCGTTGAGCGAGGCAATCACAGCAGTTTGGTCCAAACAACAGGCATTTATCAACAAATGTATCAAATGCAAGCGGAACAGCTATAATCGACAATTAAAATCCTTGCGTGTCCATAAAATCTAAGGACGCGCAAGGTTTTTCAATATAATGCGAAGGGTTGCCTCATCGTCTATGGGGAGTAGGGAAAGGAAGCCTTCGCTTATACGTGATGTTTAAATGAAGCACTATAGGGATGGTGTCTCAATTTTTGCAAGTAAGACTCGCCAATGGGAGAAATCTGGCGATTTTTCTTTTTAAACTTCATGCGCATATAACGGGGTGGATAGATAGCGTTCGCCATTATCAGGAATGATGGCCAAGACTTTTTTTCCAGCACCGAGTTCTATGGCAGTATCGATAGCAGCTTTGATCGCAGCACCAGCAGAAATACCGACTAACAGTCCTTCTTGCGCACCAGCAGCACGAGCCGTTGCGATAGCTTCATCACTAGTTACTTGCAGAATTTGCTGGTAAGCCTCAGTATCTAAGACCTCAGGCACGAAACCAGCAGAAATGCCTTGGATTTTGTGTGGGCTGTGTTGCCCCCCTGATAACACGGGGGATTCAGCTGCTTCAACAGCGATGATTGTCAAATCTGGATATTGTTCTTTCAAATAGTGACCAGCGCCAGTGATCGTACCGCCAGTACCGACACCAGAAACGAAAGCATCAATCCCATCTTTTCCAAATGCCTCAGCGATTTCTGGTCCAGTTGTACCATAATGGATGTTTGGATTGGCCTCATTATTGAATTGCAGGGGCAAGAACCAACCATTTGTCTCGGCTAATTCTGTCGCTTTCTTGATTGCGCCTTTCATACCTTCACTAGCAGGCGTTAAGACAAGTTCTGCACCGTAAGCTTGAATCAATTTGCGCCGTTCGATCGAAAAAGATTCCGGCAAGACAATCACAACTTTGTATCCTTTGGCTGCGCCGACAAAGGCCAATCCGACACCAGTATTGCCAGAGGTAGGTTCAACGATCGTGCCTCCAGGTTGTAATTTGCCGCTGTTTTCAGCTGCTTCGATCATTGCCAAGGCAATACGGTCTTTCACGGAACCAGCTGGATTGAAAAATTCTAATTTGACATAAACATCCGCGGCGCCTTCTGGAACGAGTGTATTGAGTTTGACGATAGGTGTTTCTCCAATCAGTTCTGTAACAGAGTCAACGATTTTTACCATATATATTCCTGCTTTCTATGTGGGATGATGCAGTGTTTGTTGCAAGAATCTCATAACCCATGATAAGAAGGGGCTAAAGGGAGAAAAAAAAGTCCCTTCAAAGCCTCAGCTTTGAAAGGACGATCATCTCGTGGTACCACCTTAGGGTTATTTTTTGCTTGCACAAAAAAACTTGGTCAGTTCGTTTGAACAAACTGTATTGCGCTATCGGGCTTTCTCCGTTACGGATTATTCGTCCGTAAATGCTCAAAGACCATCTTCTGATTCTTTTTCTTATTCGTTTCCACCAACCACGAATTCTCTATCAAGAAAAAACAACCGTACTCTTCTTTTCACTGCATCTCTATGAAATTAATAGTATCTTAGAGCATAAATGTTCAATTGTCAATTCTTTTTGTGATAGGGGATAGCAATCACGAATGTAAAAAAATACCAAATAACAGATGGAGATGGACTGGAAACGCGGGAGTCCTTATTGATCAAAGGCATCGTCGAAAGTACGCTATACTTTTGCAACTTGGAGCATGGGCATATCGGCTTGCAGCCAATGTCGTGCAAAAGATAGGTCATTGATCCAAGAAGTAATATGCGGCTGATCAACCAATAGCGGCATACGGTCATGAATCGCTGCGACTGAATCATTTGGGTTTGTCGTCAAAATAATCGATTCTGTCTCGATGCGGTCTTCTCGTTGTAATATACGGTAAAACCCAGCGACATAGAGCGGATCGTTGCTGGAAAAGTAATATTTTTCTTTGTCGTGATTCCATTCATAAAATCCAGACATGGGAAACACGCACCGAAACTGCTGAAAGGACGCTTGAAACGTCTTTTTGGTTTCAACTGTTTCAGCGCGGGCATTGATCATCAAATGTCCTTTTCTGAATCCAGTAAATCCCCATTTTGTCACACCGCTTACGATTTCTTGCTGCCGATTGGCACCTAGGGTCACCACATGATTCGAAGGGAAAACTTCATTGACGGCAATAACTTGCTGTTTTTTTCTGGCTTTTGCAGCAGCTTCTTGATAATAGGCGGCCAAAGCACCAGTAGCAGGATCAAACAAATATCTTCCGCACATCGCACATTCACTCCTTTTCTTTGATAGATTGGGAAAGTGTTTGTTTCAGTATAGCGAGTATCTTTCGTTTTTTACCAATGATTTGCTTGCCGGTGTAATGCTTCAATTTTGTTATTCATTTTCAATAGACTACAAAAAATAAAAAACAAAAAAGGCAGTCAACTTTTTCGGTTGGCTCCCTTTTTTTACTCTATTTGGCTATCCAATTTTTTTCACTCTCCCGCCAATTTTATCAGCAAAGCGCTCGGCTTCTTCCTTACGTTTGTATGTAAGAGCGATAGATTTATCGCGGGTTCGTTTGCCTTGTGGCGTGAGATAACCATGGAAGATTTTGATTGCATACATTTAGTAAGCACCTCCTTCAATGATGTAATAATAACAAAATTAGCGCTTTCATTCAAGTGGTTATGAGAAAATTGTTATTAAAACGTTATTTTTTTGCAAAAATCACGAAAAATATGCTTATCTGTTGGCTGATGCTAGGTCTTCTTTTCATTCAGGAGAAGAAAAAACGCGTATAATAAAAATAAAAGTGTAGATTTGACTGGATTTAGATATATGCGCATCCAAATAAGAAAGGTGACAAGTGATGAAAGATTTTCAGCTACGTTTTATTACAAACAAAGAAACAATTCGTTGGTTAAAAATTTTGAATGCCTTTGAACGGTCTGCAAATCAATCAACAAAAGAGTTGGCATTGCTTACTGCAAGTAGTTCTCGCACGATCGTGGCTGATATCACAGAGATTAGAGAGAGATTTGCTGGCACTTTTTACATTGAAGCAACGCCTTTTGGATACAATACATTCAAACCTAATGCAGTTGCTTACCTGGAAAGAAAAAGAGCGTTGCTCACGGATGAACCGTTATTTAAAATGATTGAAGGCATTTTTTATCACGAAATAAAAAGTTTAGGGGAATGGTCTGAACAACTGCATATTTCGGAGAGCAGCTTGATACGTTATGTTAAAAATTGTCAAAATGTGTTGACGCCTTATGCAGTCTCACTGTCGTTAAATCCTGTCGATTTAATAGGAGATGAAGCGGCAATTCGGTGTTTTTTTCATGACTTTTACTATGAATCCGAGATCACACCGCATACGATTCAACCGTCGGTGGCTGTTCAGCAGGTAGCCTTTACTTTAAAAAAAGAACATTTTTTTTCAACTTATCCTAGTATTTCTTTAGGAGATTTCATATATACAGTCTATATCACGATCGAACGCTATATGAATGGGTCTCAGATTAGTATGAACAGTCATTATTTGCAAAGAATGTATACGCAAGCTTCGTTTCGTTCCTTCGAAACAATCAATCGAACGATTGAAGAAAAGATTGGTGTGAAATTACCTGAAACAGAATTATTGTTTTTGTATGTTTTGATGATGAGTCGTCGCTCTTTGATTGATGAAGCAGGAGAAGCCTTATTCGTTGCTGAGAATCAACCAAATGAGTCAATCACTGAAGCTGCGGCTTTATTTTTGACGGAAATAGAACCAAATAGTCCGAACAAAACACGAGATTTACTTTTCATTCGGTCTTTTTTTACCACGCTCTATATGAGAGAACAGCTTACACCGGCGGCAAATCAAACGATTGGAGATATTCATGATTCAGTGGCAGCTAATTTTCCCCAACAACTGGCAAAATATCGTGTTTTTTTTCAAGAATATGGAAAGCAAATCACTGGTGGAAAAACTTCCTATGAAAATTGTGCAGTATTAATGGTTTTGTATATAGACTCTTTGAAAGAACTGTATTGGGAACAGTTTCGTACGATTGCATTTCTATTGGAAGGAAATGCAATTGTTTGTCAAAATATCCAATCAACCGCAATTAGGTATTTAGGCCGATTCCAGACCTTATATTTTCCGAATGCACTAGAACTCGATCATGCTTATATCAAAGAAAATAAGATTGATTTGGTAGTGACCAATTATAGTGAATATATGGATGACTTATTGGTCGGACAGCCCGCGATACTGTTCCAAGCAATTCCAGATGCCAACGACTGGAACCGGCTATTACAGGAAATCAATGTCCGAATCAGAGAAAAATTTTTATTAATGAATACATCAAGAACTGATGGATAATCGATTTTTGCAATACAACTTTTTGGCGGTCATGATTTTTCTTGTGGTTGTGAAAGATGTGTTTATCAAAATCTATTTGACAAGTTTTTTTTGAAGTGCTATGATAGCGATGTAAATGAGATAACGGTTACAGAAGGGCTGTAACCAAGAGGCGTGTTACTGAATAAGCAGGCAAACCTCATATTCTGCCATGGGCGGAGTATGGGGTTTTTTATGCGTCAATTTTGGAGGAAACCATGAAAATAAAAAAATTTTTAAATAATAATGTTGTCTTATTGAAAAAAGGCAGCAACGAAATCATTGGCTTTTCGACAGGCATCAGCTTCAATAAAAAAGTAGGAGATGATGTAGAAGAGCAAGACTTTGAAAAAATCTTTGTGCTTGATACCCATGCGATGTTGGAACATTTCAGCTACCAATTAGGAAAAACTGATCCACGTTATGTGGCAATCGTGGCAAAAATCGTGGCCTATGCGAAACAAAATTATCAATTGGCTATCAGTGATTATATTTATTTGACGTTGTTGGATCACATTGATTTTACTGTCCATCGTATCAAACAGCACATGACCTTTCATAGTCCGTTGCAATGGGATGTTAGACGTTTTTATCCCGATGAGTATGCAATTGGTGTCTATGCTGTCCAATTATTAGAAAAAGAATTGGCAATCGAAGTGCCGACTGAAGAAGCGATATCGATTGCTTTGCATTTTGTAAATGTTCAATCAAAAAAGAAAGACATGACTGTCACGAATAAAATCGCCAAATTTATTGAAGATGTATTGACGATCGTTAAGTATGAGTATAAACAAAATTTTGACGAAAACAGTTTTCACTATTCCCGTTTTGTGACACATCTGCATTATTTTGCACAGAACGTGATCAATCATACAATGCCTGGTTATGAAGAATCTTCTTTATATCAACAAATCGAAAAGATGTATCCACAGGCTTTTCACTGTGTGTCTAAAATAAAAATCTATATAAAAAATACCTACGATATTACGATTTCAGAAAATGAAGAAATATATTTATCCCTCCATATCCAGAAATTGACGGAGCAAGGAGAGAAGGAGAAAAATCATGGATTATAAACAATTAGCCAATGATATTTATGAAAAAGTCGGTGGTGGTAAAAACATTCAGCATGTGACCCATTGTGCCACACGTTTAAGATTTACGTTAGCGGATGACAAAAAAGCCGACAGCGAAGGCATCAAACAATTAAAAGGTGTTACAGGTCTTGTCCAAGGAAATGGTCAATACCAAGTCATTATTGGTCCAGATGTATCAAGTGTTTATGCGCAATTGCCTGTGACAGAAACGGCAGCTGATGCGTCTTCAAATAGCAACTCAGTGATTTCCCGTTTATTGGATTTTATTGCCGGCTGTTTCACACCGATGATTGCAATCATTGCTGCTGGGGGAATGCTCCAAGTTGTCTTATCTTTATTAGAACTTTCGGGTATTTTAGCAGCAACGGATGATACCTATCTAGTTTTATATCAAGTATCACAAGCAGCGTTCTTTTTTATTCCTATATATTTAGGAAATTCAGTGGCAAAACGGTTGAAAATCGATCCATTCTTGGGTAGTTATGTTGGTGGGATTTTTGTGATGCCAGGACTGACGACATTGTTGAGTCAAGAAGGTGGAATCACCTTCTTTGGGATGACTGTACCAAACGTAAGTTACAGTGCGTCCGTTTTGCCTGTCTTACTAACAGTCTGGTTAATGTCTTATGTATATCGCTTCGCTGATCGCATTTTACCTAATAGTGTGAAGTTTATTTTACGTCCGTTGATCGCGATTATTGTGATCACACCATTTGCATTATTATTTGTGGGTCCATTAGGGGTAACAATCGGGAACTATGTATCTCAATTTTTAAATTTTTTGACCAACAACTTTGGGCCGTTGGCTGTATTATTTATGGGGGCTTTTGCCCAATTACTGGTTATGACGGGGATGCATACAACTTTGACACCGATTCTTTTGACCTCTTTGGCTTCTTATGGCTATGATGATTTGATCGTGCCAGGAATGTTATTAGGGTTGGCAGCTGAAGCAGCAATTTGTTTGGCAGCGGGTATCAAAGCCAAAGATGCAGAATTTAAACAAGTTAGTTTCTCATCAGCAATCACTGCTTTGATGGGTGTTTCTGAACCTGCCTTATACGGTGTGACATTGCGCCTGAAAAAGCCTATCGTAGGGATGATCTTGGGAGGGGCAGTCGGTGGACTTTATTTTGGTTTGATGAAAATCAATACGCCAGTTGTCATTGCTTCTTTCGTCGCATTGCCTTCTTATAGCAGTGTATTGCATGCAACGATTGGTTCTTTGATTACCTTTGCAATTGCCTTTGCCTATACATGGTTTATGGTGAAAGATAGTGATTTCCCCAACAATAACGTAGCACCAGTCACAGAACCCGCAGCACCTGAAACCAATGAATCCATCGAAGCAGCGACAGATCAAAGTACTGCTATCGAAAAAATCGTCTTATCTCCATTACAAGGCGCAGTGATACCGTTATCTGAAACCAACGATCAAGCGTTCGCTTCTCTTGCATTAGGCAAAGGTGCCGCTGTAAAACCGCAAGATGACACGATTGCAGCACCATTTACCGGGAAAGTAACTGCAGTATTTCCGGGTAATCATGCCATCGGGATCACAAGTAATGAGGGTATTGAATTGCTGATCCATATAGGTATCGATACTGTCAACATGCAAGGAGATGGCTTTAGCCGTCAGGTCAATGAGGGAGACACCTTTGTGACGGGTCAAGCATTGCTGCATTTTGACTCAGCCAAGATTGCGCTAGCCGGTTATGAAGATACAGTGATGATCACAGTAACGAATACGATAAACTTTTTGGATGTTGTTGCATTAGCAGCGCATCAAGATGTGCAGGCTGGGGATCAACTGCTTGCCGTATTTTAAGTAAATGGAAGAGAAAGGATGGATGAGACCAAGATGAATTTTCCAAAAGGTTTTTTATGGGGCGGCGCTTCTGCTGCCAATCAATATGAAGGTGGTTATAAAGAGGGGGGGAAAGGTCTGGCTTGTGCCGATTTAATCAGTGGCGGCAGCCATACAACTTCTCGTCAGATCACACCAACGATCGAAGAAGATCGTTTATATCCAAGTCATGAAGCGACAGATTTTTATCATCATTATGAAGAGGACATCGCGCTTTTCGCTGAAGCTGGGTTTAAAGCATTCCGGATGTCGATCAACTGGACGCGTATTTTCCCAAATGGGAATGATGAAACACCAAATGAAGAGGGGTTGAATTTTTATGACCGCGTCTTTGATGCTTGCCTTAAGTATGACATTGAACCCATTGTGACGATTGCCCATTTTGATGTACCAGCGCATTTGAGCAAAGTCTACAATGGTTGGGGTAGTCGAGAAGTGATTGATTTTTATACCCGTTATGCGATGGTTTTATTTGAAAGATATCAGAAAAAAGTCAAATACTGGATCACCTTCAATGAAATCAACACAGCAACCTTATCGATCGGTAATTTTCTTTCATTGGGTTTGCAAGTTGGCGAAGCTTCATTTATTGATCAACCGGACAATATCCAATTGCGTTACCAAGCATTGCATCACCAATTTATTGCAAGTGCCAAAGTGGTGGCCTATGCCCATGAACATTATCCTGAGTTGCAGATTGGTTGTATGATTTCTTATATGCCTCGCTATCCTTATACCTGTCATCCGAATGACGTCTTGTTGGCGAAACAAGAAGAAAATATGCATTCAAAATTTTGCGGGGATGTACAAGTAACAGGGAAATATCCATACTATGCCAAAAAGTATTTTGCTGACAATGGGTTTGACATTGTCTTTGGACCTGATGACGTAGAAATTCTTGCGAAAGGCACAGTCGATTATTATACTTTCAGTTATTATTTGACCTTATGTGTGTCTGCGGATGACAATGTGACAAAGAATGGTCATAGCATGATTGGTGGTTCTGGTGTCAACAATCCTTATTTAGAACAGACCGAGTGGAATGCCATGATTGATCCTGTGGGCTTGCGGATTGCATTGAACGACATCTATGACCGCTATCAATTGCCATTGATGATCGTTGAAAATGGAATCGGTGTATCCGAAGAAATTGCTGCTGATGGTCAAATCCATGATCAATACCGTATCGATTATTTACAAAAACATATTGCTGAAATGGCAAAAGCGATTGAAGATGGTGTTGATTTGATTGGTTATACGATTTGGAGCGCTGTAGATATCGTCAGTGCATCGACCGGTGAAATGAAAAAACGCTATGGGATTATCTTCGTGGATAAATATGACGATGGTACTGGAACTTTAGCCCGCAAGAAAAAAGACAGTTTTTCTTGGTATCAACAAGTGATCAAACACAATGGGCTTGAAGCCTAGTCGAGAATAGGAAGACAAAAAAAGGAACCATTGGATTGGTTCCTTTTTGTTTTGATATAAAAATTATTCGCAGATTACCCGTTATATACAAACGTACCATCAAAAATTGTTCCTTTGATCGTTACGTGTAATAACGCCTCTGGAGATAACGGTAAGATGTTTTCAGATAAGATACAAATATCTGCCAATTGACCGATTTGAAGTCCACCGATGTCTTGGCGGCTCAGTGCTTTGGCAGCTCCTGCGGTATGGGCATAGAGTGCGTCTGCAATGGTGATTTTTTCTGCTGGCATGAGTCCACCTGCAGGCTGACCGCTTTTTTCGCTGCGAGACACGGCATAGTATATGGAATCCAATGGCGTCACATCGATGACGACTGGCGTATCTGTGCCAAATGCAAGCGTTGCACCTTGCTGCAAGAAAGAGCGGAAAGGAAACATTTGTTTTGCCCGTTTTTCCCCTACTTCTTCTTCTAAGGTTTCCCAACCCACCAGCAGGTGACTAGGCTGGACAGAGAGCACCAATTGATCCTGTGCAACTAATGGTAAATCTGTCGCATCCATCACTTCCAAATGCTCCAAAGTATTGGACTTGCCAGCAGAAAGCGGATGGACTGCGGCACTTTCTTGATAATATAGGAGTGCTTGCTGGATCGCTTGATCGCCAATGGTGTGGATCCGCATCGGCCAGTCTTGTTGATTGGCAGCCAAAATCAGCTGACGCATCCGTTCCACATCGATCAAAGGCATCCCAACGTCCCCTTCAAAATAAGGGGTTTCGTAACTAGCCTTCAAGTAAGCAGTGTGGGTACTGGTGACACCGTCAAAGAATTGCTTGACGCCGCCCATTTGGACTTTTTCGGAACGGAATCGTTGATAACATTGTTGCAACATTGTCGTATCTTCCCGCATTGCAGGGTAGAAAACGGTACGTACAGTGGCTTTGGCTTCCGTTTTGTTATATAAAGCTGGATAGACCAAGTCATCCCAACTTTCCCCAGTCAATGCCACATCACCGATTGTTGTGATACCATATTGATTCAGCTGCTGCATATAATCAAGAAAAGCAGCTGGACTCTCAGGCTGAAAGACTTGTAAGACTTCTGCTAAATAATGGATAGCGATCGCTTCTAGAAAACACCCTGTCAATCTACCGTTTTCTATCAATGCTTCACCACTGATGCCAAGCGGCAATGTTTCCGGCGTGATGCCAAGCGCTTCGATGCCACAACTATTTAACCAAATACTATGGGCATCGCCAGCAATCAGCATCACTGGAATATCTGAACAATAATGATCGATACTGGCTTTTGTCGGGTAGATTTGTTGACCAAAATCACTGCTGAACCAGCCAATGCCGATTTTCCAGCCATGCTTTATAGGGATCGACGGCACTTGACGGGCGATTGCTTCTTCAGTCAAACCTGTGATATGGGTCAACGCACCTTGATGAAGAAGTGCGGACAAATAGAAATGCACATGTGCATCGATCAGCCCAGGAATGACCATCTGATCTTGAACATCAATGATCTCCGTATCAAGCGGCAATTTTTGCGGCAGTTGATCACGTCTCCCGCGATCAATGATTCGATTGTTTTCAATCAGTAAGTAACCAGCGAAGGTCGTCTGTGTACTGGTATCAAAAATATGATTGGATTGAAGTAACATAGTCATTTATAATCCCAACTTCCATTCTAAGAAAAAGTCATTGTAGTACTCCACGGTTTCTTTGCCTAAATAGGCATAATGTTCCATTAGATCCATGGCGCTCGAATCAGGATAAAAGGCTTTGTCTTCCGTTAATTCACGAGGCAGCATTTGTTTGGCCGTTTCACTTGGTGTGGCATAGCCGACATACTCAGCATTTTGGGCAGCATTATCGGGGCGCAACATGAAGTTGATGAATGCATAGGCGCCTGTTTTATTGCCCACCGTTTTTGGGATCGCAAAGTTGTCGGTCCAAATTGCGCCGCCATCATTTGGTACGACATATTCAACCGCAGGATTTTCCGCCATTACATAGGCGGCATCACCAGAATAGCCAATGCCGATGGCTGCGTCATGGTTGATCATCAGTGTTTTGATTTCATCAGTTAAAACGGCTTTGACGTTAGGACGCAAATCATTCAGTTTTTCAACAGCAGCAGCGATTTTATTTGGGTCTTTTTCATTTTGGGAATCACCTAATACTTGTAAAGCAAGTCCTAATGTTTCCCTAGCACCATCTACCATTAAAAGATCATTTTTGAAAGCTGGGTTCCAAAGGTCAGACCAGCCCTTGATCAAGGTTGGATCGATGTCCTCGGTGTTGACCATGATACCGATCGTGCCCCAGAAATAAGGGATAGAGTACCTATTATCAGGATCAAAGGACTGATCCATCAAAAAAGTGGATAAATCTTTGGTACCTGTTAATTTGCTGTGATCCAAAGGCAGCAGCAATCCTTCTTCGATCATTTTTGGTATGATCGATTCACTCGGAAAAATCAGATCGTAGCGGGTACCCCCTTGTTTGACTTTTGTTTCCATTGCTTCATTTGAATCGAATGTATTATAGATAACAGAGTAACCACTCTCATCTTCAAATTTTTTGATTAAATCGGGATCGATATATTCTCCCCAATTATAAATGATCAACGTGTTAGGGTCAGAAGAAGATGTCGCCCCTGATTCCTTCGTCAATACAGTCGTTCCCACAAACAATAACGATAAGATCCCAACGATCCCACCGAAAAACACCCACAACCTTTTCAATTCATCAATTCCTTCTTTCACTTTGTTTTTGTTTTTCTTGAGTAGATTAGCTGATTTAGATAAAAAAGGCAACAAAAAAATCAATGTGAAAAATATCCGCTAAAAAGGCTAGTTTTTTGTTAAAAAACAGCAATGTTTCTCTCATTATCAATCAAATGATTTGTCAAAATAATCGTTTATGCCTAAGCTAAAAGAACAAAGGCAAAGAGGAGATGTTTTTCTTTTCATTCTCTTTTTTGCTATTCAATAAGGAGTGGATCAATCAATGAATACACGGGCAATCGTGATCAACGCTTATGGCGGCAAAGAAGAATTAACAGAGGCAACTGTCCAGCTGCCAGCGTTGGAAGCTGACCAAATTTTGGTTAAAACAGCTGCAACGTCTATTAACCCAATCGACTGGAAATTACGTGAAGGTTATTTGAAACAAATGTTTCCCTGGCATTTCCCTATCATTCTGGGTTGGGATATCGCAGGTGAAGTAGTCGAATTAGGATCAGCTGTGACAACATTCAAAGTTGGTGATGCCATCTATGCACGCCCTGATACAACCCCTTTTGGCACCTATGCGGATTATGCGATTGTTGATGCAACATTGGCAGCATTAAAACCAGAGAATCAGACCTTTACTGAAGCTGCAGCTGTACCATTGGCTGGTTTGACAGCTTATCAGGCTTTGTTTGAACATGGGCATCTAGAAGCAGGGGAGAAAGTCTTGATCCATGCTGGTGCTGGGGGTGTGGGCACCTATGCGATCCAATTAGCCAAAGCTGCAGGAGCGTATGTCATTACGACTGCAAGTCAACGCAACCATGAATTGTTGCGTTCTTTAGGGGCGGATGAAGTCATTGATTATCATACAACTGACTTTGAAACCATATTGACAGATATTGATTTGGTCTTTGATACAATGGGTGGCGAGGTACAACGTAAAAGCTATACAGTGTTGAAACCAAAAGGTCGGTTGATCACTGTACTAAGTGTTGAAGATGAAGCAGCGGGGAAAGAAAAAGAAATCGTAGCCAAAGCCATTTGGCTTAGAACCAACGGCGAACAGTTGAAAGAACTCGCGGCATTGATTGAGGCAGAGGAAGTCAAAAGTGTGATCGGTGCGACATTCCCTTTAACTGCACAAGGGATTTATGATGCCCATGCGCTTAGCGAAACCCACCATGCAGTCGGCAAAATCGTGATCGACAATCAGTGAGCGTATCTGGCAAAGACAATGAGAAAAGAGGGTTGCGCTATGCGTTTATGGCATGAAGCAATGATTGGTTCTTTGCCTCGTCAACAATTATTGGGACAGCATCGTGAAGTAGCTGCTCTGCGTGGAGGCGGATGGGGCAAGAAACACGCAACGGTGGATTATGTTTTTACGCATCCACCTTATAAATTGTATCAATACCATGAGTTGATCATGGCAGAAATGGAAAAGCGCGGTTATCGGCCAGCCCCTGAATGGCATGACCCCAGATATCGCGGCAAAAATCTGCCGCCTGAGGTGGAGATACACGCCGTCCCTTTAAGTTTGCCAATCTATCCAGAGCATGATGCAGATTATCTGGAAGAGTGCCGATTAAACCTCGCTCGTAAAGGCATTTTTCTTACGAGCAACGAACAGCAAAACTTTCCGCTATCATAGGGAAAGTTTTTTTGTTGCAGGGTTCTTACTAAAAGTAAGCATATTGTTCGCACCCACAATGATTTGTTGCTATAGTAGTGATAGATAAGAAATGAGAAATGAGGAAATCAATATGACGATCAACAGCAATGCAGTAGAATTCGGGTTAGATACTTTTGGTGATCTGGCTTTTGATGATATATCAGGTCAACGACTTAGTTATGGAGAATCTTTGCGCAATATTGTGGCAGAAGGACAATTGGCAGATGCATCTGGAATCGATGTGATTGCACTCGGCGAACATCATCGAGAAGAGTATTCGATCTCAAGTCCAGATACAGTCTTAGCTGCTTTGGCAATGGTCACCAAACGCATCAAATTAGGCACAGGTGTGACAGTACTAAGTTCTGATGATCCAGTCAGAGTCTATGAACGTTTTGCTACCGTGGATGCCTTGTCGAATGGCCGAGCACAAATCATGCTAGGTCGGGGTTCCTTCACTGAGTCTTTCCCCTTATTCGGCTATGACTTGCAAAATTATGAAGAATTATTTGAAGAAAAAACGGCGATGTTCAGTGAATTGAGGAAAGGTGTACCATTAACTTGGGAAGGCAAGTTCACGCAATCCTTGCAACAAGCGGAAGTCTATCCAAAAATCGAAGGACACCAATTAGATACCTATGTTGGGGTCGGTGGTACCCCAGAATCGATCATTCGCGCTGTCCGCTATGGCTTTCCAGTAATGTTGGCGATCATTGGCGGAGAACCGGCTCGTTTTGCACCGTATGTCGATCTGTACAAAAAAGCAGCCCAACAGTTGGGCCAACCGATTTTACCTGTCGGGATGCACTCCCACGGTGTGATTGCAGATACAGATGAAGAAGCCTACGAAATTGGCTGGAACTACATCAAAAAGAGCATGGATAAGATTGGCTTGGATCGCGGATGGCCAGAAATGAGCAAAGAGCGTTTTGATTTTGAAGTTGAACATGGGTCTTATTATGTTGGCAGTCCAGAAACCGTGGCCCAAAAAATTGCGCGTATGATGCCGCAAGTAGGCGTGGAGCGCTTTGATTTGGTTTACGGTACGGGTGGTCAGTTACAAAAAGATCGTTTTCGCACGATCGAATTGTACGGTACGAAAGTCATCCCCCGTGTGAAAGAATTACTGCAAGCTGGTGGTCAAAATGGCTAAGCAAACGATTGGCATTATAGGGGCTGGCAAGCTAGGCTTGGCATTAGCCAATATCGGTGCACAAGCTGGTTACGATGTGCTGATTGCCAGTCGAAAAACAGCAGAACAGCTGGCATTGCCGGTGTCGGTTTTGGCACCGGGAGCCAAAGCGTTGTCTGTTAAGGAAGTAATCGCACAAGCAGAAACGATTGTATTGGCGATTCCCTTGAGTAAATACCAACAGTTGGATCCTGAGGCCTTTAGAGGGAAAATCATCATTGATGCAATGAACTATTGGTGGGAGGTCGACGGCAAAGATGAAGTCTTTTCGACAATAGAAGCGACTTCTTCAGAGCGCGTACAACAGTATTTTGTTTACAGTCAAGTAGTCAAAGCGTTCAATCATATGGGCTATCACGATATTCAAGCTGTGTCTTCTTTTGCTGGCGATACCGAGGTCAAAGCCATCGCTGTTGCTGGTGATCAGTCAGAAGCGGTCGCAAAGGTCGCGCAGATCGTTAAAGATTTTGGGTTTGATCCATTATTGATTGGCTCGTTAGCCAATGGACTTATGTTGGAACCAGGCAGCCCTTTGTTTGGTGCAAATGAAACAGCAAATAAGTTACAGCAATTGATCAATGATTTTGATCATAGCGAAAAAGGCCAAGCCTTTCACGCACAACGCGCGCCCCTTTAACTCAACCGATTCTTCCTAATGTCCATGCAAGTGATGGATGGTTAGGGAGATTTTTTTGAAAAAAAATACACCTCTTCACCTTTACACATAAAGGCAAAGAGGATCCCAACCGTCAAATCAGCACGTGGTCGTTAAAAAATAGGTGTAATGGATACGCTTGTGATGATGAAGCAGTGATTGCTGAATACGCGTCCCTGCCAGACGTCCATGGTGTACATATTAGCCTGTACCTGCTGTGTGCTCGCCTTTGACATCCCACCCAAGTAATTATTGTGTTAGATCAGTCAACCAATTGGTTTGTTGGATTTGACCATCGATCTGTCGCAAACTTTGTGCAGTTTGGTTCAGCCATTTGGTGATTTCTTGGGTATCGATCGTCCGGATATAGCGAATCTCATTGCGTCCCATTCGCGGTCCAGTTTTAGCAGACGCAAGAATCTGTGTGTACAATGCGTGGCTTTGACGTAAGCGTTCCCGTTGCGAGAGGGCATCGACCAATGAAATATCGCTATCTACCAATGGTGTTGTCGCATTGGTATGGTTGATTTGGCGGGCGATCTCATCTAATTGCTGGCTGGCTTCTTGATAATCAGCCAATAAATCAGTCACACTTCGGTCTAAAGTATCTCCTTCCTGCACTAGGACACTGTCAGTGATTTCAGCACGTAAAATTTGTAAACGATTTTCTAAATCTCGCCGTAACAATAATGCTTCAGCCAATTTCATTGAAACAACCTCCATCTATTTCTATTCTCTTTCTTCTATCCTATGCAATCGACTCTAGATATGCAAGAAAGAAGATCAAAAGATAAACTATCAGAATTTTCTCAAATCGCATTGACTTCAAGAGACGGCAATAGTATACTTTTAATCAATCGTGAAGTGTACAAGAAATTGAAGATTCTATACGTTGAAGAGAAGAGTAACTTTGGCGCCTGTTGCAAGAGACCCCGGATGGTGAGAAAGGGGAACAGACAAAGAAGCGAAGATGAACTCTGAGTGATTTGACTGGTTCACGCCAATCAAACGGAAAGCAGCCGTTATCTTGCCGGGTATGAATACGTACCGTTGAGGTGTTATGTGGAATAACACGAAGAAGGGTGGTAACACGAAATTCTCGTCCCTTTGTTTGTCAGTTTTGATGAGCAAAGGGATGGGGATTTTTTTGTTTTTTCGGAGAAGCAGTTTGGTCCTTCATGAGATACATTATCGGAAATAGCAACATTTTAAGGAGGAAATGGAAAATGAATTGGAAAAAAGGATTATTGGTTTCAACAGGTTTGCTGGCTCTTACATTGGCGGGTTGTTCTACAACAGGTGCTTCAAATGACACTTCTGCCTCGGGTGCTGGTACTGAAACGGCAGCCCAAACGATTTCTGTGAGTCTGCCTGCTGAACTGACTACATTGGATACAACGCAAACAACGGATAAGGTGACCTTTACAGTCATTCAGCATTTGTTTGAAGGCTTGTATCGTTTTGATGAAGACAGTCAGCCTGTACCAGGATTGGCTGAAGGGGTTGACATTAGCGAAGATGGTAAAACATATACCTTTACAATTCGAGAAGATGCCAAATGGAGCAATGGTGAAAAAATTACAGCCGCCGATTTTGTCTATGCATGGAAAAAACTAGTGGATCCGGCAACGATGGGACCTAATGCCTATTTGCTAGATAATGTGGTCAATAGTAAAGATATCCGGGAAGGCAATGCATCAATCGATACGATTGGGTTAGAAGCACCAGATGACCAAACCTTTGTCGTGCAGCTAGACCAGCCGCAAGCGTCTTTCCTATCTGTCGTGTCTATTGGTTGGTTGGCACCGCAAAATGAAGCATTTGTGGAAGAAGAAGGCGATGATTATGCCAAAACAAGTGAAGACCTGCTTTATTCTGGACCTTTTGCTTTAACTGATTGGCAGCAAACAGGTGCTGAATGGACAATGGTCAAAAATGACAATTATTACGATAAAGATGTGGTCAAATTAGATGAAATCAATGGTTCTACTATTAAAGAAGAAAATACAGGTATCCAATTATTCGAAAGCGGTGAATTGGATATCCAAAAAGTCAGTGGTCTATATGTTCAACAATATCAAGGCAATGATCAATTGGTGACACATAATGATATCGCCAACTATTTCCTTGATTTCAACAAAAAAGCCAATGCAGCTTTAGCCAATGTCCATGTCCGCAAAGCCATTTCATTAGCAATCGATAAAGATAGTTTGGCAAATGATGTTTTGAATGATGGGGCGAAACCATTGAATGGTTTGATTCCAAGCGGCTTATATGCGAACCCGAATACAAATGAGGATTTTCGTGCCTATAGTGGAGAATACAATCAATTCGATCAGTCCGCAGCCCAAGCAGAATGGCAAAAAGCCCAAGCTGAAATCGGCGATAAAACAGAATTGAAACTGTTGGTCACAGATGATGACAATGGACAAAAAATCGGGGAGTACTTGCAAAGCCAGTTACAAGAAAATCTGCCTGGGTTGACGATCACGATCAATAAACAACCCCGAACCAACCTGAACCAATCTCGTTCTGATGGCAATTATGAACTCTCAGTGTCTGGATGGATTGCCGGTAGCAGCGATTTAGATTCTTATTTTAATTTATACAAGAATGGCTCTTCTTACAATTATGGCGGCTATGATAGTGAAGACTATACAACACTGACCGAAAATGCCCGCACGGTCGATGCCAATGATCCAGACAAAGTCTTTGAAGATTATAAAGCAGCTGAAGAAATTTTATTGGATCAAGATGCTGCACAAGTACCTTTGTATCAAAGTGCCTCCAATTACTTGATCAAATCAACAATCAAAGATATTCAATATCCCGCTTACGGCGCGTATTTCTTTTTCCGCACAGCGTCGGTCAGTGAGTAGACATCACATATCAAACCCCTTTTTATCTCATTTGGTAAAAGGGGGTTTTGACATAAAAAAAGCCCACCAAACACTTGGTGGGTAAAATGCGGAAGATGGGAGTTGAACCCACACGAGATAATCTCACACGCGCCTGAAGCGTGCGCGTCTGCCATTCCGCCACTTCCGCCTAACAAAACGATACATCTTTTGGGAGGGAAATGCAAGGAAAAAAAGGAGCCCCGTCAGCGGGGACTGACGGGGTAGGAGTAAAAATGAAAAAGTGTTAGGGTTTGTTTGTTGGTATACATATATCATAACTGGCAAATGTGAAAAAAGATGGGTGAAGATGATATAAAAAAGTGAAGAAACAAAGACAATCTAAATAAACAGATTTGGGTTCGATCACACTTAAAAGACAAGTAGACCATCTGGAGACAATGATCTAAAAATGACACCTGTTTGTCTATAAACAAAAAGGAGCCCTGCCAGCGGGGACTGGCAGGGTAGGAGTAAAAATGAAAAGTGTTAGGGTTGTTTGTTGGTATATGTATATAATAGCCTGTAAATGTGAAAAAAAATGGGTAAAGATCCTATAAAAAAATGAAGAATTCAAGATGAAATAGAATCATGAGCAATAGCTAAAATATTAGCCGGCATTTGCTGAAATAAAAAAGGGCCTGTCAGCGGGGACTGACAGGCAAGGAGTAAAAATGAAAAAGTGTTAGGGTTGTTTGTTGGTATGTCTATATAATAGACCGCAAATGTGAAAAAAGTATGACGAAGCAACCACGATTTATGGAACAAAGATTAAGAAAAAATAAAGACAACCAAATCCCCTGATCCTTTCATGGAGGAGCAGTGATTTGGTTGTTTTTTATTGATTGGTCAAATCTAAATTGCTTTCATTGAAAGTATCGCCATGACTAAGGTCCCCATACTGATACCCGCGATTGAACCAAGCAACACGTTGTGCAGATGTACCGTGGGTAAAGCTGTCAGGCACAACATACCCTTGGTATTCTTTTTGAAGGGTATCATCGCCAATCGCATTTGCTGCAGTGATGGCTTCTTCGATATCCCCAGCTTCTAATATAGGCTGACCCTGATAGGTTTCACCAGCCAAATATTTGGCAAATGTGCCAGCCAGATAGTCCGCTTGCAATTCAAGGCGGACACTGTATTCATTATATTCGGTAGGGGAAACTTGTTGGCGAATTTTCTCTAATTGCTGCGTGATGCCCAATTCATTTTGTACATGATGACCTACCTCATGGGCAATCACATACGCCATTGCAAAATCACCACTAGCCCCATATTTACTTGCCAGTTCATTGGCAAAACTCAAATCAAGATAAACATGTTCATCTGCTGGACAATAAAAGGGACCGACTTGTGCTGTTGCATATCCGCAAGCAGATTGCACACTATCTGTAAACAAAACCAGTGTTGGATCTTGATAGGATTCTTGCCGCTCTTGGAACACCTCTTGCCAATAATCTTCTAAGTGTCCAAAGACGACTGCTGAAAATTCTTTTTCTTCAGTATATTCATTTGCGGATACATTTTCTGTTTGATAACCGGCTGCTTGATTGCCGCCGAGAACATCAGGCAACGAGCTGATATCGCCGCCGCTAAAAAGAAAGAATAGCACGGCAATGATGACCGTACCGATCCCGCCACCAGCAACCAATTTCCCACCCGAACCTGATGAACGTCCCGTTCGATCATCAACATTGCTACTTTGTCTACCCCCACGCCATTTCATCCGTATCTCCTCCTCAAGTATGCTTACCTTTATTATAGAAGATATAGCATGAGTTTGGAAAAAAAGCGGCTTAGACAATGAGAAACCAACAACAACTATGAACCATAAGCGATAACCAAAAAAATGATGGTTACACTTTTTTACAAACAAGCAGACCGATAATTACCAGGTGTCACACCTTCGAATTGTTTGAAGACACGTATAAATGAATTTGTACTTTTGAATCCAACTTTTTCAGCTACGATTTGGATCGTGAGTGTTTGTGTCGTTAATAGCTGCTTCGCTTTTTCAACACGTAACTGGTTTAAGTAGGGTTTAAAAGACATGCCTAAAGATTCTTTGATTAATTTACTTACATAAGGCTCGGTGAGATGGAATTGTTCGGCGATGTCCGTCAAACTTAGATCTTGGCAATAATATTTATTGATATACTGAATGATTTCATCTGACTTACTGATAGTTGTATCATTTTTTTCTTTTATTTCTTTAAACATGCGTTCAAAAAGAGCCATCATTTTTTCTGTGATCATTGGATCAGAATAACCGTTTTTTATATGTGTGAACAATGTCTGATTCTTTTTGTAGAAATCTAGATAAGATATATCTTTGATTGTTGCCACTCGCTTGAGGGTTAAAGTATACGCCATCGAGAATTCTTGTAAATACGCTAATGTCGTTGTCAACGTAACATTTTTTGCTAATATCTGTTGTAAGATTTCTTTGGCGCGTGGGAAATCGTCTACCTTAATGGAATGAATCAACAGCTGTTCATCATCCACACTGTAATTGATTTTGATTGGTTCGGTACGAATAGCTAACGAAGTGGGATGCTCTTTTATCTCTGTATTGTAATAATCGACCCATTGACAAGTTTCGTGAAACGTCTCAATAAATGATTCCAGTGTATGGAACGGTTTAGAGAGAAGATAAGTAACTTTTAAGTCTAGGTTGATTTGTAACGCGTCTTTTAGTTGCTCCACTTCTTTCAGTATATTCACTATTTGTTCCTTATAAATAATCAGTACGAATTGTTCTTCAGTGAAACTAATAAAATCATACGAAAATGTCGGACTTATTTTTTTGATCAATTGTTTCCTGATCTGAATGATTTCTTCTTTCTTTAAATTGATTTCTTCGGATTTCTCGCCAAAAAAAGTGAAAAAAGCAAAGACACCTTGTTCTTCCTCAATCTTTTGCAGATGGAAGGAGTGTAATAATTTTGTGCTTGTTTCATAATCATATTTGCCAAATAACAAATTTTTCAAAAAAAGGTCTTTGACTTCATCTGGAATCGGTGTATCCACATGTGTCAATGAATGTGTTGATTCAATCATTTGATGTAAGGCACGGTTGATATCATCAACTGTATATGTATCAGTTGTTCCTTTCTTGATTTCATTGAGAATCAAAAGGTATGGGCGATAAAATCGCCGACTTAAAAAGACAACCATAATCGAACCTACAAGAATCAATAGTAGGAGTGGAATAAGAAATGAAGAAACAGTAGAGAAAGGAATAGAAGTTCTCTGGTCCATTTGCAATTGAAAAGATACAAAAGGCAACACTTCTGATGATTTGGTTAAGGTCGTGCGAGTGGCGTTGATATCTTGTTGGATATCATTGTGGGAAAAATCAATCAATGAAGTTGAAGAATCATTGGTTGATAGGTATTGTTGATCTAGAATCATCAAATGATTGTCATTTGTACTTAATATTTCATCCTTTTTCCAATAGGCAAAGAAATAGAGCTCTTGATTTTCTATTTGTTCTTTATTGATAAAAATCAAACGATGATCTAACGTTTCAAAGACAGAAGAGGTAAATTGTGCATTGGATAATAGATCTGCAATGACGCCGGATTCTGTTTTTATATTTAGAAACGTAAAAAAGTCAGGATAGACGAAATAACCATCTGAGCTGACCACAATATTACTTGAAGGATTCATGATGCCTACAGAATACTCCGCTTGATTCATTAATAGAAAATTATTCCTGATTTCATCGTACATAGTTGAGAATAGTCCGTAATTCGTGTCAGGACTTTGAGAAAATTGAATAATGCTATCTTTAGTTGCTAAGAGCTTCATCGAGTTTAAAGCAAAGTGAAGTTGCTGATCTATTTTATAGGCACTATTGTCTAAATCTAATTTGTTTTGCGCAGACTGTTCAATGGAACGTTGATTGATTTCGTTTCTGATGACAATAACCATAATTGCAAAAGTATAGAGAACGATAATCGTTAAAAAAGTAAAAAATATTTTTCGATAGGTTTTTGATTTCATAAGGCCTCCTTCACTTCCTTTGGTAGCGGTTACAAACAATTATATAGTCCATCATAAAAAAGTCAATCTGTTGCTGAATGGAGAAAAGTCGAAATTATCTTCATTTTTTAATACAATATACAAAAGTTAAGATAGATGATATATTTTGTGCATTTAGCAAAATATTGATGATTATCAAGATGGAATATCCAGTGTATATTTAAAGCGCTTACTTGATTGGTGGGCAAGGATTTCATAAAAAATAGGAACTGAGGAGGAAACAAAATGGGTAAGAGTAGAAAAGTAGGTGCAATGATTTCACTGTTTGCAATACCAATCTTATTGTCGGCTTGTGGAAATTCAAATAGTCCTTCAAATAGCGAGGGCACGGATGGGAAAACTGAAGTAAAGATCACTTGGCGTAATACGGGGGAAAATGACAAGATGACGCAGTATTTAAACAATACCTTCATCCCGGAGTTTGAAAAAGAAAATACTGATATTAAGATTGTTTTATCGCCAATTACTGCAAGTGAGGGAGATTACTTTTCTAAAGTAGCACTTTCTATGCAATCTGAAAGTACTGCGCCGGATGTTGTAGCAGAAGATTCTTTTATGTTGAACTCCGATGCGAATGCAGGTTATTTAACGAATTTAGATGATTATATTGCAGATTGGGATGAGTGGTCTAATTATACTGAAAATTTAAAGTCAGGTGTCATTGCTCAAGATGGCAGCACCTATGCGATTCCTGGTACATCTGATTCCAGAGGGATCTGGTACAACAAGAACGTCTTTAAAAAAGCAGGTTTACCAGAAGAATGGCAACCAACAACATGGGCAGAAATCATCGAAGCTGCCGAAGCAATCAAAGCATCAGATGACGCAGTGATTCCATTTGGGATGGGCGTAGCAAAGGCAAATGGCGAATCGGTGTCAATGCAGACATTTGAAATGCTGCTTTATGGAACAAACGATACTTTGTATAGCAGTGAAACGAATAAATGGCACGTCAATACACAAGGCATTTTAGATTCTTTGCATTTTATTGATGATGTCTATAATCAGAAAAAATTAGGTCCGTCTTTATCAGTGGCAATCAACAGCAATTATGGATCTGTCATGTTCCAAGATAAATTTCCTAATGATGAAGTGGGTATGTTGTTAGATGGATTTTGGAGTGCTGGGAATTGGACCGAAACTGGGGCGACACCTGTAGAGAATATGACAGAACGCTTTGGTTTTGCTGCCATGCCGACACAAAATGGTGGGGAACCGCCATTCACAACAATGGCGGGAGGCTGGACTTGGGCGATTCCTGAAAAAGCACAGAATAAAGAAGCCTCTTGGAAAGTGTTGCAGGCTTTGGGTGGTAAGGAACAACAAGCTGCACGAGCCGTTGCGGAAGGAAACTTGACTGTTCGGGATGATTCCGCAGAAATAAAGGAATACAAAGAACAGCCATTTATTGAACAAGCAACAACTTTCTTGCAATATGCACACTTCCGTCCTGCAGATGATAAATATCCAAATGTGTCCGTTGAAATTCAAACGATGGTTGAGGCAGTTGCGACAGGAAGTAAATCGCCAGAAGATGCAGCGAAAGATTATGCAGCGAATGTGACAAGAATAGTTGGCGAAGATGCCATAGAGTAATTGTCAGAGAAAAAAATGTTTAGAGAGCGAAACTGAGCTAAGCAATCACCAGTTAGCTCTCTATGTTTGTTAAAAGAAAAGGAGCATAGTTTATGGAACAGACGATGCAAAAAGACAAACAAATGTCTAACAATAAAAAGGCGCTTTTTTTCTTAATGCCCAGTTGGGTATTGTTGCTGATTTTCTTTGTTGGACCAGTGATTTTAACATTTATATTTTCCTTTACCAATCTAGCGTTGACAGGAGTAGAAGCAAGTCAGTTAAGATTTATCGGCTTTGAGAATTTTACTCGGATGTTTAATGATCCTGACTTTCAAGTAAGTGTAGTGAGAACGCTTGTTTTCGTTATTTTTTCTGCTGTTATCGGTCAATGTTTTTTAGGATTCTTAGTTGCCTTTATGATGAGAGAAAAAAATCGTGCTTTTCGTAGGGTGATTGGCTTGATCATCATTGCTGCATGGGTGACCCCCGAAGTCGTCGTGTCATTTTGCTGGGTTGCTTTCCTAGGTGATAGTGGTACGGCTAACTGGTTGTTGGGCCTCTTTAACGTTGAACCTATTGCATGGTTGTTTACTTTTCCCATGATCAGTGTGGTCATCGCGAATATTTGGCGAGGTACAGCATTTTCAATGATGGTATTTCAATCTGCTTTAGACGATATTCCTAAAGAAGTGGAAGAAGCTGCTGTTATGGATGGAGCGAGTCGTTGGCAAGTGATTTTAAGAATCACGATTCCCATGGTCAAAGGAACGATTGCGACGAATTTAATGCTGGTGACATTACAAACACTCGGTGTTTTCACGTTGATATATACGATGACAGGCGGTGGCCCAGGCAATCAAACAGCAACGCTTCCAGTCTTCATGTATAAGCAAGCATTTGTTAGTTACCAGTTAGGATACGGCACGGCAATTTCTTTAGTCTTATTGTTGATTGGTGCGATTGCCAGTATGATTTATATCAAATTGCTTAAAGTGAAAGTGTAGGTGTAAAAAAATGGTCAAGCGTGGTGAAAAAATCGAAACATTATTACATTATGTATTGCTCTCGTTATTGGCACTTTTATTTTTGCTTCCGCTGTTGTGGATGTTGGTAGCCTCAGTTGATCCAGGCGCTATACAAACGTTAAAGTTGCCGGAAACAGTGACACTTGATAATTTCAAGTCAATTATTTCTGATCAGTCCATCGTGCGTTCTTTTGGCATTGGCTTACTGTTGTCAGGCAGTCAGTCGATTCTCGTGGTCCTTCTTTGTGTATTGGCTGCCTACCCTTTATCTCGTTATCAGCTAAGGTATAAGAAAAGTTTTCTTATGGCAGTTCTATTTATGACATCGTTACCTATGACTGCGGTGATCGTTCCTGTATATCAGTTGTTTATTTTTTTGAAATTTCAAGATTCATTGGTTGCTTTGACATTTTTCTTAACAGCCTCTTCTTTGCCTTACGGTATTTGGATGATGAAAAATTTTATGGACTCTGTGCCGCTTGATTTAGAAGAGTCAGCATGGGTAGACGGTGCCTCAACTTGGCAAGGCGTACGAAAAGTTGTAGCGCCTTTGATGGTTCCTGGTATTTTTACTGTTGGTATTTTTACTTTCACAGGAAGTTGGGGCAACTTTTTCGTTCCATATATTTTGATACAGTCACCTGAAAAAATGCCTGCATCAGTGTCTATTTTTCAATTTTTTGGCAACTTCGGTATGGTGAATTACGGAAGATTGGCGGCATTTTCCGTACTCTATACATTGCCTGTAGTCATCTTATATGCATTATCACAAACCTATATGTCTAAAGGGTTTAGTATGGGAGGTGCAACAAAAGGATGAATAATATGCTGCTGACAACAAAAAAATTAGCCAAACGAGTGACAGAGCTGAAACAATATCGGTTGATAAAACTTCAAGATCTTGATTTATGGAAAGCTGTTGAGGATGTAACAAAGAAAGAAAAATATCCGCCAAAGAAATGGGACTTTCATTTATCGATCGGTGATCATTGGCAGGGTCGAGATCGTTATATCTGGGCCCACTATGAGTTGGCAGTGCCAGATAAAAATGATCTGTGGCTTGTCATCGATTTCGGAAGAACAGGTGGAGGATATAATTCTGGCTTTGAATCCTTACTCTTTATCAATGGAGAACCATATCAAGGGGTGGATTCAAATCATACAGAAGTGTTGTTAGACCAATCATACAAGGGCAAAGTCATTGCTTTAGACTTGAAACTTTGGTCTGGTCTTGAAGGTGGCGGGCCAGAAGTCATTCAAAATCATTTATTCCGCTGCGCCTATTTGGCACAAAGGAACGCCAATGCTGATGATTTGTTTTTTACAGCAGATATGGTGAGTCAAACGATCGATCTTCTCGACGAAAATACCCCTGTTCGCTATGATTTGCTGAACGGATTGGATCAAGCTTTTCTTTTAATTGATTGGCAGCAACCGGCTTCCCATGATTTTTACCAGAGTGTTGAACGAGCAAACAGCTTATTACAAGAAACCCTGAAAAAGATCCCCAAGGTTACAGACATTATGGTAACAGCCATTGGACATACCCATATCGATGTAGCTTGGCTGTGGCGTCTAAAGCATACTGCCGAGAAAGCGGCGAGAAGTTTTTCTACGGTGCTGCGTTTGATGGAACAATATCCAGAGTATATTTTCTTACAAACGCAACCGCAAATCTACAAGTATATCAAAGCAGATTACCCCGAAATCTATAAAAAAATCAAAGAAAGAATCAATGAAGGCCGTTGGGAAGTAGACGGTGCAATGTGGCTTGAGTCTGATTGTAATATCCCTTCAGGAGAATCTCTGACACGACAAATTCTTCATGGCAAAAAATTTATTAAAGACGAGTTTAATAAAGATGTGCATTATTTATGGTTGCCAGATGTATTCGGCTATTCTTGGGCATTGCCTCAAATTTTAAAAAAATCGGGAATAGATACTTTTATGACAACCAAAATAAGCTGGAACCAATTTAACCGCATGCCCCATGATACGTTTTATTGGCGTGGAATCGATGGCACAGACGTATTAACACATTTTATTACAACACCAGTCGACGGCAAGAATGATGAGTGGGCAGAAGAGTGGTTTTATACGTATAATGGCACGTTAGAGCCTTATACTGTAAAAGGAATCTATGACGGTTATCAAGACAAACGGTTGAACAAAGAATTTTTACTTTCCTATGGACATGGAGATGGTGGCGGGGGTGTGACAAGAGATATGCTCGAGAATCGTCGCCGATTGGATGCTATTCCAGGGTTGCCGCAAGTAAAAACAGGTACTGCGGCGGCGTATTTCGACAGACTCCATGAAACAGTGAAGAAAAATAAAAACTATGTCTACCATTGGGATGGAGAGTTGTATCTAGAGTATCACCGAGGTACGTATACATCGCAAGCCTACGTGAAAAAAATGAATCGAAAGTCTGAACTTGCTTTGAGGGAGCTAGAGATCTTATATGCAAGTGCTATAAGTACAATTGGGATGGATTACCCGAAGGAAACTTTATTCAATATATGGGAGACTGTATTAAGAAATCAGTTTCATGATATTATTCCTGGTTCCTCAATCAAAGAAGTCTATCAAGATCATAAAAAAGAATTTGAACAAGTGGCAACTTCAACACATGATTTGTTCAATTCCTTAAGGCAAACGGATTCTGATACGTTTATTGTCTATAACACACAAGGATGGGATAGAGATGGGTTGGTCAAGATACCTTTGGCTGTTAAAACGCAATTTATGAATGAGCAGAACGAACAGCTCCCATCAATTTTCAATGGAGAAGAGCACTTGGTTTATGTACCCAAAGTATCGAAAATGGGGCAACTAAAATTAAGGACTACTTCAGATGAAGAAGAGATGGATGAAACGAAAACAGCTGTTTTGGGTCAAAACGTTTTAGAAACCGATCATCTTAAGATTCGTTGGCAAGATGATGGAAGGATAACGAGTATTATTGACAAACATTTGGATAGAGAAATGTTAAAAGGAGAAGGCAATATTTTACAGATTTTCGAAGATAAACCGTTGAACTATGATGCTTGGGATATCGATCTATTTTATCAAGAAAAAGAAACCATTTTGACTGCCTCAAGTAGTCAGATTGGTGAAAATAATGGTATTTTCGCTTCAATCAACTTTGTCTATGACATAGGACAATCGCATATTGAACAAGAAATGAGGGTCTATAAACATACCAAACGAATTGATTTTGTGACAACAGTTGATTGGCATGAAAGACAGCGTTTGTTGAAAACCAAATTTGAATTGGCGATTCGTACGACGGAAGCAACTTATGATATTCAATATGGAAACGTGAAACGCCCGACGCATAACAATACGAGTTGGCAGCTTGCCCAATTTGAAACAGTCGGCCATCAATGGGCAGATATTTCAGATAAGCGAGCGGGTGCAAGCATCCTTAACGACTGTAAATATGGGTATGATATCAAAGAAAATGTCATACGTTTAACTTTATTAAAGGGAGCGATTTATCCTGATCCAACTGCGGATATTGGTCATCATGCATTTACTTATAGCTTCTTTTCTCATGAGGGAGATCCAATTGATGGGAAAGTAGCAGAGGAAGCTTGGGCACTGAATGCGCCTATGTCCGCTATTGAGCAAACAGATCTTCAATTATTGCCGATTCGCATTGATTGCGAGTCTTCCATCATGATCGATGCACTGAAGGAAGCTGAAGCTGGCCATGGGTATATATTTAGATTCCATGATCATACAGGAGGGACAAGAAAAATCAAATTTTATTTACCTGATAGCGTCTGGGCGGAGACGAACCTCATGGAAGAACCTTTGACAGATGTTCGTTCTAGCGATCAAATTGAAGTCCTACTAGAACCTTATGAAATCAAAACATTTCTTATTTATCTGAAAAATGTATAAAGAAATACGCGAAACTGTAGATTTTACAGCTTCGCGTATTATTTAAGGATAGCAAAAGTTATTCAAACTCTTCATACTCATTTGGATCTTGACCTTCGATGCGGCCGTTTTCTTTGTTCAATCCGTTGATTTGTTTTACTTCATCTGGTGTCAATGAAAAATCAAAAATAGCCAGATTTTCTCGTTGGTGCGCCAAGTTGCGTGATTTTGGCAAAGGCAAAATACCGCGATCAATATGCCATCTCAAAATGATTTGTCCAGTAGATTTTTGGTATTTCTCAGCTAATGTTTGAATGACTGGTTCTTTCAGCGCAGCACTCCCGCGACCTAATGGACTCCAAGCTTCCGTTTGGACACCGCGTTTTTCATTTTCTGCAACCATCCGTTCTTGGACCCAGTACGGGTGAATCTCGATTTGATTCAATGCAGGGGTCACACCAGTTTCTTCAATGATCGTATCTAAATGTTCAGGTTCGAAATTTGAGACCCCGATCGTACGAATCAAGCCTAATTTTTGGGCTGTGACCAAGGCTTTCCACGCTTCGACATATTTGCCCCGTTTAGGCAAAGGCCAATGGATCAAAAAAGCATCAAAATAATCAAGACCCATCCGAGCAAGGGACTCTTGGATGCTGGTCAAAGCCTCGTCATACGCATGATATTTTCCTGGAAGTTTTGAAGAAATAAAAAATTCTGACCGTGGTATCCCAGAATGGCGAATCGCTTTGCCGACGATCCCTTCGTTATCATAATTGGTAGAGGAATCGAACAAGCGATACCCATCGGCAATCGCTGCTTGGAGTTGATTGAATCCTTCGCCGCCGCGTATTTGGTAAGTCCCCATCCCGATCGCAGGGCGCAAATGACCGTTGTTTAACGTAATCAATGGTATTTTCATAAAGAAACGCCTCCTTTTTATTTGTATTTTCTACTCTACAATGTTTTTTTTGTTTATGTAAATCAATTTGCTCAACGAAGAAGAAAAAGAATAGGCAGAAGAACAGGAAAATGACTGGATCAAATGATTGATCGAGGCCATCCCTCTTACTCTGCCTATTCTATTCAACGCTATTTAACGGGTGGCGTACCGTACATTTTTGGTGTGACTGGCTTCAACTCAGGGGCTTTGCCTTCGACTTTGGGTTTATCCAGCCATTGGTATTCACCTTCTCCATCTAGTGCTTTACCAGAAGCCCATGGACCATCTTTACTTTGATCACCTTCAGAAAGATTGTAGAAATCATAAGCAATATCCAAACGTTCATTTTTGCGATCAAACGTGCTTGGTACCAGAATGGAGCCTTCTTTTTCTTCCAAATCTTTGACAGCAGCTGCCCAAAGATTTTGGTGATAACTATCACGAGCCAATAAAACTGACAATAAGTCTTTGACCCCACGATCATCGATCATTTCATAAATTCGTGCTACTTGCAGGCGGCCTTGAGATTCAGCATTCAAGTTTGCGCGGAAGTCAGCCAGTAAATTTCCGCTGGCAATGATGTATCCGCCAGACCAAGGATTGCCCATACTATCTGCAGGACGCGGACCTAAACCAGCAACGATAGCCTGTTGTGGATTCATACCCGAGATGATTGCACCGACGGTTGGGTCTTTTTTCATAGCGGCTTCCTGATCTTCGACAGGTGCATCGTCTAATAAACGAGCAACCATCGTAGCCAACATTTCTACGTGACCAAGTTCTTCAGTAGCGATATCCATCAGCATATCTTTATATTTTTCTTCACCACGACAACTCCAACCTTGGAATAAATACTGCATGGCTACACTCATTTCTCCATACTGTCCACCAATCAATTCTTGAAGGTATTTCGCAATTAACGGATTTGGCTTATCGGGTTTAGCTTCAAACTGTAGTTCTTTTTGATGACGAAACATACACATTTCCTCCTTGAAATTATTTGTTGGGCCCAAATTCAGTTTCTCACGATTTCATTTTATCGTCTATTAAAACGCTCTTTTTTTGCAGTTTTTTTGTCATAGGATATTGAAAATGCATTTATTTTGACAAAAGACAAGAAGCGTAAGATAGTTGATATAGAAGAGATGATTGATCAAAAAGGAGCGAGAAGAAATGTTTCGATATTATAAAATTGAGGAAAAAAAAGTGACGGAGTCCACGGAAGAGGATTACAATTGGCTCGTGATCACTGGTAGTGATCCTAATGAGCAAAGAGAACTATTGGATCGGTATCAATTGCCTGAAGATATTTTTATCGGATCAAATGAACCAGAAGAGGTTTCACGTTTGGAATATCTGCGCGATACAAAATTGAATCACCCTTTGCTGTACACATTGATTGATTTGTCAGAAGTGACGGAGGAACGAATTGAAGACCGCTTAGAACCAATCACGTTTATTTATGCCAAAGACCTTTTGATCACATATGTCTCTGAGCGCTCCAATCTGATTGCGCACTTGATTGAAAAACATGAAACAGATATTAAACACTTTGAAGATATCATGGCTTATGCGACGTTGATGATCTATACCCATTTTATCAATGGATTGAAAGATATCAAAAAGGTGATCGATGAGCTGGACAATGCAGCGCGCAAAACGACTGAGAACAATGAGCTGTTCAATCTTGCAGATACAGAACGCGACATGGTGTATTTAGATCATACCTTACGCGATCAAAATCATACCGTTGACCGTTTGATGGAACACAAAGGATTTTTGACGCGTTTAGATAATGAACCTTTGATTTACGATATCAGATTGAGGCAGAAGTTTGCCAATAAAATGGTGACCATTTATCGGGATCTCTTAGAAACGATTGGTGGGTTATTCTCAGATATGATGGACAATAATTTGAACCATTTAATGAAGTATTTGGATTCCGCGGCACTTGTTGTCGCTGTACCATCACTGATCGCCGGATTGTGGGGAATCAATACTGGAGGGTTGCCAGGGAAAGAAAATACGATTGGAACAATTCTGGTTTTCGGCTTGGCGATATTGGTGGGGATTTTGACTGCTATTTTTCTGTCGCGTAAAGATTTTTCTAAATAAAGAAAACGTCACAAGGAAGCGACCCCCAAAAGTTAGATTTTTGGTCTAACTTTTGGGGGTCGCTACATAATGATTGTGGCGTTTTTTTATGCTTATTTTATCCCGCTGTCTAAATTACTATCAAGGATCCACCGTTGAAAGGCCAAAAATACCAAGAGCAATGGCAAAATCGAAATAACTGATGCAGCAATCAAAATGGTCCAATTGATATTTTCGGCACCCACTAAGCTACGAATCGCGACTTGTAAAGTATACTTTTTGGGATCGTTCAAGACGATCAACGGCCAAATATAGTCATTCCAGCGCCACTGGAATGAAAAGATCCCTAGTGTCATGATAATTGGGCTGGCAATCGGCAACATGATTTTCAAAAATATCATACCATCTGAAGCACCATCTATTCGGGCAGATTCGATCAAGTCATTCGGTACAGAAACAAAGAATGTTCGGAACATAAAGATACCAGTAGCCGTATTGATCGATGGGATGATGATGCCTAATAAGTTATCATACAAACCAAGGGCGCGAATAACAGAGAATGTAGGGTTCATGATCACTTCTGTTGGCAGCATGGTCGTGGCGATAATGCAAATGAAGAAAAAACTGAGCCACTTGGCGTCATATTTTGCAAAAGCATAACCGCAAGCGGCACTGGCTAAAATCGTGAGAGCCGTCGTCACTACTGCTGAAATAAGGGTATTGCTAAAATAACGGAAGAAATCAAGTGTTGTCCAAGCATCGATAAAATTTTGAACCGTTGGATTTTCTGGGAACACTTTTAATGGGTAGGCAAACAACTCAGTACCTGGTTTAAAGGCACTAAGTAAAAACCAAAGGAGCGGGAACAAGTATAAAAGAGCGGTAATGATCAATGCCAGTGTCAAGAAGAACATCGCAGACTTTTTCGCTGGTGCTTGTCTAAGGGTATTTTGTTTTTTAGACATCATTCTTGCCACCTCCTAATCTCATTTGGACCAAGCCCAATAGTAATAAAATGACAAAAAGCACCATGGAAGCGGCACTGGCATACCCCACACGCATCTTATCAAAACCGGTGGTATAAATATATTGTACGATAAACATATTATCGGTCCCAGGTCCGCCGTTTGTTAATGACTGAACCAAAGCAAATTCTTTCATCGCGCCAATCGATGCCAGCAAAATCACCATGAAAGAGGTTGGTTTGAGCATAGGAATCGTAATAAAGCGCAGCTTATTCCAAAAGCTCGCACCGTCAATCTCCGCTGCTTCATACAAGGAGCGAGGGATATTTTTCAAGGCTGCTGTAAATTGCAGCATATTGAACGCTGTTCCGCCCCAGATTGCGGCGAGAACAATCACGGAAAAAGCAGCGTTTGAATCGGTAAACCATGGAATCGTTTGTTGTCCGCCTTGTTCTAATAAAAAGTTGATAAAACCGAAATTTTCACCGAACAACCATTTCCAAATCACCCCGGCGATGATCCCAGAGATCGTCCAAGGAAGAAAGAAGATAATTTTTGCGAGAAAACGACCTTTGGCCAATTCGCTGTTCAGCAAGAGCGCGATGGCTAAGGAGATGACGTAGATGCTAGGTACAAGAATGATGACATAACGAAATGTCCGAAACAATGCTTTATAAAAACTTGCATCACGGAATAATTCTTGATAGTTTGCCAAACCGATAAAATTGGCGTCCGCGAATCCCTTATAGTCAGTTAAGGAGTAATACAAGCCTAGAACAGCTGGAATCAAAAAGAACAGGATGAATAAAATGATACTTGCGCCAGTAAATAGCAATGGCCACTTCTGTTTATGTAACGTCTGCATGATAGTTCCCTCCAACACTTCAACTCATGTATCTTATGGAAAAGAACCCAATAAGTTCCGCCGCCATCGCTATATACAGGAATGGATCGCGGCCGAGACTTGTTTAGGTTCTTTCATGGGTTGTTTTTTTGCTTATTTTTTTAGAAATCCGTCATTGTAATCTTGGATCGTTTTTTCGATTGCCTCGTCTAAAGTAATTTCATCATTTAAAACTTGGACGATGGCTTCTTTGTAGGCGCCTGTCAAACCAGTGTATCCTTTCATGCTCATGGTCACTTGATCATTGGTTTGTTTGCCGCTGATTGGTTGGGCCGCAGCAGCAATCTCTTGATTATAGATTTCATAAGAGTCTTGACCTTGTTCATAGTCAACAGTCATGTCTTCTACAGCAGGTAGATAGCCGGCATAGGTGCAGAGCTGTTTATAATTGTCTTCTTGGTACAACCATTCAATAAACTTCTGTCCTTCTTCACTGTTTTTGCTATTGCTGAAACCGGCGATGAAATTGCCCCCCATATTCAAAGCACGGGTTTCTTGCGCAGGTGCATAGACGGATTGCCATTTGAAATTGCTGATATTATTAGAAAAATCGACGATTTGCCAGCTGCCAGAAAAGTATGCTGGCACACGGCCGCTTTTGAACATTGCAGAAGCATCTTCTCCAGAGGTCCAAACCGATTTAGGCATGACACCATCATTGTTCAGGTCTATAAATTTCTGTAAAGCTTCTTTGGTTGCATCATCTGTTGTGTAGGAATCACCAGACGCATTTAAGAAGAAGTCTTGTCCGCCATATTGATAGGTGAAAGCCCGCAAGCGATGGTCTGAAGCATCCATGACCATGCCATATTTGGCATCAGTTTTTTCTACAACTTCATTGATTGCCTCAAGAAATTCATCCCACGTCCATATGTCCGCTTCTGATTGCGGATAGGAAACACCCGCCTCGTCAAACAAATCCGTATTTAAGAACAAACCGGTAGCGGTTACATCGGAGGGTAAAGCCTTGACGACATCTTCTTCATTTTTGATGGTCATTGATTCTAATGTATGTGCTTCTTCGGCAACAGCCGTCAAGTCCATCAAGTATTCATTCCAATCCGGCAAAACGGTTGAAACACGCACAACTTCTGGGGCGTCATCTGCTTGGACTGCTTTGGTGACTTTTGTCAGCAAATCGTCATAAGGTACATCTGTCACTTCAACAGTTACACCGGTTTCTTCTTTATATTTTTCTGCCATTTTCGTGTAGGCGCCGCCTTCACTGGTATCGCCAGAAACAAACATGCGAATCTCTTTTGCATCACTGCTGTCGCTGCTGCCGCACCCAGCTGCAGCAAAGAGTAAAGCCGCCAGACTGATAATAGATAACCCCAACTTTTTATTCATGATGATTTGCTCCTTTTATATTTTTTGTTTTGAATGTTCAAAAAAAGCCCTCTTAATCAATCGTGACTGAGACGTGGGCGTGTGCATGATAGAACTTTAAATAGATGGAAATTCAGTGTGGACAACAAGATGGACAATAAAAAAGCGGTATTGGTGAATAGGTAACATCTGTTGTTCTACTTTAGTTTAGCTGAAAAAGAATAAAA
Organism: Enterococcus sp. DIV0876; assembly: GCF_050529585.1. Classification (GTDB taxonomy): domain Bacteria; phylum Bacillota; class Bacilli; order Lactobacillales; family Enterococcaceae; genus Enterococcus_D. The sequence continues at coordinate 756,251 of NZ_CP172882.1, forward strand.
TTCATAATAAAACGATTTCATGGGAGAGTTCTTTTTAAAAGAACGGGTACGCACGCGTTTAAGCACAAATATACGGACGTCGAAAACCTTAATATAACAATGGATTTTGGCTTTTTGCATCATTTGAGAGCAAATCTTTTGTCTAATTCAAAGAAGAAGCGTAACATAAACAGTGTAATAAATATCTATAGAGAAAGAAGGAGAAAAACATGGGTTGGTTATGGACATTAATCGTAGGTGCTATTATCGGTTTGATCGCCGGTGCAATTACAAATAAAGGTGGATCAATGGGCTGGATTGCGAACATTGTTGCTGGTTTAGTCGGCGCTGCAATTGGTCAAGGATTATTAGGTTCTTGGGGACCATCATTAGCTGGAATGGCATTAGTTCCTTCAATCATTGGTGCAGTTATCGTGGTTGCAGTTGTGTCATTTTTCTTAGGACGCTCTAAATCCTAATTATTCAGCTATTGTTCACATTTATTGATCACAATCGGAAACTATGGATACAAAGGCAGTGTTTGACGAAACGTCAAACGCTGTTTTTTTTTGCAAAAGTGCAATCCTTTTGTCAGATTGAACATTACTCGGTACACTGGAAGTAGACTAAAAAAGAGAGGAAGAGAATCAATGAAAAAACAGTATGAAACAGCAATGATCAATCGCGGCGGACGGGTCGGTGAAGTAGAAGCGCCTAACGGCAGTATGCACATGAAAATCGACAAACCAGGCATTCATAGTGAAGGGACCAATCCGGAACAATTATTCGCAGCAGGTTATGCTTCTTGTTTCAATGGTGCCGTGCAGCATATGTTGAAAGAACATGATATCGAATCCGAATCTGAAGTCAAAGCGCGGGTTTCTTTATACCAGCATGACGATGGCAGTTACCAAATCGGCGTGATTTTAGAAGTATCGCTGCCAGGTGTTGAAAAAGAAGAGGCTGAAAAAATTGCGGAAGAAGCCCATGATTTTTGTCCGTATTCTCGTGCAACGCGGGGCAATATCGATGTAGAAGTACAAGTAGTATAAACAATTGTAAACATGATAGAATAAGACGCATTCAGATCGTTTCGGTCTATTTCGCTTAGCGTCCAGTAAAGGAGAGACAGCGATGAACAAAACATACGGCACGATTGTAGGTTTGTTCATGGTCTGCCTCTTTTTGTTGTGGCGTCATTATAGAAAGAGCAGACAAGCGCAAACATTGGTTTTTGCCCAGCTTAAACGTTATCCTTTGATCCAACGGGCTTGGGCAGCAGCACGAGAGGATAGAGAGCCAACTGTAACGATTTCCGGGCTGTCATCAGGTATGCTTGCCTCCGCTGTCATTGGAAACAATATGGAGTCATGTCAGCATATGACACCACAAGGCTTGGCGTTGTCTGAAGAGTGGCTGTTTATTTCACTGTATTGCGGCGATCACCAACATCATTCGCAGATCATGGTTTTTGACCGTCGTTCAGGTAAGCATAGCAAAAATGTGGTCTTGCCAAAACGCCCCCATGTCGGTGGTTTAGCCTATGATTCCGAGAAAGCGATACTGTGGGTAACGATCACTGGCAATGGCAGCGGACGAGTTGGCGCGCTATCTTTAACCAAGTTGTTCGCTGATAATTCTGAGCAAACCGGCGTACCAATCGTTTTTGATTCTATTGTTGACCTGCATAAGATTGAACGGGCCTCTTACTTAACTTGCTATCAACAAGAATTGATTGCTGGATCTTTTGCTTTGAAAGGATCAGGGCTTATCGCCTATTATACGTTGCCGCATGCAGCAGGTAACGAAGATGTTGCAAAGAAGACACGATTTTCACCGAGAATACAAATTTCTACTACCACAAAAGTTCAAAGCATAGCTTTTTATCAAGAGTGGGTATTTTTGGCACGTTCCTTTGGTCCAAGTGCCAGTGAAATCTGGATTTTCCCAAAAGAGGCGGCAGCATTCAATAAAAAAACAGTCTCGTTTCGTATCAAGTGTCCACCATATCTAGAACAAATCGTGGTGGAAGAGTATCGCTTGTATTGTCTGTTTGAAAGTGGCGCTACTGCCTATCGACATAAAACACCATGGCCAATTGAAGAAGTACTTGTTTTGGATATCCCTACACTGTTACACAAAAAAACCGGCTTCAAAAGAAACCGGCGTCTACATATATAAGTGCTTATTCAACGATACTGCGTTGGATATCTAAAACAGTACCCGTTCGGGCATCTGCGAGAAATTCATAAGAGACCAGCTGGCCATCTTCGGTTCGGGTGATGCCACCTGTATAGCCTTGGGAAGTCACAGCAAATTTACGCAAAGGCTGTTTCTCAAAATTGATCCAAGAGCCTTCAATAGGGCCTTCTTTGACAAATGCAGATTTAATATTTTCTAGAACATCGTCAGCATGAAGACTCTGTTTGTTTTTTAACCAAATAGTGGAAAAGATCCCTCCGGCTAATCCTAGTCCTAAGCCAACAGTCAGGCCGTTTTTAAAATATTGTATCGGGCGATGATCATGCATGTTCTTATCCTCCTTCAATCGTTTTTTCACACGTTGATTTGATAGCATGAAATCAGAGATTTAATTATTATAAGTGTAACATAGTTTAGAATTTTTCTATAAGAAAAATAACCAGATCGAAGAATTTACGTTATAATATACCAATAATGAACTTTAAAGGGGGCGAAGCTTGTTTTTTACAACAAGCAATCAAACGATGGAAGATCAAACATTTCAACGAATCAAAGAATTGACAGAATTACAAGGAACCAGTGGGTTTGAACATGATGTGCGTGCATATATGCGTGAAGCGATGACACCGCTAGTAGATGAGGTGCAACAAGATGGTTTGGGCGGTATTTTTGGCATCCGTCATCATCAAGATGAAGATGCGCCCCGAATCATGTTAGCAGCACATATGGATGAAGTTGGTTTCCTTGTGACGACAGTGACTGACCGCGGCTTATTCAAAGTAACACCATTAGGGGGCTGGAATCCATATGTTGTTTCTGCCCAACGATTTACCTTGAAAACTGCAAAAGGGGATTATCCATGTGTGTCATCTTCTGTACCGCCTCACTTGTTACGCGGCACAGGCGGCCAGAAATCAGTGGAAGTAACAGATATTTTGTTTGATGCTGGTTTTGAATCAAAAGAAGAAGCTGAAAGTTTCGGTGTCCGTCCAGGGGATACAGTGGTGCCTCAAGTGGAAACCATCAAGACTGCGAATGGCAAACATATCATTTCGAAAGCTTGGGACAATCGCTATGGTTGTACCGTTGTATTAGATGCATTAGAAGCATTGCAACATGAACAATTGGGACACACATTGATTGCAGGTGCCAATGTGCAAGAAGAAGTAGGCTTACGCGGTTCCCGTCCATCCGTGACGAAATTTAAACCAGATCTATTTTTTGCCGTAGATTGTTCACCAGCAGATGATACAGTAACCAAAAATGGTACCTTTGGTCATTTAGGGGAAGGTACGTTATTGCGTATTTTTGATCCAGGATTGATCATGCTGCCTGCAATGAAAGAATTCTTGCTGGATACAGCTGAAACGCATCACATTCCTTATCAATACTTTGTCTCAAAAGGCGGTACTGATGCAGGTGCAGCGCATATGGCAAATGAAGGGATCCCAAGTACAGTCATTGGTGTACCAGGACGCTATATCCACACCCACCAAACACTATTCAGCATTGCTGACTATGAAGCAGCCCGTGAAATGGTGATTCAAGTATTGAAGGGCTTAGACAAATCCACTGTCGACACGATCATTGCCGGAAAATGATCCATCGATTAAATCAAAAAACCACTTCACATTGAAGTGGTTTTATTTGATTTAAATGGGGCAAGTAGGCCGCAAGTATACAGTAGTTGCACTTACTGTTTGGTTTTCGTAGTCAGAAAGGTGTATAATTTGGGTATAAAAAGAAAGTGGTGAGTATGTGATTATTCCAAAAGATTTAGAAGAATTGGCAACGTATGTGGAACATGGAAAAAATGTGTTCTTTTTTACCGCTGATTGGTGTGGGGATTGTCGGTATATCAAACCGCAATTACCTGAGATCGAGGCGGATTTTCCAAATTATCAGTTCATTGAAGTCGATCGAGACAAATTTATGGATGTCGCTGTTGAATGGTCGATATTTGGTATTCCAAGTTTAGTGGTGATCGAAGATGGCAAGGAGCTTGGACGTCTTGTCAATAAAGACCGTAAAACGAAGGAAGAAATCGAAACATTTTTAGCAAGTGTTCAATAAAGAACGGAGGATATTCAAATGGATGCACAAAGATATCAAAACATATTAGTCGGAATCGATGGATCAGAACAAGCCAAAGATGCCTTTAAAAAAGCCGTTGAAGTTGCACGACGCAATCAAGGAAAGGTCTATGTTGCAACGATCATTGATCAACAAATGCCGACGATGATGGGGTATGCGCCATTAGATAGCTCAATTCTTGAGCAGGAAAAAGATACGGCCCAAAACATGATCGATGAATGCAAAGCCTATGCAGATTCAGTGGATTTCCCGTTAGTTGAAGGGGTGATTGCTTATGGATCGATCAAAGATGCGCTAGCGACACAATTGCCTGATCAATACGATATCGATTTGATCATGGTGGGACAATCTGGTTTGAACGCTGTTGAACGGTTTATGATGGGTAGTGTGGCCAGCTATGTGATTAGAGAAGCACGTTGTGATGTGCTGATCGTTTCACCGCAAGACACAGAAAAGGATTGATCTTTAAAAGAATGGATAGCTGCTTAACCTAATCAACGCTGTATCAACCCGCTAGGATCTGCCAAGCGAAGTAGCAGCGCTGATGGGTTGGGCAGTTTTTTGCTGTTTTTGTGAGAGAAATCAAAGAGATCGGTCGAAATACGATGACGAATCAGCAAAAATTTGTTAAGATTATGGGCGGAATGATTGAAGGAGGAAAGTACGTGATTTTTGCATATAACAAAGAATACGTGAGTGATACATTGATGGTGATCACTGAAAATGATAAAGGATTGGCGCAAACAGTTTCTCGCATAGACAATGTCGCGCAAATCAAAAATGAAGAAGACACGATTGTCGGTTGGAACTTTTTTGGCATTTCAGATGTCATGCCTATCGATGGCAGAGGTCAAGTCGAACTAACCGATGCCCAAGTGGATCAATTGAATGAATTGATCGCAGCAGCAGGGTTTACGGAACGTTTGACTAGCGATCATGCACCAAAGATCGTTGTTGGCTATGTGCAAAGCTGCGAAGAACATCCTGATAGTGACCATTTATCTGTGACGCAAATCGATGTTGGCAACGAGGAAATACTGCAAATCGTTTGTGGTGCAGCCAATATCCGAAAAGGCTTGAAAGTCGTGGTTGCAAAACCTGGTGCCATGATGCCTGATGGGCTATTGATTTGGCCTGGTACATTGCGGGGCGTTGAAAGCTTTGGTATGGTTTGTTCAGCCAAAGAATTGCAATTACCCAATGCACCAATGAAAAAGGGAATTTTGGAATTGCCGCAAGATGCAGTTGTCGGCAGTGCCTTTCCAACTGGAAAAGCATAAAAAAACGCTCCGCCACTTCCTGTTTTTGTGGCGGAGCGTTTTTGCATGCGTATGCTTAGTTGCTGCTATTTGTTGTATCATTGATCGATGTATCCACGGATAATTCTACAGTTGCTGTTTTTTCTTCTTCACCACGGTAGAAAGTCAATGTGATGGTATCGCCAACTTTATGTTTGTATAGCGCAGATTGTAAATCAGTTGTAGAACTAATGTCTGTGTCATCAACTTTGGTAATGACATCATATTGTTGCAGACCAGCTTGTTCTGCAGGTGTGGCATTGTTGACTGAGTAGACAACGACACCGGCTGTGACAGACGTTGGCACTTTCAAGATTTGTTCTTGTTGTTGCGAGGTGATCGAGCTGAGATCGATCGTACGGATACCCAATGCAGGGCGTACCACTTTACCGTCAGATTCTAATTGATTGATGATTTCAACCACATCGTTACTTGGGATCGCAAAGCCCATCCCTTCGACGCTCACACTAGAAGTTGATTCTGACGTGCTGGCAATTTTACTTGAATTTATCCCAACCACTTGACCATCAACATTGATCAGTGGACCACCTGAGTTCCCAGGGTTGATTGCTGCATCTGTTTGGATGGCATTGATGCTGACTGTTTCGCCGGAATCATTTTGGCTCGTCACTTGACGATTCAAGGATGAGATGATCCCTTGTGTGACTGAATTGGCGTAATCAGATCCTAAAGGAGAACCGATCGCAATGGCAGGTTCGCCAACTTTAAGTGCGCTGGAATCACCAAATGTTGCGACTGTTTCAACTTTGTCTGAAGCAATTTTGATGACAGCTAAATCTGTATAGGCGTCAGTACCCACCAACTCTCCTGACACTTTAGAACCGTCTGAAAGGACGACTTCTAGGCCCGACTGACCTTCAACGACATGGTTATTGGTTACGACATAAGCTGTATCGCCATCGACTTTATAGATAACGCCACTACCTTCAGAAGCAGCTTCTAAAGTACTATCGTCGCTGGCGTTTTCATCAGACTGTGTATTTTGGCCGCCTTGTTGACCAAAGAGACTGCCAAAATCGTTGGTTTGACTTTGCTGCAAGTTGATGATCGACACCACAGCACCTTGTACTTTTTCGACGGCTTGTGTAACATCGCTTGTGACATCCAGTTTTACATTAGAAACGGTTGTTTCTCCGCTTGAATTTTGAACACCTGTCGTGGTGGTTGAATTGGTGCCAGTGAGTGAAGAACCCATAGCTAAGTATAGACCGCCAAAAGTTAAGAGCCCGCCGATAACACCGCCTAAAATACCAATACCTAATTTTTTAAATAATCCAGAAGAAGGTTTCTTTTCTGGTGTAACATCTTTTCGTTCCATTTTATTTTCCCCCTTGCTAATTATTCCGTTATAATTAGTATATTCTTTCTATCTGAGATTAGTCTACTAAGAGACTTTGAAAAATTTATGAAGAAGTTTGGGAAGAATTTGTTTTAAATGATGAACATTCGCTTTTTATTTCATCCAATAATGAAAAAATATCTGTATTAGATTGTACTGATTTCAGAAAGGAATCTGCTATGAATATCAAAATTGTGACTGTTGGTAAATTAAAGGAGAAATATCTTGTCCAAGGGATCAATGAATATGCCAAAAGAATCGGTGCCTATGCCAAATTAACCTTTGTCGAAGTGCCTGACGAAAAAGCGCCAGAAAATTTGAGCAATGCCCAAATGATGCAAATCAAAGAAAAAGAAGGGCAAAGAATTTTGTCTAAAATCAAAGAGACTGAATATGTTTACGCATTGGCAATCGAGGGGCGCAATCCCACAAGCGAAGCATTTGCGAAACAAATCGATCAATTGGGCATCCAGGGCAAAAGTCAATTGGTTTTCGTGATCGGCGGTTCATTAGGCTTGAGCGAAGCCGTCATGCAACGCAGTGATGCGCAGATTTCATTTGGCAAAATGACGTATCCCCATCAATTGATGAAATTGATATTGGTGGAACAAATTTATCGTGCGTTTCGTATCAATACCAACGCCCCTTATCACAAATAGTCCTTTGATGAAAGCAGCATTCTGCATTACAATAGAAATAAGAGACATGAGGAGGAAACAACATGAACAATAACGACCGATTACTTCGCTTAAGATACGCGGTTGATATCAAAGATACGGATATGGTCAAAGCCTTTGAATTAGGTGGACATCCGGTGAGTAAAGAAGAAGTGCGGGAGATGCTGACCAGAAACCATGAGGCCCAAACAGACGATGACAAAGAGAACGTCTACCTAAAGGCAATCAATAACCAAGTGCTAGATTCATTTTTGAATGGCTTTATCACGTTGAAACGCGGACCGCAAAAAGAACAAAAAGAGATACCGCAACAAAAAAGCAAAGACATCAAACATATCAATAATATTCTATTGAAAAAGGTTAAAATTGCCTTGTTTCTTACCAGTGAAGATATGCTGGCGATATTTGCTGAAGCAGGAATTTACCCGACAAAAGGCGAACTAGGGGCGATTCTGCGAAAAGAAGGACATCGGAATTTTAAACCTTGCGGCGATAAATATGCGCGGAACTTTTTGAAAGGATTAGGATTGATGTATCGGAAGGAAGAAAATCGCGGATGATATGTTAATGATCGGCGAGATAGAATAAAAGACATATTGGCTTCCTTTAGGAAGCCAATATGTCTTTTATTCTATAGTAAAGCCGTTTGTTTTTGGTGTGTCTTTTTTAAACGCCAACCTAAGAAATAACTTCTAGCGTAGAGGTCTAATCCAATGGCTATCCAAACACCTGCTATCCCCATCTGAAGCACTGAACCCAACAAGAGCACCCCAATCACACGAATCCCCCACATCCCAAACAAAGTGCTATATAAAGGTGTTTTTGTATCTCCCATACCTTGAAGAACGGCTGTTAAAATCAAACTGATGGCGAGTCCAGGCTGATTAAAAGCATCGATGCGCAAAGCAGTCACGACTTGTGAAATCACTGATGGGTCTGAGGTAAACCAATGAGCAAATAAAGGTGCGCCAACAAATAAGCAGATTCCCAATACACTCAAAATCAAAACGGCATACTTACAGGCAATATAAGTAATATTTTTTGTTTCTGTAAAATCTTTTTTTCCGATACTGATACCTATCATGGTCGCTGTTGCTGTTGCGATGCCATATGCGGGCATGTAGACAAAACTTTCGATACTGCCAGCAATCGAATGCGCAGCGTAGGTTTTAGTACCGAGTGCAACGATCAAGCCAAAATATAAGACTTGACCCAAGCGCATGGCCAACCGTTCTAAAGCTGCCGGTATGGTCAAATGGATTAAAGGTGAATAATGATTTATATGCAATATACCTGTTAATGAGAAGGCAAGCGGTGATTTTTTTACTTTGAGGTAAAGCAAGAAGGTCCCTGCCAAGCGCGCTATCACTGTCCCAATCGCTGTTCCAATAACACCCAACGCTGGAAATGGCCCCACGCCAAAAATAAGTACAAAATCTAACACAATATTGATCAAATTTGAAATTACACCAACGTACATAGGTGATTTAGTGTCACCAGTTGCCCTAAGCATGCTGCCAAAAGAAGTCATCGTCCCTATCAGCATCGCTGTATCGCCAACAAGTTGAAAAAAAGGTTTGGCTGCGGCAAGTGTTGTCTGATCAGCACCCATCAAACGCAGTAAAGGGGTGGCGAAAAAGAGACTGACAAGCCCAAATAGCAATCCGACGACGAACGTCAAAAGCAAGGACTGTTGTGCAACTTCTTTGGCTTTTTCACTCGTATTGGCACCAATATGCCGTGCAATCAATGAAGAGGTTCCAATACCAAGTGCAATAAAAACAGCTAAGTAAACATTGAGTAATGCATTGGCAACACCAATTCCAGCAACGGCTATGATCCCGATTTGAGCAATCATCAAAGCATCGATAAATCCGACAGATGTTTCTAAAATATTTTCGACCATAGCTGGAAACGCCATTTTCAGGAGCTGACGATCGAGGGTTCTCGTTGGCGTGATTTTGCGATTATGTGCCATATGATGCACCCCTTTATTAATTTATTTTATTGTATTGTGTGATGACCCGGCGCAAAGTTTCTATTTCGGCAGTTAAATCTGCGCCATCATGGACATGCATCAATGAATGGTCAGCTTGTGCTTCTAGCAGTATCTGGCTGATTTTTTGTAGGGCTGCTCTTGAAGCGTTTAATTGGATCATAATATCGGCAATTTCTTTATCATCGATAACCATTTTTTTGATTCCTTTGATTTGTCCTTCAATACGGTTTAATCGTTTGATCAATGCATCTTGTCGATGATCGTTGGTGTGTGACATAAATATTTCCTCCTTATCAATATACCCCTATAGGGTACATAATCTACTTTTTTTCTCGTACTGTCAATAATAAAGAACAATTATTACCGAATGAGCAAAGAAATCATTGGCGTTTACAACACCAAGAGAATGGCTTATGATGGAACTTGACTATTAACAGACTAGTTTTTTGACTAAAAGGAGCAAATCATAGATGCGCAATATCAAATTGACGATCGAATACGATGGCAAGCGTTACTTAGGCTGGCAACGGCTAGGCGACAGTGACAAGACGATTCAAGAAAAAATAGAAGGTGTCATCAAGTTACTAACGAATGAAGAGATCGAAATTGTTGGTTCCGGTCGAACGGATGCTGGAACCCATGCTCGAGGTCAGGTTGCCAATTTTAAAACAACTGTGACAACACCATTGGCAGAGATGCAGCAATTTTTCAACCGGTACTTGCCGCAAGATATCGTGGTCAACCATATCGAAGAAGTCCCAGAACGGTTCCATGCGCGGTATCATGCAGTAGGCAAACAATATAGTTATTATGTGTGGAACAACCCGATTCCAACCGTCTTTGAACGCAGCCGTAGTTTCCATTATCCGCAGACACTAAATAGAGAAAAAATGCAGCAAGCTGCTGATCGATTGATTGGTACACATGATTTTATTGGTTTTTCCGCTTTAAAAAAATCAAAAAAGTCAACGACGAGAACGATTGAATCAATCACGATCACGCAAGAGGGCAGCATGATCCACTTTACCTTTAAAGGCAATGGTTTTTTGCATAAGATGGTCCGGATCGTGACGGGTACGCTATTGGCTATTGGGGCTGGGGAATTGGATGAAACGATCATTGACCAAGTCTTGACTGAAAAAGTACGGCAAGCGGCTGGTGAAACGGTTCCTGCCCACGGACTTTTCTTAGATAAAGTTGACTATTGATGCATAGAAAGTGGTGAGAGAAATGATTACATTGAAATCACAAAGAGAAATCGAGCAAATGAACGTCTCCGGTCGTATTTTAGCTGGTATCCATGAGAAGTTACGTACCTTCATCAAACCTTGTATCACGACCAATCAAATCAATGCCTTTGTCCAAAATGAAATAGAAGCCGCCGATGCGACCGCAGCTCAGATTGGTTTTGAAGGATACGCGTATGCGACTTGTATTAGTGTCAATGAAGAAATTTGTCATGGCTTCCCTTCAAATTATGTCTTAAAATCAGGAGATGTTGTGAAAGTCGATTTTTGTGTCGATTATCATGGTGCGATTTCTGATAGTTGTTGGACATATGCTGTTGGTGAGATTTCTCCAGAACACCAGGAGTTGATGGCTGTTACCAAAGAAGCCTTACGGTTAGGGATCGAGCAAGCTCAAGTAGGGAACCGTGTGGGGGATATTGGTCATGCCATCCAAAGTTATGCAGAAGCACAAGGCTTTGGCGTGGTACGTGATTTTATTGCCCATGGAATCGGACCAACGATCCATGAAGAACCCTTTTTTCCGCATTTTGGCTTGCCAGGCAAAGGCTTGCGCTTGCGTGAAGGGATGACGATCACGATTGAGCCAATGATCACTACCGGCACTTGGCGCATGAAAATGGATGACAATGGGTGGACGGCCCGAACAATCGATGGCGGTTACTGTGCCCAGTACGAGCATTCGATCGCTATCACCAAAGATGGTCCGGTGATCATGACTTTACAGAAATCAGAAACAGATTGATTTTGAGCACAATAATCAGAATGATCAAGAAAAGGCAGAAGCGATTTCTGTCTTTTTTTGGCACTTCATTAGGCGAAAAAAGCCATTATATGATACAGTTTTTTTATAGAAGGAGCGCTGGAATAAGAGAAACGGAGGCATCTGCTATGGAAGCAAATCAAGTCGTTTTGGCCACATTATATAATTTGATTTTGAATGAAGGCACGAGGCAATGGGAACGAGCGCAATTGATTCAAGCAAAAAATGAAATCGAAACCAATCAGTCCCAACACGCGTTGTCCCAACTTGAAGCCACCTTACGTCCATTGGCTCTGCGACAGAATTTGACCCCGGATGTCATGGACTTTTATCACACGTTGATTGGAAAAAAATCAGCATCGATGCAATGGCCTTCAGTGAAGGAACAGCGCAACCGAGACGAGACTGTTACGGAAACCGCGATATTTGCCGGTGGCTGTTTTTGGTGTATGGTGGAACCTTTTGAAAACCACCCAGGCATCATTTCGGTCTTATCCGGGTATACGGGCGGTCATATAGCCCGTCCAACTTATGATCAAGTATTGACCGGCAGCACTGGGCATGTTGAAGCAGTGGAAATCATTTTTGATCCGGCGATCATCACATATAAAGAATTGCTGGCTATTTATTGGGGGGTGACCGATCCCACCGATGCCTTCGGACAATTTCAAGATCGTGGTGTTTATTATCGCCCAATTATTTTTACGTCGACGAAGGAACAATATCAAGAAGCCCTGGCGTCAAAAAATCATCTGCAAAAAACCATCAAGGATCCGCAACCGATCGTCACAAAAATCATCCCTGCAACAAGATTTTGGCCTGCTGAAAATTTGCATCAGCAGTTTTATTTGAAACAACCAAAACGCTACCGCCAAATCAAACGTACCCGCAAACAATTGCAGAGGTTCAAAAGGATGACCGTCTGGTTCAAAATGATCTTTGCCCAAAAGAAAAACTGATTTGCCTGATCAGAGCATTTTGATCAGGCAGTGACGTTTAACAAAATGGATAGACAGACTAAAGGAGGTATCTCATGTGTATTAGGTTTCATGCAATCAATCAATCTGATGCCGTATTTTTGGCAGATGTGTTAAAAAAATCTTTTGATTCAGATAGTGAATTGGCTTTTGGGAAAGGGGTCAAGTTAGGCCCGCCTGGATATGACGATGGTACATTGTGCGAAAAAATCTTACAAGATACTTCGCTACAAAAGCTGATTATATCCTACAAACAAGAGAACTGTGGTATTTTGGTATACAAAGACGGTGAGCCTTCTACCATTAGCTACTTTTGTTTAGATCCACGTTTTATTGGACAAGGAATCGGTACGCGGACATGGAAAGCGTTTGAAGTAAATAAGAAGGGAATTTGGCAAGTAGAAACACCAGATTTTTCACTGAGAAATCATCATTTTTATCAAAAATTGGGGTTTAAACAAATCGGAGAAAAAAGTTATGGAGACCAATCCAAATCATTCCTATTTGTAAAACACCTGTAATTTTTTTAGGTTCATCTTAACTTTTTTATTTTTTCAAGAAAACACGAATAATTATTTCGTGTTTTTTTGTTTTGATTGGCTAAAGTGGATCTGAGTGAGTAGAAACAGCGATTTGTTTGTTTGATGTTGGGAGACAACTTTCGTGTTTAGGGGCAAATGATCAAAATGAAAATACAATATATTGTGTTTATTAACGGTTTTTTTGGCATAAACAACTATATGTAGTGTTTACTTTTTTCGTAGAACGTGTAAAATAGCTTGTGTAGTTTAGAAGGAGATGGTTGCATGAAAGTTACTGTATTTTGTGGTGCGCAGTTTGGTAAAGATCCCCAAATGGCCAGCATTGCACGGGAAATAGGTCATTATTTAGCAAAAAATCATATAGAATTGGTTTACGGGGGCTCTTTGTCGGGACTGATGGGGGAAATCAGTGAAGGGGTCATTGAGAACAATGGTGCCGTTACAGGTATATATCCCCTTGGACTATTTGCCGACGAATTACCTAGAACATCTGGATACGGTACCTATACATCCATTTTTACCGATTCAATGGCAGAACGGAAGGAACAATTGATTGGATTAGGCGATGGATATCTTGTATTACCTGGAGGATTTGGTACACTAGAAGAGTTATCGCAAGTTCTTTCATCGATTGCGATCGGACTGATTCCTTCAAAGCCAATCGGTGTGTTAAATATAGATGGCTTTTATGATGGACTGCAACAAGTATTGAACGCTTTTGGTGAAGGACAGTTTGCCAACGTGCAAGTCTTGGAAAGCGTGCGTTTCATGGAGGATCATGAGGCATTGGTTGATTACTTGATAGATGAGATTGGCAAGGAGCAGATGGTAGGATGATCAATATTTATTTGGCTGGTCCGTTCTTTTCAGAAGAGCAAATCAATAGAATCACGGCTGTCGAAAAACATATAGCCAAAAATCCGCAGGCACTGCAGGTCTATTCACCACGGTTGCATCAAGATGGACATGCTGCGCCGCAAACAGCAGAGTGGGCACGAGAAATTTTCGATCGTGATATGTCTGCTTTAGAACAAGCCGATGTTGTATTGGCTATTCTGGATTATCAAGGGGGCATCACAGACCCAGGAACCGCTTTTGAAATCGGTGCTGCCTATAGAATGAACAAAACGATTGTCGTTTATCACGAGCAGAAAACGCCCGTAAATATCATGCTGACGGAATCAACACAAGCTTACTTGACGAGTTTGTCAGCACTTGAAACATATGATTTTAAGCAACAAAAACGAATCGCATACGTAGGCGAATATATTTAAAAAGGATGGATGAATGTGTTACTGATTGCAGGTACGATAGGTGCAGGGAAAAGTAGTTTGACTGCTTTCTTATCAAAGGAAATGGCGTCAAAACCTTTTTATGAAAATGTGGAAGACAATGACGTGTTGCCATTATTTTATTCAAATCCTGAGCGCTATGCTTTTTTATTGCAAATTTTCTTTTTGAACAAGAGCTTTCTTGGGATGCGAGAAGCCTTATCTAATGACGATAATGTGATCGATCGTTCCATATATGAGGATAGCTTGATGTTCCATTTGAATGCCGATCTAGGTCGGATCGCCCCTTTGGAAGTGGAACAGTATGACAATTTATTGAATACTATGCTGAAAGAATTAGAAGAATCAGCACCTGAAAAACATCCTGACTTAATGGTGCATATCAAGGTATCACTGGATACGATGATTGCGCGGATCAACAAACGGGGCCGTTCGTATGAACAAGTGGCCAATGATCCAACGCTATATGACTATTACAAAGAATTAAACCAACGCTATGATGCTTGGTATGAAGCCTTTGATGTGTGTCCTAAAATGCAGATCGATGGGGATCAATTAGATTTTGTTGATAATGAAGAAAATCTGTCGGTCATTTTAGACATGATCCAAGAAAAACTGGCAGAAGTGCGCAGTGACAAACAAGCAGGAAACTATTGTACAGATAATGTGGTTGCCAAAGGCGATTTCTCTAAGAGCGAGTAATCTGGTTCAATCAACAAAAGATATACCCACATCGAAAAAGACATGTAGACCTTTATTTGGACTACATGTCTTTTTCGATGTTAATAATTTATTTCGATTCATAACTATATAACTTTACCGTACCAGACAAGTATTCTCCTAAGTAGATCGCTGAAATACGATCAAACCCCTGATCCTGGACTTGTTTTTCCAGCCATTCTATATCTTGGTGAATCAATTCGAGAACATCAAAATTGGGTAACCCGTCGACTATGATTGGATAACGGATATTCTCGTCGCCAAACTCAATGATTGTCAACTGTCCATTTTGTTCTAGGACAGCGCGCTTGACCTTTTCAACTTCATAGATGCCGACGGATCGTAATTTGAACATCAATTCATTGGCGGATAATCCATTTTTCAAACACTCTTTGACATTGACTGTACCGTTCTCGACCAAAGAAATGGGGTGTCCATCCACCAGCCGCTTGACGAAGTGATTGTGCTCTTTGGCAAATTTCAAAATGAAAATCAATAGCGTCCAAATAATCAGTACAAGGATAAATTGCAAAACAGTGATTGATTCATTATAAATGACACCACCAATAATTCCCCCCAACACATAATTTTGAACTTGATCCATCGATGAACTTGGCGCCAAATTACTTTTTCCCATAAGATTGATTTGAATGATCAAACAGATGATACCTAAAGTAAATTTAATCAAAATGGGTGTATACAATTGCATGTGCTCACTCCTCTATTCTTGTGATATCTGTTGTCGTCAAGTAGGCTTCTTCCAATGTATAGGCGCTAAAGTCGGCATTAAGGGATACACGATAGTAGTGGTCATTGAATGTGACTAGTACACCATCCGTCAGTTGTGTTGTATTGACAAAGACTGTATTTTCATCGACATGCTGGTCTTCAGCTAATCGCTGGAGGAAGTTGACCATTTGAGAGGACTGAGATATTTGGCTTTCGCTCTGCGTGTAATCAGAATATTGGACACCGGATACAAACAGTAAAAAGAGCAATGCAATGATACTTAGATCTCGATACTTTGTTTGCATGCGATGGCGCAAGTATAGACTAAAGACGATGATCAAAATGAATAGGGAAGCGAAAATAAAAAAATATTTGACATAATCGATCAGATTCGATTGTTGCTGTAAGTAACGTAACCCATAGAAAGTCATTGTTTTCCTCCGATGATTGGCTTGTTTGCACAAAATTAATTTTACAGTAAAATATCTCAGATTGCGATGATTATGGATAGCGTTTGGGGATGATTTTGAATGAAATCAACATTTTCTGAAAATAGATTTGCTAATTTCTATTTTGCTCCGTATACTAATTAAGGAACGTTTGTTTTTTATTACATATTTCTGATCAATAGAGAAGGGAGGAAAATCATGAAGAAAAAACGTACGCTATTGCGTCCTTTAGGCTCTGGGTTGGCGATGGGGGTCCCGCTTTTGTTAGGTATCTTATTAAAAGATCCGTTGATTAGTTCAGTCGGCGCCATGGGGGCTTTTTCTTATTTGGCGTTTCAACATGTCTCATTCCTTTATAATTTTAAAGCAATTTTGCTTCATGGTGGTGCGTTGCTGTTGGCATTCATATTAGGTGCATTGACTGCTTTAGCGCCTTGGAGTGCGCCTTTTATTATTGGCTGTTTGTCTTTTTCGGCTTTTTTACTTTCAAAAGTCTATCGCATCCCAAAACCAGATTATTTCTTTGTTCTGATGCTTTATGCAACTGGGTTTAATTTTCATGCTGTGGCAGTTGCGGATATTTTCCATCAGAGTTCGTATTTGCTTTATGGTTTGGCAGGATCGATCGTATCAGGTTTGTTGATCTCACTGGCAGAAGGATTGCCGTTACATAGCGAAACAACAAGATTTCAACGATTGTCAATGAAAGATAAGTATTATTTAGCATTGTACCAACAGCCTGAAATGGTATTGAAAGCACTCCATTTTTCCATGGTTTTATTTATCGCCACGTATATTGCCTATTTGCTAAGAGAAAGCAATGGCTATTGGATCTTGATCTCTGCGGCTGCAGTGCTAGCCGGCGAACATATGGAGAAAATCAAGAATCGTACGATTGGCCGTGTGCTTGGCGGAATCGTTGGCTTGCTTCTTGGATTTTTATTGATGTCTTTACATTTATCTTTACCGGCATTGGCCGTCGTTTTGATCATTTTAAATGTTTTGACAGAATTGTATATGCCAATCAATTATACAGTTGCCAATTTTTTTACCAATCCACAAGTATTGCTGTTGATGACGATCGGCAGTAGTTTTACCCCGCTGCAATTGATTCCGTTGCGTTTTTCAGGTGCGTTGATCGGTAGTTTGCTGGCGATGATTTTGATTTTTGTCATGGATTGGTCCTTGAAACAGATGGAACAAAGCATGATTCATTTTAAAGAGAAGTAGAGGTAATAGACAAGAAAAAAAGCTGTCAGTGCAAACTGACAGCTTTTTTTTATATTAAGGTGAATGTGAACAACTGGACACCATTCGTGTCAATGGTTGAAAAATGGCGGAACCGATCCGTGATCATGCGATCAAAAACATGCAGTTTCATCATGGTTTTCTGATCGATATACGCTTCGGTTTCACGATCTAACTGTGCGGCCGATTGAAACTGGGCGTAAACATAAAAACAGCGCCGTGATTGCGGTCAAAGTCCAACTGCTTGACCTGATATCTGCCAGCAGGCAAAACCTGGACATCGATGGAGATATCTAGGGCTTGGCTTTCTAGAAACGCTTCTTCAGAAGACAAATGGGGGTCAAAAAAATTCGTATTCCAAAGCAATAACTGATAGTTTTGTCCTTCTTTCGTCATTAAGTACTCTTCGCCTTGTGCAATCACTTGTCCCTGCAAACGGCGAATCAAAGACAAACAAAAGAATGCGGGTCTTTTTTTGCTTTGAAAGTGATAAAGATCCAAACCAGTACTGTAGGCATGCAGGCCAGGCTGATCAAATGTGTACTGCTCATGTAATTCATTGTTCAACCAAAATCCATATCCTTGGATTTGTTCAGATAACCCCAGCAGTTCTTGCAGAATAATCGCCCCTCTAAAAAATAACCCATTATAATCGACGGTTGCGCCTGTCAATGTGTTCCAATTTAATAGGTACAAAGGTTTACTGATTGCCAGTTCATGGCATACTTTTTTCAGCCAATGGATTTTTTCGCGCAAATAATGATGGGAAGATTCAATGGCTGTTTTTTGCCTATTATCTTCATGAAAGACGAAGTTGGGATCACCATCAAAATTGATGAAGTCAGCAGTATCCATGATCGTAGCGTGCAACGCGCGTAATTGTTTTTCACTTGTTGTGACATTGAGCGGATCTGGCAGATTCAAGTGGATCCCAATCGAGACAGTTGGCAGAATGTAACGTATTTGATCATGCAGATGCAGATAGTGCATTTGTACGGCTGATGAATAGTCAATAGGTAGTTGAAATGATAGGCGTAAATGTTTGACCCAGCTTGGATCGATTTTTCGTTTTAAATGAACCAAAAATTTTTGGATCAGTGAAAATGATGTATCAGCTGCATATTCTGTTGCTGCCGTCGGTAATGTGAAACCAATCATCAAAGGCAAACGATGTTTGACCAAAAAATCAAAGGCCGTATCCAATCGTTCAAAGGCTGGAAATGAATTGAGCTGTAATAGATTGGCTAACGTATTGCTGATATCCGATGTATTGAGTAAGTCTTGGCAATAAAGACAATCAATCAAGCCGCTTTCAATCAGTTCAGTCAATTCATGTTGAACTTTGACTTGCGTCAAATCTGACAGTGAAGCAAGTTGAATAATTGTTTCTCCAACATGGAAGCGCCCATTTTTCGTCTCTTCATCAATCACCAAATGACGGTTGCGTCTATCGATCAAAAGAGGCTGCCGCGCTGGTTGTTGAACAGTTTGATAGAGTAAATGCAGGATTTCTTTGTCAGATAGATCCGACTGCACGGTACTTTTGGCAAAGGTTGTTTGTTGCGCCATTGGCGGCTGTGATTGACGATAATCAGTGGGTGTCATTTTGAGAAAAGCTTTGAATTGTTCACGATAGACTTTGACACTGGCAAAACCTGATTCAAGAGCAATCTGTTCAATGCTTTTTTTTGAGTATTGCAGTGAAGAGAGACTTTTGTGAATCTGAATTTTTTTGATGTAGTGGGATAGTTGTTCCCCAGTTTCTTTTTTGAATCGTTTTGAAAGAGCAGATTCTGAAACGTAAAAGTGCGCAGCGATGTCTTTGACTTTGATGCCTTCATGGATATGCGCATCTATATATTGCAGGATATCCGGCAACTGCCGATATCCACTGATTTGGATAGGATGGTGGCGATCAGTTTGATACCGTTGCGTCAATAGAAAAATAATGGATTCCAATTTCATCATACGATAGATCTTTTGTTCATCTCGTTGGTTGAACTCATTCAAACCCAAATCAGTGATTGCCTGCAAGAGTTCACCATTGGCAGTTGCAGTAGCGTCCTCAGAAGGTATCTGAAAATGCACATTAAAAAACGCTGGAAACTGATCAGCAAAAAAAAGCGAATCAATCTCTAAGCATAGCACTACTGCTTCTCGTTCATTGTTGGCTGAAAAAACAGCAAATTGATGACCATTTAAACAATAGAGTTGTTGTGTGTCTAGACGTTGTTTATGGGTATCATGTTCTACGATCAGTTGGCCTTTTAGGACCAATAGTAATGTTAAGTGTTCAGCATAAAACCGTTGCGGTGTGGTTACACGATAATAATTGATGTGGCAGGCGTGAAGATTATCCATTAGCATCCCTCTTTTCTCTCGTTCATTATACATCGGATTCGTGATGAAGAAAATATCGTTCTTTAAAGAGTCTAAAAATTTCTTTTAGCAGGATCATTTCTATGAATGTATCTGAAATAGCAATGAAATGGATTGTTGCTAAGATAGAAAATATTAGAATAGACATGAGGAGGAATTGAAATGAAACCAATACTACAAGAGATATTTGACGTACTAGATAATAGTAAAGACGAGATGATTGCGTTAAGAAGAAACTTTCATCAACATCCAGAATTGTCCTTTCATGAAACGGAAACGGCCAGGAAAATTGCTGCATTTTATGATGGTAAGGACTGTACAGTGATGACGCATGTTGGCGGGGGCAATGGGATTTCGGTGGACATCCAAGGTGGGAAACCGGGAAAGCATATTGCCATCCGTGCAGACTTTGATGCATTACCGATCCAAGAAGAAACAGATGTTCCATTCGCTTCTACCGTACCAGGTGTCATGCATGCCTGTGGTCATGATGGCCATACCGCCTATATGATGATTTTGGCGGACACATTGATTCAGTTTAAAGATCAAATCGCAGGTACGATTAGAGTGATCCATCAACCCGCAGAAGAAGTGGCACCTGGCGGCTCAAAAGGCATGATCGAGGCAGGTTGTCTCGATGGCATCGACAATGTCTTTGGTATCCATGTGATGAGTACGATGGAAGTCGGAAACGTGTATGTGCACCCTGGTGCAGTCCATACAGGGCGTGCAACCTTCCAAGTGAAAATGACTGGAAAAGGCGGACATGGTTCAGCGCCACAAGATGCCAATGATGCAATCGTCGCTGCCGCACAATTTGTCTCAAGTGTGCAAACAATCGTTAGTCGCCGCGTTGGGCCTTTTGATGCAGCAACTGTCACGATTGGTTCATTTGATGGCAAAGGTTCCGCCAATGTCATCAAAGAAACAGTTACGTTGGCAGGAGATGTTCGAATCATGGATGAATCTTTGCGTCCGGTTGTAGAAACAGAGTTTCGCCGATTATTAGCAGGGACTTGTGAAGCATTTGGTATCACGTACGAACTTGATTATCAAAATGACTATCCCGTTTGTATGAATGACCCTGAAATGACGCAATTGGTGGCTGATGCAGTAGAAAAAGCAGCAATCCCTGAGGTGGCAGCCGTCAAAGAATGTGGACCGCAAACAGCTTCAGAAGATTTTTCTTACTATGCATTGGAACGGCCTAGTTGTTTCTTCTTTGTAGGGGCCCATACACCCGGTACGCCCATTTATCCCCACCATAATCCAAAATTTACGATTGACGAGGATTGTCTGTTGATTGCTGCCAAATCAATGGCAAGTGTCGTTGTAACCTATTTGGATCAAGAATAGAGAAAAAACAGTAGCTTTTTGCGAAGCAAGAAGTTGCCATGCAATCAAAGATCAAAGCAATGATCTGTTGATCGGAATCATGGGCTTTGCTCTTTTTGCATGCCATTATATAAAGCGAGGTTTAGGAAAATGAAAAGTTCTACTGCAATAAATGAAGGATCCTATCATGGCAATAATCGCCTATTGGTCGGGATCGTTTTGAGTGTTTTAAGTTATTGGCTATTTGCGCAATCTTTATTAAATATGGCGCCAGATGTTCAAACAGACCTAGGGATCTCTTCAGGTGTACTGAGTACAGGTGTGTCGATCACAGGTTTGTTCTCAGGTATTTTGATCGTGGTCGCAGGAGGATTTGCTGATACATTCGGACGGGTCAAATTGACCTATATTGGTATTTTATTTAATATTATTGGCTCTGCAGCATTGATTTTTGCAAGTGGCACTGGATTATTTATTGCTGGCCGCATTCTTCAAGGTATCTCAGCTGCATGTATCATGCCTGCCACGATGGCCTTGGTCAAAACCTATTTCCAAGGAAAAGATCGGCAACGGGCGTTGAGTTATTGGTCGATTGGTTCATGGGGTGGTTCAGGTTTTTGCTCCTTCTTCGGTGGTGCAATCGATAGTAATCTAGGTTGGCGTTACGTGTTTGTCTTCTCGATCGTGGCATCGATTCTAAGTGGGATCTTGTTATTGGGAACCCCTGAATCAATTGCAGGAACCCAAAAGAAGGGGCGGTTTGATACATTCGGTTTGGTTTTATTTGTCGTATCGATGTTGGCATTGAATTTACTTGTGTCAAATGGGGGAAGTTTTGGTTGGCTTAGTCTGAAAACCCTTGGTTTACTACTTATTGTGGTACTGGGCTTGTGTATATTCTATTGGGTTGAAACCCATACTGATTCGGGGTTTGTTGACTTTGGCTTGTTTGAGAATAAAGGTTATCTTGGTGCGACGATTTCCAACTTTCTATTAAATGCGGTAGCTGGAACAATGATCGTGATCAACTCTTATGTCCAACAAGGTCGTGGACTTTCTGCTGGAAGTACTGGGATATTATCACTGGGGTATTTGGCGCTTGTTTTGATCACAATTCGAATCGGTGAAAAAATGCTGCAAAGAATGGGCGCGAGAAAACCAATGCTGTTTGGCGCATTGATTTCTGGTATCGGTGTTGCATTGATGGCTTTGACTATGGTCCAAGGCATGGCATATCTTGTGCTTGTTTTCATCGGCTATTCATTATTTGGCATGGGTCTAGGCATGTATGCAACTCCTTCAACAGACACAGCCGTTTCAAGTGTACCGCTAGAAAAAGCTGGCGTTGCTTCTGGTATTTACAAAATGGCTAGCTCATTAGGCGGTGCAATGGGGATTGCCATCTCAGCGAGTGTTTATAATGGGTTGAGTCAATCATCCTCGATCACAACAGGAGCAACTGCAGGCCTTTTGGTCAATGTCATCTTTTGTGTGTTGGCTATTTTTTCTATTGTCTTTGTCATTCCTAAACACCAAACAAAATAAATAAGCGTTGCGATAAAAAGCAAAATAACGCGTTGTCAAAGGTGCGGTTTTTCCACTTTGACAACGCGTTTTATTAATCTAACCCTAGGAATTTAGAGGTCCCTTCGTTTTGGATCTTCAGTATTTTGGCTAAAACAGAGGCATCAAAAGTACCATCCTGATTTGTTGCATAAAAGGTGACATCAAGCTGATACTCTTTCAAGTTGTAGTCTGAAAGTGTTGATGCTAATTTCTGAAGTTCTTCAGCTGAGAGCACCTCGCCTACCAAAGTAAGTGCGATGGACTGCTGCTGTTCATCGATTGTTTGTGCCAATAGATAATGATCACTTAAATTTGCTTCAACAAAACGCTTGGCATGATATTCGATGATGGTAGTTTCTACAGTAGTATAGACGAAAAACAGGCCAATCATAAAAATTGGCAGTGCTGCTAGACCAAATTTCCAAAAACGGTGATGTTTAAAATCACTATATTGCAGCAACCAGATGGTGAGAAAGAGGGATAACCCAATCAAAAATGTATTTGTGAAAAAAAGCTGTGCCGAATCCCAGGCAATCGCATAATCTCTGATAGATACCCCATACCCTGTCACACATAGAGGCAAAATCAAGGAAGTACCAATGGACACGCCAATGATCACGTCATTGTCACGCCCCCTGACTTTTGCAAAAGCAAGGGCTGAACCACCAATCAAGGCAATCAAAATGTCCCAGATTGTGGCAGAAGTCTGGGTGAGGATCTCGGGTGTAGAATCTTTTATTGGTGTGAGATAGAAAAATAAAAAAGAGATCACGAGGATAATGATCACTTGGATCGTGAATACAAGCAATCCTTTTCGTACTAGGTTAAAATGTGACAGACCTAAACCAAATCCAATGCCATTGACACCATTCAATAGAGGAGAAATCAGCATCGCACCAATGATTGTTGTCGTTGAATTATAGTTCAAACCAATCGACGCGATCAAGGTGGCGCAGACAAGCAGCGCATACACCAATACGGTCTGATCCATATCTTTTTGGATTTTGCCAATCAGTTGTTCTCTTGAAACCAAGTCAGGCGTTAAGTTCACTTCGATCATCCTTTCCAGTTCTTATGTCTCTATTCTGGACTAAAATGGACGATATGACAAAAATAAGTACCGGCCTGCCTGTAAACAGCACCAAATATTTTTGCAAATAAGGTGATCTAGGCTAAGATAAAGAATGTAGAAGATACCTCAAGCAAGTTTGAAAAAAGGGGATGAGAGAATAGTGGATTATTTCAAGTACTTTCAACGATTACGCGCAATTGCAGAAGCCGGCTTGTTTTATGGAAAAGACGCCTATGATATTGAACGATTTCAAGAACTAAAAGATATATCATTGATGTTGATGGAAACAGTGATCGACCAAGAGATAGACACATTGCATGTGTATTTGGACAATCAAGATGGCTATCCGACACCCAAAGTCGATGTGCGGGCCTTGATCAGACAGGGGGATCGCGTCCTGTTGGTGCGAGACAGCCAGAGCAAGGAGTGGTCGTTGCCAGGTGGCTATGCCGAGGTCGGTTTGACGCCCAAAGAAAACATTCAAAAAGAAGTATTAGAAGAAACAGGATTGACCGTTGCGGTTGGCGCGTTACGTGCGGTTTTTGATACCAATTTAAGAGAAGATATCCCCCAATTGTTTCAATATTATAAATTGGTGTTTGCTTGTGACGTACTTTCAGGGGAATTTGTCGCAAACAGTGAAACGACTGAGAGTGGTTATTTTGGTTTAAATGACTTGCCACCTCTATCTATCAAACGGACGACAAAAGAACAGTTGGTTCAATTGCTGCAAGACGATCAGGTATACGTTGATTGAGTTCGATAGATTGTCAAAAAAGCGTTTTAATGAGAATTTTCAGTCAAATGTTATTTACTTGCAGTGAAACTTGGTTTATCATTGATTTCGTTGTTTTCATTATTTACATCAAGTGTAATTTTCACATCTGCTTGATTGACGGAGGAGTAAAAAAATGAAAAATCATATCAATTCCTATTTTGGGCTTGATGCCTTGCAAACGACAGTCAAACGGGAGATTTTGGCTGGTTTTACAACATTTATCTCTATGGCGTATATCTTATTCGTGAACCCTACTGTGTTAGGTGCTTCAGGGATGGATGAAGGTGCAGTGTTTACTGCCACGGCGTTAGCCAGTGCACTGGGCTGTATCTTGATGGGGGTGTTGGCCAAATATCCAATTGCCACTGCACCAGCTTTAGGAATCAATGCTTTCTTTTCTTATTCGGTTTGTATTGGTATGGGCGTTCCTTGGCAAACGGCTCTGGCAGGGGTCTTCGTTGCTTCACTGATTTTTATCGTGATCACCATTTTTAAATTGCGAGAGTTGATTATCGATGCGATTCCTTCTGATTTAAAATATGCGATTTCAGGTGGGATTGGTTTATTTATCGCCTTTTTGGGTTTGAGTGAGGGCGGTATTATTGTCTCGGATGATTCAACTTTGGTTGCATTAGGTTCTTTAAGTGTCGGGACCACATGGCTAACGATTTTTGGTTTGGTTATCACAGCTATTTTGATGGTACGACGCGTACCTGGGGGAATTTTCATTGGGATGGCAGCAACAACGATTCTTGGCTTGCTGACAGGATTGATTCAAGCACCAACCAGTATTGTTTCGGCCGCACCTAGTATGTCATCGACATTTTTGGTGGCACTTCATCACGTTGGAGATATCAATTCTCTGCAAATGTGGGTCGTCGTATTGACTTTCCTATTGGTGACTTTCTTTGATACTGCAGGAACATTGGTGGGTTTGGCCAATCAAGCAGGGTTCATGAAAGACAACAAAATGCCTCGAGTCGGCAAAGCATTGGCTTCTGACTCAACAGCGATGTTGGCAGGGTCACTTTTAGGTACCTCACCAGTGGGGGCTTATGTTGAATCTTCCGCAGGGATTGCTGTGGGCGGCCGTTCCGGATTAACGGCAGTTACAACGGGTATCTTTTTCTTGTTTGGCTTATTCTTTTCACCGTTGTTATCTGTTGTGACCTCACAAGTAACCGCACCAGCCTTGATCGTGGTGGGTGTATTGATGGCGCAATCCTTGAAAGAAATCAAATGGCATGAAATGGAGATCGCTATTCCATCATTTCTGATTTTATTGGGTATGCCTTTGACATACAGTATTTCAGACGGGATCGCACTTGGGTTTATTTTCTATCCAATCACCATGATTGCTGCCAAAAGAGGCAAAGAAGTATCGCCGATCATGTATATTTTATTCTTTGTATTTATTGGTTTTATGTGGATTTTGAATGTATGATCTTTGATTCAGTGTCTGACCAAACAGTGTGTGTTTGGTCAGGCATTTTTGTTTTTTAGGGGCTATTTCTATTCTAAATTGGTATAATAAAAAGAAAAAAGGTGGCAGCTTATGACGACCATTAAAGATATTGCAGAAAAAGCAGGTGTCGCAAAAAGTACCGTCTCCCGCTATTTGAATAATGGCTATATCAGTGAAGAAAAGCGCAAAAAAATCGATCAAATCATCGCCGAAACTGGTTATCAGCCGAATGCCTTGGCGCGTTCTTTAAAGGCCCAAGATTCAAAACTTTTAGGGGTTATCATTCCTCGACTCAACTCACCTTCGGCCAATGATGTGTTGAAAGGGATTGATCGAACAGCCCGTCAAAATGGCTATCAGCTATTGATCACGAACTCCGATCAAAGTGAAACTAGAGAATTAGAAAATATTCAGACATTGGTTAAACAAAAGGTAGCGGGGATGATCATCTTTGCGCGAGAAATAACGGAGCAGTTGAAAGAAGTGCTGCCGACGATCCCGATGCCTGTGATATTGATCGGTCAACGCTTGGCAGGTGTCCATGCAATCGTTCATCAAGACTACCAAGCAGGGGAGGCTATGGCAAACTATGCTTTGGCCAATGGTCATCGACACTTTTTATTTGTTGGTGTGAGTGAAAAAGATGAAGCTGTGGGAAGGCTGAGAAAACAAGGATTCATTGATGCTGTAGAAAAAGTAGCAGGGACGACATTTTCTTTTGTCGAAACGTCTTTTTCACGTCGAGATACTTATCAAAAAGCCTTGGCATTTTTGCCTGATCGTCAAGCAACATATGTTGCCTGTGCAACAGATAATATAGCAATTGCAGTCCTAAAAGCGGCCCACGAATTAGGGCAAGAGGTACCGAAAGATTTTTCTTTGAACGGGTTTGGCGGATATGACTCAACGGATTATGTTTATCCCACGATCACAACTGCGGCATATCCATATGAACAATTAGGGATAGATGCAGTTCATGCCATTCAGCAAATCATCCATGGAGAAGCAGTACCAGAAATCATCGCGTTGCCCAATCATTTGATGATTAAACAATCCACTGCTAAATGTCTGAATGACCAAACTGTGATAGATAAAACAAATTAGAATAACCACGGATCAAAAATAGTTGCTTGATATACAACACTATTTTTTGATTGGTGGTTTTTTTTGTTTTCCCTCTTGATTTTGCAAACGGTTTCTGATAATCTACAAATATAGAACCGGTTCCACAATCGAAAAATAAGGATAGGAGTGGGTAAAAATGAATGAACAACAAACGATCAACGATGTGTTAGCAGCAGTGGGGGGAGCTGAAAATGTCAAGAATTATGAGCATTGTGCAACGCGTTTACGCTTGATTTTGCAAGACGATCAATTGGTAGACAAAGAAAAAGCAGAAAATGTCACAGGAAGCAAGGGGTATTTCTTTAATACTGGACAGCACCAGTTTATTTTTGGTACCGGCAAGGTCAATCAAGTCTATGCTGCCTTTGCGAAAAAAATGGGGCAAGGGGAAACAGGGAATCAGCAAACCTTCAAAGAAGACGTCT
The DNA here is from genome assembly GCF_050529585.1 of Enterococcus sp. DIV0876. Lineage (GTDB taxonomy): Bacteria > Bacillota > Bacilli > Lactobacillales > Enterococcaceae > Enterococcus_D. Next base: position 783,972 of record NZ_CP172882.1, read on the forward strand.
ATGCCAACTTATCTCCTGCTCAGAAAATAGTTCGCACACTATCAGATGTCTTGGTTCCTTTGATTCCCGCGTTGGTCACAACTGGTTTACTCATGGGAATTCGTGGTTTGTTGGTTGAGTTAGGGATCTCCTTTAGTGCAGATTGGTACGCGATGTTTGAAATGCTGACGGATACAGCATTTGCCTTTTTGCCTGTATTGATTGCCTATAGCGCCACCAAAAAATTCGGCGGTAATCCGATCATTGGAATCGTCGTAGGATTGATGATGGTTTCTCCACAGCTGCCTAATGCGTGGTCAGTTGCTAGTGGGGATGCTGTACCGTTACATTTATTTGGTTTACCAATCTCTGGTTATCAAGGATCGATTTTCCCTGCCATTATTGTTGGTTGGCTCGTGTCAAAATTAGAACGGTGGTTCCGAAAGTTTGTGCCGCAAATGATGGACTTGATCGTCACACCTTTTCTAACGATTGTCGTTACCTTGGCATTGGTCCTTTTTGCATTGGGTCCTATCTTGCAAGTTGCTGAAAAAGGCGTGATCAACAGCATCGTTTACGTAGTTCAAGCACCATTTGGTATTGGGTATATTCTATACGGCGGGCTGCAGCAACTGATCGTGATCACTGGATTGCACCATTCATTGAGTATTATTGAATTGGGCTTGTTGAATACAACTGGCGAAAATGTGTTGCAAGTGTTGGGTACAGCAAGTATGGCTGGCCAATTTGGTGCCGCAATTGCGGCTGCTTTCTTGTATCGAGATCAAGTCAAACGGTCGAATGCGATCAGCGCTGCCATCCCTACTTTATTTGGTATTACTGAACCATTACTGTTTGGAGTCAATCTTCGCTCTATGAGAATTTTTGTTTCTGGAATGATTGGTGGCGCAGTGGGTGGTTTTATGACGTATGTCTTTCAACTCGCGGCAACTGGTATGGGCATCACATTTATTCCAGGTTTACTTTTATATACCGGTGACCTTTCAGCTATGTTGAAGTATATCGCAGTGATCATTGTGGCCTTTGCTGTTGGTTTTGTCTGTGTGCAAATACAACGAGGACGGATCACCAAAGAAGTCAATCATTAAACATTTGGCATTGCAAGGAGGGGACAGTATGTTGAAAAAAAAATACTGGCAAGTGTTAAGCCAGAAACAAGATGAATTAAGGCAGAAAATCAGTCAAGATCCTTGGCGGTTAACTTATCATTTGATGCCTGAAACTGGCTGGATGAATGATCCAAACGGTCTTTGTCAATTGAATGGTACAGTTCATTTTTATCATCAATATGTGCCCCAAGAAGCATCTGGAGGCGAAGCGCCCCACTGGGGGCACAAAACATCAACTGATTTTGTATCATTCAAAGAAGAACCAATATTTCTTTCACCAGAACACGATTATGATCGTGATGGTGTTTATTCCGGATCGGCTTTTGTAGAAAACGGTCAAATCCATTTTTTCTATACCGGAAATGTCAAGCATCCTGGTGATCACGAGTATATTTATAGCGGAAGAGAACAAAATACAGTCCATGTGGTAAGTAATGATGGATTTTCTGTGATCAAACAAGAAGTCGTCATTCCTCATGAGGCCTATCCTGAAGGGTTTACTGACCATATTCGCGACCCTAAGGTCTTTAAGCGAGGGGATACTTATTATATGATCTTAGGTGCCCGAACAGTGGAAAATGAAGGGAAAATTCTGATTTATGAATCGGCAGATCTTTCTCAGTGGTGCTATCGAGGGATATTCTTTGGAGAAGACTATGATTTAGGCTATATGTGGGAATGTCCCGATTATTTTCAGATCGATGGGCAAGACGTATTGATGTTTTCCCCGCAAGGCATACCCAATAAACCTAATGCATTTCAAAATAGATTTCATTCAGGCTATGTATTCGGGTCAGTAAATTGGGAAACATTGACCTTTCAGGAAAGTAGCCCTTTTCGAGAATTGGATCATGGATTTGATTTTTATGCACCGCAAACATTTTCAGATGAACAAAGACGCCGCTTATTGTGGGGATGGATGGGGCTTGGCGATACGCTGCCAGAATATAGCAATCCAACTGTTGCGCGCGGTTGGCAACATGCGGCCACTTTACCCAGAGAATTATTGATTCGACATAACAAACTCGTCCAGCTGCCAATTAGCGAGCTGCAAGGGCTGCGAGGCACCCATCAGCATAAACAAGTGCAAGCCAGTGATGGGATGATTGAATGGACGGTACCTGATCGTTGTTACGAAATGATCATTGAGGTTGAACAAGGCGATCCATGTTGGCAAATCGCGCTCTTAGAAGATACCACTTTGTCTTATGATGGTCAGGTTTTTACCATGTCACATGGGATATCGGGCTTCGGACGTAAGCATCGGCGTGTGCAGATAGACGACTTGACACAGATTCGGCTGTTTGTCGATACCTCGTCGATCGAACTATTTTTGAATGAGGGTATAGCCTGCATGACTGCTAGAGTTTATCCGAGAAAACCAAAGGATATGATAATAACGGGGATCGATCAATGCCAGATTACCTATTGGCCATTGGCAAAAAAAGATTGTTGATTTCTACCCAAAGAGGATCATCTGCCAGTTAAGCGGATGATCCTCTTTGTTTGTGTGTACAAAATGATTGTAAAGCTGCAGTATGGATATGATAACCATGTGCTTGTTTTTGCACAAATCCTTGTTCTTTGAAGCGTTTAAGGGTGAACGTCAAGTGACGGTAGCTAACCCCCAGAAACTCAGCAGTCTCCGTCATTTTTTCTTGGTATTGGTCTGCAACAGATGCTTCTAAGAGCAGCATGGCCAACCGTAAATCTAATGGGTATGTTTGTTGCAGCGTATAATATTCCATGCGCAGCAATAGTTTCTCGCCAATCTCTTTGGCAAGTGCTTGGACAAATAAAGGGTCTTGCATCAATTGTTCTTTTGCGAGTTGGATCGGGATACCGATACAGCTGGTTTGGCCTAAAGCAATGACTGTTTTCGGTTGTTTCTCTGCACCAACGAGGGTCAGATCGCCAATTGAATCACCAGTATGCAAGAACTGGAGCAGTGCGCGTTTGCCATTGGCTTGATCCTTGATGATTTTTGCTTTGCCTGAAAGCAAGAGATAGAAATAAGTCATTGGTACAGCTTCTTGTTGAATCATTTCATTGTTTGCGAAGGTGAGCCAATCGCTTTTTGCTAAGACATCTGACGGAATCGGGAGATGAGTATAAGGAAGGAAGTCTACTTGATTGGTATAAGGTTTCTTGTTCATGATAGGTCTCCTGGATAGGAGATTTCTCCTATCGTTTTGTGTTTAGTATACCACATAATGGAAGCAGCAAAAGAAAGAAGGAATATCGAATGAACCAGAAAAAGATTGGGTTGTCGCTTTTATTTTATAGTCTGAGTGCATTGGGGATCAGTATGAGCATCAAGGCAAGTATTGGTGTGAGTAGTTTCAATGCGTTAAATGTCACACTTGCTGCAGTACGCGCAGAGAAAGCAGGCACGATCACTGCACTGATCAATTGTTTGTTTTTATGTGTATGTTGGATACTGGAGGGCAACCAGCAAAAGCCCAGAGAAAAGCGACAAGAATATGTCGTGATGGGCAGTGCATTATTGCTTTTCGGCTATTTGATCAATGGATTTGTGTATGGGCTGTTCGCCCCCATCCAACTAACCAATTATGGTACGAGATTATTCTTCTTCATTCTAGGGACGATAATCTCTGGTATTGGCACAGGGCAGGTCCTTCGTCTGCATCTATTAAAATTCCCGATTGAACATTTTTGTCAGTTGGTGGCATTGAAAAGCCGTTGGTCATTTAAGCAACTCCGCTATGGTATTGATTTAATATGTATGATCGCTGCGTTCATTTTAGCAATGATCTTTCCTGTACCGCTTGTGATTCGCGAAGGCACGATCATTAGTTTCTTTTTGCTATCAGGCACGATTGCATGGTCTAAAGAACATGAACGAATCAGCATTGGGTCATGGAAAAATAAGAGGAATGATGAAAAGATGGAGAATGAAAATCGCTGGTAGAAAGTCTTTAGGAATGCCAGAAAGTCTTTAGGAATGCCAGAAAGTTGATTTTACGCTACGCTATAAGAAAGGTGTTTGTCACTAAAATTTTGTTGGGAGGTTTTAAGCAATGAAGCGAATGGTTCAAGTATTTCAAGATCAGTTTGCACCTAAACTATTAGCAATCAGTGAAAATCGATTTTTGGTGGCCATACGAAATGGGGTGGCCGTGACCATGCCGCTGACGATCATTGGCAGTTTGTTTTTGATTTTGGCCAATTTGCCCTTTAGCGGCTGGAGTGAATTTATAGGTGACTTTGGGATCAAGTTAGGGGCAGCAAGCAATTTTACTTTTGGTATTTTGGGCTTGGTCGCATGTATTGGTATTGCTTATTACTTATCATTATCTTATGAAATCGATACGATTGGTTCCATCGTTTTAGCAGTTTGCGCCTTTTTGCTGCTGCAAGCGGGAGAGGATTGGTCGATCGATGTGGCGTCATTAGGGGCCGCTGGTCTGTTCACCGGTATTGTGACCGCGATTTTAACTGTCTTGATCCATCGCTTATTTCTAAAACATCGCTTGGTGATTCGGATGCCAGCAGGGGTTCCGCCAGCAGTTGCCAAAAGCTTTGCGACGTTGGTACCAGGTGCTGCAATCATTACTGGGGCTTGGGTGATTCGGGTTTTATTTGAGTTCAATGTCAATCATTTTGTTCAATTGCTGTTTGCGCCATTGGCTGTGGGATTGAATACATTGCCAGGTATGCTGCTTTATACGTTCTTGATTTTATTATTGTGGTGTCTAGGCATTCATGGCAGCAATGTGATGGGGAGTATCGGCGATCCTATTTTCTTGGCATTATTAGCAGCAAATACGGAAGCCTATACTGCAGGAGAGCCATTGCCCAATATCTTCGCAGGCGGCTTTTATATTATGTTTTTGTGTTATGGCGGAACCGGATCTACGATGGGATTGATCATCAATATGCTGTTATCTAAGAAAAAAGCCTACCGTTCTTTAGGCAAAATGGCTTTGCCTTCGGCGATTTTTTGTATCAATGAACCGATTATCTTTGGATTTCCAATCGTGATGAACCCGATTATGATGATTCCTTTTATCTTGACACCACTGATTTTATGTACTGCTACGTATTTGCTCTCTATCACCAATATCATTGGACGAATCATGTTTAATCCGCCATGGACAACACCCCCCATCATCAATACCTATTTGGCAACTGGCGGCAATCTGCCAGCCGTGATTTGGAGCGTGGTATCATTAGGCATCAGTGTCGCGATCTATTATCCGTTTTTCAAAATCAGTGAACGTCTGTTGCAAGAAGAAGGTGCAGTGTCGAAACAACCGATCATTGAATAAATCTATGAAAGAAACGAGGAAGGCGTTGCATGCCTCGTTTCATGATAATTCTGGCTCTTGTAAACTGATACCAGATTGGGTGAATTGTTCCCATTCGGAAATGGTTGGTAATCGACCTGAAATAACCAACACATCATTCAAGAAGACCATTGGCAGACAACATACATCTTGTGCCAGTAATTGTTGATAAACAGTTTCGTTTTTCAGAAATGGGGTAATGTGTTCTATCATGTAGTGGCAATTGATGGTTAAGGGTGTGCCATGAATCTTTTTGTGGCTTTGGTACGTGTCTTCCGCTTTTTTTAACTGATGTAGCAATTGGTATTCGCGTGTCTCTTGATTTTGTATGGCGTAGATGGTGATTTTGGGCATTGAGATCTCCTTTTTTAGTGGATGCATGATCAAACATGTATGATTATGAAACATTTTATCATAATCACCCATAGGTTTCATCTTGTATAAGGGGATTTGATCATGAGATGATTCTATTACTCTGAACGATGAAAAAAAGAAGACAAAGGACGATGACTCGTCCTTTGTCTTCTTTCATATAGTCGTTAAATCAGCGACGCTTTTATTTGTCGGTAAGAAAATCAACATTCACCAATTCATCATACGTATAGCTTTGATCGATTTGACCTTTGTCTTTGGTCCAAGCAATGATGTTCTCAAATTGATCTTGAGGAACTGCTTGGGCATAGGGGTAATCTTCGGTTTGGCTATCTAAATAGGTGCTCATGGCTTCAGGAAATTGATAATCTGCTAGGATGTCGGCATAGTCTTTGGCACTGTGGGCATTCATATAATCGATGGCTTCATTATAGGCTTCATAAAAAGCTTTGATATCTTGTGGTCGATTGTCGATAACATCTGTCATAAATTGCAAGGTACCGCCTTTGATCCCTGCTTCTTTTGAACTACCTAGAACAATAGCACCTTGTGCAGCCAGCATACTGGCTTGAGGTTCTGTGTAAACCGCACCATCGACCTGATCACTCAACAAGGCTTCTGATCGGGCAGAAAAAGAAGCAATATCTACGATTTCATAAGTAAAATCTTCCTCATCAGCGAATTGATCCATGATATATTCAAGAATGAAGTTTGGTACGAGTGTGACTTTCTTATCGGCTAATCCACGCATATCGGTGATCCCTGAATTTGGGGAAGCCAAAATTTTGAAATCTTCCAGAATATCAGAAGTAATCATCATATCGATGTCGTTTTGTTTGAAAGTCGCTTCGGTCATGACATCGCTGATGGTGCCTTGCAGTTCTCCTGCTTGAACGGCGACATTACGGTCATTGGGTGAGGTGAAAGATTTGATTGCAACGTTCAACCCTTTTTCCGTAAAGAAGCCTTCTTCTTGTGCCAAAATAATTGGAATCGCTGATTCAGCAGGTAAGATGCCAACATTTAAGATTTCATCCGTTACGGCTGCTTCTTTGGCAGTTGAAGTTGTGGTTGATGAAGTGCTGGTTTGGTCATTGTTTCCGCAGGCTGCCACACTCAATGTGGTCAAGGCCAACAAACTCATAAAAAACAGTTTTTTCATTTTATTTCCTCATTTCGTCAATAGTTCTTTAAATGCCGCTAGCGGCATATTGAAAGGAATCACGTCTCGATGTAGTTCCATCGGCGGGGTTGTGGCAGTGTTGCAGCCAGGTTTGGTTGTAAAAGCCAATTTGAAGTTTGCTTCTTTTAAGGTATTGATCGTTCCTTGGTCGTAAAAACCAAAAGGATAAGCAAATACATCTTTGATCGTTACCCATTGATTGCAACGGGCAAGGTCTGTCGCAAAATCAGTGGGTTTTTCCCACATCGAACGGCTTTTTAGCCCCTTGCGTTCATGGAAATGGTGGGTGTGGTTGGCGTATTCGAAGACGTCAGTCATCGCCAATAGTTCTGTTTGACTTAATGTCTGTGAATAATCAGGATCATAAGGACGCGGCTGATCGAAGAGCCATCCTGTGACGACGAAAACACTGGCATGAAAGCCGGCTTCCTTCAATAAAGGATAGGCATATTCTTTCATTGATTGGTAGCAATCATCAAATGTCAGCAACACTGATTTTTCTGGAATCGGTTGTTGCGCAAAAAGATAGGCTTTCACTTCATCTAAAGTCAGCGTATGATAATTTTCTGCTTTCAAAAAGGCCAATTGTTGTTTAAAATGAGATGTACTGTTGAATAAAGGCAGTGGCATTGCGTCTTGATAGCCATCTGCTACTGCGATCGGTCTTGGGTGATCAAGCAGTTCTTGTTCAGGACGTATTTCATGAAATACGAGGGTCCGAAACATAGTCAATCCTTCCTTTCTTATTACTGAAACAACAAATAGTATAGCACGAAATGTGAATATTAACACAAATATTTTTTAAAGAAAGAAGGCTTTATCATGGCAGTTATATTTGATTCTGTCAGCTTTTCTTATCATTCAAATAAGATCTTCGATGGTTTTTCGATCATATTTGAACAAGGACATTCGTACGTTTTATTAGGCAAATCGGGGGTTGGAAAAAGCACCTTACTGTCCTTGATCAAAGGCAATCAGCAACCACAAGCAGGTACGATCACCTATAGTACACCTGCAATCATCGAGTTAGTATTTCAAGAATATCGTCTGTTTCCATGGCAAACGGTCTATCAAGCGGTCGAGATGCCGTTAAGAATCCAAAAGATAGCCAAAGATGTTCGACAACACAAGGTAATGGACTGTTTGACCGCACTTTCATTGACGGCCCTCAAAGACCATTATCCTAACCAATTAGCGGTGGCCAAAAACAGCGGGTAGCGATGGCACGAGGATTGATCACGCAACCTGATTTTCTTTTGTTAGATGAACCAACCTCTTCATTGGATCCAGAAACCAAAGAACAGGCGCAGGCGCTGATTTATCAAGAACATCAGCGGAACCAAAATGGTTTGATCGTTGTGACCCATGATGCAGAAGAAGCGGCCTACTTGGGCAAAACAATCTTGTTGATGACCGATGATGGTGTAGAATTGATTGACAATCCAATCGAGTTTACGAAGAATCGCCGGAACACGACTGCATTTGATCAATTTGCCCTTACGTTGAAGCACAAGGGAAGAGGTGGTGGCAAATGAAGTCATGGCGGACGTTTTTGTGGGGATTGAGCAGTTTTGTGATGAGTTGGTGGGGCTTAAGTTTGCTGACAAAAAATCGCTCATTGCCGAGTCCTTGGCAAACGGCTGAGCGTTTATGGTCATTGCGCGATGTTTTATTGATACATGCAGGTGCCAGCTTATTACGGGTCATCGCTGCATTGCTGCTGGCATTGATAGTGGGCGTTCCACTCGGTATTTTTTTGGGGAAGTCAACCATGGGCGGCAAATTAATCGGGCCATTGGTTTATTTTTTATACCCGATTCCCAAAGTGGCCTTTCTGCCGATTTTTATGCTCTTTTTTGGTTTAGGCAATCAGTCGAAAGTGCTGTTGATTTTTTCTGTGATCGTTATCCAAGTGATCGTTTCGATCCGTGATGCGGTGAATGACATTCCTGAAATATATGAAGAAGTACTGAGAAACTATACAACTAAATTTTGGCACCGATTCTATTACGTTATTTGGCCAGCGTTGTTGCCGGCATTGTTTGCTAGTCTTAGGGTCAGTATTGCCATTTCTTTGGCTTCGCTTTTTTTTGCTGAAAACTATAATACAGTGTATGGTATCGGATATTTGATACTCAGTGCGTGGGCCAAAATGGATTATCGTCAAATGATGGTCGGCGTGGTAGGCATCGCATTGATGGGCTATGGCTTATTTGCTGTGATTGATTGGTTGGAAAGAAAGACCTGTCACGGTCGAAAATGAGAAGGACAAGAGAAAAATAAAAATTTTATGTTAGTTCGTGTATTTCCACACAAAATGGACTATACTAAGAGCAAATCAGTGAGAACCATTCTCATTCGCAAGGAGAGATTACATGAAAGAACTCGATTTGTCTCGGAATCTTTATGATTTGGTGCAGCAATATCCAGAAGTAAAAGAGATCATGGCAACCAATGGTTTTGCAGCCATCAAGCAGCCAGGCATGTTGCAAACCGCTGGACGCTATATGACCATTCTCAAAGGGGCGCAAATGAAAAAAATACCATTGGCGCATATTGTGCAAGTATTTGAAGAAGCCGGTTTTCTTGTGAAAGGAGACGCTAAATGACCACAAAAATACAAAGACAAGAGCGGATCGTCGAAATTTTGAGCTTGTTACATCAAGGCGGCTCTTTTGAAGAAGCCAAGCGCTTGTTCAATGAAGAATTCGATGGTGTCGATGTGACCGAAATTACTGCGGCGGAGAAAGCCTTGATTCAAAGTGGATTGAATCCTTCAGAAATCCAGCGACTCTGCAATATCCATGCAGCAGTTTTCAAAGGATCCATCAATGAGATCCATCATTCAAATGAAGAATATGGGCAACCTGGACATCCAGTACATACCTTGAAACTTGAAAATCAAGTCTTACAGTCTTTGTTGACAGATGAAATCGATCACTTGTTAGCGAAGATTCAGAAAGGGGATTGGCGTCAGAAAGCCCGATTACAAGATGCCCTCAAAGATCTAGGGCAAATCGATACACACTATGGCCGTAAAGAAACCTTGATTTTTTCTTATATGGAAAAATATGGCATCACTGCACCGCCAAAAGTCATGTGGGGCGTTGATGATGATATTCGCAAGGCCATCAAGGATATCAATCAATATCTATCCTCAGATAAAGCTGCGTATAATCCGCTGAGTGAAAAATGGCAAGCATTAAAGACTGAAATCGAAGAAATGATTTTTAAGGAAGAAGAAATCATGATACCAATGACACTTGATGTCTTTAGTTTAGCTGATTGGCAGCAAATCGCAGCTGACAGCTTTGATATCGGGTTTGCGTTTATTCCTGACCCTTTGCCATGGAAGCCGAGTGCTGCTTCTTTAGCAAAAGAAAAAGACGCTGAACCGGCACGGCAAGCAGCGATCAAACAAGCACAAGAAACCACTGCTGGTATTGCCGCTGGCTTAGGATTTGAAGAATTTGTTGCAGAAGAAACAGACAGTCCCCTCGACGAGCACCAAATGATCAACCTGCCAACAGGTAATTTGCAGTTCAATCAATTGCTAGCTATTTTTCAAACATTGCCCGTTGATTTGACATTCGTTGACAGCGAAGAACGCGTTCGTTTTTATTCTGAAGGCAAACATCGTGTCTTTCCTCGAACCAATTCTGTACTAGGGCGAGAAGTTGTGAATTGTCATCCGCCGAAAAGCATGCACATGGTGCAGCAAATTCTGGATGATTTTCGTGCTGGAACCAGAGAAACTGCAGATTTTTGGATCGATCTAGGCCCAAAAAAAATCTATATACGTTATTTCGCCTTGAAGGATGAAGCAGGCATGTATTTAGGTTGTTTAGAAGTGACGCAAGACATTACCGAGATCCAAAAAATCGAGGGGCAAAGTCGGTTGTTGGATTAAGGATCGTTGTGGGATGCTTGAGATGGTAACTTATTTCTCCATAGAAGAAATCCTTGTTATAATGAACTGGATAAGCAAAAATAGGATGGGTTCTATTTTCTGTTTTTGATCGGGGGATAAGTCATGACAGGTTTCTTATATTTTATTGTTATCATTATCGCAAATACAATAGGCGCAGTCTCCGGTATGGGGGGCGGTGTGTTGATCAAACCCATGCTCGATTTTATTGGAGCGCATTCTGTTGCCGCCATATCTTTTTACTCGGCAACTGCTGTTTTAACCATGTCGATTGTTTCCACAGCCAGACAACTGAAGTCTGGGCAACAACTTGATTGGCAAGTGGTTGGCTGGGTTTCAAGTGGTGCCGTTTTTGGTGGTATTATCGGGAATACCGCGTTTGATTTCTTATTGAGCTATTTTAGAAATGATGCTGTTGTTCAACTGATACAAATCGTTTTAACTATCCTAACGCTGCTCTTTGCGTTCTTCTATACAAAGTATCACTGGCGAGGCTTTCATTTGCAATCTGTCATTTGGTATCTTTTGTGTGGCTTGGTTCTTGGTTTTTTGGCCAGTTTATTGGGTATCGGTGGCGGACCAATCAATGTATCTTTGTTGATGCTTCTTTTTGGCTTGCCTATCAAAGAAGCAACGGTCTATTCGATTTGTACGATTTTCTTTTCCCAACTGGCAAAAATCATGTCTATGGTACTAGGTACCGGCTTGCATCAATATGATTTGTCGATGCTTTGGTTTATTATCCCAGCAGCTATACTTGGCGGTCTGTTAGGGGCAAAAGCAAGCCGAGTACTGAGTGCTGAAAGAGTCACTGTTATTTTTCAATTGGTTATTCTTCTTGTATTGATAATCAATATTTATAATGGAATCCAATTGTTATAAAATTTTTACGTAAAAAATAAACAACAGACACACCTTACAGAAACCAATTGGAAAATGGTTTGATCAGGTGTGTCTGTTGTTTTTTTTCGAATCAGACAAAGAATTACCAGTCAAAAAGTGGTAATTAGAATTGGCGTATCGTGATGCGACAACGATCAATCAAGGGTCTGCTGCTGTGCGATCCCTGGGAAAAATTTGAGACAGTAAAGAGCACTGATCCCAACGAGCACATAAATCACTTTAGCAACGATCGATGTGCTGCTGCCGGTGATCGTAGCAATGAGGTCAAATTCAAATAACCCAACAAGCAGCCAATTGATTCCGCCGATGATCAAGATCGCCAACGCAATGCCATCAAATGTTTTTAGCATCGTATTCTCCTTTCTGTCATGTATGTGAAGAAGGACTACCCTTCGTCATCACTGATCGTCACGTCTTTTTGCTTATCACCAGACTGATTTCGCTCGTCATAAATAAATACATGCCGGACGATTTTGATCAATGGACGAATCGTCAAGAAAATACCGCCGATCAGATAAGCAACCGTGCCATAGATTGCGGGTAATTTCGTGAGTGAAACGATGCTGCCGAAGATATAAAATAGTCCTGTTAAGATATCGTTGGTCAATGAAATCAACATGTAGCGGTTTTCAAAGTAAATGCGAAAACGTCCACCTTTGATGATGACATCTTCTTCTTTCCCAGGATCAAATTGATGCTCATTGCGCTTGATTTTGGGCATGTTCCATCACCGATCCTTTTTCACATTAAGGTTTCAAAACGACTTTGATATTGTTGTCTGCTTTTTGATCAAAAATCTCATAGGCTTTGGCGGCATCAGCTAGTGGCATAGTATGGGTAATGATTTGCGTTGGATCGATTTCATCGTTGGCAATCATATCGTAAATTTTTGGCATCAAATGAATGACGGGTGCTTGTCCATGTTTGACATCCACATTGCGCATAAAGAATTCTTGCAATGGATAAGAGGACGCTGGCGTCATATACACACCAGTAATTTGCACCGTACCGAATTTTTTGACGGCTTTGGCGGCCATTTGGATCGGGGAAATCGTTCCGCTTTGCAAGCTGACCAAGTTTTTGGCTTTTTCTTTTACTGGTTCTAATCCGTCCATACCCACACAGTCGATGATCACATCGGCGCCACCTTTGGTTAATTCATACAGATCATCTCCGCTGGTTGCTAAATCATCTAGTTGGAATGTTTCGACTTGATTGTAACTTTGCGCTTTATCTAAACGGTGAGCGACAGGGTCGACAGCAATGACACGTTTGGCGCCAGCCATTACGGCAAATTTTTGGGCAAAAAGACCAACTGGGCCAGACCCTAAGACAATCACGGTATCATCTTTTTTGACGCCCGCGTTTTGTACACTCCAATAAGCAGTAGGCAAAATATCTGATAAGAACAAGACTTTTTCATCTGGAAGAGAAGATTCAGGGACAATAAACGAGGTGAAGTCAGCAAAGGGAACCCGCAAGTATTCCGCTTGACCTCCCCAGTGGTTGCCATTTAACTTACCGAAGCCAAATAAGCCGCCATAAATGGACTCTGTTGAAGAATTGTCACATTGGCTCTCCATCTCATGTTGACAAAAGTGACAATGCCCACAACCGATATTAAATGGAATGACGACGCGATCCCCTTTTTTTAGGTTGCGTACTTGACTGCCCACTTCTTCAACGATACCCATTGGTTCATGGCCAACGACATAGCCTTCTTCAAGTACAGGCCCCCCGTGATGGTAGAGATGTAGATCCGATCCGCAAATCGCAGTTGCTGTGATGCGAATAATTACGTCAGTAGGTTCTTGGATGATCGGATCATCCACACGACGAACCTCCATCTTTTGATTTCCTTGCCAAGTTACTGCATGCATTATTTTTCCTCCTTTTGATTTCTGGCGAACGGACAAACATTGGGCTGCTGGAACAAATGTCTTATACTAGTTTTTCTCAAAAATCGATAATGGATAATTTAATTCTGCAGTGATTTTGAAGATTTGACAACGATAATGCTCAAACGGGTGAAAACGAGCGGTAAAGATCTATTTTTTTCCAGTGAGAACAAATGATTTGCGAAAACGGCCGATCCATGACAGTATAGAATCGAAGCATGTCCATCAGGATAGATGGAATCAAACGGCGATTGCCAGTTTTTTAAGGAGGAGTAATCATGGATTTAACGATTCGCGGAGAAGCTTCTTGTACCCATTGTCATCAAAATTTTGAGGGAAAAATGATGATTCATTTACAGGAAGATCTTGATGGCAAACGAAAGACCGTACCGCCATTAGAAGAAAATGAACTGCAAGAAGACGAAATTGCTATTCATTATGAATACGGCACTGTGAATGAAGCAATCGAAGGCACATTTATATGTCCAAATTGTCAAACAGAAAATGAAGTGCGCATCGAGATTCCAGCGGAAGTACTTGATCCGCCATTGTAAATAGTCGATCATGCAAACAGGGACCGCTGTCAAGCAGTTCCTGTTTTTTTAGTTGCTTCAACGATCTTGACATTGAAGTCTTTCAGAATATCAAGGCCTTCTGTCTCGTGACTTTTTCCTGCGACCAAATCTTTATGGATCACAAAATCGGCATCTGGAAAAGCACTTTGAATCTCGATGGTATTGGAAAGAACACAAATATTGGTCTCAACACCTGTAATCTCGATATGTTTTTCTTCTTCTGCTTCAAAGATCGTCTCTTTGATATCAATCAGTACCTCAGGGGGGATACTATAATAATACTTTTTGACGACTTTCTCGTTTTCTAGCGGCGCCAGTTTCGGAATAATTTGTAATGCTGCGTCTTCCTCTTCAGGTGTGTCTTTAAGGTCAATGGGAATATCACGTGTATGAAGGACATATTCTTGATTTTCCCGCGCGGTTTTTAGCCGATTCGCAATCCGTTCAACCAATGCTTGACTCTCAGGGACATAGGCATCGTTTGTTGGATCCAAAATCTGGTTTTGCATATCTATAATAACTAACATCTAGACCCATTCCTTTCTGGTTTCCTCCGTTGTTTTACTCTTCCTATGATGAGGGAAAAAACGCCTTAAATCAAAGGAAACGCTCTTTTATTTTCTAGGTTTAAAAACACTTGTTTTTTGTGGTTAAAATGGAGTCGTTATATTTGCTGTTTTAATTTTCACATGGTAGCTTCTTCTTATAACAGTAAATAATAGGAGAGTAGGTTGGAATAAAATGAAGAAGTTTTTTTATATGGGGACGCTGCTTTTCTCTGTTGGCTTATTGGCAGCAGGCTGTGGCAGTAGCGACACAGATTCATCTGGGAATGAATCGACGGATGGCAAAACGACGTTAGATTTTTGGTCGTTCTGGGGTTCGGGGGCACGGCAAGAAGTGATTGAAGAAATCATTGCCGATTTTAATGCCTCGCAAGATGAGATCGAAGTCAAATACAGTTATCAACCATGGGGTGATATATGGACGAAATCATTGTCTGCTATCACTGCGGGCAATCCGCCAGATGTGATCGTGCAAGATATCAATTCTGTCGCACAGCGAGCAGAAGCACAGCAAGCGACCGACTTAAGTGCTTATGTTGAAGAGGGTTTTTCAGATGAATTTTATCCGCAACTTTGGGAAACAGTGGAGTATGAGGACAAACCTTATGCCGTGCCTTTCAATACGGATACCCAAGTCATATTTTATAATAAGCAAATTTTTGAAGAAGCGGGTATCGGCGAAGATGACTTGCCGCAAACGTGGGATGAGTTGGAAAAAGTGGCACATCAGTTAGATGTCAAAAATGGGAACGATTTCGAACGGATTGGATTCTATCCATTGTGGAATCTAGGGGCCGATGTTTGGGCACTGAATGCGGATAACGGTATCAGTTGGTTTGATGAGAAAGAAAATGTCACGATCGATACGGATAATAAGGTTGAGGCTTTGGATTGGATCTTAGAATGGCAAGATTTTTATGGTCAAGATACGATCAATCGTTTAGAAGCTGAATTTGGTTCTGGAGTTGCCGATCCATTTATCTCTGGTTTGGTTGCGATGCGGGCACAAAATATCAATTATTATTCTAGTTTGATGGAAAATGCACCGGAGGATTTTGATTTTGGTGTTATTCAAATTCCGGAAAAAGAAACCGGATCAGGCCACTGGTCATGGGGGGGCGGATTTGTCTTAGAAGTACCTCAAGGCGCCGAAGATCCTGAAGCTTCTTATGAATTTATCAAATATTTGTCGACACCAGAAGTGCAAGAAAAATTTGGTGAGAAAAGTTTTGATATCATGGCCAATAAAACTGCCAATGAAAACTTAGTCAACAATGACAATCTGGATGAAAAAGGGCAAATGATCTATCAAATGGCAGATGAAAATTTTGCCAACACAGTCATTACCCCGGTACCACTGACGGCGCCTGACTACAATAGTTTGGTCAATGAGCAGATTGATCAAATCCTGCTTGGCAATAAATCGCCAGCCGATGGTTTGGCAGATGCCCAAAAAGCTGTGGAAGATCTCGTAGAACAAAACAAATAAAGACCATTTTTGCTGTAAATCAAATGGAGCAAGAGGAAACGTCCTAGGCTAGCCATAGATAGGGCGTTCCTTTTACGAAACGAGGCAAGATGAATGGCGTAATTTTATGCGAATGGAGCAGGAGCGATGGCAAAAAAAATGTCGAAAAGCAAACGACAAGAAGCGCTATGGGGATACTTCTTCATTGCCCCATTTTTGATCGGCTTTGTCGTGTTTATGTTAGGGCCAATGTTGTTTTCATTCATTGGTAGTTTCACGGACTATAATTTAACCTCAAAAATGAATTTTATTGGATTGCGCAATTTTACCAGAATGTTTACCCAAGATTCGTTATTTTGGAAATCATTATACAATACGGCGTACTTTGTCGTGTTCAATGTACCATTGACGACTGTGTTCAGTGTCTTTTTGGCTACTTTATTGAATCAAAAAATACGTGGTATCAGTTTCTTCCGTACCACCTTTTATTTGCCAGCGATTTTATCTGGTGTGGCAGTCTACGTGTTATGGATGCAGTTGCTGTCGCCATCGGCAGGTTTGATCAATACATTTTTAAGTTGGTTCAATATCAAGGGTCCTGCTTGGCTTTTCGATCCGGAATGGACCAAACCAGCGTTGATTTTGATGAAAATCTGGAGTTCTGGCGGGGCGATGCTGCTTTATTTGGCGACATTGCAAAACATCTCGCCTGCGTTATATGAATCAGCAGAGATCGATGGTGCCGGGGTCTGGTCGAAATTTAAGCATATTACCGTGCCGCTGATCACACCCATCATTTTCTATGATGTGATCACGTCAACGATTGGTTCTTTCCAAATTTTCCAAGAAGCGTATGTTATGACCAAAAATGGTACGGGGGGACCAGCCAACTCATTGCTGTTTTACAATTTACACATGTGGAACAAAGCCTTTGTCGCTTTTGATATGGGTTACGCGATGGCCATGTCGATGATTTTATTTTTGATCGTCCTGATACTGACCTTTGTCAATTTGAAGTTGGCACCTCGTTGGGTCCATTATACGGGAGGCGAAAACTAATGCAGATGCATCAAAGAAGTCAGTCAAGTCAAGAGCGATTAAAAAAAATCCTCAGCTATCTGGTGATGAGTCTGGTTGGCATCGTCCTGCTGATTCCATTGCTTTGGATGGTATTTACTTCCTTGAAACCAATGGAGGAGATCGTTCGTTATCCCCCTACTTTTTTTCCAGAAGAAATCAATATTGCCAATTATTGGGAAACCATCAATGCGTTTCCTTTCTGGCAATACGCTAAAAACACATTGTTCATTACCATTTTGGTGGTGATCGGCAATGTACTGTCTAATTCATTTATTGCATATGGATTTGCCAAATTGGCTTTTCCAGCTAAAAATCTGATGTTTGCGCTGGTTTTGTCTACCATGATGATCCCCGGCTTTGTGACGATGATCCCTCAATATGTATTATTTTCAAAAATTGGTTGGGTCGGAACTTATTTACCGCTGATCGTACCTTCATTCTTTGGCAGTGCCTTTAATATTTTTCTGATGCGGCAGTTTTATATGTCTGTCAATAATGAATTGATCGAAGCAGCCAAAATGGATGGCGCCAATCATCTATACATTTGGAGTCGCCTGATGATTCCTTTGACCAAACCAGCATTGATCACGATTGCAATCAATGCCTTCAATGGCGCTTGGAATGACTTCCTTGGCCCATTGCTCTATATTCAAAACCAAGAACAGTATACATTGCAGATTGGTTTGCAGGTTTTTCAAAATCAATCAACGACCCAATGGAATTACTTGATGGCAGGTGCCACCTTAGTCTTATTACCAACTATCTTATTGTTCTTCATTGCGCAACGTTACTTTATTGAAGGCATGGATCTCACAGGGGGTTCAAAAGGATGAAGTTACGGACTGCACCGCAAAGGATCAATCAAAGTCTGCTTCATGGCATACGATGGCTTCCGCAATTGGTCGCCTTGCAAGGCTGGTGGCTGCTGTATACTTTGCCTCTTGTCACCAGCGTCGCCGCCACAAGGGCCTTGATCGAGGTCTTGATCCTACTGCGCAGCAATGATCAGCAGGAAGCAACGTGTGGACAACTGTTTCGCCAACGCATCCGACACCTGCGTAAGCGTAAATCAGACTGGTTCTTCAGCGGTCTGATGGGCTTGCTTGTGATTGATTCTTTGGTTCTAGGTCGTATCCAACTGCCTATCTTTCAAGTGCTTTCAGCAGGTTTATTGGTGGCTTTTGTCTTGTGTGCTTTGGTATTGTTTTATCAGACAATGGCCGGCTGGCAAACTGGAGGGACCTTCCCTCAGCTTTGGGTCAGTTTTTATCTATTTGGCAAGCAACCCAAAAAGGTATTGGGACATGTCTTATGGACGTTCTGTTTCGCTTTTGCACTGGTCCTTTTTGGCCCGGTATATCTATTGGTGCTGGGTATGAGCGGCTGGGTCCTAGGCAATCTATACATTTATCAAAAATAGACAGTAAGGGAAGTCAGCCAAAACTTCCTTTACTGTCTATGTCTTTATTTTTGACTATACTGCTTCATGTAACGAGGCAACGCTTCGCTGATTTGGGTAGGCAAGACAACATATTGATCTTTTGCCAATGCTTCACCAATCAAACTGTGGAGAAAGACTGCGCCATGAACAGTTGCTTCAGAACCTTTAAATTGGGCCAAAAAGCTGGTGATGATTCCGGCTAATGTATCCCCCATCCCTCCAGTCGCCATGGCAGGCGTACCTAGCGGATTCACAACGATTTGCTGGCCATAGACTTGGGTGCGATGGCTTTTTAGCACAACGATGCTGCCTAATTTTTCTTGGGCTTGCTGATTGTGTGCTTGCGTTTGTTCATCGATCGCCAAGCCGCTCAGACGTTGCCACTCCATTTGATGAGGGGTAAAGACAACCTGATCGGGATAAGGAAAAGTCATCGGATATTTGGCTGTCAATGTGATCGCTGAACCATCGATCACCAACCATTGATGTTCCTTTTGTGTTGTGACGATGCGTTGCAACAAATCGAAATTGTCTTTGCTCTCCCCAAGTCCGGGACCAATCAAGATCACATCGGCAGATTCTGTGACAGAATCGATCCAATCTGATCGGTGCCAATCGACAAACATCGCTTCTGGCAATCGTGCATGCAGCGACGAGCGATTGACTGGGTCGGATATCACCGTAGTCAAACCCGTTCCGCCATAAACACATGCTTGGGCAGCCATTAAAATCGCACCGCCAAATTGCTGATTGCCTCCGACTAAGACGGCTCTTCCAAAGGTACCTTTGTGACTTTCAACGGGTCTTTGTCGGATGACCTCTTTTAAAATTGTTTCATTCAATTGTTCCATTGTTTGACTCCTTTCATTCCTCGATTGGAATCGGTGATCCATTGGTTCTATTATACCTATTTATCGCAAAAAGACCGACTAAGATGACCAAATTTTTTTCCATTTTGGCCCTAAGAGTGTTATCATAAAAGGCGAGAAAAGAAATGGAGGGAATCAAATGACAATCGATTGGAAAAAAGAAGTCGAAGCCCGCAAAGATGATTTGCTGAACGACTTGATCGACTTATTAAAAGTGAAAAGTGAACGGGAAGACGACAAAGTCACTGCAGACGCACCTTTCGGACCTGGACCTCGTGATGCGTTGCTTCATATGCTGGCATATGGCGAACGTGATGGTTTTACAGTCAAAAACGTCGACAATTATGCTGGACATATCGAATTTGGTGAAGGTGATGAAACATTAGGCATCTTCGGCCACATGGATGTTGTGCCTGCTGGAGATGGTTGGTCAACTGATCCATATGATCCGGTGATCAATGACAACAAAATCTATGCCCGTGGTTCATCCGATGACAAAGGACCTTCTATGGCTGCTTATTATGGCATGAAGATCATCAAAGAATTGGGTTTGCCACTATCCAAAAAAATCCGTTTCGTTGTTGGTTCTGACGAAGAAAGCGGCTGGGCAGATATGGATTACTACTTCGAACATGAAGAAAAACCTGATTTTGGGTTTTCACCAGATGCCAATTTCCCAATCATCAACGGTGAAAAAGGGAACGTCACATTAGGATTGCACTTCCAAGGGAATAATGAAGGTGACTATCGCTTACAACAATTTACCGCTGGTTTAAGAGAAAATATGGTGCCAGGTACAGCAACTGCTACCTTTATCGCACCTTCAACTGATGCTGCATTGGCATTAGAGAAAGCTTTCTTTGATTATGTAGAAGCACAACCTGTCACTGGTACGATCGAAACAGAGAATGAACAAGTGAAGATTGAATTGGTCGGCAAAGGTGCCCATGGCGCAAGCCCACAATCAGGAATCAACGCAGGGACTTTCTTAGCAGTCTTTCTTGATAATTATGCTTTTGGCGGAGGCGCTAAACAATTTATCCATGCAGCAGCAGCTTACGTCCATGAAGATTTCTATGGTGAAAAATTAGGCGTGGCATATGAAGACGAAAAAATGGGTAAACTAACCATGAATGCGGGCTTGTTTGCCTTCAAAGCCAACCAAGCAGGTACCCAAGCGGATAACTTTATTGCCCTAAACTTCCGTTACCCTAAAGGTGTCACAGCCGAAGGTTTAGAAATCGGTATCGAAAAGACTGTGGGGATGGATGGAGCAACAGTGACCCGCAATGAACGCAACATGGAACCACATTATGTACCAGTAGATGATCCATTGGTTGAAACACTATTGGCTGTTTATGAAGAACATACCGGCGAAAAAGGCTTCGAACAAATCATCGGTGGTGGTACTTATGGCCGCTTATTGAAACGTGGTGTGGCATACGGTGCAATGTTCCCAGGTTATGTGGATACCATGCACCAAGCCAACGAATTCATGAGTTTAGACGATCTATTCAATGCAGCTGTTATCTATGCAGATGCAATCTATCGTTTGGCAAAATAAATTTATTCAACGATTTAAATCAATCAAGTGAACTGTGTGATCCAGAAAGGATGTCTGATCGATATCTAACTGAGGTCACGCAGTTTTTTGTTTCGTTTTGTTGTGTGAAGACAGGGCACTTGTTTGAAGCGGCCGCTACACCTATTTATAGTTGCAACGATCCGCAGTTTATATTTCAAATGGCAGGAATCGTTCATCTTCTCTTAGGTATCTATAAATGATAAGCTGTTCATAAGGACTTTATATGAATACAAGGAGTCATGGAGGATGATTATATGGATTATCAAGTGTTGAAACAGCAGAATGAAAAATGGCTGTCAGTTGCGGAAGAAATCGACCAAGCCGACTGGAAAGCGGCAAATTATTTAGCAAATAAAATGAAAAATAATGATTTTTTGGCATGGGAAGGTGTTGTCACCGCAGTAGAGAACGAAAAAATTATCGGCTTTTGTTCTTTCGTCGAAAAGGATATCGTTGAGGATATCCCTTACAGTCCCTATATCGCAATCGTCTATGTTGACCCGACCTATCGAGGAAACCATATCAGCCAACAGTTGGTGCAAATCGCGGAAGAACAATTGGCCAAAAACGGTTTCGATCATGCATATATCGTAACGCAACATCAAGGTTTGTATGAAAAATCCGGTTATCAGGAAATCGATCACGCAGTTGATAAGTTTGGGAGGAAAATGAGGGTTTTGGAAAAGGCGATTTAATATTTATCAATGTCTTTTATTTGACATAGTGTCAGATGAAAGACAAAACAATGATATCGACATAAGGAGACTGGGATCTTGATTTGTTAAGAACCTAGACTGTTTTTAATTTTGGCATTTCACTAAATTGATAAAATTAGTCGAAATTAACCGTTTTATATCGCTTGTTTGATGGTTAATTAGGATTTTTGCGTTTTCTGATAAAGTAAAATCATGATGAAGCGTTAGCGAAGATGTGTGACCGAATCGTCCGGCTAGATTCAAAAGTGTTGTGAAATTAGATGATAGCTGTATCGATCACCGCCCGTCCGGCCAATACGTCCGTTGGGGATCGTAGCGGCGGACGATTTTCCGGTTCGCTATAATATGTTGATAATAATAAACTGGCACGTCACCTTCTTCAATACGAAAAACAAAAAACAACGGGTGGTGCAAAACAGAATAGGCAGCGGGAATCAGAATATAATTCTTACCCGTATGTTCCATCGTGCGCGCAAAGCTATCGAACAAAAAGTGCACAGGTGTTGGTAATGTGACCAACTCATAGTAATGCTTCTCTAAAGCATAGGTTTCTTGCGTTGCATAAGCGATTTGTGCAGCGGTCATAAAAATCACTCCTCACTGAAATTATACGAACGTTTGTTCTGTTTGTAAAGGGGGAGTTTTTCATTTAAGGGCAGCATGCAAAAAAAAAAAACAACCTAAATTTTTGTAGGATGGAGGGTGACAAATAATTATGAAGCGAAAATTCTCTATATGATAGGGGCAATTGAATGAACAGAGTAACTAAAGTACTTGCTACAATTTTAGAAGCATAGAATCGGGAGTGAGATTGACAACCAACAAACAGAAAAAGATGATTTTAATCTTGATACTTGCATGTACAACTAATTTGTTGTATACTTTTGTTGATCATACATATTTTATAAGGAGGGGAATACATGGGAAAGCCAATTGAACAAGCGTTGGATGAATGTCTTTTTTTTAGTGTAAAAAAATTGGATCGTCTTTTAAATAAAATGGCAGATGAAGCATTTCGAAAAACTGGTTTAGCACCGACATACGGGTTTATTTTATTAGTCCTGAAAGAAAAAGATGGTATACCACAAAAGGACATTGCAGAAGTCTTATTTTCTGCACCATCAACGATTGCTCGCTTTGTCGAAAAATTAGAACACAAAGGGTTAATCAAAACAGTGACAGATGGACGCAAATCCCTCGTATATTTAACTGATAAAGGCAAGGATCTTTCTCAATTGATTGATACGAGTTGGGATGAACTTCATGATGCATATGGAGATATATTGGGCCATAAAGAAAGTGATATGCTTGCTAGTAAATTAAGCGATACAGCAGAGCAGCTAAAAAAAGTAAAATAAAATTTTTTACACAAAACAGTTGCATGTACACCTAATTTAAGTTATCCTTGCACATGTAAATGAAAGGAGGGAAATATTGAATAAAAAAAGAATAGTCATGTTCATTGGGATCGTAGCTGTTGCCATCAACATGCGATTGCCTATCACAGCAATTCCTCCTTTACTCTCTGATTTTGAGAAAACATATGGACTTTCCAGCAACTTAATCGGTTTATTGACATCGATACCCCTTTTGACATTTGCTGTATCTTCGCCAATTCTAGTAAGAATTGCTAGAAAATTAGGGAATGAGATTACTATAGCAATTTTTTTGATCCTTTTAGGAGTTGGCAGTTTCTTAAGAATTCAGGATAAAATTGGCATGCTGCTCATAGGGACATTTCTCATTGGATTAGGTATTTCTAGTGCGAATGTATTGCTGCCCGCGGTTATCAAACAACGGCTAAAAAATCCCCTTATCGGTATCACTGCTTACAGTACATCAATGCTTTTTGTAGGTGCAATAGGCACAGGCACTACAGGACTATTGAGTGTTCATTATTCACTTAGGAATATTTTGATGGGATTATCGATCATTTCAGTAATCAGTATCATTGGTTGGCTTCCGCTAATGCAATCCCCTTCTTATACCCAAACTGACAATAGCAAGAGACACGCAACATCGTCAGTTTGGAAAAGTAAGGTAGGTTGGTTGATTACCATTTTTTTTGGTTTGCAAGCTTTATTGTATTATTCGTTACTGACATGGCTGCCTAGTATTTTTTTGGCGCACGATTTTTCTACTCTGCAAAGTGGGACTTTAGTGACAATTTTACAGATAGGCTCTTTACCTATGGCATTTATTGTGCCGTTTTTTGCAAATCGCAAAAGGGGCGTTCAACACCTATGTCATATACTTGGACTTGGGTTGATAGTTGGACTGGCTACTTTGCTGGTCTCATCTAGTTATCAAATCGATATGGTTGCAAGTTTTGTGGTTGGAATAGCTGCGGGAGTTGCTTTTAATCTAGCAATAGTTTTCTTTACGCTAAAAGCGAAAGATAGTGACGAAACGGCCAATATTTCTGCGATGGCTCAATCTGCTGGCTACTTATTGGCAGCAGTAGGACCAGTATGGTTTGGTTGGCTGCATACCATCATGCATTCATGGAGCTTTGCAATGAGTACAGCAATATTACTTTCAGCAGTATTATGGGGAACAGGATATTTGATTGATCGCAGCAAATCAATAGCCTAAAAAAGAATGAATTGATTTAAAATTGTATGTACAAACATTAATTGAAAGGAAGAGGTATTTATAATGAATGAAATAAATTGGACTGAAAAATTTACACCTGGAGAAACAGATAATTTTGTTTCTAATGAAGTAATCATAAAGGATTTGTCTTTTGAAAAGGTATGGGAATATCTTTCTGATACCTCGTACTGGGAAAAATATTATAAAAACTCTTCAGATATCCATATGTATAATCAAGAATCAAGTGTATTGAACGAAGAAACGCGCTTTCGTTTCAAGACATTTGGATTCGATGTGGAAGCTCAAATAGAAGAATTTGATAAAAAGAATGACATTGCACGTTTGTCTTGGCATGGTTGGAATGAAGAAACAGGAGATGATTTCTTAGATGTCTACCATGCTTGGTTAATTGAGAAATTACCCAAAAATCGCATTCGTATTTTGACTCAAGAATCTCAAATTGGTGTACCAGCAAAAGCTATGGCAAATGAAACCCCAAATCCAATGATGAATGGTCATCAAGCTTGGTTAGATGGATTAGTAGCGTATACAAAAGCGCATTGATGGAACGACAAAAGTCTTATCTTTAGCAGTGTCTGAATGAAAGAACCTTCCAATAGATTTATCTTTAATAGCAGCAAAAAAATTATCGACAAGTAAACAAGATGGTCTTTGGAAATAAAGATATGGTTGCTATTATCATAAATGTGGAAAAGTAGAATATTATGAATAAAAATACGGAGGGAACATGATGAACGAACTAACTGAAAAATTAACCTTTGCATCAGGTGCAACGTTAAAAAATCGATTGATGATGTCACCAATGACAACCCAATTAAGTTTTTTTAATGGAGTAATCACAAAAGATGAAATCAATTATTATGCTGAGCGAGCAGGAGGCGTAGGGGCCATTATAACTGGCGCAGCCAATGTTCAAGATATCGGTAAAGGCTGGCCAGGAGAGTTAAGTATTGCAGATGATGAAACGTTGCCACGTCTGAAAGAATTAGCAGACGCAATCCATGCTAAAGGCGCTAAAGCCATTGTACAAATTTTTCATGGTGGGAGAATGACCTCATCAGCCACGCTTTCAGGTCAACAACCTGTTTCTGCTAGTGCTGTACCTGCAGAACGTCCTGATGCTGAAGTACCGCGAGAGTTAAGTGAGGCTGAGATTGTAGAAACCATCAAAGCATTTGGTGATGGCACTCGACGCGCCATCAACGCAGGTTTTGATGGTATTGAACTGCACGGTGCCAATACGTATTTGATCCAACAATTTTTCTCTCCCCATTCAAATAGACGAACAGATGCATGGGGAGGTTCTCTTGAAAAAAGATATCACTTTATTGATTCATTATTGAAGAACATCTTTGAAGTTGTAGATGAGTATGCAAATAAGCCATTTATAGTAGGATATCGTTTTTCACCTGAAGAATTTGAAACCCCTGGAATTCGCTTTGAAGATACCCTCTATTTAATTGAACAGTTAGCAAAGAGCCGATTAGATTATCTTCACCTTTCATTAAATCACTACGAACGTATGCCTCGATCAGAAAAGTATACCGAAAAATCAATTTTAGCCTACGTACACGAAGCGTTAAAAAATAGAAAACCATTGGTAGGGGTGGGCGGCATACGCAATCGCAAAGATGTGGAGTCTGTATTGGAAAATGCTGAGATTGCAGCCATAGGCCAACAATTATTAGTAGACCCTACTTGGGCAGAAAAATTATTAGACAATGAGGATTCCAAATTTGTCACGAAACCATTTGAAGAAGCCATCCATGATTTAGATCTGCCAGTTCCATTATATAATTTTTTAGTTGAACGCTATCAATCAATTGTTAATATTTAAAAAAAGGCACTGTTCTGAAAAAAGGTCTTCAATGTTTGAATAAATGTAGAAATAGTTTCAGTCGAATTTATGCATTGTAAAAAGTTTAGGTCCCAATTTATCCTAACAGTTTGATGAACTTGGAGGAGATTGATTGAACATGACACAAAAATGAAGCGTCCCGTAATCAAGATTTAAGTAATCCTTAAATCCTCAAGGTATACAGACTGAAGACCATGCTGCTATCGTGAGAAAAATTTAACAAAGTAGCATTGTCTCAGTTATTTGCCCTGGTGTTGCAAGTCCGTTCAATAGTAAAGACGAGCATGATAAAGTGTTGGTAGCAGGTAAGCAGTATCCACTTGGTTTTATGTACAAATAATCAGTAAGAGGCAGGTAACTGTTTAACATAAAATCATAGAGCTAAGGGCAAACATTTTATGCTACACTAAGGTCAAAGAATCTGTATATCGTAAAAAGGATGTGTATTCATGGAGTGGCGGGCGTTAGAAGCATTGAGCGATCGGTTTGCAGCAGAAAAAATAGCAAGAAATAACGGGTGTTATCACATAAAAAGAGAAAGTGCTACTGTATGTCAATTGGCTTTTTCAAGAACAGGTCATTGTGGAGAGACGTTATATCAGCCATTGATCAAAGTTCGGCGGGAAGCCGATGTGGCGATTCCCTATTACTTACTGGATGTAAATGCGCAGCCAATCAAGCGTCTGCAACGAGTGTCTCCAAGTGATGCAGCGGCATTAGATCAGGCATTGGCAGCATTGATAGAAAAATTTCAACAAGACTTAGTATACGCATAAATAGTCAAAAACCAGGTGAATAAAAAATAGACCGATCGTTTCACACACTTGTTGAAACGATCGGTCTATTTGTTTGGGTTCAGTTAAAAATCACCGGTAAAGCCCTGGCTTTGCATAAAGGCGGCAACATCCGGACGCCGTGGCTCACGGAAAAACTCGGTCATTTTTGTTTGCCAATTGGTTTCTTGCTGATTGCTGCCTCGGTGGGCATAGTAGGCAGCCGTTGTTTGATTGTATTGATCGACGATTTGTTTGGTCAATGGTTGATAGTGATCGGTACTTAAAATGGCGGCTTGGGGCAAGCGTACTTTGACCTCGTTGCGGCTTTGGGGATAACCGATCGTTAAACCAAAGAGGGGGAATGTCAGCTTAGGCAAACCTACCAATTGAGCGATAGCGGATAAATCATTACGAATGCCGCCGATATAGCAGATGCCTAAATCTTGGGTTTCAGCGTAAGCGACCATGTTCTGCGCAGCGATAGTCGTATCAACCACAGAGACGATAAATGGCTCCATCGTGGTCAATGCGTGGTTGGATAACCCAGCTTGTTCCAATAGTTGTTGATGCTTGTATAAGTCAGCCACAAAGAGATAAAAGACACCCGTACGAGTAATATAATTTGGCGCGCCGGCAATCTTTTCGATGGTTGCCAATTTTTGCGGATCCTTGATTTCAATGATTGAGTAGGCTTGGACGAAATTAGAACTAGCACCACTTTGTGCCACTTGGACCAGCTGTGCTTTCAGTTTGTCAGATAATGGTTCGGGTTTGAAATCTCTGACAGATGTATGATTGATGAATTGATTAAATAGGTCCATTTGTTTTCCTCCTGTAGAAATGGTATCTTTATGTACACTCAGTGTATCAGAAAAAAAGTCGACTGACCAAAAAGAATATTTTCAAGAAAATATCAACATTAAGAGATTAAAGTTGCCAAGATATATATTTTCCGTTATGATAAATATACATTACAATATTCCTTAGGGGAGTAACTGGTGGCGAAAGCCGCGGTAATATCAACAGTAAGTAAGCTGGCAACAGCTTTCTGGTATTATTTTAAACGGTGAGACCTAAGACAAGCACATACTTGTCTTAGGTCTCTTTTTTTTTTTTAAAAGATACTTAAGCGGGTAAAAATACAAATAAAGGGGCAAACAGATTGGCAAAAGAAATGTATCAAAAAGAAATCTCAGAAATCATGGAAGAGGTCCAGAGTCGGCCAGAAGGTTTGACGCAGCAAGAAGCAACAAAACGACTTGAGAACGGTTTGAATCAATTGAAAGAAGCACCGAAGAAGTCTAGTTGGGCCTTGTTTTTAGAAACATTCAAAGATGCGATGGTGATCGTGCTGCTGATCGTGGCAATCATTCAAATGATCATGGGGGCACACGTTGAATCAATCGTTATTTTTGCAGTGTTGCTGCTGAATTCAGTGGTTAGTGTCATCCAAACCAAAAAAGCAGAAGGCTCGTTAGATGCACTAAAAAGTTTATCTGCACCTGATGCGACTGTGATTCGTGATGGCAAAGAACAAAGTGTTTTGGCAAAAGAATTGGTCGTCGGTGACATTGTGATTTTGGAAGCTGGAGATTATGTCCCTGCTGATGGCCGGTTGATTGAAGAAGGTTCTTTGAAAGTGGATGAAGGGATGTTGACAGGAGAGTCGACACCGGCTGAAAAAGAACTTGGCATCATTGATCGGACAGCACCGATTGGCGATCGTGACAATATGGTCTTTAGTGGGACCATCGTGACCTATGGCCGTGGCCGATTTATCGTGACGGCTACCGGAAATGTGACGGAGATCGGTCAAGTCGCTGGTTTGTTGGAAAATACGGTTGAGCATAAGACGCCGTTACAACGTGGCCTTGATTCATTTAGTAAGAAACTAAGTTTGGCAATATTGGTCCTATCCCTGATCATTCTTGGTGTCCAAGTGGCACGCTTGTTCTTAGGCGATGGCACTGGTGATATGACGGAAGACTTGGTGAATGCCTTTATGTTTGCGGTAGCAGTAGCTGTCGCAGCTATTCCAGAAGCTTTGCAATCGATCGTGACGATCGTGTTGTCCATCGGGACGAAACAAATGGCCAAACGCCATGCGATCATTCGTAAATTACCGGCGGTTGAAACGTTGGGTTCTACAAGTATTGTTTGTACAGATAAAACAGGTACGCTGACCCAAAACAAGATGACAGTAGTTGATTATTACTTGCCCAATGGACAAACGGGAGAATTCTCGAATGACCCAGCAAATTGGACATTGCCTGAAAAACGGTTGATCGATATCAGTGTTTTGGCCAATGATGCGGCAATCAGTGAAGATGGCACCAAATTAGGTGATCCAACTGAGATTGCGTTTCTTGATTACAGTGAAACGTTGCAACAACCTTATCGCAGCATTCGTCAGCAATATCCGCGACTGCAAGAATTGCCTTTTGATTCTGATCGTAAATTGATGTCTACCCTTCATGAGATCGATGGAGAGTCCTTGCTCTTGACCAAAGGCGGACCAGATATCGTTTTTGGCCGTAGTACGAAAGTGTTGATCGATGATCAAGTGGTCCCTTTGACAGAAGACATCAAGGAAAAATTACAACATCAAAATGAAGAATTTTCAAAACGAGCGCTACGTGTTCTAGCCTTTGCTTATCGCCCGATGGGTGATGCCAAAGCACGCGAATTGACACTGGAAGATGAAGAGGAATTGATTCTAGTTGGCTTGATGGCGATGATCGATCCGCCGCGAAAAGAAGTGAAACAAGCGGTGGCAGATGCCAAAGCAGCAGGGATCAAAACAGTCATGATCACTGGTGACCATAAAACAACTGCGGTGGCGATCGCCCAAGAAATCGGGATTGCTGCTGATGGTGATTTGGCATTGACTGGTACAGAGTTGGACAATTTGTCTGAGCCTGAGTTATCAGAGCAATTAGATAAGATTACTGTGTATGCCCGTGTCTCTCCAGAAAATAAGATCCGTATCGTCCGCGCATGGCAAGATAAAGGCAAAATTTCTGCCATGACAGGTGATGGCGTCAATGATGCGCCAGCCTTGAAGCAAGCCGATATCGGGATTGCGATGGGCACCGGAACGGATGTCGCAAAAGATGCTGCCGCTATGGTCCTGACCGATGATAATTTCGCTTCGATCATTCGCGCTGTAGAAGTCGGACGGAATGTCTTTGACAATATCAAAAAGGCGATTTCTTATTTGTTTGCTGGAAATTTAGGTGCAATCATCGCGATTGTTTTTGCCTTGGTCATGGGTTGGGATAATCCATTCACTGCATTGCAATTGTTGTTCATCAACTTGGTCAATGATTCGCTGCCAGCAATCGCTTTGGGGATGGAAAAAGCAGAGCCGACGATTATGGAACGAGCACCTCGTGATCCGAATGCCGGCATCTTTACTGGCAAAACATTGATTTCAGTTACTTATCGTGGTATCTTGATTGCCGCAGTCGTGATTTTAGCGCAATGGCTAGGGATGAATCAATCACCTGAACTTGGTGTAGCGATGGCATTCTCCACATTGATCTGGAGCCGAACATTACAAACATTGCCTGCCCGTTCAAATACAGAAACAGCATGGCAAGCGGGATTTTTTGCCAATAAAATGGTATGGTTGGCCATCGTGGTTTGTGGCGGGTTATACAGTATCACCTTGCTGCCTGGTATTCGCGAAGTATTTGCCATTCCAACGACCTTTACGTTGAATCATGTTGGTTTATCCATGGCGATGGCAGCTGGTGCAGTCTTATTGATGGAAATCACCAAACTGATCATTATCGCTGTGCAAAATCGTAAAGGAAATTAAGCGCGAAAGTTCATCTGTACAATAAGATAAATTACAAAAAACTACTTAGGAACCGCCTGTTCATGGTCCTAAGTAGTTTTTTTGTCTAGAGAAAAAGAATAAACAGTAAACAGTTTATCAGCAACTAGACTGTGTTTAGCGGGGGTCATTTTATTTTCTTCAATTGACTGATCTGATCAGCGGTATGAAGCAGCAGCTGTTGATAGCCTTGCTCCTGGCTTTTGCCATATAAATAGGCGTCATAGGCAGCGGTCAATTGGATAAAACTGCCGTGGAACAGAGGATACATTACTTCTAAGCGCTGTGCATAATCTGTCAGTGTTTCGGCATCGTGGCGGTACAAGACCTGTGTTGTCTGTTTTAACAAAAGAGGATAAGCCTGTGTCAGGGGCGTTTGAGAAAAACGACAAATCAGCCAAATCCGAATACGAAAGAGTTTATGACGGTACAGATAGATCAAACCCACCACAAGCAGACCGCCTAGCCAGATCACACTGTTGCGTAAAAGCTGTTTCACTTCAGTTGTCAGCCATGGCTCATTTTCTGCTTCTGTCGCACTAAGACTGCTGCTGGTCGTCGTTTCAGTCGTTGCGCTGCTGGTACTGCTTTGACTTGCTGCAACAGAACTTTCACTTGGGGTTGTTTCATCTGTAGTGGTATCCGTCTGCAATACTGGTCGATCTGGGTTTTGAAAGCTAGGTGTCGGTTCGAAAGGGACCCAACCGTAGCCTTCAAAAAATACTTCCACCCATGAATGGGCATTTTGGTTGCGTACGGTATACGTGGTCGTTCCTTCAGTAGTGACCGGATCACCAGGAGAAAAGCCCTTAGCCCAACGTGCAGGAATATCCAACGTTCTCAGTAGAACTACCATCGCACTGGAGAAATTGTCGCAATAACCGACTTGGCTTTCAAATAGAAATTGATCCACATAATCTTGATCATCTTCAGGATAGACAGCATCTGTTTTTGAATAGCGAAAATTGATGGTATTTTTTAAGTAGCTTTCGATGGCAGTGACTTGATCGAATAAAGTTGTTGCATCTGCGACGATTGCATCAGCCAATGCAGGGATCCTTTCTGGAAGTGTCTCAGGCAGCTGGGTATAATCCACCGAAGTATCAGGCTGCTGCAAGGAGATGGCTTGCAGTTTTTCTGCCGTGTAGTCCGGCTGATCCCAAGTGATCGCCAATTGTGTCAACACTTCAGGGGCAATCAAATCGACTCTTCGTACTGAATCGTCTGCTTGCAGCCCTTGGGCACCGGCAGTTAAGTTCAATTGGCTGCGACCGTAAGGCAATGGGACATAATCGCCGTGATCCATGAAATCAATGAGGATATCTTCTGTCTCCTTATACAGTTGTTGGTATTGATCATCTGCGACCGTTAGTGACACTGGATCAGTTCGCACATCTTCCTGGCGGATCGTACTGATCCAGCCTTTTCCAGAATAAAAATCTTTGCTTTCAACACGCCAATAATGGCGGGTATTTTGTTGTGCCTCGAATAAAACAGTGGTGTCGTCTAATAATGGTCCACCCAATTGACGATCATTTTCACTAAAGCCGGTTCGAGAACCGGAAGGGGTGCCATTTTCTTCAATAAATCGGTAAAATCCCGCCTGATTCAAATGTGTGCGGATCATCGCTGAACGACTGACCAATTGATCTCTAAGGACGGTCCTTGGCAGATAGACCGCTACAAAAGTCAAGCAGGCCAGAACCAGTAGGACCATTGTCCATTCAGCCACCTTGCGCTTATCCCAGATCTGTATTTGCGCAATGATTGCTGAAGCCATGCCGCAGATCAAGATACCTGCAATATGCCACTTTAAATCAAAGCGATTGAATATGACAACCGTCAGCAGATAAGTCAACATCATGGCATAGGTAAAAAAGAACCAGCGAAAAATGATGGGTAACATCGCCAAGAATAACACCCAAGTGACAATCAAGGTCACTGCCGCCAATTCAGTAATATACCCGACATCGCCGACAATGATTTCCCTGACTGCCCGTAAAAAGTCATACCCAAAGCGAATCAGCCAATCGAACGAAAAACCGGTACCATAGGGAAATATGCGATATAGCACAATAAACCAGGCGACGAGTAACAAGGGCAGACTATAGCGCAATTTTGGCAAAATCACCAATGACAAACAGATAAAACCAGCGTAAAGCAGCAATGTCGATTCGTTGCCCAAGTCGTAAACTGCCACAAAGGGCAAAATCATGAGAATCAAACTGATATAGGTCAATAACCCGATGAGACATTTTTTGATCAATGTACCGTTCATATGTCCACCTCCTCTGCAATCTGACGATCCAAGTCTGCATAGGTCAAGAGTTGACAACTGTTGTGATGCTGCAATTGCTCCATGTATCCATAGACTTGATCCGTAGCAGCAGGGGCAACCAGTAAAACATGCCTGCCAGAAAGCGGCGGAATGCCCGTAGGTAATTTGTCAAAAGGTGTGATCTGGGCATAAGCTAAGGCATCTGTTTGATAAGGGGAAGAAAGGCCTGAGCCAAACAACAGGATCTGGACAGTATGTTGTTTTTGCATCAGCTGATGCAGCGAATAAAATAGTGCCAAGGTTGCTTCAAAGGCCGCATCTGCTTCCCCCCAGAAAATCAAAACAAGGGCTTGTGTCTGCAGGTTTTCATGTTCGCGATAAACCAGTGCTTGCTGTTTGCTGGAAAGTTTCCAATCAATTTGTTTCAACGAATCTCCTGGTCGATAGGCACGAAACTGCTTGATCGTAAATGTTGGTTCGCCATATGTATACCGCTGCGTTTGTTCTGTGATCAGAGGCAGCAATGCCGTTGCCTCTGCCCGATAAGCGGGTAAGACCAGCACGGATTGCGCAATCGTGATCGACCGTTTTTTGTAAATGAAGCCGAATAAATCATGGCTGCGTAAAGTCGCTGTAAAGGTATCATAGACGCCCCGCGTCGGTGGTACCCATTGGGCTTGTGTTCGAATAGATGCGCCACGGTAAAAAGATAATGTTTGTTGATGGAAACCATCGTCAAAAGACAGATAAAGTGCGATAAAAGGGAAAAACAACGGACGATAGGAGAAAATTTCAATCGGCAGAGAAATCGTTGCACCTTGTTCGACCTGCAATGATTCCTCAATGGTGACTTGTACTTTTTTCAAGGAAGGAAAAAGGCTCAAAAGATCAAAAAGCAAGATAAGTGTCAGCAAGAACCATAGGCTCCAGCCTGCATCGTTGTTGAAGATGAAACAATAAGCCAGTAAAAGCAAATAAGCAATGGTCAAAACAAGTAGGCGTATGAGTCGTTTTGCAAGATGTGTATCCATAATCATTTCCTCGTTGGAACGGGTACCCGTTGAATCATTTGTTTCATCAGCTCGGCCAATGTTTCGTCATTGGCATGGATCCCGCCTTTGACCAACAAACGATGCCCAAAAACGGCCGGCAATATCCGCTGCAAATCTTGCGGTGTCACATACGTACGACCTTCAGTCAGTGCCAAGGCTTTCGCGCCTTTCAAAAATGCGATCCCTCCACGAGGACTGATGCCCAATTCAATGCCATTATGTTGACGGCTAGCTTGCACCAGTTGCAAGGCATATCGCGCCACTTGTTCATCGACGTAGACATCATTTACTAAGGATTTGAGTGTTGTTAGTTCTTCGGCATGTAAAATCGTTTGGATTTGATCTAAACTTTGTTGGCGTTGGCCGGTCAAGAGGTCCAATTCATCTTGGAAATCTGGATACCCGATATGCAGCCGAAACAAAAAGCGGTCCAATTGGGCTTCTGGTAATGGATAGGTTCCTTCATATTCATTGGGATTTTGTGTCGCCAGCACAAAAAAATGCGGACTAAGCGGATACGTTTGATTGTCGATGGTCACATGATTCTCAGACATGGCTTCTAACAAGGAGGCTTGGGTTCTAGGTGTCGTACGGTTGATCTCATCTGCAAGTAAAACAGAGGTGAAAATCGGCCCCGGCCGAAATTCAAATTGTTGGCTTTGGGCATTGAAAATAGACACACCCAGAATATCATTCGGCAATAGATCCGGTGTAAATTGGACCCGTTTGTAATCACTTTGGATCGCTTTGGCCAATGATTTGACCAGCATCGTTTTACCAACACCGGGAATGTCTTCAAATAAAACGTGTCCGCCAGCCAGTAAAGCGGCCACGGTCAACTGGATAACATCATGCTTGCCCAGAATCACCTTTTCGACTTCAGCGATCAAGGCATTGATTTTTTGTAATTCAGCGGTCATAGAACAACCTCCTTGCAGGCTTTTCTTTTATTGTATCGGTTTTCAAAAGCTTACGCAATTTTCTTGCAAGAGAATGATCGATTCATTTGAGGTGATCATTCATGTAGATATGTGCAGCCATTTGATCCGCTTGCCGCAAGTTCCAAGCATCAGTGCCAGGCTGCGCCGTTGCGGCAGTCAGCCAATGGATGCCTTCAGTCGGAATGCCAAAGCAATAGAGTCCTTCTTGCGGTCGACCCTGTTGATCCAAACAAAGGTTGGTAAGCGGATCAATTGCGATGGCGCCAGTATGGAAATCTGCGGTATCGTGCATGTGTAAAAGATGCGGATGTATCAACCGTTGCGTCAGCAAGTTGCTGATCAATGGGTTGGCAGTGGCTTCCACAGCTGTTGTGGGAATTCTAGCTTCCATCATTTGTGTTGCGCGAAAGCGCTTCTCTGGAAATTGTTTGGAATAAGTGACGAAAACATCGCTTGTTTCAACGGTCATTTCAGGTCCCAGTAACGTCACGATCCCAGCCTCTATCAAGGCAATCAGTTCTCGTGTCCGTTGCAAAGGGGGACCAATGGATAAAAAACTATTTAGTGGTACAAATGACTGCCAAAATAGTTCTTTCAAATCTTGTGACGAGAGCAAATGATTCGCCAAAATCACCCGCAATGGTTCTCGCAGATCTTTCAATACTTCTAAAGCACTGCTGACTGGCCCAGACAAATTACCCAATGACGCTTCCTCTAAGTCCCATTTTAAGTAATCAAGCAAAAAATCTTGCGGGGATTGTTCAGAAGACTTTTTGGTAAATGGCTGTTTGAAGAAGGACCAATCCCATTCAGCAGTGGTTGGGATGGCAAAATCATGGACAACAGATAGCTGCCCATCCTGTTGGATAAAGGCATCTGTAAAGGCGTGTACCTCTGCTGATGCTCGATGCATCACGGTGCTGAGATACTGTTGGTAGTAAACCAATTCGACTTCTTTAGCCAAATAATAAAAGACGATTTCTGCTGCTGCCTGTTTATTGTTGAGCCATGCTGCGATTCTATGTTCCGTCAAAAAGTGCGGCTGCCGTTGCTGCGTAGGGCGCTTTTGGTTTTTTCCTCGTGGATGATAGGGTACACCGCGATGAGAACCGGCAATGATCAATGGCTCTTGACCGGATGGTCGATAGCGGTACTGGCCGTTTACTTCAAGAAATTGTCCACCCCGCCCTGTTGTCAGTAAGGTCACATAATCAAAGAAAGCCAAACCCAACCCGCGCAAAATCAATGGTTTCTGGGCTGCAACTTTTGTGAAATCAACATCTGCTGCATTCGCTGGCGGTGTATAAAATAGTTGATTTTGTTGTGCGAACGCCGCTAGCTCAGCCTCTAGTACAGATAAGCGAGCGGCACTATGTCCGGTTGCCAAAACGACTTGGTCTGCTGGCCAAGCATTATCCGCTGTTTTGACACAATAACCCGCTGTTTCTTTTGTGACGGATAATACCTCAGCTTGGACATAGGTCAGTTCAATGAAAGAAGGGCAGTGTTTTGCTAATTGATGATAAAACCATTGCTGGTACAATCCGTAGAGCGCGCGCGAACAATGGCCATCAGGATCGATAGTGTCAAATGATGCCAACAACCACGGCGCGTGTTGTTGGGCAAATGCTTTTCCACTTGTGATTGCCCATTCATAAAGGGTCGGTCCTTTCACCACAGGTCCACCACTTGTTAAGGTATCATCTGTAAAAAGGGTCACCTGACTTGTGACTGAATTGATCAGCAAGTCTTGATTTTGGCCGGTACGCCAAACAGCCCCAGGAAGATAAGGGTCGATCAAAAGGATCGAAGAGGCCATCTGTTGTTTTTTTCCATGGGCAATCAGCCGCTCGCAGAGAGACAATCCCCGAGGGCCGGCCCCGATAATGACGATTTGCAAGGTAAGACACCACCATTCTTTTTAACGTGATTGCGTTAAGTATAGCGAGGGGGAGCGTCAAAGTAAAGAAGGATGGACAAGCTTCCTTGACCGTTGGATGTAGAAAAAGTATGCTTAAAGTATATCAATGAAGTGGAAGCTGCAGAGAGGATTTGGAGAATGATCAAATTAGTGATTACAGATTTAGATGGTACGTTTTTAAATAGTGAGGGAAGTTTTGATTATGCCTATTATCAACAAGTCAGTCAAAAAATGAAAGCTGCCGGTATGTCTTTTGCAGCATGTACAGGAAAACAGTGCGAGCGGGTGGAAGAATTGTTCCAAACAGCTGCAGAGGATGTTTGGATTCTGGGGGATAGTGCAACCCGCATCAAACATCAAGGCGAATATGTCTATGAATCGTTGTTGCCGAATCGGTTAGGATTAGAGATCATCGAAAGATTGGGGCAAATCGCCAATGATCATGTCATTATTGCTTGCACGCCGACAGCAGCGTATATCCATGAATCAGTCAATGAAGGGGATGCTGCACGGGTTCGCGGTTCTTATCGGATTTTGGAAACGGTTGCTGCCTATAAAGACATCACAGATGATTTTGTGAAAATCACAGTGTACGATCCGAAGCTGCGCTGTTTTGAACACGTCAGCCAGCTAGATCGTTTTAGGAGCAAAGCGTATATCGTAGCATCGGAAGCAGCTTGGATCGATATCACCAATCAAGGTGTTCATAAAGGAACGACAGTGGCCCGCTTACAAGAAATGCTGCACGTCGCACCAGAAGAGACCATGGTATTTGGAGACGGATTAAATGATCTGGAATTGATGGCAGCAGGACGGTATAGTTTTGCGATGCGCAATGCCTTTGACCAAGTCAAAGCTGCAGCGCAGTTTGTGACAAAATCAAATGATGAAAATGGTGTGCTGCAAACAATCGATTTATTTTTAGATCTGCAACAATAAATGAAACAGCAGAAACCTCTGACTGATGGTTTCTGCTGTTTCTGCTTTTTATCAAGTGTTGCTTAGACTGAATGGATAAGCATCCGCTGCCCATTCGCGGCTGCGAGGAACGATCCCCAATTTGAAATCGATGGTTCCGCCAGCAATCAATTCTTGATGGGTAAAGAATAATTTCTCTACGGAGGTGCCATTTAATGCCACAGCATCGACAAATAATTGTTGCGGTTTATTTGGTGTACTTTGGATCGTCAATGTTTTGCCAGAAGATAATTTGATCGTTGCTTGATCAAACAATGGCATACCAATCACATATTCACCCGTCCCTGGTGTGACTGGATAAAATCCGAGGGCATTGAAGAGATACCAGCCCGCCATACTACCGTTGTCTTCATCACCTGGGAATCCTTTAGGTGTGTCGTTGAAGCATTGTGTCAATAATTGTTTGATCAAAGGTTGCGCCATTTCTGGTTTGCCGATGTAGCTGAATAGGTATGGATAATGGAAACTAGGCTGATTGGAAATGGCTAATTGGCCAAAGTCGATGGCAGCCATTTCACTCATTTCATGGATCTCAAAGCCATAGCCTTCCGTAGTGTAAGCAGGCGCTTGGTTACATAAATCAATCAATTTTTCCTCAAATTTTGCTTTACCGCCATGGGCATCGATCAAGCCGGCAAAGTCATGATAGACAGCAAAACTACTTTGCCAAGCGCTGCCTTCTGCATAGTCTTTCCCCCAACGATGGTCATTGAAATCTGGTCGGAAGTGCCCGTCTTTGTCCTTCGCCCGCATAAAGCCAGTTTCCGGATCAAAAATATGCTGGTAGTTGCGGCTTTGGGCTTGATAATGAGCGGTTTCCGTATCATCAAGCTGCTTGCCAACTTGGCTAATACAAAAATCACTGTAACAATAATCTAAAGTGTGGTTGACTGATTCATGGTAATCAAGGGGCACGTAGCCATATTTTAAATAGTCAAGGGTTCCTTGCCGACCGTAATTGCTGTTATCACTTTGCTGGGTAGCGGCTTTTTTCATCGCAGTCAGCAATTCAGGCATTAAGTCAGGGCGAATACCTTTGACTGCGGCATCAGCAATGACTGCATCGATCAAAGTACCAGGCATCAGTCCCCGTTCATCTGGCGACAACCATTTAGGCAGAAAGCCGCTTTCTCGATAGCTGTTCAAAAAGCCTTCCAACATGTCTTCCAACTTCTCAACAGCAATCAACGAGAACAATGGATAAACGGTTTTGTAAGTATCCCAAAAACCGTTATTTGTGTAAAGCGGGCCCGGTTTGCTCGTTTTTGCCAACGTATCCCAATGCATCTTGCGTCCATCTTTATCGATTTCATAGAAGGTTTGCGGAAACAAGAACAAGCGATAAAAATTATGATAAAAGGTGCTGACTTGTGCTTGATCGTGGTGAGTCAATTCGATGCGTGATAAGTAATCATTCCATTGCTCAGTTGCAGCGGCTTTAAAGTCTGGCAAGGTCCAATTGGCTTCCCGTTGTAAATTCAGCAAGGCTTGATCCTCACTTAAAAAGGACGTGGCAAAATGGATACTTTCTTGCACTTCATCGGCGAAGCGGGCAATCACAAACCCTTCTTCCCCTTGTAGGTTGCCTTCTAATGCAACGATCGAGCTGGCAAACCGACACACAAAATGGAAAGTAAAGCGTTCATCTTCGCAACCGGAAAAGATGATCAGTGTAGCGGCTAAGGTGTGATCATCGATTTGTTTAACAGTATATTCTCCTGGAAAAGACAATCCCAACCCAGGATCGGCACCACATTGGTCGATGGCCAGCATGCCGCCGTACATGCTTGGAATCAATGTAGCTGTTGATTGATATCGCTGCGTTTTGATTTTTAAGTAAGCTGGGTTGAAGGTGCTTTCTTCTGGTCGGTAGGAACTTTGGGCATGAAACAGACTCGGCTCACTAACAGCACCATTCAATGGCAGCAAAGTCATATGGCTAAAGTCACCCATCCAAGGACTTGGTTGGTGGGTGATTCGAAAACCTTGGAAGGTGCGGTCTTCTGGATGAAACCACCAGCTACCACGTTGATTGCTGGTTTGCGGGGCAAAGAAATTCATCCCAAACGGCACACCAGTATAAGGCAAACAATTGCCATGAGAAAAACTATATTGATTGTCAGTGCCATGTCTTGTATCGATCATTGAAACGTTCACTTCAGTCACTCCTTTGGTTTGGTTGATTCTCTTATGATCAAAGATACCGCCACAAGCTGTGCGGCAGGTTCTGTTGAAACGTGTGTATTTGCAGGATCTGCAGGATCGCTTTGATTGATTTTCTCGATAACCTTTAGACCTGCCAAGCGGCCCATTTCCGCAAAGTTTTGCCCAATGGTAGTCAAAGCTGGATCAACCAATGCCGCTGCTTGGATATTATCGAAACCAATCAGCGAAAAATCGGCTGGTACTTCTTGTTGGTTTTGTCGCAAACACCGCATCAATTCGATAGCGACCAAGTCATTTTCACAGACAGCAGCTGTGATCTGATGGTCACGGATATAAGAGAGTGCTTCACTCAGTACAGCATGGGTATCATCCAACTTTGTGATAAAACCCGCCGATTGCTGTAGTGCATCGACATAACCCAAGTAACGTTTCCGCACCGACTGTGGATGGTGGCGATCGCCAAAAATATACGCGATGCGCGAATGGCCAAGTTCAATCAAATGAGCGGTTGCTAGTTGCCCCCCTTCAAAGTTATCTGGCAGTATTGCCGGAAAAGGGAAGTCATGCAACTGTTTATCTAACGTGACAACGGGAAAATCATTCTGTTGACAAGTAAACAACAAGTCATAATAGGAACTGGTGTTGCTGGCATAGTAAATCATGCCGTCAAATTCTTGCATCAAATCTTGGGCAGTCGTTTTTTCTAAGTAATCGGCAGGGGTCATCAACAATTCATAGCCATATTCCTGCATGACTGGATAAATGCCTTCTGTAAAGTTCCCTAAAGAGAGGTCATTGGCAAAAGGCAAAACAAATAAAATTTTTCCGGTTGTCTCGCGTT
Organism: Enterococcus sp. DIV0876; assembly: GCF_050529585.1. Classification (GTDB taxonomy): domain Bacteria; phylum Bacillota; class Bacilli; order Lactobacillales; family Enterococcaceae; genus Enterococcus_D. The sequence goes on from NZ_CP172882.1 coordinate 825,243, forward strand.
TGGGTTGTTGGCGGACAAAGCTGCCACTGCCTTGGACACGATAAATCAACTGGTTCTGCTCAAGCTCAGTTAATGCCCGTTTGGATGTGATCCGACTGACTTGGTACTGCTCAGACAACTCTTTTTCGGTTGGCACCCGACTGCCGGGAGCCAGTGTGCCGGTCAAAATCGCATCATGCAACGCATCATAAATTTGCTTATATAAAGGCTCTTTCATACGTTTGCTCCTTTTTGATATATCATATTCAACAGAATAGCACAAAACAGCAAAAATGAAAACCCTTTAATTTTTGTTGATTTTAGCTAGACATCCAGTGTAAACATGGTTATACTGAACTCGTTAAATGATATATCAAATTTAGGAAGGTGACCTCATGGTTTACAAACAAATACCAAATTCTGTGGCAACATTTATGGAAACGATTACTGAAAAATGCGGAGAAGAACATGCCGCTTGGGCGAAAAACTTCAATGCTGCTTTTGCCAACACGCTATTAACAACAGTCAAACGTCATGAAGACGGTACGACATTCTTATTGACAGGTGATATTCCTGCGATGTGGTTGCGGGATTCAACCGCGCAAGTGCGACCATACTTAGTAATAGCCAAAGAAGATGAAGATTTGGCAGCGATGATCAGCGGCTTGGTCAAAAAACAATTTTTCTATATCAATATCGATCCTTACGCCAATGCTTTTAATGAAACAGCCAATGGTGCGGGCCATCAAGAGGATCATACCGAAATGAATGACTGGATCTGGGAGCGCAAATACGAGATCGATTCATTGTGTTATCCCGTGCAACTTGCCTATCTTTTATACAAAAATACTGGCCGGACGGATCAATTCAACGATGATTTTGTCAGCGGTATCAAGAAAGTCTTAACGGTCTTTCAAACGGAACAAAACCACGATGCATCTCCTTACCGTTTTGAACGAGATACTTGGCGCAAAGAAGATACATTGACCCACGATGGCAAAGGCACACCAGTTAAGCCGACGGGCATGACTTGGTCAGGCTTCCGCCCAAGTGATGACGCATGCAAGTATGGCTATTTGGTACCATCGAATATGTTTGCTGTTGTGATTTTGGGCTATATTCAAGAATTATTCTCAAGCGTTTTGAATGATGACGCAATTGTAGCACAAGCCAAAACATTGCAAACGGAGATTCAGACGGGTATCGATCACTACGGAACGACCACCAACCAAGCTGGAGAAACAATTTATGCCTACGAAGTGGATGGATTTGGCCAAGCATCGATCATGGATGACAGCAATGTGCCGAATCTGATTGCAGGCCCTTATCTTGGTTATGGTGCCATCAATGACCCAATGTATCTGGCAACGCGAAAAACGCTCTTAAGTCCAGAAAATCCTTACTTCTATGAAGGCAAATATGCGAAAGGCATCGGGAGTTCTCATACACCAGAAAACTATGTCTGGCCGATCGCGATGGCCATGGAAGGGATGACGACTGACGATAAGTCTGAGAAAAAACGTATCCTTGATCAATTAGTGGCTACAGATGCCGATACCAATCTGATGCACGAAGGCTTTGATGTCGATGATCCAAACCAATACACCAGAGAATGGTTCTCATGGGCCAATATGATGTTTTGTGAATTGGTGATGGACTACTTCGATATTCGAGTGGAAAAATAAGACAAGTATAAGTCAATCAAACATGAGCGAGCGACACGACAATACAAATTATGCAAGGAGCGTAACGATGAAAAAACAAGTCTATATCATATCCCACAGTCATTGGGATCGAGAATGGTACATGCCCTATGAACAACACCATATGCGTTTGGTTGAATTGATGGATGATCTCTTAGAATTGATTGAAACGGATCCTGAATTTCATAGCTTCCATTTAGATGGCCAAACGATTATTCTAGACGACTATTTAGAAGTACGCCCAGAAAAAAGAGCATTGATCCAAAAAGCGATTCAACAAGGGAAGCTGCAAATCGGTCCTTTTTATATCTTGCAAGATGATTTCTTGATCAGTGCGGAATCAAATACCCGCAATATGTTGATCGGGATGGCAGAAAGTAAAAAATGGGGGACGCCAGTCATGTTAGGCTACTTCCCAGATACCTTTGGCAATATGGGGCAAACGCCGCAAATGATGCTGCAAGCCAATTTAGAAAGTGCTGCTTTTGGGCGTGGCGTCAAACCGATCGGCTTTGATAATGAGGTCTTGCCAGATGATCAATTCACATCTCAGTATTCTGAAATGCATTGGGAAGGACCAGACGGCAGCCGGATCTTTGGCTTGTTATTTGCGAACTGGTATTCAAATGGCAATGAGATTCCTGCGGAAAAAACAGCAGCCAAAGCCTTTTGGGATCAAAAACTGGCAGATGTAGAAAAATTTGGTGCCACCAATCATTATTTGATGATGAACGGTGTCGATCATCAACCGGTGCAAAAAGATATCACAGCTGCAATTCGTTTAGCCAATGAATTATATCCAGAGTATGAATTTAAACATGCCAGCTTTACAGAATATTTGGCAGCGGTTCAAGAAGACCTGCCAGCTGACCTAGGTACGATCACCGGTGAATTGACCAGTCAAGAAACCGATGGCTGGTATACGCTAGCCAATACGGCATCAGCGAGAGTCTATTTAAAACAATGGAATACACGGGTTTCTCGTCAGTTGGAAAATGTCGCGGAACCTTTGGCGACGATGGCCTATGATCTGACACAAACATACCCTCATGATATCTTGGATTTTGGCTGGAAGACACTGATGCAAAACCATCCCCACGACAGTATCTGCGGATGTTCTGTTGATGAAGTCCATCGTGAGATGATGCCACGCTTTGAAAAAGCCAATGAAATCGGCAAATACGTAGCAGAAGAAGCCTTGCGTCATTTAACGGCAGCTATCGATACCACACGTTTTCCAGAAGCAAGCCGTCCGTTTGTTATCTTCAATACGGCAGGCACCGCGCGTTCAGGTTTGGTTTCGGTGACGGTCGAGTTGGCACGCAAGACCTTTAAAGAAGGTTTGCCAAGCAAGCTTTACCATGAGTTGAAACAAGCACCAAAAGGCAGTTATCAGGTGATCGATGCGAACGGGCATCAAGTTGAAGCCCTAATCAGTGAAGAAGAAGTCCTTTTTGATTACGAACTACCTAAAGATGCCTTCCGGATACCATTTATGAAACGTTTTGTGACTGTTCAAGTAGCGGTGAAAGACATGGCGGAATTCTCGTGGCAAACCTTGGCATTGGTGGAAACAGATGCAGCATCTTCTTCAGAACAGACCATTGTCAAAGAAAATGGCCGTCAATTGGTCAATGACCATGTAACTGTCAATATTGCCGATAATGGCAGTTTAGCCGTGACTGATCATCAGACAGGGGATACTTTTGAAAATCTGCTGGTCTTTGAAAATGTCGGTGATATTGCCAACGAATATATTTTCAAGCAGCCAGAAGGGGATCAAGCCATTTTATCTACGACTTTCCCACACCAAATCAAAGTCATCGAAAACAATGACCTTGTAGGTGTAGTGGAAATCAGCCAAACAATGATGATTCCATCGGCAGCAGATGAACAACTAGCGGAAGAACAAAAAGCAGTCGTTGACTTTCGTTTCCGTAAAGCCAAGCGCAATCAAGATTTGGTACCATTTACGCTTACGACGCAAGTACGTTTAGAACGGGATAGTCGCCGGGTGGCGTTTCAAACAACCGTCAACAACCAAAGCAAAGATCATCGCTTAAGAGCTTTATTCCCAACCGGCATCAATGTTGACTTCCATGAAGCGGATAGTATTTATGAAGTGGTCAAACGACCAAATAAAGTCTCCAGCCACTGGGAAAACCCGACCAACCCACAACATCAACATGCCTTTGTCAACCTGCACGATGGGCAAAAAGGGGTGACCGTGTCAAACTTTGGGTTGAACGAATATGAGATCGTTGATGATACGATTTGCTTAACATTGTTGCGTTGTACAGGAGAACTAGGAGATTGGGGGTATTTCCCAACACCAGAAGCACAATGTTTAGGAGAGCACACCTTTGACTATGGCATTGCTTTCCATGGTGCACCAGAAGAACGGTACGAAACCTATAAACAAGCACAAGCTGCGCAAATCCCATGGACGACTGCTCAAGTGACGCATCAAAAAGGAACGATGCAGGCTACTGCACAATATCTCAATGCTAAAGGCGAAACGACAGCGATCACGGCGTTGAAACGCAGCCACTATCAAGATCAAATCGTCTTAAGAGGGTATAATATGGCGGATCAAGAAACGGCATTTACAGTCCAAAAAGACAATACCAAACAAGCAATACTCAATTTATTAGAAGAAACGATCGACATGATGCCCGCTGATGTGATCAAACCATATGAGATTCGCACTATTGGCTTAAAGGAGGATTAAAGCATGTATATTGGCGGTATTGAAGCGGGCGGCACAAAAATGATTTGTGCCGTCGCAGATGAATCGATGACTGTGATTGATCAAACCTCGATTCCAACGACCTCACCAGCAGAAACGTTAGCTGCAATCTTTGCTTTTTTTGCACCCTATCCCATGAGGGCTGTTGGTGTCGGCTCATTTGGGCCAATCGGGATCGACCCGCACCAATCCACATATGGTCATATTTTGGCAACGCCCAAAGCTGGTTGGCAACATATGGATGTTGTCGGCGCGTTAAAAAATCAATGGCCGGATACTGAAATCATCTGGACGACAGATGTCAATGCAGCTGCATATGGCGAATTGCGCTTGGGTGCAGCTAAAGGCAAAAGTAGTTGTGTCTATATGACAGTTGGAACCGGGATCGGTGCTGGCGTGGTTCGTGATGGTGAATTATTCCAAGGCATCGGCCATCCAGAAATTGGCCATACATTTGTCAAACGGCATCCAGACGATACCTATCCAGGTACTTGTCCCTATCATCATGATTGTTTAGAGGGACTTGCCGCAGGCCCATCTCTAGAAGGGCGGACGGGGATCAAAGGACAGGATCTACGTGAGGATCATCCGATTTGGGATCTGCAGGCATACTATATTGGTCAAGCATTGGTCAATATCACATTGACCCTGGCGCCAGAGAAAATCATCTTAGGTGGCGGTGTCATGAATCAACCGCATTTATTGGCCAAAATTCAAGAGGCCTTTGTGCAACAAATGGCCGGCTACATGGAAACGCCGCCAGTGAATGAGTATATCACTACTTGGGCTTTGCCAAATCAAAGTGGCATCACAGGTTGTTTATTGCTGGCGCAAGAAAAGGTGGCACAAAAATGACCCATCATTTTCCAACGGACTTTTGGTGGGGCGCAGCCGCCAGCGGACCGCAAACGGAAGGGCGTTCGCCAAATGACAGCAAAGGTGCATCGATTTGGGATCATTGGTTTAAGACCAATCCTGAGAAGTTTTATCAAGGACAAGGGCCTGGACAAACCACCCAAGTGATGACCCACTATCAAGAAGACTTGCAATGTATGGAAGAAATCGGCTTTAATTCTTTTCGGACATCGATTCAATGGAGTCGTTTGATACCAGAAGGCCGAGGCGCAGTCGATCAAGAAGCGGTTGCTTTTTATCATCGCTATTTCGATGAGCTGTTGGCACGAGGAATCCAACCCTTTGTCAATCTCTATCATTTTGATATGCCTATGGCATTGCAAAATCAAGGGGGCTGGCTCAATCGGGAAACGGTCACGGCTTTTGCTGAATATGCCCAAGTCTGCTTTGACTTATTCGGTGAGAAAGTCAGCCATTGGTTTACCCAAAATGAGCCAATCGTACCGGTTGAAATGGGGTATTTGTATCAACAACATTATCCGGCAGTCGTCGACTTGTCGATGGCTGTTCAAGTAGGCTATCATGAAGCTTTAGCCAGTGCGCGCGCAATCCAGAAGTTTCGCCGATCCGCATGTACTGGCAAGATTGGTATTATTTTGAATCTGACGCCCACCTATCCGAAAGATCCGCAAAACCCGGCTGATCAAGAAGCTGCTGTGATCGCCGATGCCTTTTTTAACCGATCTTTTTTAGATCCCGCCGTCAAGGGGACGTTCCCGCAAGAACTGGTGGAGATCATCGATGATTTAGGGATGCGTCCAAATACCACAGAAACCGATTTAGCAGTGATTCGCACCAATACAGTCGATCTGCTAGGCGTCAATTACTATCAACCGCGTCGGGTGCAGCAAAAGCAATCACCCAAAAATGGTCAGCACCCAATGCCGGAAGATTATTTTGATGTCTATGACTGGCCAGACAAAAAAATCAACCCTTATCGTGGCTGGGAAATCTATGAAAAAGGGATTTATGATACCTTGATCAATCTTCGTGACAACTACGACAACATTCCCTGTTTCATATCAGAAAATGGGATGGGCGTGGAAAATGAAGGCCGTTTTAAAAATGAAGCGGGGATCATCGAAGACGATTACCGCATCCAGTTTATCAAAGATCATTTGGCGTATGTCCATCAAGCCATTGAAGAAGGTTGCCACTGTTTGGGCTACCATATGTGGGCAGCAACGGACAATTGGTCTTGGTTGAATGCCTTTAAAAATCGATATGGCTTTATTTCCATTGATTTAGACACCCAACAACGAACCATCAAACGTTCTGGCTATTGGTTCAAAGAAGTGATTCGAGAGAACGGTTTCTCATGACAAGCGCTAAATAATCAAGCCCCGCAAGTACATGTAAACAAGTACTTGAGGGGCTTTTTGATGGGTGTGCACAAAAAATGCAAAAAATCTGCAAAAAAACCTTTAATTTGTTTCATTTTACCTTTAGTTTGTTCATTCATTTCCTTCGATGAAAGCGTTATTCTTATACCAGAAGGAGATGATGAAACGTGAAGAAAAAGGGCTTTTTGAAAAATGTCTGGCAATATAAAGCGCTGATATTGATGGCGATTCCAGGCGTGATTTGGTTTATCTTTTTTTTCTACATACCAGTATTAGCGAATGTGGTGGCCTTTAAAGACTTCCATATTTCACCAGATGGCTTTTTTGCCAGTCTGAAAGAGAGCCCATGGGTGGGCTTCGATAATTTTAAATTTTTATTTGCCTCGAATGATGCGTGGCTGATCACTAAAAATACCTTGCTTTATAATATTGTCTTTCTGGCATTCAATCTCTTTTTTGCCATTGCTTTCGCCATTATTATGAGTGAATTGCGCAATAAAAAATTGGTCAAAGTCTATCACACGATGTCTTTATTGCCTTATTTCCTCTCATGGGTAGTTATTTCTTATTTCGTCTACGCCTTTTTAAGTCCAGACAAGGGAATCATCAATCAGTGGATCAATAATATGGGTGGTCAGAGTATTAACTGGTACGCAGATCCAAAATGGTGGCCATTTATCTTTGTCTTTATGAATGTTTGGAAAAGTTTGGGATACAACAGTATCATCTACTATGCATCAGTGGTCGGAATCGATCAATCTTACTATGAAGCAGCCATGGTCGATGGGGCCAATAAATGGCAACAGATCAAAAACGTGACCTTGCCGCAATTGTTGCCAATGATTTCAGTATTGTTGATTTTGAATATCGGTGGTATTTTCAGAGCCGACTTCGGATTGTTCTATCAAGTACCACGAAATTCTGGTGCTTTGTACCAAGTGACAACTGTATTAGACACGTATATCTATAACGGATTAACGGCTACTGGTGACTTTGGGATGACGGCTGCAGCTGGATTGTATCAATCAGTTGTCGGTGCATTACTGTTGCTTTTTGCAAATTTGGTTGTCCGTAAATTAGAACCAGATTCAGCATTATTTTAGGAGGGTGGATCAAATGAAGAAAAAAGTAAAAAAAGTGGAGATTCGCTCCTTCAATCCAACTGTCAATTTGATTTTTAATATTGTCATCGCATTGTTTGCATTGTCATGTGTATTGCCGTTTATTTTTGTTATCGCGATTTCACTGACCAGTGAAACGTCACTGGCAGAAAACGGCTATCGCTTTTGGCCGCAAGAGTTTTCCTTCGCCGCATATAGCTATCTGTTTAGCGGTCGCATGAGCGGCAAGATTTTCCAAGCATTTGGCATCTCGATTTTCATCACGGTTTTTGGTACGTTCGTCAATGCTACGATGACCTCACTATATGCCTATGTGATTTCCCGTTCGAACTTTCCATTTCGACGCTTTTTTACGATCTTTGCCTTGATCACGATGTTGTTCGCACCTGGGATGGTGGCCAACTACTTAGTGATGGTCAACTTGCTTCAATTAAAAGATACGATTTGGGCATTGATTTTGCCGATGGCATTAGGCCCATTCAATATCTTAGTCATGCGGACCTTTTTCAAGAAAACTGTCCCAGATAGTATCATTGAATCTGCTAGGATCGATGGCGCTAGTGAGATGCGGATTTTCATGTCGATCGTTTTGCCATTAGCGGTACCAGGCATTGCCACGATCAGTTTATTTGCGGCATTAGGGTACTGGAATGATTGGTTCAATGCATTGCTGTATATTCAAAAAGATTCTTTAGTGCCGTTACAAGCACTTTTGATGCGGATCCAAAACAACTTGGACTACTTAGCCAAAAGTTCAGGCATGGCTGCTCAGATCCAAGGCGGATTGGCCGCTTTGCCAAGCGAGACAGCGCGCATGGCCATTGTCGTAGTTGCAACGTTGCCTATTGCCATCACCTATCCATTTTTCCAACGTTATTTCGTAGGTGGCTTGACAATCGGCGGCGTGAAAGAATAATAGAAGTAGAGGGAGGAACAAAAATGAAATTGTGGAAAAAAACAGCATTTGCCGGCATGGCTGCAGCGACAGCTTTGGGGATGGCAGCATGTGGGACCGGTGGGGATACCTCAGATTCAAGCACAAGTGCAGATGGTGTCACAACATTGTTGATGTATCAGGTAGGGGATAAACCAGACAACTTTGATGAGTTGATGGAGATCGCCAACAAGCGGATCGAAGAAAAAATCAATGCCCGCATCGACTTGCAATACATCGGTTGGGGCGACTGGGATCAAAAGATGAGTACGATCATCTCTTCTGGTGAAAACTATGATATTTCATTGGCGTCAAATTACGTAGCCAATGCGCAAAAAGGGGCTTATGCAGATTTGACTGAATTGGCGCCTGAATATGCGAAAGAAGCATATGACATGCTGGATGAGTCTTACATCAAAGGAAATACGATCGATGGCAAACTCTATGCCTTCCCAGTGAATGGCAATATCTACGCCCAACAAGTGTTGACCTTCAACAAACAATACTTAGACAAATATGATATCGATATCAGCGGGATCGAATCCTATGAAGACGCTGAAGCAGCGTTGAAAACATTCCATGAAAAAGAACCAAACATCGCACCATTTGCCATTGGACAATCTTATAATATCTCTGGCAACTATGACTATGTCATTGGTAAAGAATATCCATTTGCAATCAAATTAGATGGTAACTCAACAGAAATCATCAATCAATATGAAGATGAAGAGCAAATGGCTAACTTAAAGTTGATGCATAAATGGTATAACGAAGGTTTGATTCCAACCGATGCTGCAACGAACACAACTGGTTATCCATTAGAAGGAAATACTTGGTTCATGCGTGAAGAAACACAAGGACCTATGGATTATGGTGATACGATCTTAACCAATGCTGCTGGTCATGAATTGGTTTCTCGACCAATTACTAAACAATTGAAATCAACGTCACAAACACAAATGGCCAATTTTGTTGTTGCCAATGTATCGAAAAACAAAGAAAAAGCAGTTGAATTTTTAGGCTTATTGAATAGCGATGCTGAGTTGTTGAACGGTTTGGTTTGGGGTGTTGAAGGCGAAGCATGGGAAAAAATCGAAGGAAAAGAAGGCAAGATTCGATTATTGGACGGCTATCTGCCAAATACCCGTATGTCAGCTTGGAACACAGGAAACAACTTGATTCTTTATACACAAGAGTCTATCACAGATGAAATGATCGCTGAACGCGATGAAAATATCGCCAATGCAGAAGCATCACCGATTCTAGGATTCAACTTCAAAACCGATAATGTCAAAACAGAAATCACCAACATCGCCAACGTGATGAATCGGTATAAATCAAGTTTGACGACTGGAACGATTGATCCTGAAGAAAACGTACCAAAACTTGTGGAAGAATTAAAAACAGCAGGTTGGGATACAGTACGTGATGAAATGCAAAAACAATTTGACGAGTATCGTGCGAGTCAAGAATAACCAAGATTTTTGATCCTTGATTGAACAGCAGGTCAAAGAGTGATTGCCCAGAACGATAGGTTCAAGCAATGCTCTTTGCCCTTTTTTATCTTGAAAATTTCTGAAAAAAGGCGTTATAAATAACAAGTATTATTGTTTAGATAAATGCTATTGATTTTTGTACATACTTTGATTAAAAGATTCTCAGCCAGCTTGAGTTGAGATAGAAAAACATGCTACATTTTGTTAAAGGGATATATAAAGGAGGAAAAGTGAATGGAAGAAACAGCAACTGGAGGATTAGTCAAAGGGTTTCGGATGATCTGGGCAATCGTAAAATTAAACTTGCTCTTTATTGCCTTTACTTTCGCAGGGGGCGTTGTTTTTGGGGTTGGTCCAGCCTTTTATACGATCAGCAGTTTGATTGAAACCTATGGATTGGCTTATGAAGAACAAACATTTCGTCGAGGATGGCACATGTGGAAAACCGGTTTTTGGCGGGCGAACAAACAATTCTATCTTTTCTTTGCGGTGGCAGGTTTTCTCATGTATAACTTATACCTAGCAACGCAAATCCAAGGATTGATTTGGCTGGTCATCTCCTTCGTCTTGATCGTAGTCATTGGTTTATGCGGATTGCTGTATTTCATGTCTGTGACCTTTGATGCCTGTTACGAGATCTCATTTGGAAACAACCTGAAGCTATCCTTTATCTGTTTATTTTTGCGCATGGGGACTTTCTTAAAATTGATTTTTGGCTTAATCGGGATCGCTGTGATCACTTGGACCATGAAAGGATTATTTCTTTTTGGTACCTTTAGTTTGATGATGCTTTGGGTCCATGGGGCGCTTCGACCAGAACGACAATTGATCGAACGGGACCTGACCGATGCGTAAACGAATGGTCAATTTCTTCAAACATGACTTTTTGATCAATCAACTGATGCAATTATACAGTTTTTTGCTGGTCATTATGGCTGTTGTGATCATGCTGGCACTAAGTACCTATACGGGAATCGAGCGTTTCAACAACAGCAATCGACTGGCAGAAAACAGCAGCTTGCAACTGGATACCTATGTCAAAGAACGCAATACGGTCGTTTCAACAGTTTTAGGTGAATTTACCAGTTCGGATACAGCCTTCGAGTCTTTGCGCAACTATTTGCAACTATCGTTACCTGACTATTTTTCTTATAGTAATGAAATTTTTCGTCAGACAGGGCAGAGCGTCTATTTGCCCAATATTTTATACCGACTGCTGCGAGAGCATCCGGATATCGAAGAAATCATTGTCCAATTAGATGAAAGCAATGATTTGCTGGTTGCTTCTCCCCAAGCGCCTTATGGAGAAAAACGAATCGGCACAAAGCTTGATTTGAAGAATCGATTGTATTTTGTCCGTCCCATCTCGCAACCAAGCAACTATGCCCAACCATTGGGGCAAGTCTATGTCGTCTTTCAAGCTGATACCGTCATGGCTAATCTCGCTGCAGACAATCAGTCTCACGGCATTGAAAGTTTCTTATACAGCGCCAATGGGCAGCGATTGTTTCAAAGTGCCAATGGATTGAGCGCAGCAGATGTCAAGAAAATCGATGCTGCCATGGCCCAAAGGCAAGATTATACCAAGCTGCAAAAAGATTATTATCTACATAAACAAACAACCGTCAGTGGTGAAATTTCTTTGGTTCTCTTGTCGAAAAATGTCATTTGGCAAGAAATCATCCGTAAAACATTGTTTATCTTTATCATCGGCGCAGCGGTCATCGGGTTGCTGCTTTGGGTCTTGCAACGAACCTTCAAAAGGTATACATCGCAAGTCAAAAGAATCGTGGCAGCCACAAAGGCTGTTAGTCACGGTGATTTCAAGAACCAGATCGATACCAGAAATGTCCAGCAAGAGTTGAAAGAAATCGCAGAAGCGATCAACCATATGACCGTCAGTATCAATGATTATATCGAGGATATTTATACATTGGAAATCAAGCAGCGAGATGCTGACATGCGGGCTTTGCAAGCACAAATCAATCCACATTTTCTTTATAACACATTGGAATATATCCGCATGTATGCTTTAAGCCGCAACCAAGAAGAACTAGCGGATGTTGTTTATGCGTTTTCGGCTTTGCTGCGCAACAATACTACCCAAGAAAAAGTCAAAACCCTTGCAGAAGAAGTTTCTTTCTGTGAAAAATACGTCTATTTGTATCAAATGCGTTATCCAGATAAAATTGCCTATCATGTCACTGTGGATCCAGAATTAGCACAATTGTATTTGCCAAAGTTCACATTACAACCTTTGGTAGAAAATTATTTTGTTCATGGGATCGATTACCAGCGCAATGACAATGCCATCAGTATCAAAGCTTATCCGATCGATGATCAGATCGTGATCCAAATCAAGGACAATGGCAAAGGGGCAACGAGGGCGCAAGTAACGCAATTAAATGAAACGTTGCGGATTGCTGAAATTGAGAAACAAACCTCGATCGGTATCAAAAATGTCCATGAACGCTTGCGGGGGATGTTTGGCAGCGGATATCACATGGATATTGATGCGCAAAAGGATGCAGGATTTTTGATCACGATCTATTTGGCAAAAGATGTGATAAGGAAGGGAATGAACAACGGTGTATAAAGCAATGTTCGTGGATGATGAATATATGATCCTTGAAGGGCTGAAAATGATTTTGCCATGGCGGGAACTAGGATTTGACGTCGTCTATACAGCCAAAAATGCCTCAGAAGCTTTAGCCTATTTGGCCGATCATGCTGTCGATTTGCTGATTACTGATATCCAAATGCCAGAAATGAATGGCATTGATATGATCGAACGAGCGCAAAGACAAGGCAGCCATTTCTTCTCGATCATTCTTTCAGGTTATCAAGAATTCAATTATGTGAAACAAGGTATGGCTCTTGGGGTACGCAATTATTTGGTCAAGCCGGTCAATAAGCAAGAATTGCAAAAAAGTGTTGAGGCGATTGCCGAAGAATTGGCAGAGCAACAGCAACTAGCAGCGGAAAAAGAACTCTATCAAGAATCAAGCTTGTTGCTATGGCTCAATGATGAGTTGAACGAGTCGGAGTATCAGCATTTATTGGCCCTGCAAAAAAGCGATGTCCAGCCACCATATACAGTCTTGCAATTTGTTGGGGACCCACATGCACTTACAGCCATCAACAATTTGTGCCAAAAGCAAGGTCAGCCATTTATTTTGCCAGGCAAAATCGGTGAAGGACAACTCACTGTGATTGCCGTAGGGGAGCGACAACGAATCATTGACTTACTCAATCAAGTCATCGAAACAAACACACCAGCCTCTTGGCAAGTGATCGTCAGTGAAACAGCAGCTGCATGGGAAGATGTCTATCATGCCTATGAAAAAATCAAACAAGTCCAAGGCTTGCAAAGTTTTTACCCAGATTTGTTTATGGACGAACCTATCATTCCTGTGTCGATCTTGGAAAAGAATGAAGACCAGCCGCTGCTTGCTTTCAACAAAGCCTTAACGATTGGGGACCTTAAAACTGTTCAAGCGGAATTGGATGATATTTTCGGTACCTTGACTCAGGCGCAAGCTGATCCTGAACATGTCCGTTATACGGCATTCCTTTTATTTAATGATATGTACCGCCAATTGACTGCATTATCAGATGAAAACCATGAGGTGATTTTACATAAAATCAAAGAAGCACCATCCTTGGCAGATTTGCGGGAATTATTCGATGATATCCTCCGTCTAGTGAAGAGCCAGCCTAGTCAGAAACGCTATTCAGAAATTGTCCAAAAAACGATTCTGCTGATCGAAGAAGGGTTCACCCATGACTTGACCGTTAAAGCAGCGGCTGAAGATCTGCATGTCAGTGTTGTTTATTTGGGACAACTCTTCAAAAAAGAAACAGAGATGAGCTTCAATCAGTATGTGAATCGGGTACGGATCAAACAAGCCCAAAAACTGCTTTTGCAGACCAATCAAACAGTCAGTGAAGTGGGGGATGCGATTGGCTACAACAACACCAATTACTTCTCCAAAATGTTCAAAAAACTGACAGGTATAACACCCAAAGAATTCCGCGATAAATATAGTCAACAATATGAATCACTGGATTAATTCGATTTTTTAGGTAAAAATACGACAAATCTTTCAGAAAAGATAGTAATTTGAACGCTTTCAAGGTAAACTAGAAAGCGTGTGTTCAATGATAAATGAAAGAAAAGAGCGTGATGTCGTGAAAGAAACTAAAAAAATTGGACAAGTATTTTTAGGAACAGGTTTGATTGCATTGGCCGTTTCCTTATTGATCACTGCCCATCAAGGGTATGATACGATCAGTACCTTTTTATTGGGTATTTTAAACTTTGTAGATCTGCCTTTTTGGATCGCAAGCCTTTGTTTTAATTGTGTTGTTTTAGTGATTGTTGCTGTGTTGGGGCGTGAAGAGTTAGGGATCGGCAGTTTCATCAATGGGATCGGTCTTGGTTTGTTGATTGGGATCTTTGAGCCGATGTTGGACAAAGTATCGGTCCATCTGCCGTTTTATTCTTGGCTCGCTATTATTGCTGCACCGATTTTATTTGGCATCGGGGCTGGGATCTATGTATCCTCTAACAAAGGGTCAGCTGCTTTAGAAGCACTGACTGCTTTGATTTATAAACGGACAAAATTGACCCAAAAAACGATCCGTATCGGCTTAGATGCTGCAATGGTCTTGATCGGGTTTGCCTTAGGTGCAAGTGTTGGTTTGGGGACACTGTTGTGTATCGTCTTCATCGGACCGATTTTTGAGGCCACCTTGAAATTCTTAGCTGCACACGCACCAGCAAAACAAAAATGATGTGGTTGAGCTGCCTTGATGGCGGCTTTTTTGATACGTAAAGCAATAAGATAGTCTAGCCAAAAAGCGCATTTATTCCATGGTTCAAGTGAACAATAATTGGGTATACTGGGATACAAAGGAGGAATAAAATGAAAAGTTTCAAAGCAACATTAATGGCTTGCTTTGCCGGGTACATTGTTCAGGCTATTATCAATAATTTCGCACCACTGCTTTTTTTGACCTTTCAATCGCAATATCAACTACCAATCACCCAGATCACACTTTTGGTGAGTATCAACTTTTTGACCCAACTATTCGTTGATTTTGCAGCGATCTTTTTTGTGGATCGCATTGGGTATCGACCTTCGATCGTGGCAGCGCATGGATTTGCTGCGGCGGGTTTGATTGGATTGGCATTTTTTCCAGCACTTTTTCCTTCCCCATTTAGTGGATTACTCGCAGCAGTCGTCTTGTATGCTATCGGCGGCGGCCTCTTGGAAGTCTTGGTAAGTCCAATCGTTGAAGCCAGTCCAACCGACCACAAAGAAAAGACAATGAGTCTGCTGCATTCTTTTTATTGTTGGGGCTATGTCGGGGTGGTTTTATTATCAACGCTTTTCTTTGCTATATTTGGCATCGCGCGTTGGCAGCTTTTGGCTGTGATTTGGTCGGTGCTGCCTATTGCCAATCTATTCGTCTTTTTGAAAGTACCGTTAGCACCGATCGTAGCAGAAGGAGAGCAAGGTTTAGCTACGCGCGGTTTATTCAAATTAAAAACATTTTGGCTGCTGCTTGTGATGATGGTCTGTGCAGGTGCTTCTGAACAAGCAGTCAGCCAGTGGGCCTCGACGTTTGCAGAGCAAGGGTTGGGTGTATCAAAAACCATAGGCGATTTATCAGGACCAATGGTTTTTGCACTTATGATGGGGGCTTCGCGCTTGCTTTATGGGCGTTTTGGCGAACGGATAGACCTCAAACGATTTATGGTATTTAGTTTATGTCTTTGTTTGATTGCCTACGGAATGATTGGCTTGGCGAATATGCCGCTGATTGGTTTCTTAGGTTGCGGGATCAGCGGTTTTGCTGTTGGGATTTTGTGGCCAGGTATTTTCAGCTTTTCAGCGCAGTATATTCGCAATGGCGGTACGGCGTTGTTTGCTTATTTGGCTTTAGCAGGTGACTTGGGCTGTTCCTTGGGGCCAGCCGTTGTGGGCAATGTTGTAGAATGGTCAGGGGCTAGTCTGCAGCTAGGGATCTTAGCGGCGGTGGTTTTTCCAGTACTGTTATTGATTGCACTGATCTGCTTGCAGCGAATCAGTAAAACAGAACAAAGTCCGTTAAACATACTGACAGATCAGGATTGATTGACCTAGGCAAATGCTTTTCAGATGAAAGCATTTGCTTTTTTTATTTGACAAAAAGTGCTAGTCAAGCCAGCGGCTATCCGCTATACTTTGACTAATTCAACGTGAAGGAAGTGAAGGCGTGAAAAGTCAATTAAAAAAAGAAATCAGCTTTTTCGGGGCGCTATCGACCGTAATGGGAACCGTGATTGGTGCAGGTGTATTTTTTAAAGCCGCGGCCGTTGTTCAGCAAACACAATCAACTGGACTGACATTATTGGTTTGGTTGCTCGCCGGATTCTTAACGATTTGCGGTGGCTTGACCGTTGCCGAATTAGCAACAGCTATCCCTGAAACAGGTGGCCCCATTCGCTACATTGAAAAGATTTATGGCAAGCTGCCCTCATTTTTACTAGGTTGGGCGCAAAGCATCATCTATTTCCCAGCCAATGTAGCAGCTTTAAGTATTATTTTTGCTACCCAATGTATCAATTTATTCCATTTATCGAGCCATTATTTGATACCATTATCGATTTTGACCGCTTTAAGTGTGACATGTATCAATTTGTTGGGGACAAAAGCAGCTGCGAGTGTACAGTCTTTTACATTGGCCATCAAATTGATTCCTATTGCATTGATCATTGTGGCAGGTTTGGTGTTACCTGGGCAAGTCGAGGTTTCTTTAGTCGATTTTTCTTCAAACAATCAACAGTCTGTATTGGCAGGGATCAGCAGTGCTTTATTAGCAACGTTATTTGCTTATGATGGTTGGTTAGGGGTCGGGAATGTGGCCGGTGAGATGAAACAGCCGGAAAGAGATTTGCCGAAAGCCATTATTTTTGGTTTGAGCTTTGTGACGTTGGTGTATGTGCTGATCAATGTGGCGTTTCTCAAAACATTGCCTATTGATCAAATTGCAGGCAACTTGAATAGTGCATCAGAAACTGCGCTGGCTTTATTCGGCGCTTTCGGCGGCAAGCTGGTCACGATTGGGATTTTGATTTCTGTTTATGGCGCTTTGAACGGGTACACGATGACGGGGCTGCGGGTACCTTATGCCATGGCTTTAGCAAACGAGATTCCTTTTAGCCAGACATTTGCCAAACTAAGCAAACGGACCAGTGCGCCTTATGCGGCAGCGATCTTGCAAGTCAGTATTGCGTGCATCATGATTTTTCTCGGTACCTTTGACCTATTGACAGATATGCTGGTTTTCGTGATGTGGGTCTTTAGTGTATTATTATTTATAGGTGTGATGATATTGCGCAAACGAAATCCCCACATGCACCGCCCATATCGAGTCCCACTTTATCCAGTCACACCATTGATTGCTTTACTAGGGGGCTGCTTCATCTTGGTCATGACATTGATCACAACGCCTGGATTAGCGCTGATCGGCATGGGTGTGACAGCATTAGGGATCCCTGTATATTATGCGAAAGCGAAAGGAGTCATCAAATGAAAATAGTTGTTTTAGATGGATATGCCCTTAATCCTGGAGATTTAGATTGGCATAAGATGGAAGAACTCGGCGATCTGACGGTTTATGAGCGAACTTCTTATACGGATAACACAGAGATCATCACACGTATAGGTGATGCAACTGCTGTTTTCACCAATAAAACTCCTTTGAACAAAGAAATTCTGCAAGCGTGTCCCCAATTGACCTATATCGGTGTGCTGGCGACTGGTTATAATGTCGTTGATCTAAAGGCTGCCAAAGAACAAGGGATCACGGTGACCAATATTCCTAGTTACAGCACCAATGCCGTGGCTCAAGCGACATTTGCGTTGCTGTTAGAAGTCACCAATCAAGTAGGGCATCATAACCAATCAGTCCATCAAGGGGATTGGCAGCAGAGCAAAGATTTTTCTTATTGGCAAACACCTTTGACTGAGTTGGCAGGCAAAACACTGGGCTTGATTGGCTATGGTGCAATCGCACAAGCCGTCGCAATGATTGCCCATGCCTTTCAAATGGAGGTCATCTACTATAATCATCGGCCAAAAGCGCCACAAGCTGAGTGGACCAAACAAGTAACATTAGACACCATTTATCAAGAAGCGGATATCATTAGTCTGCACGTGCCGCAGTTTCCTGAGACGGAAGGGATGATCGATCAAGCGGCTTTGGCGCAAATGAAAGATACAGCGATTTTGATCAATACAGCGCGAGGTGGATTATTGGATGAATCTGCGGTTGCTCAAGCATTGACGGATGGCAAAATTGCTGCCCTAGCAGCGGATGTGGTTTCCAAAGAACCGATTGCTGCTGATAACCCATTGTTACAAGCACCAAATTGTTACTTAACCCCTCATATTGCGTGGGCACCAATTGAAACAAGAAAACGGTTGATGGAAATTGCTGTCGGAAATTTGACAGCGTTTATCCATAAGACGCCGCGAAATGTTGTTTCTTAAAGCGTACGATCAAGCAGAAAGACTTTGACAACCAGAACCCTTTTCGTTGTATCCCTATCCGTGATACCTCAAGGATAGCGGATGCTCCTTTGAGAGGGGTGATTGCTGGGCGTGTCAAAGTCTTTTTTAGATAGAAAGGGTCAAGAAATGAAAAAATGGGTTTACTGCTTAGGTCTTATCGTGTTGCTTATGCTGAGTTGGCTGATTCAAGCCAAAAGCAGTGTCTTCTATAGTCAACCAATTTTGACCATATCCTCTGTGACAATAGAAGATGATCAGCAAATCATTCAAGGAACCATGAAGAACGGCGCACAGAAAGGAGAACATTATACCCTTGTGGCGGATTACCACCAAAGCGCGGCGATTCATGCCCATTATCAGCAAGGGCAACAGCTCTTGCTAACACAAAACGGAACCGAATGGCAAATCTTGTCGCAAAAACGAGATGGCTACCTGTTCTTTCTCTTTGGACTGTTTATTGGGATAGTTCTTATGATCGGCGGGAAAAAGGGGCTGCGGGCATTGCTCAGTGTTGTCATCAATACCGGACTAATCATCGGTATCTTATGGATCAATAAACAATTGCCGCAGTTTTCATTACTTTTTTTGATGTTGCTGTTTACGATCGTATCGGTCATCTTTACGATGGGGATCTCATACACATTTCAGGCAATCGATGGACGTAAAGTAGCGGCTGTGTTGATCAGCGTGCTGAGTGCGTTTATGATTTGCTGGGTGTCGATGAATCTGCTCCATGACCAAGGGTTGCGGTATGAGGAGATGTCTTTTGTGACGCGGCCTTACCGCAGTATCTATCTAGCCAGTCTGTTGATTGGGGCGATCGGTGCCAGTATGGATAATGTGATCATGATCATAGCCAGTCTTGATGAATTGCAACGAAATGATCCAAAGATCGAGGCACCCGCGAGATTGGCAGCAGGTCGTGCAATTGCGCAAGATACGACTTCATCTATGGTCAATGTGTTGCTGTTTGCTTATTTAAGCGGCAGTATGCCTGCGGTTCTATTTTATCTTGCCAATGGGTGGGCCTTTCAACAGGCCTTTGCCATGCACGCTTCTTTGGAGTTGCTGCGGGCTTTATGTGGGGGCTTTGCACTTGTGCTGTCAGTGCCGATCACGCTTTGGATCTATGAGATCCACCAACGGAGGTGCAAACAATGAATGTCTTATTTGTGCTGATTCTGCTGTTCTTATTATTGACATTTGCGGTATTTAGACAAGCAGGTCTTTTCCAAGTGACAGGGATTTTCATCAATGTGATGATTTTCGTTTTGGTGCTGGTATTGATCGATCAAGGCTTGCCAATTCTGCTTGTTACAAGCGCAGGTTTTTTGACAGTCGCAGCAATCACTCTGTTTTTCATTAATGGGGTCAATGCCAAAACCAAGGTGGCGTTCTTTTGTGTCACAGTTTTTTTCTTGTTTTGTTTGCTGGTATTGCCGCTGTTGATCGAAGGGATCGGTATCCAAGGCTTTGCCCATGAAGAGCTGGATGAATTGGCGATGTATGATTTCGATGTACCTTTTGATTTTTCTGCGTTGGCCTTTGCTATTATTTTAATGAGTTTTTCTGGTGCAGTAGCAGATGGAAGTATGGCTATCAGCACCGCTACCTATGAACTACTGCAAGCAGATCCAACCCTATCCTTCCAGGCACTTCGACAAAGCAGTTTTCGGATCGTCAGTGAAGTATTGTCTTCAACGATCAATACCCTTTTATTTGCTTTTATGGGTAGTAATTTAGCGTTGATTATTTGGTTTCAAGATGTCCGGGAATCCTTCGCTACGCTGATCAATGCAAAATCGTTTGCAGCAGAAGTCGTGATTTGTTTAGTGACAGGAATGGCTGCTGTGGTGATATTGCCAATCACGGCGATTTGTGCAAGTTGGTATTTTTATCGAGGGAAAAGTGATTTGGAAAAGAAGTGATCAGACTATTGCAATGGAATAGTTGAGGGTTATTTTATAGGTTGATCAATAGAAATTCAAAAATAAAAAACGTTATCCGCTGTTACAAGGGATAACGTTTTTTACTTTTTGTTTTATTTTATGGACATCCTTATATAGCAGTGATGAAACTTTTACGCTCAATCAACTCAGCACCTAACAGGATGGTTTTGGTGATTTTTCTGCGATAAATAATTTGGTCAACCAATGAATCTACAGCTGTTTTAGCTAACTCCTCGACGTCTATCTTGAAAGTCGTCAGAGGCGGAGAAACGAACTTAGCGATCTCATTGTCGTTGATACTGATAAGTTCCATGCGATCTGGGATGGTGATCCCACGTTCGTTTAGGGCTTGTAAAACACCAACAGCTATCGTATCGGAAGATACAAATAGGCATTCAGGTAAATCATCTTTTAATACGTCAACCATTTCTGAAGCCAATTGATAGCCGGTTTCAACTGAAAATTTTCCCCTAGAAAAAATAAAATCGTCATTCAAAAGTTGTTGTTGAGACAATGTCTGACGAAAAACTTCCTCACGGCTATCCATTTCTTCCAATCCCGTGTCTGGATTAAAATAGCTGCCCCCAATGAAACCAATCTTATTGTATTTTTTCTTGAGAAACAAATCGATTGCTGTTCGCGTCATACGATCTGTATCTGGTTTGACCGTATCAAATAAATCTGCCCGCGGATTGATTTCTAAAATTACGCCAAATTCACAAACATGTTTAAATGATTGGATTTCTTTTGTGCTAAAAGAACCGATTCCGATAAAACCAGAAACATGGTTTAACGTTTCTATGACATCATCTTCGTGTGTAATCAAACAAATCTCTAGATTGTTGATTTTTGCATATTTCTCTAAAGAAGTCCTAAGATGACGAAAGTATAAATCTTGCAGTTCTTCTTGTTCTGTTAACCAAAAAAGTACCGCGATTTTCTCTAATGTAGTGTTGATCTTTGACCGATCATAACCTAATGAAAGGGCTGTATGGATGATTTTATTTCTCGTATCAGGTGAAATAGACAATGATTCGTCACCTTTTAGCAGGCGAGAAACAGTCGCCTGAGAGAAACCTGCGTGTTCTGCTATTTTTTTTATAGTAACCAATCTGTTCACCTCCTTACACAGTATACGACATCTATCATCTTTAGTAAATAAATTTACTACAAATAGGGCGAGCAATTTTTTTGCTGTTCCTCTTGCTAATGAGAAACTTTCCCCTGTGATAATAGAAATGATTCGTTGTTGTAGTAAAAAATAGATATTAATTTTAGTAAATCTATTTACAAATATTGTAAAATAATTTATTATAGTTTTCGTGGATAGCGTTTTCATAAAAAGAATAGGAGTGAATGTAATGGCAAAAAAATTTTCGAATATGCTTTTTTTAGGACTTGCAGCTGTAACTTTAGGCGCATGTGGTCCCCAAGGAGAGAGCACAGATAGCACAAACACACAAAAAGACAATGGCAATGATTACGATTTATTGGTTTGGGAAGATCAGGCAAAATCAGATGGGATTGCAGATGCTGTTAAGCAGTTTGAAGAAGAACATGATGTGACTGTTAAAGTTGTCGAAAAGGCTTATGGTGGACAAATTGAAGATTTACGATTGGATGGCCCAGCTGGAACCGGTGCGGATGTTATCACAATACCAGGCGATCAAATCGGCACAGCTGTGACAGAAGGTTTATTAAAGGAGCTATCAGTCGACGATGCTACACAAGCGATTTATACTGAATCTGCCATGCAATCGCAGATAGTTGACGGAAAAGTATTTGGTTTGCCAAAAGCTGTTGAAACACAAATTTTGTACTACAATAAAGCACTTATTTCAGAAGAAGAATTGCCTCAAACAACAGATGAATGGCTATCTTATTCAAAATCTGTTTTAGGCGATGATAGTTACGGCTTATTGGCTCTATGGGATCAAATTTATTATGCACAAGGTGTACTTGGTGGCTATGGTGGCTATGTTTTCGGTACAAATGCTGATGGTTCATACAATCCGGATGATATTGGCTTAGCGAATGATGGGGCAATCGAAGGTGCTGATTATATCCAACAATTTTATGATGAAGGTGTTTTTCCATCAGGAATCGTGGGGGAACAGGGAATCAATGTGCTTGACTCATTATTTACAGAAGGGAAAGCTGCGGCTGTCATTTCAGGTCCATGGAATTTAGCTCCTTATAAAGAGGCCGGTATAGACTACGGTGTGATGGAACTGCCTGTCCTTGGAAATGGTGAGCATATGGGCTCATTCATTGGTGTGAAAAGTTACAACGTCAGCAGTTATTCACAAAACGCCGAATTAGCAGAAGAATTTGTTAAATTCATCAGCAACGAAGAAAATTCAAAAGTACGATATGAAAAAACAGAAGAAGTGCCAGCGGTTGCTGCTTTAGCAGTGGATGCATCTGTGCTGGAAAGTGAAAGTGCAGCTGCCATTGCGGCCCAATCACAATACGCAGAACTGACACCAGGAATCACTGAAATGAATGCTGTATGGGAACCTATAGATGCTGCATTACAGACGATAGCTACAGGCAAAGCCGAAGCCAAAACAGCACTTCCCCAAGCAGTTGATCAGATCAAATCATCTATAGCAGCCATTCAAAACTAATGAGGTGGGCGGCGGTCACGCCGCCTATTCTTTAAGCATAGGAGGAGTCAAAGGTGGGCAATTCACCAACAACGTATAGAAAAAAAGCGATGCTGCTCTCATTGGTACCAGGTTTAGGACAGTTATACAATGGACAGAAAATAAAAGGTGCTTTGTTCTTCTTCTTTTTTTTGATGTATCTCGTTGTATTCAAAGATTTGTTCAATATGGGCATCTGGGGGATCATCACATTAGGTGTTGAAGTACCTAGAGACAACTCGATTTTTCTTTTAGCAGAAGGTTTAGTGGCAATAATCGTTATTGGATTTGGACTTTTATTCTACTACTTGAATATCAGAGATGCATATAAAAATGGTGAGGAACGTGACAATGGTTTGTCTGTTCATTCGATCAAAGAAAGTTACCACACGCTTTTAAATGAAGGATATCCATACCTGATGAGTAGTCCTGCATTTTTATTGCTCGTTTTTTCAGTCATTTTTCCGATTCTTTTTAGTATTGCATTAGCTTTTACCAATTATGATCTTTATCATTCTGCCCCAGCTAATTTAGCTGATTGGGTAGGTCTAGAAACTTTCAAAAAGATTTTTACCGTTGATATTTGGCGGAGCACCTTTTTTAATGTTTTGGGTTGGACAGTGATATGGACTTTGATTGCATCAACTTTGCAAGTTTCGTTAGGGATTTTCTTAGCTGTAGTTGTTCATCAAAAGGAATTGAGATTCAAAAAAATCTTTCGGACGATGATGATCCTGCCTTGGGCTGTACCAGGTTTTGTGACGATCTTGGTCTTTTCAGGTATGTTCAACGATAGCTTTGGTGCAATCAACAATACGATCTTGGACTTCTTTAACATTGCACCCATTCCCTGGCTGACCAATGCGAACTGGACAAGAATCGCGCTATTATTGATTCAAGGATGGCTAGGTTTTCCGTATATCTTTATTGTCACAACAGGAACCTTGCAATCAATACCTGATGATTTATACGAGGCCGCCACGATAGATGGTGCAACAGCGATTCAGAAGTTTAAGAAAATTACGCTACCGCTATTATTATATGCAATGGCGCCAATACTCATTACGCAATACACATTTAACTTCAATAACTTCAATATTATTTATTTATTCAATTCAGGTGGGCCAGCTGTTCCTGGTTCAACTGCTGGTGGAACAGATATCTTGGTTTCTTGGATTTATAAACTAACGATGCAAAATAGTCAATATGCTTTAGCAGCAGCCTTAACGATTATGTTATCCATTTTCGTCATAGCGATTGCGCTTTGGCAGTTTAGACGGACAAACTCTTTTAAGGAGGTCAACTGATATGAAAACAAGAAGTTTAAAGAAACAAAAAATCCTTCGATTATCATTGACCTATCTTTTGTTGCTGGCTGTCACAGTAGTCATCGTTTATCCTTTACTTTGGACTGTTGGCGCCAGTTTCAACCCCGGAAATAGTTTGGTAAGTACTAGTTTGATACCGGACAATCCAACGCTGAGCCATTATGCGAAACTGTTTTCTGGAGATAATAGTTTATATTATGTCCAGTGGTATCTTAACTCTTTGAAAATCAGTGTGTTTACTATGGTGCTATCACTGATTTTTGTATCGATGACGGCTTATTCGTTTTCTCGTTTTCGATTTACTGGTAGAAAGAATGGATTAATGCTCTTTTTACTTTTGCAAATGATTCCGCAGTTTTCTGCATTGATAGCGATTTTCGTACTTGCGCAAATGCTGGGCTTGATCAATAGTCATTGGTTGTTGATTTTGATTTATGTGGGCGGACAAATACCGATGAATACGTATCTGCTGAAGGGATATTTTGATTCGATCCCACTAGATCTTGACGAAAGTGCCAAAATAGATGGCGCAAGCAATACACGTATTTTTTGGCAAATCTTGATCCCTTTGTCTCGACCTATGCTAGCGGTAGTAGCAATGAACGGTTTTACTGGTCCGTTGGGAGATTTTGCATTATCCTCAGTTTTATTAAGGAATCCTGAGTATTATACATTGCCAATTGGTCTTTATAAGTTAGTTACAGATAAAATGGGCGCAAGTTATACTACGTTCGCAGCAGGTGCTATTTTGATCAGTATTCCGATTGCGATCGTTTTCGTGGCATTACAAAAACATTTTGTTTCTGGCCTAACTGCTGGTGGAACAAAAGGATAGGGAGAAGAAATGAGAAAATATGATTTAGAATCAAGATTATTACATGGTGGAGACTATAATCCAGATCAATGGCTAGATTATCCAGAGATTTTGCAAGATGATCTTAAGTTGATGGATAAAGCCAAAGCCAACACCTTCTCTCTTGGCATTTTTGCTTGGAGTGCATTGGAACCGGAAGAGGGGGATTTTCAATTTGACTGGTTAGATCGCATCATGGATAACATTGCAGAGATGGGTGGCAATGTCATTTTAGCGACACCAAGCGCAGCGAGACCTGCCTGGATGTCAAAAAAATATCCGGAAGTTTTGCGTACAAATGAAAGAAGAGAAAAGATGTTGCATGGAGGCAGGCACAATCACTGTTTCTCTTCACCTGTATATCGTGAAAAGACCAAAATCATCAACCGCAAGCTGGCAGAGCGCTATAAAGACCATCCAGCATTATTGATGTGGCATATTTCAAACGAGTATTCTGGCGAATGT
Organism: Enterococcus sp. DIV0876; assembly: GCF_050529585.1. GTDB lineage: Bacteria > Bacillota > Bacilli > Lactobacillales > Enterococcaceae > Enterococcus_D. The sequence continues at coordinate 851,290 of NZ_CP172882.1, forward strand.
CATTGTGATTATTGTCAAAATAACTTTCGTCAATGGCTCAAAAATAAATATGTGACCCTAAAGCAACTAAATGAAGCTTGGTGGGGGCCTTTTTGGAGCCATACCATCACAGATTGGGATGAAATTGAATCACCGTCGCCAATAGGAGAAATGCAAGTCCATGGCTTGAATTTGGATTGGCGAAGATTTGTTACGGACCAAACGATAGATTTCTTTGAACATGAAATCAGTGATATCCGAAAACTTTCTCCTGATGTACCTGTGACAACAAACTTTATGGCAGATACCTATGATTTGATTCCTTTTCAAAGTTTGGATTATGGGAAATTTGCAAAACACGTGGATATCATCAGCTGGGATTGTTATCCCGCTTGGCACAATGATTGGGAAACAACAGCGGACTTAGCGAGCAAAGTTGGTTTTATCAATGATCAATATCGTAGTCTGAAACAACAACCTTTCCTTATCATGGAATCCACCCCCAGTGGTGTCAATTGGCATGATGTCAACCGTACAAAACGCCCCGGCATGCATTTATTGTCTTCGATGCAATTTATCGCCCATGGTTCTGATAGTAATCTTTATTTTCAATGGCGGAAATCTAGAGGATCTTCGGAGAAATTTCATGGTGCAGTCATAGATCATGATAATGATGAGAATAATCGTGTGTTTAAAGATGTAGCCACTGTCGGACATGCTCTGGAGAATATCAAATCAGTCAAAGGAATGCATAAATGTGCAAAGGTGGCCATCATTTTTGACTGGGATAACAACTGGGCGCTGAATGATGCGCAAGGATTTGGTTTACACAGTAAATTATATGCACAAACGCTGCAAAAGCATTATCGTCCGTTCTGGGATAATGATATAGCGGTTGATATCATTACATCAGAGCAAGATTTCAGCAAATACGATCTGTTGATTGCACCGATGTTATATTTAGTGCGTAAAGAAACGATGGAGCGATTGCAACAGTTTACAAAAAATGGAGGCACGCTTGTTTCCACTTATCTGACGGGCATCGTGAATGAAACGGATCTTGCCTATATAGGTGGCTGGCCACAAGAACTTGCGTCTTTGTTTGGTTTATCCGTGAAAGAAACGGATACACTTTATCCAGCACAAAACAATTTTCTTATATATGAGGATCAGAAATTTGTGGTCAATGATTATTGCAGTTTATTTGACGTTTCAACAGCAAAGACACTGGGTACTTATGGAACTGATTTTTATCAAGGAAAACCTAGTCTTTCTGTCAATCAATATGGTAAGGGAAATGCCTACTACATTGGTGCTAGAACGAATAGCGACTTTCTTGATACGTTTTATCGTTCACTTATCCAAACCCATGATTTAACAAATAAATGGATCGTAAAAGGAAACAAATATGTTTCTGTTCAAAGCAGAGAAGGAAAGCAAGAGGTTTATTTTATGATGAACTTTTCTGAAGCACCACAAAGCATCCAAGTAGCTGGGCGTAGTATTGACTTGATCACTGGAAAAAAATTATCAACGACTATCCAACTTGAGCCTTATGAAGTATTTGTAGTAAAACGAGAAAATCAGCAATAGCTAAAACCCAACTGATCAATAATCAGTTGGGTTTCTTTATGTTTATCAAAATGACATTACTCTTGTCCTTTGGCGTAAGCCGCAGATTTCGTGCCTGCTTGACGACCAAAGATAATGATATCAGCGACAGCATTTCCCCCAATACGGTTATCACCATGCAGTCCGCCAGTTACTTCGCCTGCTGCAAATAAGCCGGGGATCGGTTGACCATCCGTTGAGATGACTTCTGTATTGGTATTGATTTTGACACCACCCATTGTATGGTGGATCCCAGGTGCGATCGCGATTGCATAATATGGACCAGTGGATAGGTCATGATCCATGCCCGTTTCTCTGCCGAATGCAGCATCCTCTCCAGCAGCAACACTATCATTCCAAGTGGCAATTGTTTTTGCTAAGGCATCTTCTGGCATTGACAATTCTTTTGCTAAACCTTCAATCGTATCAGCAGATTTGACCAGTCCTTGAGACTCATAAAAATCAATTGCTGTGACCCGTTCTTTGACACCAGCATCAAATACCAATGTTGCTGATTTTTCAGGCAATGCAATAATGGCTGCTGAAACTTTGTCACGGGTTTCCATTTCATTGTAGAAACGTTCACCTTCATTATTGACAAGAATCGCGCCTTCACCACGGACAGCTTCAGTGATCAACAATGATTTTGATTGATCGACGGTTGGATGAATCTGAATTTTGTCCAAATCAACCGTTTGACCGCCTAAAGCTTCAATCATTTTGATTCCGTCACCAGTTGATCCTTCTTGGTTTGTCGTCACATAACCTTTTAAATCCGGGTTATACTCTTCGATCATTTCCATATTGGCACCGAAGCCACCGGTTGTGACAACAACGGCTTTCGCATCAACTGTTTTTTCACTGCCTTCGACATTGACTGTTACACCATTGACTTGACCATCGGTTTCATTGATTTCTTTCACATCAGCATTGACGAAAATTGGGATCTCCATTTCATGGATGTTGCGCATCAAGCCATCTACTAGATATTCGCCAACCGCTGACCCATCAGTTGGGCGGTGGGTTCTTTTTTCGCTCATGCCGCCTGTTACAGTCAGGTTATCCAATGTGATCCCCATTGAATCTAGCCAATCGATGGCTTCAGCTGAGTGATCAACAAAATAGCGTAATAATTCTTTGTCATTGGTTCCTTTACCACCAGCTAGCGTTTCTTCATAAAATAAATCATTCGAATCTTCTATGCCTTCCGCTTTTTGGAATTTGGTTTCTGATGCGTTCATACCCGCTGAAGATTTTAACGTATTTCCACCTGCAATCGGCATTTTTTCTAAAATCACAGGATTGGCACCTGCTTCTTTGGCTTGGATCGCTGTCGCCATCCCAGCACCACCGGCACCTACGATCACGACATCATAGCTGTCTGCCAACTCACTAGGATCCGTATATTCTTGCCCAGATGCGGCTGAATTTGCATCCGTTTCCTCACTGCTTACAGTCGTACTACTGCTGCTGGCACTCGTTTGTGAATCAGCACCACAAGCACTTAACATCGATAGTGTACCTAAAACCACCAAAGTTTTGCCCAATTTCTTCATATATATTCCTCCTAAACTTTTTTTCCACTTAAAAGAGTAACATACGATAGCGTCTCTTTTAAGTATTTGTTCAATTTATCACATGAATATGAGAATTTTTTTAGTTTCCTTACACAATACGTAGAAAAGAGGCTTGCAAAAGTCAATTATTTTTGTATAATGGAAATAAGTTAGGTTAGCCTAAAAAATAAAATATACAAACCTTAACTATAGAAATGGAGTGAGAATATGATTACTTTTTCAACGATATCAGCCAGTTATGATGGTGTGCATCAAGCTGTAGAAAATGTCTCTTTTGCTACCACAAAACCAGCTATCGTCGGCATTATTGGCCCGAATGGAGCGGGAAAATCAACCTTTATCAAAGCTGCATTGCAATTGATACCAGCAACTGGAAAGGTCACTGTCAATGATCAGCCGTTGGCATCTTTCCAAAAAAAAATTGCTTACGTGGAACAAAAGTCGGCAATTGATTATACTTTTCCAATTACGGTCAAAGAAGTCGTGTCTTTGGGCTTGTATCCGAATATGCGCTTATTGCAGCGCATCAGTCAACAGCAATGGCAGCAAGTGAAATCAGCTTTAGCAGCAGTTGAAATGACAGAATTTGCTGAACGTCAAATCGGTGAGTTGTCTGGTGGACAATTTCAACGGGTCTTGATCGCCCGGACGTTAGTGCAAGAAGCGGATTATATTTTTCTAGATGAACCCTTTGCTGGGATCGATGCTGCAAGTGAAGCAATCATCGTGGCTTTATTAAGACAATTACGAGACAACGGCAAGACAATTTTTATCGTGCATCATGATCTAGGCAAAATCACGGAGTATTTCGATGAACTGGTGATGCTGAATCAACGGCTGATTGCCTATGGAACTGTGGCAGACGTATTTACCGATGTCAATCTTAAAGGGACCTTTGGTGATTCGATTATTGTGAAGGGGGGAATCTAAAATGGTCACAACTTTTTTTACTAGTTTAGGTACGTATCACTTTCTGCAAAATGCTTTGATCACAGCAGTAGCGATTGGGATCGTGGCAGGTGTGATTGGTTGTTTTATTATTTTACGTGGGATGTCATTGATGGGCGACGCCATTTCTCATGCCGTGCTGCCAGGTGTGGCACTGTCTTATATTTTTGGGATCCACTTTTTTGTCGGCGCGATTCTTTTTGGTTTGCTGGCCTCAATGATCATTACGTATATTTCTAACAATAGTTTGATCAAGAGTGATACCGCTATTGGGATCACGTTCAGCTCGTTCTTGGCCCTAGGTGTTATTTTGATTGGTGTAGCCAATAGTTCAACGGATCTATTTCATATTTTATTCGGGAATGTCTTAGCTGTGCAAGATAGCGACAAGTGGCTAACGATCGGGATTGCTTTGGTGGTGATTGCTGTTATTATCGTCTTCTTCCGCCCATTATTGATTACATCATTTGATCCAATGATGGCCAAAGCATTTGGTATGAAAGTGCAGCGATACCACTATCTATTGATGTTTCTTTTAACACTGGTAGCTGTGACTGCGATGCAAAGTGTCGGTACGATTCTGATCGTTGCGTTATTAGTGACACCAGCAGCAACAGCGTACTTGTTCACAAAAGAGTTGAAAAAGATGATGGTGATTGCTGGAATCTTAGGCGGTTTGGCCTCTTTTGTCGGTTTGTTTATCGGCTACAGCTTTAATATTGCTGCTGGATCAAGCATTGTTCTGACAGCCGGTGCCTTCTTTGTTTTAGGTTTTCTCTTCTCACCTAAACAAAAAACAAGCCTAGTCAAACGTTGGACAGTGACTGCTGTTCTAGCGACAGCAGCAGTCGCCGGGGGATTCTTTTTGGCGCAGCAAAACAGTCAATCGAGCCAAACGGATGACAAATTATCGGTGGTTGTCACCAACTCGATCATAGCAGATATCACCAAAAATATTGCAGGAGATAAAATCAATCTGCATAGTATCGTACCAGTCGGCAGAGATCCCCACGAATATGAACCATTAGCTGAAGATGTACGATTGGCAACCGATGCAGATATCCTCTTTTATAATGGGCTGAATTTGGAGACTGGCGGCAATGGCTGGTTTACCAAATTGATGGAGAATGCCAACAAAGTTGCTGACCAAGATTACTATGCGGTCAGTGATGGCGTGGATGTGTTGTATCTTTCAGATGATGAGGATCACAGCAAAGCAGATCCCCATGCTTGGCTGAATTTAGAAAATGGGATGATTTATGCACAAAATATTGCCAAACGTTTAAGTGAAAAAGATCCTGACAATCAAGCATATTATGAAGAAAACTTGGCTAATTATTTGGCTGAATTAACGGAACTCGATGAAAAAGCCAAAGCCAATTTTGCGGGAATTCCAGATGAAAAGAAATTGATCGTGACCAGTGAAGGTGCCTTTAAGTACTTTTCTAAAGCCTATGGCGTGCCATCTGCTTATATTTGGGAGATCAATACTGAAGAAGAAGGAACGCCAGCACAGATCAAAGATTTGGTCGACAAATTACAGTCTTCTGAGGTCGCGTCATTATTTGTCGAAAGCAGTGTCAATACGCGACCAATGCAAAGTGTATCTCGAGATTCAGGGATACCGATATACGGAACCGTCTTTACGGATTCGATTGCCGAACCTGGTGAAGAAGGCGATAGCTATTACCGGATGATGCAATGGAACTTGGATACGATTTATGCCGGCTTATCACAAGAATAAAAGCCAAATAACGTTGGTATACTAAAGAACAGCAGATGCAGCAAGCCATCAAGGTTTGCTGCATCTGCTGCTTTTATTTGAGGTCATTTAGGAAGCTTTTTTTTGCGGTATCAAATGATAGTAGATGATTTCCGGCGAGACACCTAACCGGGCCGGAATCTTTGTCATGCCAACACCACTTGAAACGCTCAATAAGGTTTCTTTGCCGAAAAGATATAACCCCTCTGTATATTTAAGGGCGCCTTTGGTTTTTGCATAGTAAAAGGGCAAGCGAATTTGACCACCGTGACTATGTCCTGACAAAATCAAATCATAGCTTTGGATATTTGTGATCCGCGCCACATAATCAGGCTCATGCAGCAGCAAAATCTGCCATTCTGCTAAAGTGGATTCGTATGAAAAGCTTACTTTCGGGCTCTCGATATCAATACCGGTAATAGACATGGACGTTTTTTCGTCAGAGCCAAATATCGACTCATTATCCAGCAAGGTGAAATCAGCGTTTCGATAGACTTCAGAGACAAAATAGTGTCCATCGTTCAAGTGATCATGGTTGCCTAAGATAGCCACTTTACCCATCGGCGCTTGTAATTTTTTGAGCTTTTCGACTAACCGATTGGTGGAGCGATGGGGCCATTTTTGGTAATTGTCGATCAAATCACCAGTGATGACGATCAGATCGGGGTTATTTTCGATCGTCGAGCGGATGATCCGATTCATACGCCGTGGTTTAAACCAATGAGAAAAATGCAAATCACTGATATGGGCGATGACGATCGTTTCTTCCTCTTGATACATATCGTACGCTTTCGAAATATCAAGAACAGTTTGTTTGTCTTTTTTGATTTGATAGTGACGCTGTTTCAAGCGATGCGGCTCAATGATAAAGGAGTAAAATAGCACGCCTATGGTGAGGAATGCAAGAATAATGAGGACCAACATGGCGAGGCTCCTTTTTTGATTTTTATACTGTCTAGCATAGTAGATTCTACCACAAAATGCAATCGAACAATTAGAATAAAACTAAATAAAAAAATCAGCAAGCAAAACGATCGATCACCGTAAAAAAACCGAATCCCCACATGTAAACAAGGGGATTCGGATGATTTTTATGTTATTTCACTTTTGAAAATTTAAATAAACGTCCTTTATGTTTTTTTGGTACAAGCGCCATGATACAGTCATATGGAACAGTAATCAGCGCCCAAGCAACACCGCGGCTTGACGCAAATCGGTAGTTTTGTTTCAAAATCAAATGCCCACTGATCAACGCGACACCGATACCGCCATAGAATAACCATTGATCATTCCAAGTAGTGAAGTGGTGCAACGCTGTGACCACGAAGGGAAACGTGTAGAAATAAAGTGCAGATAGGACAAAGGTCATATTCTTGGTCAGCTGTCGAATCGTCAGTAAAAAGAATAGGGCAGAAAGCAAAAGACCCAACGGTGGAAATAAGCTGACAAGAAAGGAGTAAAGCACACCCCATAAAATCATACCAGGACCTTTGATCAACGCAGCAATCATCAAAAGAACAAAAAGGAATAAGAGCTGATGCGTGAATGACGCGACTGTTATAAGGGCAAAACTGCCGATGATCAACCAATGAGAAAGTGTATTGATTTGATTGGTTTGTGGCACTTGCTGCTGCAGTTTCAACCACGTGGCAAAATTCGGAAAGTCATGTTGGAATTTGCGCTTGAAATCTTGATCAAATTGTTGATGCGCGTTTTGTTGGCGGTAATACTGATATCTTTTCTTCATGCTAGGCTTTGTTCGTATTGTTGAATCATTTGAAAAAAAGCGGCTGCCAACAACCTTTGATTTTTCCATGAGTACACCTCCAAGTATCTATCTAATGATTAGTATAGGAGAATGTTGACGAAACAGCCTCCATCTTGAGGCGGATTTTTTGTCACTTGCTGAAAGTTTTCTAAAGTCAGCGAAAAAAGCAACCGTGATTCGTTTCTTAAAGCGCCAAAATATGCTAGAGTATAGGAGAACTAAGGAGGCTAATCATGATTTTTGATACACATACCCATTTAAACGCAGAACAATTCAATGAAGATATTCCAGAAACGATTGCCCGAGCCAAAGAACTTGGCGTCACTGAGATGGCGGTGGTTGGTTTTGACCAGCCTACAGTGGAAAAATCTCTGGCCTTAAGTCAGGAATATCCATTCATTTATAGTATTATTGGCTGGCATCCTACTGAAGCAGGAACTTATACAGCAGCAGTTGAGCAGTTCTTAGAAGAACGACTGGATTTGCCCAAAGTGGTTGCCTTAGGAGAGATTGGCTTGGATTATCATTGGATGGAAGATCCAAAAGATATTCAAGAACGGGTCTTCCGCCGACAAATTGCAATTGCAAGAGAACGACATTTGCCAATCAGTATCCATACCCGTGACGCAATCGAGGATACATATAGGATTTTGAAAGATGAGAAGGTGTACGATATTGGCGGGATCATGCATAGTTTTAGTGGTGATGATGAATGGGCCAAGAAATTCCTTGATCTAGGCATGCATATTTCCTTCAGTGGTGTTGTGACCTTTAAGAAAGCGTTGGACGTGCAAGCAGCAGCCAAAATCGTGCCTCAAAACCGTTTGCTGGTTGAAACAGACGCACCTTATCTGGCGCCTGTTCCATATCGAGGCAAACGTAATGAACCAGGCTACACCCATTATGTCGTGGATCAAATTGCTGCGCTACGGGAAGAGTCTCCCCAACAAGTCGCCGGCTACACAACAGAAAATGCCCATCGCTTGTTCAAAATCAATGGCAATTAAACCGCGGATCGAAGAAATCATTGTCGTTGAAGGCAAAGACGACACGCGTCGACTTCAAGAAGTATTCGATGTCGACACCATTGAAACCATCGGATCAGCAATCGATGAAGGCATTTTGGATCAAATCGAACTAGCCCAAGAAACGAGGGGCGTGATCGTCTTTACAGATCCAGATTTTTCAGGGGAAAAAATTCGCAAAATCATTATGGAAGCAGTCCCAGATGCCAAACACGCTTTTTTGCCCCGCAGTCAAGCAGCACCTAAAGGCAAAGGCAGCCTTGGTGTAGAACATGCGAGTCATCAAGCGCTGCGAGAAGCCTTGCAAAAAGTCGTAACACCTATGCATGAACAAGCAGCAACAGAAGGCCAATCAATCGACCGCCAACTACTTTTGGCCTTTGGCCTGATTGCAGGTCCAGGGGCAAAAGAAAAACGAGAACGTCTTGGCGATATTTTGCGGATCGGTTATACCAATGGTAAACAATTAGAAAAAAGACTGGCCATGTTTCGGATCACAGAAGCCGAATTCGCGGCTGCGATGAAAATAGTGGAGGATGAACAATAATGGAAGAACGAGATATTGCTACCCCCTCGAGAACCAAAGAAATATTAGCAAAACATGGCTTTACCTTCAAAAAGAGCTTAGGGCAAAACTTTTTGACAGAACCCAATATTTTACGTAAAATCGTTGAAACTGCTGGAATCAATGAAGAAACCAATGTGATTGAAGTTGGACCTGGGATTGGCGCTTTGACGGAGCAATTGGCCAAACATGCCAAACAAGTTGTGGCCTTTGAAATCGACGATCGTTTGATACCTGTATTGGCAGATACGATGCGGCCTTATCCCAACGTCAAAGTCATCCACCAAGATGTTTTGCAAGCTGACTTAGCGACCACTATTCAGACTGCTTTTGACCAAGAATTACCGCTGAAAGTCGTAGCAAATTTGCCTTATTACATCACAACACCGATCATGATGCACTTTTTGGAAGCCAATGTGCCGGTACAAGAAATGGTGGTCATGATGCAAAAAGAAGTGGCAGATCGAATTTCTGCGTCTCCTGGCACCAAAGCCTACGGGTCCTTATCGATCGCGGTCCAATATTACATGGAAGCCAAATTGGCTTTCATCGTACCGAAGACTGTTTTTGTGCCACAACCAAATGTTGATTCAGCTATTTTAAAATTAACCAGACGGGACACCCCGGCTGTTGCTGTGACAGATGAGAAAGAGTTCTTCAAGTTGACCAAGTCAGCCTTTCATTTACGCCGCAAAACACTATGGAACAATCTGCAAAATACCTATGGCAAAGATGAAGCCACCAAAGCTTGGTTGCATGCCAGTTTAGAAGCCAGTGACATCGATCCAACACGTCGAGGAGAAACATTGTCGCTAGCAGAATTCGCACGTTTGAGTAATGAGATGTTGGCACGCAAGTAACCTGTGTCAATCTATGATGAAACAAAACCCAACCAGTCTGAGCCTTAGCCCACTGGTTGGGTTTTATTTGTGTTTAGCAGTTAGTCTAGGATCAAAGCGAGTGCTTTTTTCAATACATCATCTTTATTTTTATCAGCCAATGTTCGCTTCAAGGTCACTTGAGGAAGAATACCGACATTATGATGGGTTTTACCATTAGGGTGGATCACTTTCTTTGCCGTGACCATAAAGACCCCACCGGTTTGCAGTTTGATCAGTGCAGGTTGACCCGTAGAGCCAGCAGTAGGTTCGCCAATAATCAGCGCACGTTCATTTTGATCAAACAGCATAGCGAAGTTTTCGGCAGAAGAGTACGTTTGGCGATCGATCAACAGTTTCACTTTTTTATCTTTTAAAACACCTTGTCTATGTGCATAGGAATCAAATGCATCTTTTTCTATCAGAAACTGATGATTGAGGTAAATGAACTGTTCGTGGTTACGATAGTCGTCTTCGGTATGATGATAAAGCGCTTGTGTTGTATCGGCATATCTTTCAGCATTTGATTCTTGATAAGCAACCTTTTCCGTATGAAGTGGATCATCGAAAAAAGCTTGCGCAATTTCATTGGCAAAACCAGAATTACCGCCTAAATTACCGCGTATATCGAAAATGATTTCTTGGCTTTCTTGCAAGATCGGTAAGTGTTGATAGAATGTTTCTACAAGTTTCTGATCCATAAAATCTTTGATTTTGACGATATGCTTATTTTGTACTTTAATCATTAAAAGATGCGGACTGTTAAATAAGAGCTGGCCAGCTATCATAGATTCATCTACAGGGAAATCGGCCCACTGTATTTGCGTCCTTAGGAATCTACACGCGATTGTATCGTTTCCTTCAAATGTAATTGTAAATGGATCTTCGGATAACAGAAAGGATGGGTTGTGTTGAAAATAAATGAGTGATAGTGACACATTAGATTGCCAATAATGGGCACACAATAAATCTAAAAACGCGTCAGCAGCCATGCCATTGATTTCTTTTATCGGTTCAAAAAGATAGGGCTTATAGTCAGGCGTACACGCAACAATGACCAGTTTGTCTTCAATGATTTCAAGCTTAAAAGGGAAGTAGCTGGTTTTTTCTTTGATTTGTTTGGGTAGATAGACAAGTGAATGGCCATCATCCAGAATGGACACAAAGCGCATCAAACCTTGATAGAAATCATTGAGAGATGTATCTTTAGTAACCGTCATGATTAAATCTGTATAATGCTTGTCCCATTCTTTTAGTAAAGCGTCAGTCCAGTAGGGGAATAGATTCAATGCTTGATAATAAATCGTGGTCATATCTAAAATCATTTTTCTTAACATGCCTTCACTCCTAAAGATAAATAGTATGTGATTATTGTAACATATGTCTTTATATGCAAGCCGCGTGTCTGATGCTTATAGGCATGATTTTTGATCTTTTGTGTCTTGACACCTCAGTGAAAGACAGGTAGAATAAGCTCATTAAACGTGTCAAGACACATTGAGGGAGTTAGGAAAATGAAAAATCATTCTATACGTCATTTGACCATTGCTGCATTATTGATCGGGATGGGGATCGTGATACCAATGGTCATGCCAAAAATCGTGATTGGTCCAGCATCGTTTACTTTAGCGAGTCATGTACCAGTCTTTGTTGCGATGTTTTTCTCACCTGCAATGGCGATCGCAGTTGCATTGGGTACTACATTTGGGTTCTTTTTGTCATTACCGCCGATAATCGCACTACGGGCATTGTCTCATGTGGTTTTTGCGATGATAGGTGCGATCTATCTACAAAAACATTCAAGCATTCTTTTGAAAAACGGCAAGCCTTCGCTCTTCAATGGACGGCTGCAATTTTTTAATTTGGTGATTGGTCTAATTCATTCTGCGGTTGAAATGGGGGTCGTGGCACTGTTTTACTTTACAGGTAATGTGCCTGGAACATCTTTTGATGGGAATTTCTACTATTTCCTTTTCGTTTTGATGGGGATCGGTGGCCTGATCCATAGTCTGATTGATTTCAATTTGGCTTATTTTGTTGCTGGTGCTTTGAGTAAGCAATTTGAAATCAAAGCATTCACACAAGCGAAACAACGCTTTTTGAAAAAACAAAAAAGTATGGCATCATAAAATAAAGCTTCTCACAGCGCTGGTATAAATCCAGCGCTGTTTTCGATAGCGGCGATCTGCAAAAAGAGGGACGGCGATTTTATTTGACGATTCCATTTATAGTGAAAAGTAAAAAAACAAGAATATTCTCGTTGACAGTAGATGAAAAAACAATTATAATTTTTGGAAATTAAGTGAAGAATTTGATGAACGTTGAAGAGAAGAGTAGCAAATCGACAAAGGTACAGAGACTCCGGTTGGTGAGAAAGGAGACATGCGGCGATGTGTGAAGATGAACTCTGAGTTTTTATTTGGTTCACGCCAAACAAACGGTATGCGCCCGTTACCGCGCCAAGTATCTTAGTGTACTGTTGAGGTGTTATTTGTGAGAATAGCACGAATGAGGGTGGTAACGCGTATCAGTCGTCCCTTTTGCCGTAAGGCAAAAGGGGCGGCTTTTTTGTATTTGTACAGGACCCAAAAAGACAACTCCCCAATAAGCAATGGCCCATTACATCAAAAGGAGAGAAAGAAATGCCGATCATTATCCCTAAAGAACTGCCAGCAGCTTCCCTATTGCAAAAAGAAAATATCTTTGCTTTATTGCAGCACAAGGCGGTGCAGCAAGAGATCCGTCCCTTGAAAATCGCCATCGTCAATTTAATGCCGCAAAAGATTGCAACGGAAAATCAGCTGTTGCGGCTGCTTTCTCAAAGCCCCTTGCAGATTGATGTCACATTATTAAAAATGACTTGCCATGAAAGTAAGCACACGTCTTTGAATCATATGGAAAAGTTTTATCAAACATTCTCTAAGATCAAACCGCAGCGTTTTGATGGGTTGATCATCACCGGTGCACCGGTAGAAAAAATACCTTTTGAAGCAATTGATTATTGGCAAGAATTGCAAGACATCATGAAGTGGAGCCAAACCAACTGCACCTCTGTGCTTCATATTTGCTGGGGAGCCCAAGCTGGACTTTATTATCACTATGGTGTCGATAAGGTCCGTTATCCACAAAAATTATTTGGTGTTTTTGAACAGGCGGTGACCCACTTTCATCCTTTAGTGCGGGGATTTGATGATGTTTTTTTCACACCCCATTCCCGTTACACGGGCATCGATGAAGCGCAGTTGAAGCAAACATCGCTGGAAGTATTGGCTGCCGGCGACGATACTGGACCAACGATCTTTGTATCGAAGGATCATAAAAATGTCTTTTTACTCGGTCATTTTGAATACCATACCTCAACATTGAAGGAAGAATATTTACGAGATCTAGCGCGCGGCTTAGAGACCCCCTTACCGAAAAATTACTTTGCTGACGATCGCCTAGGGGGAAAAATCACCAATCGCTGGCGTGGACATGCGTCCTTATTTTTTAGTAATTGGGTCAATGAAACCTATCAACGGACACCTTATGATTTGACGATCCAACCGACCAAAGAAGGCTATCGTATTGGGAACGAGTTAGAAGGGAGAGCGCGTATCAATGATGACTGAGGCTTTTATTTCAGCGTATGCACAAGACCGCAAGCATACGGATTCTTTGAAGTGGGATCTGGTGGATCAACGCTTTGGCGGCAAAGATTTGCTGCCACTATGGGTGGCAGATATGGATTTTTCGGCCCCTTCTGCTGTGACTGAAGCATTGTACCGCCGTGTCGAGCAAGGGGTATTCGGATATAGTATCGTCCCGACAGATTACGTTGCTGCCTATCAAGGATGGCAAGACCGTCATTGGCAAACGCAGTTTCTAGATTGTTGGCTCAGGTTTTCCACAGGTGTTGTCCAATCCTTGTATGATTTGCTTCATTGTTTCACAACAGCGGGAGACGCCGTTTTGATCCAACCACCTGTTTATTATCCCTTTTTTGATAGTATCAAGGACACCAAACGACGATTGATCGCGGCACCGTTGATTGCCGAAAATCAAACCTATCAGATTGATTTTGCTGCATTTGAACGTAAAATCCAAGAAGAAGCAGTGAAACTATTTATCTTTTGCTCACCGCATAATCCTGTCGGGCGGGTTTGGCTCTTTGATGAAATAAAGCAATTGTTGGCAATTTGCCAAAAACATCAAGTACTGGTGATCGCTGATGAAATCCATGGGGAATTGATAGCTCCTGGACAACGATTCGTATCGACGGTGACTGTAGCAGAAGCGATTGGCTTTCAAGGGCTGATTGTGGTCAATTCACCCTCAAAAACCTTTAATTTAGCTGGGTTACTCTTGTCTCATATCTGGTTGCCCAATGACTTGCTGAGACAGGAATATGATGTGTGGGCAAAAAAATACAAACAAACGGAAGTCAACATCTTTGGGCTGACAGCAGCAAAAGCGGCTTATCAAGATGGTGACAGCTGGTTGGACCATATCTTAGCGATCATTACGCAAAATGCCCACTATGTTGCAAAAAAGCTGCATGCAAAAGTACCTGAAGCCAAAATTGCCCCACTAGAAGGAACCTATCTATTATGGATCGATTTGCGCAGCTTAAAGGTGGCAGACATCAAAAAACTGGTACAAGGCAGCGCTGGATTAGCTGTTGATTACGGTGCTTGGTTTTCGCAAGCGTATGATGGGTTTATTCGTTTGAATCTTGCGACAACCCCAACGATCATTCAAACTGCTTTGGATCGATTGATTCAAGCAATCGACACCTATAAACAGCATCATAGATTCGAGGAGGATTTACATGACAATTGATATTGCAACATTTCTCGCACAATTAGGCAATCATTCAGACAAACAAACGGGGGCCATCAGCGCACCTATCTATCTATCCACCACATTTGCCCATCCAGAATTAGGTCAAAGTACCGGCTATGATTACACGCGGACTAAAAACCCCACACGGGATATTTTGGAGTCTGGTCTCGCACAGCTGGAAAAAGGTGCCAGAGCAGTGGTCACCAGTTCAGGCATGAGCGCGATCGCCTTGATTTTCGATTTGTTTCCCAGTAGTAGTCGCTTTCTGGTTTCTCGAGATCTTTATGGCGGCAGTTTTCGCTACTTCGATGCATTGGAAAAACGACAAATCGCAACTTTTGACACCTTCAGTACCATTGAAGAACTGGCAGACAAAGCAACAGCTGGATTAACGGCAGTCTTTCTAGAAACACCCACCAATCCATTGATGACGACCACAGACATTGCTGCAACGGCCAAGATCGCCCATCAATATGATGCCCTTTTGATCGTCGACAATACTTTTTTGACCCCATTGCGACAATTGCCCTTAGAAGCAGGTGCTGATATCGTGATCCATTCAGGAACCAAGTTCTTGTCTGGACATAATGATCTATTGGCTGGGGTCGTGGTGGCCAAAGAGGCAGCCCTCGGGGAAAGGCTGCATTTCCTTGCCAATACAACTGGACCGACATTGAGTAGTTTCGATACATGGTTGTTTATTCGCAGCTTGAAGACATTGCCGCTGCGCTTGGAGAAACAAGAAGCCAACGCCAAAAAGGTCGTTGCATTTTTGAAAAAACATCCACTGGTCAAAGAGGTCCTTTATCCTGAAGTTGGTGCCATGGTCAGTATCCGAGTCAAAGACGCGGAGAAAATCAGTGCCTTTTTGAAGGCATTAACGGTATTTACATTTGCTGAAAGTTTAGGAGGTGTGGAAAGTCTGATCACCTATCCAACAACGCAGACCCATGCGGATATTCCCCAAAATTTACGGGAATCATATGGATTGACCCCAGATCTGTTGCGACTATCGATTGGTATCGAAAGTCAGCAAGACTTGATCAATGATTTGGAACAAGCATTACAAGTATTTCAATAAGCCCTTCAAAGGTCAGTCTAATATATAGGCATTCAGACGATTTACATGCCTATTCATATGAAGTAATTTTATTGACAGTTTCAGATGTATAGGATAAAGTTACACTACATATGAATGGTCATTCCGATGTCTTTGCTTAGATACTGGCTGTTTTGACTAGTGTTTGCAAAATCGCCTATATGCAATTGGCCTAGGTGCCTTTGAGAGGCATTCGATCAAGACAAGTGACTGATCTGAGGAGGGAATAAAAGGGGATAAAAGGAAGATGAAAAAATATTTGGTTCGCTTGTCAGTAGGTTTGGTTAGCTTATTGACAGCAGGAGCGCTTGCCGCTTGCGGCAACAGCAATGTCACAGAAGAAACGACTGTGAAATTAGGTGTTGTCGGAGAACAAAATGAGGCTTGGGAACATGTCCAAGAAGCATTAAAAGAAGAAAACATTGATTTGCAATTGGTGAAATTCACGGATTATCGGCAACCCATCGTTGCCTTAGAAGATGGCTCGATCGATTTGCATGCCGCATTGACAGAGATTTTCATGGACAATGTCAATGAAGAAAGCGGCTATTCCAATACGACGATCGCCTATACGACACTGAATCCTTTAGGCATTTATTCCGAGAAGATCACTGACATCAGCGAGTTGCCAGATGGTGCCACAGTAGCACTGCCCAATGATGTGTCCAATGAAAGCCGCGCATTGTTGTTATTGCAGACCGCCGGGTTGATTACATTAGATGAATCAAAAGGGTTGCTGCCGACCACCAACGATGTTACTGACAATCCTCAACATCTAGTGTTTGAACTGTTGGATTCCAATCAAACCGCACGGGCCTTGACAGATGTTGATATTTCACTGATCAATAATGGCATGGCAGTAGATGCTGGGTTGGTTCCAACTGAAGATGCGATTTACTTGGAACCGGTGGCGGATTCTTCGACGCCTTATTACAATGTGATCGCGGCACGAGCAGATGAAAAAGACAATGACGTGTATCAAACCGTCGTCAAGTATTATCAGACGGATGAAGTGAAAGCAATTATAGATGAAGTTACAAAAAAATCGAGTATACCTGTATGGGAATAGGAAGTAGGATAAATATGATAAATTGGAAAAAAGGTTTAGCAAGTATTGCTGTGATCGGGTTAGGATTCGCTCTAGCAGCTTGCGGTTCTTCAAATAGTACAGACGAAACGACAAATAATTCAACGATTGCAACAGCAGATGATTCAACTTTCACGTATGCAATCAGTGGCGATCCTTCATCAACAAACCCAATCAACACCAGTGACCGTTGGGGGTTGACTGTCACCAACATGATTTATTCACCGCTGGTAGCCGTTGAAGCGGATGGTACCACCAAAAATGTGTTGGCTGATTCCGTTGAAGCTGCAGAAGATGGCCTTTCAGTAACGGTTAAATTGAAACAAGACATCAAATGGTCTGATGGAGAAGCCTTTACTGCTGATGATGTAGTATTCACATATGAGCAAAAAGTCAAAAAAGAAAATGGCAATGCTGACTCATTATGGGTGAAAGATCAACCAATATCCATTGAAAAAGTCGATGATTACACAGTGAAATTCGTTTTACCTTCACCTAGTGCATCGGCGGTCAGCAATATCGCGACAGAAACATACATCATTCCTGAACATATTTACAAAGATGTCTCAGACTTTTCAGTAGCAGAATTGCCAGAATCACCAGTAGGGACAGGACCTTACAAGTTAAAAGAATACAAGCGCGGCGAGTACTTCACTTTCGAAGCCAATGAAAACTATTTTGAAGGCGCCCCTTCAATCAAAAATGTGACACTTAGAATCATTGAAAGTACCGATACCGCGAAAGTCGCTTTGCAAAAAGGGGAAGTCGATGCAACTGTTGTCTTGCCTTCAGACATTGAAGACTTAGACGATTCTCAAATCACAGTGTATCCTTATACAGAAAACCGGATCGGATACTTAGGTTTGAATACAAATACCGATGCGTTAAAAGATGTCAAAGTCCGTCAAGCGGTATTATATGCACTGAACAAAGATGAATTGAATCAAGGGGCATACTTAAGCGATGAATACTACGATACACCGTATTCATTCTTGCCGCCCAATAATCCATACGTGACTGATGATGTGGAAAAATATGACACCAATGTCGATAAAGCCAAAGAATTATTGCAAGAAGCTGGCGTTTCTGATTTGACATTGAACCTTGCGTTCACATCAACAGATCCAGCACAAACGATTCAAGCAACGCTGATCCAACAACAACTACAGCAAGCAGGCATCACGGTCAACCTTGAAGGCGGCGATGGTACAGCTATTTTCACTGAGTTGAACAAAGCGGACTCAACCAAATACAACTTGTTCCTTGGTGGCTACATCATGGGGAATGATCCTGATTTATATGCCCGTTTATTTACAACCGGTGGTGGATCAAATTACTTCCAAGCCAAAATCGACGCTATCGATAGCTTGTTCGCTGAAGCAGCTGTTGAATTAGATGCTGACAAACGCGCTGATTTATACAATGAATTGCAGCAAGTGGTCGCAGAGGAAGCAATCATCTACCCAATCGTTGACAATAAGAAAATTTTAGCGGTCAATAACCGAATCGGAAATGTAGAGGATGCGTCATTGATTCCAATCTACACTTTCGAAGATATGTCTAAATTGACGATCAAGTAATCCGTTGGCTGTGATAAAGCGTGTTTATCACAGCCTTTTTTTGATGAACAAGAAAGTAGGTTAATCATGTTCCGATACATTGCCAAACGAATCTTGCAAGCCATTCCCTTGCTTTTCGTTATTTCATTTATTGTTTTTTCTCTCATACATATTGCCCCGTATGATGTGATTGATTCGATCACAACGCCCAATATGACGCAAGAACAAGTTGATCTGCTGCGTCAGCGTTATGGTTTGGATCAACCATTTTTGGTCCAATATTTTCTGTGGATCAAAAATATCTTGTCCGGAAATCTAGGCTTTTCTTTGGTTTCCCAAAACAGTATCTCATCAGAATTGGCTACCCGCATCCCGAATACGATTCGCTTGGTCTTGCCAGCGTATTTGACCGCTTTGGTCCTAGCCATCGTTTTAGGCTTGTTGGCAGCAGCCAACAAAGGCAAAATCTGGGATCGAATCATTGATGCAGTTGCTTCCTTGGGGATTGCTGTGCCTACATTTTGGTTTGCCATGATTTTGATTTACGTTTTTGGTTATTTATTGAATATGTTCCCAATTATTGGGATGCATACTGTCGGCAAAGAAGGGGATTTTGGCGATTTTATGCAACACTTCATCTTGCCATATATTACCTTGACGGTGGCTTTCTTCCCAGATTTGACCAGATATATTCGGGCGTCAGCGACACAACAAGTTTCAGAAGATTATGTGATGGTGCAGCAAGCCTTCCATGCCAGCAAATGGCAAATCTTTAGTCGGCATATCAGCCGAAACATTTTGATTCCCGTTGTGACCCAAATCGGGTTGGCATTGCCGATGCTGGTCACCGGCGCGATCATTACGGAAACGATCTATGGCTGGCCAGGTGTCGGACCTTATTTGATGAGTGCCACCAAAAGCTTAGATTATCCAGTGATCATGGCGATCATGCTCTTATCCGCCACTTTAGTCATTATGGGGAATTTGCTGGCGGATGTCCTATATTCAGTGGTCGATCCGCGGATACGTAAAGGAGGGAGCAAGTAGTGAAACGAGTAAAAACAATTGGCAAAACGATTTTTTCATCACCTGTTTACACCTTTTCTGTCCTCTTTTTGACGTTGTTGATCATCTTATCATTGGTTGCGCCTTTGATTCCCATTGATCCGAATGCAACTGATGTCAGCAACATGTCACAGCCGCCTAGTTTGACCCATCTTTTTGGGACAGATGAAGTTGGGCGCGATTACTTTATCCGTGTTGTCTACGGTGGTCGGGTATCCTTGCTGGTAGGTGTCTTAGCGATGATCACCGCCACGTTGATCGGTACTTTGGTCGGGTTGACTGCAGGATACTTTGGCGGATGGCTGGACAGCCTGTTGATGCGCATTGTTGATGTACTTTCATCGATTCCATGGCTCGTACTTGTGATCGTACTGAGTGTCTTTTTGCGTCCTGGTTTATCCACGATCATTATCGTGATCGGTGGTTTTTCTTGGATGAGTATCGCCAGGTTGATTCGTGGGGAGACCCTAGCTGCAAAGGAACGAGAATACGTCGCTTATGGCCAATTTATTGGCCGTTCATCGATCAGTATCATTTTCAAACACGTGTTTCCAGCAGTCTTGCCGACATTGATCGTGGCAGCGTCCGCAAGTATTTCCAGCGCTATCATGACTGAATCCGCATTGAGTTTCCTTGGATTAGGGATCCAGCAACCAATGGCATCGTGGGGCAGTTTGTTGCAAAATGCCCAAAACAGCTTGCAGCGGGCACCTTATATGGCGATCTTGCCTGGGCTGTTTGTTATTTTTACGATTTATTCCTTCAATAATATCGGAGACATGATCAAACATGTGCTCCAAAGAGAGGTGTGACCATGACAAAGGAATTATTGACTATCAAAGGATTGCAGGTCACCTTCAAGAACAAGCAAGGGGAAAAACGACTGGTCAAAGACGTTGATTTATCGATTCCTAAAGGTCAAGTGGTGGGGATCGTTGGCGAATCTGGCAGCGGAAAAAGTATGACCATGAAAAGTGTGATGGATCTTTTGCCTGAAAATGTCAGTGACCAATTTGATACCTACACATTTGATGGACAACCAATCACCAATCGACGTCAATTACCGATTGCGATGATCTTTCAAGACCCAATGACTTCACTAAACCCATTAAGAACCATCGGGTATCACTTAATAGAGGTGATTCGCCGTAATCGATCCATCAGCAAAAAAGCCGCCCAAGAAGCAGCCATCCAAGAATTGACTAAAGTCGGGATCCCTTTTCCGGCACAGCGGATGAAACAATATCCCCATGAATTGTCGGGGGGGATGCGGCAGCGGGTGATGATTGCGATGGCATTGTTGGCTCAGCCAGAACTGCTAATCGCTGACGAGCCTACCACAGCATTGGATGTAACGATCCAAGCCCAAATTTTGGCGTTGATCAAGACATTGCAAAGAGAAAATCAATTATCCGTGGTTTTGGTGACCCATGACTTTGGTGTTGTTGCCGGGATGTGTGATTATATCAAAGTCATGTATCAAGGTCGCGTGGTGGAAGAAGGCACCACCGAGGATATTTTTTATCAGCCTGTTCATCCATATACCAAACAATTGCTGCAAGCCGCCCATCTCGGCGACAAGCATGCAGAGTTGAAAATATTCAATTATCAAGAACAACTCCCTGATGTGTTGACGATGCAAGAAGTGAGTGCAACACATCGGGTGTGGTTGAGTCAGGAGGCTGCATCATGGAAGAATTGATCCGCGTCGAACACGCGTCTAAAACCTTTCGCAGCAAAAATTGGCGGGGGATCGTCAATGAAGTACGCGCAGTAGAAGATGTGTCATTGACGATCCATCGCGGTGAAACATTGGGATTGGTGGGGGAGTCTGGCAGTGGTAAAACAACGTTGGGCCGTAGTATTCTCAATCTGGAACAACTGACATCGGGCAAGGTCTTTTATGCAGGACAAAATCTTGCGTCTTTGTCTGAAAGTGACCGAAAAGCGGCTTATCAGCATATGCAGGTCATTTTTCAGGATCCGTATTCCTCGTTGAATCCACGGATGACCGCCTTGGAGCTCGTGATGGAACCTTTATTGACAGACAGTAAAGAAGTCGCTATAGTTAAGGCCAAAGAAATTCTTTCAATTGTGGGTATCACCGGTGAAGATGTCTATAAACTGCCGAAAAGTTTCAGTGGCGGACAACGACAACGGATCGGCATCGCTCGGGCAGTGGTCAATCGACCAGCTTTTGTATTGTGTGATGAACCAACTTCAGCATTGGATGTATCGATCCAAGCCCAAATCATTCAATTGTTGCTGCAGCTGCAAAAAGAGTTTTCTTTATCCTATCTCTTTATTTCACATGACTTGTCTGTGATTCGTCATATCAGTGACCGAACGGCAGTTATGTATCAAGGAAAATTGGTTGAATTGGCCCCAACACAGCAGCTTTTTGATGACCCGCAACACCCGTATACCAAGAAATTACTCGCCGCAGCGCCAATTGCTGATCCGGTATTGGCTCGCGCAGCTATGGCACAACCAGAAATCAATCAAACCATCCAGTTGACCCCGCACTTCGAATGGATCGAAGTCGCAGAGGGACACTACGTAAGGAGAGAACAACAATGACAGTCGAAACATTAACGATACACGAAGGCAATAATGGTTATGATAAATTTGAAATGCAGACACCAAACGGCGATTGGATATTAGGCAGAGAACAGGGCTACTCTCCTGTTCAAATGCTTGTCAGCGCTGTGGCAGCTTGTGGCGGCTATGTGTACCGCTCTGTTTTGAAAAATTCAAAAATAGAGGCTGAGATCAGCAAGATCGAAGTCAGTTATGACCGCGATCCAGAGAAAAAAGCAGAACCAGTCAGTGCCATCCAAATCAAATTTAGCGCCAAAGTTGCAGAAGCAGACCAAGAAAAAGCCATTCGCTGTTTGAAATTGATCTCGCCAAATTGCCCAGTGATACAATCATTGGACCCGACAATCCAAGTCACAGAAACAGTGGTGTTTATCTAAATGCAAAAGACGATCATCACGAGCCAATAGCGGTTCGTGATGATCGTCTTTTTTATATAACGCGAATCATCAATAAATGATATTCTCCCGAATCATCTCAATATTTTTTACCAGCAACTTGCGATCGACACTCTGCAAGGCGCCAGCTTCTCGCAGACGCTGCATCATCCGGTTGACACTGCTGGCGGATGTAATACCGCAAAAACGGGCAATTTCTTCGTTGGTGACTTCAAAATCGATCAAGACACCTTCGTCAGTCTCGACACCAAAGGTTTCGTAGAGTTCATTGATTTGGGTACAAACGGCACCATATTTGCCATTCATCAGCATTTGCTGCATTTTCTTCATCGTATCCATCAAATTTTTACGGTAGTATTCTTTGACATAGTCTTGAAGTTGTCGGTTGTGGTTGACGTCCATCCAGAATTGCGCCCGAACGATTTTATACAATTCAGCCTCTTCCGACTCCACCCGAACATTGAAAGGTGCTTCGACTTCTTGCGAATATTCGTCTTTGAACAAGGAGACGATTTCAAAGTCATTGAGATAGCGCAAATTGAATTCACGGCCTTCATGGGTCACAACGCTAGTTCTGATGATTCCCTTTTTTAAAATATATACATAGCGATCAGGGATCCCTTCATAAGTCAAATAGCTTTTCTTTTTTCTAATGACGACCGGTATCGCTTTTTTCTTTAAATAGTCACTTAATACCTGTTTCTCCACCCAAATTGCTCCTTTTAGCGTAATTCAACCCGTTTTTTCCTGAAAATAGCTTGAAATTTCATATATTCTTGCTTCATTAAAAGACATTTCAGATAAAAAAGCAATAACAAATGTTAATGTTTCTTGTTATTGCGCTTTTTTAGCAACAAAAGCGATTTTCAGAAAATTTCATTTTCAGTATAGTTAGAGCATTCAATAGAGAAGCAGGAGGGATCATTTCTTTACGCGATATGGGTCAGAATCAAAGGAGGAGAAAGCAGCAAATGCAAGAAAGTCAAACTGAAAAACTATGGAACAAAGGATTTATTACCATTACATTGATCAATTTTATTGTTTTTCTTGTTTATTATTGTTTTGTCGTGATCACGGCAAAATTCGCCACGCAGGAATTAGGGGCAACGACTGCTCAAGCGGGATTGGCAGCCGGTATTTATATTATTGGGACATTGATCGCTCGTTTATATATTGGGAAAATTTTGGAATTGGTAGGACGCAAAGCCATTTTGCGTTGGGGGATTGTTTTTTATGTGGTGACGACCGCAGCCTATTTGATTTCATCAAATATCTTTATTTTAGATGGTGTGCGTTTTTTGAATGGATTTGCTTATGGTATGGTTTCAACAGCAGCCAATGCAATCGTCACAGCATATATTCCAGCTTCTAAACATGGAGAAGGAATCAATTATTATGGATTAAGTACGAGTTTGGCAGCGGCTGTAGGGCCATTTATTGGGATGTTATTATTGCCAACACTAGGTTTTCGATTCATTATTTGGTTGGCAACGATCTTATCACTTGCCACAGCTATTGCATGTTTCATTTTTCCAGTCAAAAATATCACGTTGGCACCGGAGCATGCTGCTGAATTAAAGAAATGGTCTGTAAAATCATTTGTGGAACCAAAAGTCTTCTTTATTTCAGGCATCGCCTTCTTGATCGGATTGGCCTACTCAAGTGTACTTGGGTTCTTATCGATTTATGCAAGTAACTTGGGATTAGAAACAGCCGGCGCCTTTTTCTTTGTGGTGTATGCACTATCTGTGACCTTTACTAGACCAATGACAGGAAAATTGTTTGACCGTCATGGAGCGGATGCCGTGATGTATCCAAGTTTTATCTTTTTGACATTGGGATTATTTCTATTAAGTATCACTGGCAATAGTGCCATGTTGTTGATTGCCGGTTGCTTCGTTGGTCTGGGTTACGGTACATTCATGTCAAATGGACAAGCTGTTTGTTTAAAAGAAGTTGATTCACATCGAATCGGGGTCGCTTTGTCGACGTACTTCATTGGTTTGGATTTAGGTTTAGGTGTCGGTCCTTATGCATTAGGTAGTTTACACGGCCTCTTTGATTATTCTCAAATCTATATCATTTGTGGTTTGATTCCAGTTGTTGTGGTGGTCTTGTACAAATTATTTTATAAAACAAAACATGTTGTCGACAATGCAAGTCTTTTAGAACAACACGTCAAAGAGTCAAAATAAAGAAAATAATAAGGAAGGGAGTTTCTACACATGGATAGCAATCAACTGATTATTGAGGCATTGAATAAATTAGTGATGAATGTCAATGAATTAAATGAAGAAATGCATGCGATGAAAGAAGTCACTACCAGCATGACGATCGAACAAGTCGAAATCGATCATCAATTAAGAGATATCAAATCAGTCTTGATCAATGACAACTTGATTGGCTGAACCAGAAAAAGCTTTCCCCAACGCTTGGATACATGCGCTGAGGAAGGCTTTTTTTGTTAAATGCGAACAATAAAAGAAAACTTTCAGAAAAAATAAGATGAAAAATTGTCGAATGTTTCGTTTGTGTGCTATAGTGTGTCTGGGTAGCAATACCTAATAAAAATCAGAGTAGGAAATAAAGCGTTAAGTGCTGAAAGGATGGGATGTTGCCTTTCGGACGAAGGACAAGGGTCCGCGGTTTTATTTTCGCATTCGCTGCATGAACTTGTAGCAGCTCTAAAAGGAGATGCTCGTTATGAAAAGAAAAGTCGATGCACACATGATCGCGATCATGGGACTTTTGATTGCCTTAATGGTGGTCTTGTCGCAAATTTTAGGCTTTGAAACAGCCTACATCAAACTCACTTTTTCCTTTGTTCCCCAAATGATCATGGGGATGTTATTCGGTCCGTTTTGGACAGCCATAGGCTCCTCATTGGCGGATATTGCAGGAATGGTGCTATTTCCAAAATCAGCGTACTTTTTTGGTTTTACGATCAATGCCTTTATAGGTGGATTGATCTATGGGTTCTTTTTCTATCGTAAGGAAGTGACGCTCAAAAGAGCCGCTTTGGTCGTATTGCTGAATACGGTGCTGATCACACTGATTTTGACCCCTATTTGGTTGGCGATGATGCTGAATATCCCACTGACAAGTTGGGCGATTTGGTCAGTCCGCTTGCTCAAAGCTGTGATCATGTTCCCAATCCAAACAGCCATGATTTATGTTGTTGGCCGCGCTGTACCATATAAACGACTGAGCCGACGATTTTTTTAAATGATGATTTAGCCGATACAACGAATGAAACAACATCCATTAAAGCCGCCGAAATTTTTTCGGCGGCTTTTTCTGTCAATGGAAGACAAGGCAAAAATAATGGATAAATCTCTGGAAAATTTGCTCCATCATCTGTTGTTCTTTTTCAAATATTTCTCCCATAGTACTTCAAATAAGGAGGACATATCCTCAATTTTGGCCTGATGAAAGGGGATGATTTGTGTGCTGCTGATTGATTGGAGGGCCTTTTCAGAGTCAGCAAGATAGAAATCAAAGCTATTCTCAGCATTGTTGGCTATGCCAAATTCGATAAATTCAACATGTTCTAAGAAAAAACTTAAGCGCTGAATGGCGGAAAAGTCTAAGGTGGGGAGCAGGCCGATCCGTAATTTTTCCATCCGTCGATGTTGATAATAAGGAAAGATGAAAAAAGCCAAATAGCTTGGTAAGTTCGCTTTTCCAATATTTACCCACTCATAGCCCACACGTCGCGCATATTTATTGATTATTTTGCGTATGTCTTTTTCAAGTAGATTTGATTGTTTTCTCTGGGGAACTTCATGCACATGATCTAACCACCAGAAATTTAAAGGACGGCCATTTGTGGCAAAAGTAAAATACAAAATCAAAAAGATGATCCGCTCAACCTCGTAACACTTCTTCCCATTGGCTTTTCTTTCAGCATAGTGTGTATCAAGTGACTGCGCGATTTCATCAGACAACTGAGCAAACAGCGGCTGTTCTTTTTTGATATGTTCAGAGAAATGATCAATGATTCCATCTTGATGGGCTGAACGATCTGTATAATGCAGCAAGAAAAAAATCAACCCCTTTAAATAATGCCGGTGATAAGAAAACTGCTGCTCATCGTTAATAAATCCGTGCAAATAGTCATTCAATTCATGATCCAATGAGGGATAAAAGGCATCGAACCCCTTGACCTCTTGTATACGATACCCTTGGGTATATCGTAACCTTGCTATAATAAAAATAATCAGCACGACATGTTGATAATTGCTCAATAAATTTTGCTGCCGCAGACAAACCATAATGCCAGCTTCTTTGCGAAAGTCGCGAAATAGGACTTCTATGCGCTTTGGATCGATCATCAGCAACATATGAACCAAAAAAAGCTGGATATCTATTTCACTGCCACTTAGCTTGATTTTAGAAATGTTTAATTGAATCTCTTTCTCTTTTAAATAATCTTTTAATTTCTTCAAGCTTCTATTCACGGTGGAACGGCTAACATAATGTTGTGCAGCGAATGTCTCGATCGTTGTTTGAGGTTGCGTTAAAGAAGTGAGAAGGAATTGAAAGGCCATTGATTGTTCAGCCAAATATTTGAAATATCTGCTTTCACAGACTGGTTGTTGAAAGGGGATAACTTTGAATCCTTTTTCACATAGTGTAAGACCAAACAACAACATCATCTCATGTTGCATCTCCTCAAGTAAGGCCACGATCCCATGATAAGAAACTTCCAATTCTTCAACAAGGACACTGATACGTGTATGCTGACCGATTCGTCGATTCAAAATTTTCAAAATAGCTATTTTTTTTTTGTCATAATTGGTGAATAACAGCTCTTCCATCACAAAACCTCCCTTCACATAAATGTTATCACAAAACAAAAATATTAATCGTTCAAAAAAATAATACATAACATTCTTTATTTGAATAAAATAATTATAAAGTGATAATAATTCTTTTTTGCATCGTTATCTATAAAGTATGTAATTTTTTGAAATTTCTTTAAACTTTAATGACAAAGATCTTTTGGAATTTTAAATCAATATGAAGGTTTAATGTTATTTTATGGACGATAAAATATGGAGATAGATTAGACGCTTGCCGCTTTTGCAAAATTGTCTGACCGTCTTCCTCTTGCTAAGATGCCAATATAAAACCTATTTCAAAAGTAGGTTTATCGAAAATAGAGGGGGAGAAAATGAAAGCAATGAAGGGCAGCAGCATCGTTGGTGTTATCATCATCATTTTACAAGTCTTCACGTCTCTTTTGATGATTCAACCCGTCCATGCATCAACGAAATCGATCCATGTACTTGATCATGAAGCGGTGAAAATCGATGCACAATCAACGCTAGCAGAAGACGATGCCATAGTATGGAAAATCACATATGATCTACCTGAAGGTGAACTTTGGCTAAACATCACAGCGGATCAAGAGATTTCCTACTTGGATCAGGCTGGGTTGACAGTGGCGGGGGACTGGCTCACATCAGCAGAAAGCGCCGAAGCACAAAAAGGGACACTGACGCTACGTACCAGCAAAGCGGCAAAGAAGATTGATCTACAAGTGAAAGTAAAAAAAACAGACCCTGCCAATGCTGAAAAAATGGTCACACTATATGAAACAACACGGCCAATCTCAGTAAAGAGCCAGGTAAAGGCCATGACTCAAAGTCAAGGAGAAGAACATGCGCAATGGGACAGCGGGACAAGTGGGTCAAGCAGCCCACAAGTTGTTGACAGTAATGATGCAGTTGGGGAAACTGCGTCATCAACTAGCAGCGTAGAAATGAAGGACAACCAGACCCCTGACTCGAAGAAAGAGGATCTGTCTTCGGAGCAAACCACAGCAACGTCTAAAGAACCAGCCACAAACCAAAAGGAAACAACTGAAAATAGTGAAACAACGAATGAAAGCAGCACAGCCAAGTTGCCTAGGATCAAAGCACGAGCGTTGACTATTGTGCCTGCATCATTAACGGATAATGCAGATCCATTCAATTATCATACGGCAGCGGATGGGACCTATCCAAATCACCATACCAATAGTTATCTAAACAATCAGACGTCTCAAAATGTGATGAATTATAATTTTTCAGACATCTTCACTGAAGGAGCGTCAACTGCACACAATGCCTATAGCAGCAGCCAAAATTTTGAGAATGGGTATCATGAATATGAGGATGCCTACATCAAAAAAATCGTCATGCCCACCGAGGATCCCAATCAATTCAAGATACAATTAGATGTTATTGGAAAAGCATTAAAAACCAGTCAACCAGTAGATATTGCATTGGTTGTAGATAAATCTGCATCGATGAACCAGACTTTAGAGAACAATCGATCAAGATGGCAAATCATGAAGGAAGCCGTGGGTTCTTTTGCAGATAGTTTATTGACTACTGAAAATAACGGGTCCATCAGGATCGGTGTCGCTTCATTTGGCTCAGCACCTAATGGACGGCAACATATTCCATATGCGGAAGTACAGAAATTTACCAATGGCAGTGCTTTTACCAGTGATCGAACTTCACTGACGAATAGTTCGATCATTTCGGCTAATTCTGCGCCCGAAAATTCTGGTACACCAACTTATTTCGGCGTTGACGCCGGCTATGCAATGTTAACAAGTACCGAATATCAAGCAAGAAGCAATGCAGTAAAGGTGATGATCGTTCTAACAGATGGAGATCCAACTTTTGCACCAAATTCAAATTATAACAATTTAACGAATAATATTTTATCTTTGAAAGCAACGAGTACTGCTGCTTTGGATACCTATAGCGCAATAAAAGGTACGACAAATTACTTCACAGGTGATGGTACCACGGGCTCAATTGCTGCAAGTGCCACAGCTACAATTGCGCATATGACAAAACGATTCGCTGATGATAAGAACAAAAATATTTTGACCTATTCGATTGGGTATGCTTCTGGAACGAACGATGTGCTGAAGAAAATCGGAAAAGACGGTGCCTATCTGGCAAATAATAAGAATGAATTGATCACAGTCTTGAATCGAATCTCGTCTAGTTTTAGCGCATCTGTTCAAAACGCCACCATCAATGATCCCATGAGTACCTATGTGACACTGAAAGCTGATTCTGCAAAAGTCACAGCCTTATCGGTCAATGATACGCGTTTATCGACGATCGAATCATCGAATGCCAATTATCCCGATTATGCGAAACAAACTGTATTGAATCAAGGGACAGCAGGCATCACATTGTCCAATCTCTATTTAGCGGAAAAAGACAACGTCCATGAAGGCATCCGTCTCACATACACCATTGAGTTGAAAGAACAGTATCGTGATGGTTTGTTTTATCCCGCAAACCAGACGACCTATCTCGAAAATAGACAAATGAACAAATCAAGCAATGAATATTTGCATTTTGCTGTTCCATCGATTCGTACACAAGCGACTACCCGTTCGCTGATTGTGAAGAAAGTATGGCAAGACCAAGAAAACAACTATCGATTGCGCCGAGAAATCACACTCCAATTACAAGAAAAAAATGACAGTGAATGGGTAGATGTCAGCGGCAAAAAACTGACGATATCTCCGTCTGATTCGGGAGAACAGTTGTCAACAAGCTTTACCAATCTACCCAAGTATAGAAATGGCCAATTGATTGTCTATCGTGTGATCGAAAAAGCAGATGATCAAAATCGCGTACCTGGATACGCATCGCCAAGCTATGCTCCTGCAGAAACGACTAGCACGACAACAACCTTAGAAGTGACCAATCGGTTATTGACGACTTCTGTCGAATTGACCAAGGTCAATGAAGAAAAGCAACCGTTAAGTGGTGCGACGTTTGCGGTTTATTTACAAGGCAGCCCAGATGCAGTCATCCAACAGCGAACATCTGATATAGATGGGCAATTGACCTTCAAAGATTTGCCAGTTGGCAAATACGTCATAAAAGAAATCAGTGCCCCTGAGGGATATCAAAAAATGGCAGATCAGCTTTTTGAAATCGTGGATACGGATGGTACGTTAAGCATCGATGGCTTGCCAAAAGAACATCAATTGATCAATCAGCGCTTTTTGTTTGCCATCAATCTGAAAAAAATGAATAGTGATCAATCAATTCCGTTGCCAGGAGCGGTATTTGAACTGTCAGGACAAGGCATTTCTCCAATCCAAGCAACCTCAAATGAAAACGGACAGATCACATTTGCCACAAATGTACCAGCTGGTGTTTACCAAATAAAAGAAATCACAGCACCAAGCGGCTATCGTTTGGCGGAGGGGATTTGGGCAATACACATTGTCAATGAAAAAGAAAGCTATGCCATTCGACCTGATGGATCAAGAATCAACTTAACAAGCACCCTCAATGAAAAAGAATCACTTTTTGAGTTGCAAGAACTATTGATCGACAATGCGCTCAATGATTTTCATTTGAAGGTCACCAAAATCGATCAAGCTGGAAATTTTTTAGCCGGCGCTAGTTTCAGATTGACCAATCATGAGGATGTTGACCAAACGATCACCAGTACGAATGAATCAACTTTCGATTTTCAAGGATTGCGTCCGGGTAGTTATGAATTAACAGAAACCAAGACACCCGATGGATTTCAAGGATTGAAGGAGCCCATCACGATTGTCATCGCCGAAGATGGACAAGTAACGATCGACAACCAAATCGTAGCAGTCGAGCAGCAAGATGCTGAAAACCTGATCGTACTCAAAGTATCGAATCATGCATTACCGACATTGCCGCAAACCGGGGGTATCGGTGTAACCCCATTTATTGTTGGTGGGCTCTTGCTCATGTTTGGTGCTGCAGTTCCTTGGTTCTATCGTAAACGGAGGTGGCGTTGATGAAAACATGGCGTAGATACTGCTGGCACGCATGTTTTGGCTGGATTGGCTTAGTGATACTCAGTGTTTGTTTTGGCTATTCGGTACAAGCAGCTGAAACGGCATCAGAAGAAACAGAAACAGTGACGATCACACTAAGAAACCTCCTTTTCAGCGACCAGGAGACGTTGGATCAGC
This sequence comes from Enterococcus sp. DIV0876, assembly GCF_050529585.1. Taxonomy (GTDB): domain Bacteria; phylum Bacillota; class Bacilli; order Lactobacillales; family Enterococcaceae; genus Enterococcus_D. The sequence goes on from NZ_CP172882.1 coordinate 883,022, forward strand.
AGCAGATCATGGGGGATGAATTGCTGCAAGAATATACAGGAATCGATGGGACATCTTTTGAATTGGTCAATGTGACTCATGCCTACACAACATTTATCAAAGAAAATCCCAATCTTGATATCACGAAAGACAAAGCAAAGCAGCAATTCATTGCAAGTATTTCTTCAGAAGTACTTGCTGCTTCGGCGAAGATACAGGCCACAACCCATACGGTCAATGGTGTCAGCGGGCAAGCGGACTTTCAAGTAAATCCTAAGACTGAAGGCCGTGACAGTGTCTTTTTGCTCCAAGCAACAGAAAATGACACAGCACCGATTTTGATTGTATTGCCCATCATCGATGGGCAAGGCGATGCGTTGAATCGAATCTTTGTCTATGTCAAACAAGTCAAAACAACAGAAGTTCCACCTGGTTTGATCAAAACCCTTGCTGATCCCAAAGATAGTTATCAGTATGGGGATAAGGTCACATTTGAAACGCGGATCACCATTCCTTCCACCATCCTAGATACCGAAAGTTTGGTGTTGACGGATGCGCCTGATGAGGGGTTGACTGTTGTCATGGATACGGTGAAAGTAGCTTTTGACTCAGAGATGCCAAGGGATACCTATCAAATCAGTCAAGAAGGGCGTGGGTTCTCGGTTACTTTCTCGGCAAAGTATTTGCAAGATCATATTGGAGAATCAGTGACGATCACCTATCAAATGAACTTAAATGGGACACGACCGAATGTCAGTTACTTTGAAAACCAAGCGACATTATGGCTAAATGATGACCCGATTCTGAAAGACAAAAAGGGGATCTTTACAGGAGGCAAACACTTCATCAAGAGCGATGCCGCCAATCAGCAAGCCCTTCAAGGCGCAACCTTTTTGATCAAAAATCAAGCAGGTGACTACTTAGCCCAAACCGATCAAGGGTATCGTTGGGTCACCAGCAATTCTGATATGGACCATGCCTCTTTTGTGACATTGATCTCTGATGATAAAGGACTCTTTGCAATCAATGGATTGACATATGGGACCTATTTTTTAGAGGAGAAAAGTGCACCGACGGGTTATACCAAGAATCGATCCGCTATCGCCTTCGAGGTTGCCAGAGGCACCTACGAGGCATCTAATCAAGTCTTGACGGTTGTCAATAAAAAGACGACCCAACCAGAAAAACAAAAGCCATCCGGCAAATTGCCGCAAACAGATGAACGCAATGATTCGAAACTAATGTTGGTAGGCATTGTCATGATTCTGTTGATCGGCTGTATTCAAATGAGGAGAGAAAAGGAGTAAGAACGATGAAAAAATTATGGGTGAGTATCTTGTTCATCATCCCAATTTTACTATGGGGGTACAACGGGACTGTGGAAGCGGCTGAAACCACGGAGACGCAACAAATCACGCTGCACAAGTTGATTTTTGATACAGTGCCAGAAGAACAACAAAACAGTGGGGATGAAATGTCATGGGAGAATGCACAACCCCTTAAAAATGCCGGATTTACTGCTTATGATGTGACAAAGCGCTATTGGGAAGTATATAACGAAACAACAGGAAGCCAATCTGAGAAGGAAAATGCAGCAAATGATGCGGTCAAAGCCATCGATGTGACGGATCTGCCATCCTATGCATTTGATTTAACTGACGCAAACGGCGCAACAACTAAACTGCTGCCGGTCATCTCAGACAAACAGAATGCAGTCTATCTGTTCAAAGAAACAACCACACCAGCAGGTGCCATTGCAGAAAAAGCCGTCGATTTTGTGGTGGGATTGCCTGTACTGAACGATGATGGAGCCAACAAAGAAAACGTCCATCTTTATCCCAAAAATCAATACGAAACCAATGACTTGGCATTCACAAAATATGGTGTGGCGATCGATGATCAGGGGAATCTACAGGCGCCAGCTGTTTTAGCTGGAGCCACCTTCATTCTGAAAGAACGCGATGGCCAGTACTACTCGTCAGAAACCAATCGTTTTGATGCCGATGAAGCCAGCGCGGCTAAATTTGTTTCAAATGACCAGGGAATCGTCCACGCGGACGGATTGATTTTAAAAGATCAAGCTGTCTATGAATTTATCGAAATTGACTCATCGGTTGCGCTGCAAGGGAAACAAACAACGGATCAAGAGGTCTACCACTATCGATCGAATCCTGCGGTGGTTGTTCATACAGCCCGTGATCAAGAAACTTCAGTGCTGAAAATCACGTATGATTATTTTGATGTTGATCAAAATCAGGTTTTAGCAAGTGACCAAGCTGAAGCCTATAACTATCAAGTTCCTGAACCAACAAAAACGGTAGATGACAGTGATGTGGACATCGATCAGGTTTTCACGTATACCATCGAACAACAAATTCCGAAGGATATCGCACGCTACTCGCTATTTCAATTGATCGATACACCAGATGCTGCTTTGACACTTGTATCGTCAGCAAATGAAATCGCAGCGAGTTTGTTGATCAATGGCGTATCTGTTGATCCAGCGTTAGTGGAAGTCAAGACAGACAACGAATTGACCTTTACTTTCGATCCTGCATCTTTGATTCCTTATCAAGGACAAACCATCCATCTAACGATCAAAATGAAATTAAAACCTGACGCAGTACTTGGTCAAGCAATTGACAACCAAATTGAGCTAGACAATGATTTCCACCCCAAAACAGACGAAACATCGGTCATGACCTATGGGAAAACATTTAAGAAAATCAACGCGGATACACAAAATCCTTTGTCAGGTGCAGCATTTCATGTCAAAAGAGACGACAGTTATCTCGTCATTGAAGAGGGAAAAGTTTCTTGGACAACACAACAAGACCAAGCCTACACCTTCATTTCTGGTGAAAATGGTGAAATCGTAGTTGCTGGTCTTGCACAAAAAGATGCAAGCGGGCAACCAATCACTTACCAATTGATCGAAACCAAGGCGCCAGAAGGCTATGTCTTACCGAAAAATCCATGGGCATTTCAAGCAGATAATGGCGTTGAAGTGATGACAGTTACGAATAAACTTGAAGGAAGTTTGCCATTGACCGGAGGAATGGGGATCGCAGGATTCTTGGCAGCTGGTCTCATGATCATTGGTACGGCAGTTCTCTACTTCTCAAAGAGAAAACAGGCATAAATCTTGTTCAACAATAAGACACCAAGTGAACTGAATGACAAGACGGCACATCCAGAAACCTTGCATGTGCCGTTTTTTATTTTTTTATTCGTTAACAATAGGGAAGGTGGGTGCAATGAAAAGAAAATACTTGGACATGATCATGGTACTGGTTTTATTGATTGGTATCGTCATTTTTTCTTATCCTTTTATCAATCGTCAAATCAGCGACTTTCTCGATCAGCAAATGATCGCCAAATACCAAAAAGAAGCCAGCAAGAGAAATGAGCAAGAAGTTGCTGAAATGATGGCAAAACAAGAAGCATTAAACCAAAAGTTAGCGTCGGAAAAAACAGCGCCTGGATTAACTGCCTACACTGAAGCATTAGCCAAAACACCAAAAGAGGCAGATAAAAGTTATTACGAAAACCATATGATCGCGGTTTTAAAGATACCCGCGATCAATGTTGATTTGCCGATTTTTGATCAAACGACAGATTTGTTCTTGCGAAAAGGGGTATCCTTATTAGAAGGGAGCAGCTATCCAATCGGGGGAGAGAACACACATGCCGTTTTGTCTTCTCATCGGGGCCTGCCAGAGGCGACATTGTTTGATCAGTTGCCAGACCTTGAGATCAAGGACAAATTTTATATTGAGATCAATCAAGAAACCCATGCTTATCAAGTCGATCAAATCAAAGTGATCCTGCCTACTGAAACAGATGATTTACTCGTGGAAGATGGACAAGACTATGTGACTTTGCTGACTTGTACACCTTATATGATCAATACCCACCGCTTATTGGTTCGCGGTCATCGCATACCTTACACCGCAGAAAGCAAAACAGAATTAAAAGAACAAGCACACAGCAAAAACAAACGCTGGATAATCTGGATAATTGTCATTTGCTGCATTATTTCACTGATTATTTTCATGATTATTTATCAAAAAAAACGGAACAGTACGGATAATCGAGTGAAATAACCCAACTTTCAATTTTCATCGTTTTCTCAGTAACCCATCAATGGCGAGTCGTCTTAATTGATAAAAAAACATCTTGTTGTTAAGCTATTGATGTAGTAAAGAATAGGAGGAAACAAAATGAAAAGAGGATTTAGACATTATTTAGGCGCAGATGAGCGTGAGGCAGGCTATAATTTGTCTTGGGGATCGATTTTTGCAGGGGTTGTCACATTTATCGCACTATTTATGACATTGTCGTTGATTGGTTCTGCAATTGGTTTTGGTATGGTTGAACCAACATCAAATAATCCATTAGATGGCGTAGGCACAGGTTTGATTATTTGGACAATCGTGACATTCGTGTTGGCATTGTTTGGGGCTGGTTTTGTCTCAGGTGTCTCAGCAAGACGTATTGGGTTGGTCCATGGGTTCTTAACATGGGCAACAAGTATGATCGTGATGGTTGTGATGTTATCCTACCTAACAGTTGGCGCCTTTTCATTGGTTGGTTCACTGCTTGGAAACATTGGTTCAGCAGTTGGCAGCACTGTAGAAAATGTGGCTGGCGGTACAGCTGATGTTGCGTCAAAAGCCTTTGATGAAATCACTGGGAACATGGGTGATATCAATACTGATGAGTTGCAAGCCAATATCAATGATGTTTTAGAAGATACTGATGTGGCTGAATTGCAACCTGATTATTTACAAAATCAGTTGTCAGATGCGACAGATGAGATCACGGAAGCTGGGAAGGAAATCGCGACGAACCCAGAAAATGCCGATCAAATCATCGATGATTTAGGCAGCAAGTTACAAGATCGTGCAGCAACGATCGGTGATTCAGTTGATGAGGAAGCCATCTCAAATGCAGTTGCACAAAATACTGAGCTAAGCCAACAAGAAGCAGATGAAGCCACACAAAATATCGTGAACGGTTTACAAACTGCATCAGACGAAGCACAGAAACAAATCGAAACTGCACAACAGAATCTTGAACAAGCAAAACAAGACATCGATCAAGCCATTGAAGATGCGCGGCAAGCAGCTGATGAAGCAAGTGATACCACAGCCAAAGCATCGATTTGGGGCTTTGTTGCCATGGTCTTAGGTTTAGCCTTAACCTCACTTGGCGGCATGGTTGGTGCCAACTTGGTGAAAACAGCAGAGCATGAAAATCGGATCTAATACAGCTTACCAAAGCTGGACAAATGAGCAAAAGCATCACCACATTCGTGGTGATGCTTTTTTCATGATTGATCCAACCTTCGTTTGATCGGCAATAATAACACAACTGTCGTACCTTCATTCAAACGAGAATGAACTGTCAAACCAAAAGTGGGACCGTACAATAATTTGATCCGCTGGTCGATATTGGCTAGTCCGATACCAGAATAATGGTCAAAGCTCTGATTTTTTTGTTGGGTATCTGCTTCAACAAAGCCGACGCCATTGTCAATGATTTCAATTTTCAACCCCTCTTTGGTGATGCGGGAGAAGATTTGAATATAGCCAGTATCTGCAGCTGGAAAGGCATGCAGATACGCATTTTCGATGATTGGCTGTAAAATCATTTTTGGTACCAAGATATCTTCCGCACCTTCATCGGAAAAAATAGACGATTGGATCCGGTCGCCATAACGCACATTCATCAAAATAAAGTATTCTTCAACGATCGCCAGTTCATCTTTTAAAGGGACGATTTCTTTTCGATTGAACGTGTGGCGCAGCAATTGCACAAAGCTGTCGATTGCTTGCGTGGCTTTCTCTTGTTCATTTTGCCAAATCAAAAATTTGATGGCCGTCAACGTATTATAGACAAAATGCGGCTGAATCTGCATTTGTAAGGAACGAATCTCAAATTTGTGCTTTTCTGCTTCAGTGACCATCAGATGGTCGACATAAGATTCGAGGTCTTCCAGCATCAAGTTATATGCGCGGCCCAATTCACGGGTTTCATAGGTACCTGCCAAGGATACTTTTTCACTAAAATCTCCTTGCGTCACTGCAGGGATTTTATCGATCAATTGATAGATGGGTTTGGTGATTTTGCGAATGATCCAGAAAGCAAATAAGCTGAATAGCAAAATACTCATCAACGAAATCAAGATTGCTGGTTGGATCAAATGCATGTTACGGACCAAATGAGTTTCATCTAAAACATCATATAAAGTGAACTGATAAGAGTAAAGCGGCAATTGATTGACGCTGACTGCTGCTTTTTCTGCCACCAAAGATTGATCAAAAGCGCCGCCAAGATACTGTTTTTCTGACGTGGAAAGAATCTCGTTGTCACTGTTGACGATATAGATCGAATGAAGACTGGTATCAAGCAACTGTTGATAAATCGATGCAAAATCGACTTCTTTCAGAAATATCAGGGCATAACCAAAGACCGTATCATTCTTGATCAATTTTCTGACATACATGAGGCCTGGATAATCCGCAGTGGAGGTACTTAGGCCTTGTTCTAAAAAATAATACTGGCTGATCGCTGGGTTGTCGTTGATGGTTTGGGCAAAACTGCTTGCCAAAAATGCATCGACGGATTGATTGCGGACAGCATCATTTTGGAAAAAGGTGCGGCCATTGACCCCAATCAAAACCAAATTGGAGGGAATATCTTGAAAAAGTGATCGGGTATCTTGCAATTGATCGTTCAATTCCAAAATCGTTCGTCCTTGATTTAAATCCCCTTTTAAATAGCTTTCCACTGCCTTGCTTTCATCAACAATGTCGAAAATCCGGTTGATATTGTCATTTAATCGCTCGTAATCTTCTTGGATTTTATCCAATAGCAGTGCATTGGAGCTTTGATAAGAATCGACATAGGCAGCCTTTGAGCGGCTGTAAATGACGAAGACTGTCAATAAGCAGACACTGATCACCCCAACCACTACAAATAGAAAAATACGGCTGAATAGTTCATTTTTTTTGATCCATTGCCGCCATTTCATAACTGATTCATCCTGCGATATTTAGAAGGGGTCATTTGAAACTCTTTCTTAAAGATTCTAGAGAAGTAGCTGATGTCAGAATAGCCAACCGCTTCGCTGATCTCAGATAAATTAAAGTCTGATTGAACCAGTAATTCTTTTGCTTTATCGAGACGGATATTTTTTAGGTAATCAGAGAAACTCATTTTTAATTTAGCCGACAAAAAAGCCGATAAGTAGGTATAACTAAAATGAAATGTGTCTGCCAACTCGGAAAGAGACAAACTTTTTGTATAATTGTCTTGAATAAATCGTTGGATCGCCACCAAAAGGTCATCTTCATCTAATGGGGACAATGGCGTCAGTTGCTGACGAATCTCTTCGATCGTGGTGAGGAGCAGATCAGAGAAATCTTCTAGATAACGGACAGTGGCCACTTCCCGCAAAAAAGTATTTTTGATGCGACTAAAGGTGGCTTCATTTGGAAATTCTTCTTCTAGGCGGGACAATAAAGTATAGAAAATACTGCCAGCTTGTTGTTTCAAAAAAACAGGATCCACATTTGATAAAATCATTTCATTGAAGTATTCCTCAATCCGGGTGATACCCAGCAAAAAGTTATTATCCAGCAACGCCCGTAAGAATTTTTTGGTATCAAAGCGTTCACTTGCAATGTAAGGAAATAATTCTGTCTCCAAAACCAACCGTTGGCGTTTATAAAAGAAGTGCTGTCCGCGGCTTTTTTCTTTTAATCGTAAGAAAACCGGTCGCAATTGATCAATGGTGTGAAAGGGGGTGCTCAAAGAAAAAAACGCTTCCGATTCAGTATAGGTCAATTTTGCGATACACCCTCTTAACTGCACCAAAAAATCATGGTTCTCGGGAAAACCAATCAAAAGGCCCGCATCATGATTGCTCGTGCGAAAAGGCAACGCCTGCAAAGAACGATCTGATTCAGTGAATTCTTTAAGGGCGTGAAAAAGCTGCTGATTGGCATGAAAGTAACTCAAGTTGGTATAAAGCAAACAATAGTTGTGTGTGTCATGCGGTCTTGTAAAATAGGCATCCAACGTATCCAGATCTTCTTCGTAGCCTGCTAAATAACGATTCAATGCTTCTTGTATAGGTGCTTGTTCAGAGACAGATCCTTGCTGGTGGGTGATTTTACTTGAAATCTTGTCTAAGGTTGCCAGTAATGAAGCTGGCGTTAAAGTCGGTTTAAGCAAATAATCAAGTGCGCCATTTTTGAAAGACTGACTGACATAATGAAAGTCATCATAGCTGCTCAAGACCAAGAAATGTACCTCCGGATATTGTTGCTGAATGATCGTCGTTAACTGGATGCCGTCTATTTGCGGCATTTTTAAATCGGTGATCACGATATTTGGTTGTAGTTCCTTGATTTTGGTTAAAGCCTCTTGCCCATTTGCAGCTTCCCCTAATAAGCGAAAACCCGCTTGTTCCCAACGGATCATATGTTTCAATCCATCACGAATCGTTGCCTCATCATCCACCAACAAGACAGTATGTAAAGTAGCCATAGTATCCCCCCTATTTCTCTATTTTAATATAAACGCTTTCAAAAAAGATAGCCATTGGTAAATTTTTTCTTTTTTTGGACAATTTTAGTAAGCTCTTTCAAGGATATTGAATACGGTTACAGATTCGATGTATAGTGAGAATGTAAAAAAGAAGGAAAGAGGGATAGAAATGAAAAAATTGATGACATCTATTGTAACAGCAGCAGCGCTTTTGACATTAGCAGCATGCGGCGGTGGTGAATCTGGTGCTGGAGATGGGGGCGGTTCTTCTGATAAAGTGACTGTTTGGGCTTGGGATGAAACATTCAATATCAAAGCAGTCAATGAAGCCAAAAAAGTGTATGAGAACCAAGATGTGGATGTTGAAGTGGTAACGATGTCCCAAGATGATATCGTTCAAAAATTGAATACCAGCTTGGCTTCGGGCAATACGGATGGTTTACCAAATATTGTCTTGATCGAAGATTATCGCATCCAAGGGTATCTATCCTCGTATCCAGATGCCTTTAGTGATTTGACCGATATCGTCAATGAGGATGATTTCTCTAGTTATAAATTTGCGGTCAACAAAGTGGATGATGTCATCTATGGTGTGCCTTTTGATAGTGGGGTAGCAGGCTTGTTCTACCGGACAGATTATTTGGCAGATGCGGGATATGAAGCAGCTGACTTAGAAGATATCACTTGGGATGATTTCATCCAAATCGCGAAAGAGGTCAAAGATAAAACAGGACACCCAATGATGTCCTTAGACCCAAGCGATTTAGGTCTGGCGCGCATCATTATGCAATCAGCAGGTGAATGGTATACCGGTGAAGATGGCACTACAGTAACCATCAAGGACAATGAATCATTTAAAGCAGGGTTGAATGTTTTGGCAACATTATTGAATGAAGGTTTAGTAGAACAAGTTTCTGACTGGGATGGCGGCGTGAATGCAGTGCAATCAGGCAATGTCGCATCAGCACCAACCGGCGCTTGGTATTCAAGCACGATCCAAGGTGCTGAAGACCAAAGCGGCAACTGGGCGATTGCACCGATTCCATCGATTGCCGGCAACAGCAATTCAGTCAATGCGTCAAGTATCGGCGGCGCTGGCTGGTATGTGATCAAAGGTGTTGACGGTGAAGACAATGCCAAAGACTTCTTATCGAATACATTTGCAACCAACAAAGAATTGATGGGAACATTGGCGACAGAAATCGGGTTGGTATCAACAATGAATGCAGCTGAGGAAACCGAAGAATATACATCAGGCCTAGATTTCTATGGTGGACAAAAAGTCTTCCAAGATTTCTCACAATGGTCGCAAGAAATTCCACCAGTCAACTATGGAAACCATACCTATGCCATTGAATCCGTATTGACAGAAAGCTTGCAACGGGTCATTAATGGTGAAGATATCGATAAAGTTTTAGCGGATGCACAAACACAAGTCGAAGCACAGATTGCAAACTAATCGAACAACTTTGCAGAAACTCGTGAGGAATCGCGAGTTTCTGTGTTAAGGAGGATATACAATGAAAAACAAATCAAAAAATTGGTTTGCCAATGGCAATGCATTTATCACATTACCGGTTATTTTGATCACAGCATTGGTCTTTATTCCAATGATCTCAGCTTTATTTACATCGTTCCAATCTGGTCCGCCAACAGCGATGACCTTTAATGGCCTAGGGAATTATCAACGCATGTTGAGTGATTCGACCTTTAAAAAAGCCTTTGGGAATACTTTCCTATACTTATTGATCCAAGTCCCGATCATGCTCTTTTTGGCATTGGTCGTGTCGAACATATTGAACGACAAAAAACTAAAATTCAAAGGCTTATTTAGAACAGCCTTATTCTTGCCTTGTATTACGTCGCTGGTCTCATATTCATTGATCATGAAAAGCCTCTTCTCAGCCAATGGGTTGGTCAACAATTTCTTGACCCAAGTCAATGTGATCGATGCCCCGATCCAATGGTTGACCGATCCTTTTTGGGCCAAAGTGCTGATCATTTTTGCGATCACTTGGCGCTGGACCGGCTACAATATGATCTTCTTCATTTCTGGCATGCAAAATATTGAACCAAGTATTTATGAAGCCGCAGAAATCGACGGTGCCACCAAATGGGATCAATTTTTCAAAATCACGATCCCAAATTTACGGCCAATCATTTTGTTCACGACCATTACCTCGACGATTGGTACATTACAATTATTTGACGAAGTCCAAAATATCACAGGCGGTGGTCCTGCAAACGCGACGACTACTTTGTCTCAGTATATTTACAACTTGAGCTATAAGTTTACGCCAAACTTCGGCTATGCTGCTGCGGTTTCCTTTGTCATCGTGATTGCGATTGTCATCTTGTCGATCATTCAAACAAAAATAGGAGGGAAAGAAAATTGAAAACTGTATCGCTGACACTTAAATATCTTTTTTTAGCCATTTTGGCCTTTATCTCGATCTTTCCTTTTGTCTGGATGATTCTAGGCATGACCAACCAAACCTTTGATATCGTTGCCGGAAAAATCATGATCGGTGATCAATTGGTGATCAACTTTCAAAATCTATTTGCCTCAGATCTGAACTTTACCCGAGCACTTGGAAACTCAGCTTTCATCGCGGTGATCACCACCGTCTTTGCACTGTTGTTTTCATCAATGGCCGGCTATGGCTTTGAAATCTATCGCACCAAGACCAAAGACCGTATTTTCAATATTTTGTTGTTGTCGATGATGGTGCCCTTTGCGGCATTGATGATTCCTTTGTACCGGATGTTTAGTCAATTGAGTGGCACACCGATCGGTATCAACACGTTTGCTGTCGTGATTTTGCCGTCTGTCTGTACCGCTTTCTTGATTTTCTTTTTCCGGCAAAACATCAAAGCATTCCCCAAAGAATTAGTGGAAGCTGCTAGAATCGATGGCTTGAATGAACTGAGTATTTTCTTTAGAGTGTACATGCCGACAGCCAAAAATACCTATGCGGCAGCAGCGATCATTACATTTATGAATAGTTGGAACAATTATTTGTGGCCATTGGTGGCTTTACAATCACCGGACAAACGAACTGTGCCATTGGTGCTTTCGGCAATGGGGGCTTCTTATACACCAGACTACGGGATGATGATGTGCGGGATCGTGATTGCGACATTACCGACAGCGATTATTTTCTTTGTCTTGCAAAAACAATTCGTCCAAGGAATGCTTGGTTCTGTGAAATAAACACCTATCAACCAATTAAAGAGGGAAAACAATGATTACATTTGATCAAACAAACAAGATTTTTCATTTAAGCAATGGGCAGATCAGCTATGTGATGCAAATCGAAGAAGGTGGAAATCTAGCCCATATCTATTTTGGCAAGCATGTAGAAACCTATTCAGGCGGATATCGCTATCCTCGTTTGGATCGTTCATTTTCGCCAAATCCGCCAGGCAGTACGGATCGATTTTTGTCACTGGACACCTTAATGATGGAATTTCCAGGCAATGGCTTTGGTGATTTTCGCGAGGCAGCCTATGATATTCGCCATGAAGACGGCAGTCATGTCACGCATTTTGTCTATCATGACCATCAAATCATGCAAGGCAAGCCTGCACTTACGGGTCTGCCTCAAACCCATGGCGAGGCAGCGGCTATCGAAACATTGTGTCTATCACTGATGGATGAAACAGCCCAATTAGAGTTGAAATTGTTTTACTCGCTATTTGACGATACAGCAGCCATTGTTCGCTCAAGTCAGTTGATCAACCATCATGAACAAAACGTGCGGATCGAACAATTCGCTAGCCAATCCATCGATTTTCCGAATCGTCCCTTAGACCTGATCCATTTGCAGGGGGCATGGGCCCGCGAACGGCAAATCACCCGCGAACCGATCCATATTGGAACCAAACGTTTAGACAGCAAACGCGGGTCCAGCAGCCATCAGCAAAATCCTTTCAGTATCATAGCTGATCCGCAGACCAATGAATCCCAAGGGGAATGTTATGGTTTTAGTCTGTTATACAGCGGAAGTCATGAAACGATCATCGAACGCGATCCATATGCGCAAACGAGAGTCATTATGGGTATCAACAGCTATCATTTTGCATGGCAGCTGGGTACAGGGGAAACCTTTCAAGCCCCGGAAGTCGTGATGGCGTATAGTGATCAAGGTCTGAATCAACTCTCTCATGTCTATCACACATTTTATGACGCCCATTTGATTCGTGGTGCCTTCAAAAGTCGCGAACGCCCGGTCTTGATCAACAATTGGGAAGCAACCTATTTTGATTTCAATGAAGAGAAACTGGACGCTTTAGCGGATGAAGCCAAAGCTTTGGGCATCGAACTATTTGTGTTAGATGACGGGTGGTTTGGCAAGCGGGAAAATGATGGCACATCTCTTGGCGATTGGTTTGAAAACGAAGGCAAAATTGCTTCAGGACTTGCCAATTTTGCGAAAAAAATCAAAGAAAAAGGGCTGCAATTTGGCTTATGGGTAGAACCAGAGATGGTCTCCGGCGATAGTGCATTATTCCGCTCGCATCCTGAGTGGCGCTTGGCAGTACCAAATCGCCAACCAGCAGTCAGCCGAAGTCAATATGTGTTAGACTTTTCACGTCAAGATGTTCGAGACCATATCTATCACCAACTGCAAGTCTTGTTCGATCGTGTCCCCATCGATTACATCAAATGGGATATGAATCGCAATATGTCTGATGTTTATTCCTTGCTGCTCGATCCAGCACAGCAAGGGGAAGTCGCGCATCGCTATATGTTAGGGTTGTATGACTTTCTAGAAAAATTGACGACAGCTTATCCGCATATTTTATTTGAGGGCTGTTCTGGCGGCGGGGGGCGTTTTGACCCAGGATTCCTGTATTACATGCCGCAGATATGGACCAGTGACAACACGGATGCCATCGCACGTCTCAAGATCCAATATGGCACAAGTTTGGTCTATCCACCTTCTACCATGGGCTCTCACGTCTCAGCGATTCCAAATCACCAGACCCATCGCAAAACCGATCTATCGATCAGAGGACATGTGGCGATGTCAGGACTATTGGGTTATGAACTTGACCTGACACAATTGACAACTGCAGAAAAAGCGGCGATCAAAGAACAAATCAGTTTGTATCAAAGACATCGCCAACTGCTGCAATTTGGCACCTTTGTACGTTTGCTTAGTCCTTTTGAAGGCAATGATACGGCATGGATGTATATCGCCAAAGATCGTTCAGAAGCGCTTGTCTTTTATTTTCGTGTACTGACAGAAGCCTCAGCGCCGCTGGTCACATTAAAATTACAAGGATTAGATCCTCAAAAGCGTTATGATTCGGCGTATGGTGTGATCGGCGGTGATGAATTGATGCAGATGGGTATTTATATCGATCCGCACCTAGCAGGGGATTATGTGTCGCAGATGTATCATTTTAAGGCAAGTGAATAAAGGATTGGCTAAAAGTAAATAGTTTTTTTTATCACCCGAAATAAGGACTGAAAGATAGAGATCTTTTGAGTCCTTATTTTTGATTTGTATTGGCTAAAGAAAATCTCATAAAGCCATCATCAAGAGATCATTTTTTTCCTTTTTTTCACAAAATAAGGTATGATAGAAACGTCAAAAACAGGTTGTAAGTTGAACAATAAGGAGGCGGTCACATGGACGGTCATACATTGGCTGGTGAACCAGTGACAGAAGAAGCATTGTTGGCAGGTGGCTATCGCAAGTACCATGGAGAAGACATCGATGTCTATTATAATAAGGAAATTTGCATCCACAGCGGCAACTGTGTACGGGGCAATCCAGCGGTTTTTGAAGTTGGACGCAGACCTTGGATCATACCAGATAACGGAGAAGCCCCACAAGTGGCACAAGTGATCCATACGTGTCCTAGTGGTGCCTTAAAATTTATCAAAAAGGAGCAATCATGATGGAAATCGTAGAAGAAAAAAATCGCTTTGCCTTGAGAGATGGCGACAAAGAAATTGGTGAAATGACTTGGTCAGATGCAGGGACTGAACGAATGATCATCGATCATACATTTGTTGATCCCGCATACCGGGGGCAAGGATTGGCAGAAAAATTAGTGGCAAAAGGCGTCGAAAAAGCCCGTCATGATGGCAAAAAGATCATTCCATTGTGTCCTTTTGCGAAGAAAGAGTTTGAACAAAAAGCTGAATATGCGGATGTATGGAATAAATAAACGACCCATGCCCAACATATTCAGTTCATCGATCATTACCGATTGCATCGGTTGAAAGACGCTGTCAACAATCGTTTCGCGGTCGATGATCGATGGTTCATCAAATGAAAAATCACGCTTCGATAGAAAACGAAGCGTGATTTTTTAGTGCTGAAATTGCGCGTGGTACAAGCGATAATAGTAGCCTTGCAGCGCAAGTAATTCCTCATGTGTCCCTTGTTCGACGATTTGACCAGCATCCATGACCAAAATTTTGTCAGCCGCACGGATCGTAGACAGGCGGTGGGCAATCACAAAACTGGTTTTGCCTTGCATCATCTGTAAGAAAGCATCTTGGATTTTTTTCTCCGTTAATGTGTCGACAGAACTAGTGGCTTCATCCAAAATCAACATGGGGGGATTAGAGATCATCGTTCGTGCAATCGTCAATAATTGCCGTTGTCCATCTGAGATTTTGATTCCTTGATGGCCAATCGGCGTATCCAGCTTATCCGGCAAGCGCATGACATATTCATACATATACGCACTTTTCAAGGCATGGTAGATATCTTCGTCCGTCGCCTCAGCATTGCCGTATTGCAAGTTTTCTCGCAATGAAGCATCAAACAACCAAGTATCTTGCAATACCATCCCAAAACTTTGACGCAAGTCTTCCCGCTTCAGTTGTCGGATATCGACACCATCGATCCGAATCGCGCCTTTGTCAACGTCATAAAAGCGCATCAGTAAATTGACCAACGTTGATTTTCCAGCCCCTGTTTTCCCAACGATCGCCACTGTTTCACCTGGTTGTGCGGTAAAGGTAAACCCTTCGATCAATTTTTGGTCTGGGTCATAGGCAAAAGCAACATCTTCAAAATCGATTTTGCCTTCGATCACATCTAATGAAAGGGAATCCTGGTCGTCCGCAGACTCTGGTTTTTGATCCAGCAAATCAAAGGTCCGAGCCAATCCAGCCAATGCTGTTTGGATTTGTGTTGTGATCCCGGATAGTTCGATAAATGGTTTAGAAAACTGGGTGGAATAAATCGTGAAACTAGAGATGACCCCAATCGTGACCGATCCCGTACCAGTGAAAAACAACAATCCTCCGACAAAGCCAACAGACAAGTAAGCCAAGTGGTCGACAAAACGTGAAAGGGGGTTGGTCAATGAAGAAGAAAATTGTGCTTTTTGGCCCCGCACATTCAAGTCTTGATTGATCGTTTCAAATTGCGTTTGATTGATTGCTTCACGGTCAAAAGCTTTGACGATTTTTTGGTTTCCGATCATTTCCGTCACAAAGCCCGAGATGTCACCAACGATCTCTTGTTGGCGCGCGAAATGGGCTTGCGATGTTTTCGTCACGATCCAGTTCACGAAGAAAATGATAGGGGTCGATACCAAGACCACCAAAGTAAGGGGCACACTCATTTGGAACATCACCACCAAGGCGATCAGAACCACTGAAATACCAGAAAAAAGTTGGTTGAAGACCGCTGACACAGCAATCGAGATATTGTCCATATCATTGGTAAAACGACTAACGATATTTCCGTGAGAATGTTGATCATAATAGCGTAGCGGCAATGTATTCAAATGCGCAAATCCTTGTTTGCGTAAATCAGCAACAGAAAGATAAGCCACCCGGTTGCCCAACCGTTGGATCAACCATTGACTGACCACAGTGACCAGCATTACCCCGCCAAATAGCAAGAGAATGCGGTAGAGCATGCTAAAGTGAACTTGATCGGCGCCAATCAGTTGATCGACACCCTGACCAATCAAATATGTCATATATACACTTGACACACCACTGGCAATGCCGAGAAGCACAGCAGTCCAAGTTTCTTTATGGTACGCACCTAAGTATGGGAGGTAGCGGCCAAAAGCGGACCAATCGATCGATTTCTTTTTCATTCGTCTTCCTCCTCTGCTTGTGATGCCACGATTTCTTGATATTCTTTTGATTTAGCCAATAATTCCTCATGGGTGCCTTTGCCAACGAGTTTTCCTTGGTCTAAAACAAGGATTTGTTGCGCATCTTGAATCGAGCGGACCCGTTGGGAAATGATGATGACAGTCCCACGCAAGTTTTCTTTCAGCGCCATGCGCAAATCAAGATCCGTTTGGTAATCCAAGGCACTCAAAGAGTCATCAAGGATCAAAATATCGGGACGGGCGATCAATGCACGGGCAATCGTCAGCCGTTGTTTTTGCCCACCTGAGAAATTCTTGCCCCCTTCAAAAATCGGGGTATCTAACTGTTGTGGCAAAGCTTCAACAAAGTCGCGGCTTTGGGCGATGTCTAACGCCCGCCAACATTCTTCATCTGTTGCGTTCGTTTTGCCCCATTGCAAGTTTTCCCGAATCGTGCCGGTAAATAAGACTGCAGTTTGCGGCACCATGGCAATTTTTTGCCGTAATTGCTGCAATGGCCATTTTCGCACATCTTGGCCATCAACAATGACTTTTCCAGCCGCTACATCATAAAAGCGGGGAATCAATTGTGTCAAAGCGGATTTGCCGCTACCTGTTGGACCGGTGATGCCTAATGTCGAACCAGGTGCAACTTGAAAGTCGATATCCTGTAAAGCCAAACCATAGTCTGCTGAGAAACGAAAATCAACATGTTCGAACCGAATGGCCCCCGCATTGTTTTTGGGCTGATCCAAAAAGACTTCAGAAAGTTGATCATCGATAGAAGGTTCCGCGTCTAATACTTCATTGATCCGCGAAGCAGAAGCCGAGGCGCGGGTAAAGATGATCACTAAGTTAGAGACAACGATCAAGGCCAGCAGCATTTGGTTCATGTAATTGACCAATGCCAAGACTTGTCCTTGTTGCAGATTGCCGACATTGACTTTGAAACCGCCGATATAAAACAAGCCAACGATCGCAATATTCATAATCAGCGTCGTTGCTGGTGTCAAAAGGGCAGACAAGTTGGTGACACGTAAATAGATATCCCCAAGTTCATCTGTCGCTTCATCAAAACGCTTGGTCTCCGTTTTCGTCCGCGCAAAAGCCCGGATCACCCGAATCCCACTTAAATTTTGACTAACCAGTTCATTGAGTTGATCCAAATGAATTTGGACTTTTTTATATAAAGGCACTGTTTTAGCAATGATCCAAAACAAAACAATACAAAATAAAGGCAACACCAATAGGAAAATCAGACCTGCTTGCCAATCAATGACAAACGCCATGATCACGGAACCAATACTCAAGAAAGGCGCCCGAACCACCAAACGAATCAACATTGCCAAAGCAACCTGCATTTGGTTGATATCATTCGTCATCCTAGTGATCAAAGTATCGGTACCGAACAAATTCAATTCGCTATGTGACAATGCATTGATTTTGGCCATCAGCCGATTCCGCAGCTCCGTACCGAAACCTTGTGAAGCTACAGAAGCATAGTATTGGCAAATCACTGCACAGACCATACCAATCACCGACATCGCAATCATCCAAAGGGTCATTTCAACGACTTTAGACCAATTGTTCTGACGCAAGCCCTCATCAACGAGCGCGGCCATCTGTAATGGCAAAACCAGCTCAAAGACAGCTTCTAAAAACTTGAAAAATGGACCAAGAATGATTTGCTTGCGATAATCCTTGGCAAAACGTAATAAACCTAGCATAAAAGCCTCCTATATATGTGTTTTAAAAATAAGTGCGCAGAGATGACGCGATAGTTAAAACTTATTCTCATACATCCTCCTCTTCGTTAGTGCTATCTTACCATAGTCAAAACGCCGCGAAAACAAGCCTTCAAAAAGCAACCGCTTCAGTTAAGTTTTTATTTAACATTTAACGGATGCTTGTCTTGTCTGGAGAAAAAAAGTGGCATAGTTACCTCACCAGCGCTTGACAGCGGGTGAGAAAAGCGGCTTGCCCATTTCCTAAGGGCAGAATGGCCAGTGGCAATTGAAACCGATACCCTTGCTTGGCATAGGCAAAATGGAACGTGGCTGTTGCAACATACTGCTTGAGTTGGATTGCTTCTAGTTCAGCCAAAGGAATCGTTTGGGTATACAGTACTTTTGTGGAAAAGAGGTTCAGTGATAAAATCTGTAAGTGGGAATCATCTAATACGAGCAAACAGCGGCTTGCTGGCGCGTTGAAAGACTGCCAGTTGCCATAGGCCATGACAGAACCATCGGTGATATAGGGATCAGCCAAGTGCTGTAATCCCTTTTTCGTCAAAATAAACATGCTGCAAATCTCCTTTTACCTCATCATCGAGCAATAGAAAATCAACGTAGCTCCAGCAGCATCTAAGCGCCAAACCTTCTATTGCATATCAATGTATCTTGATGATAGCAAGAAATACCAGAAGCACCAAATGAAAAAACTGCAAGAATCGGCTTTTTCAGATGATTGTTGACTGAATGACACATTTTTGTTTATCATTTTTGTCAAAAAAAGGAGCGATTCAAATAATAAATGCCGTTATTTATTACAGTTGTTTCAAAAGACACTGTTAAAATGATAAAACTTCTTAAAAAAATAGGCGTATATCAAAAATTCTGGTACAATCGGGGAGAGCAATTGAGGAGAAATGAAGGAGGCATTATGGATAGAAAGACGAAATACAGCCGAAAACGAGCATCTAAAAAGAGAAACAAGCGACGAATCATTGTGGGGGTCCTACTTGTTGCGTTAGCAGGAGTCTTTTTATTTGCGGGCTATACTTATTATGCTGCTAAAAATTCTGTAGATAAAATGTTCAAAGAATCTGCAGTGATCACGTCCAATAAAGATAGTGAAGACAATAGCTTAAAAGCATCAGACGTTGATGGCAAATTCGGTATCTTACTGATGGGGGTCGACAATGACGCAGAACGTGAGAAAACAGAACACTTAGATAGTACGCGGGCGGACAGTTTGATCTACATGGTCTATGATGGTGAAAACAAGAAAATCGATATGGTCAGTCTTCCCCGTGACATTTGGACCAACATTTATGACGGGACTGGAAATGGCACGATCGTCAGCACCGCCAAAATCAACAGCGCATTTGCGATTGGTGAAGAAGACGCCACCATTGAAACGGTGCAAAACTATCTGCAATTACCGATCAATTATTACGTCAATATCAATTTTACCAGTTTTGAGAAAATCATCGATGCCATTGGCGGTGTAACTGTAGATGTACCGTATGATATCAATAAAAAATATACATCAGACAATACAGGAGAAACATTGATCCCTAAAGGGCGTCAGTTGCTGAATGGAGAACAGGCATTGATTTTTGCCAGAATTCGTAAAATGGATACCGACGTTGATCGCGGCAATCGTCAGCAAGAAGTGATCGAAGCCGCCATCAGTCAAGCCTTGAAAATCAATAATGTCACCAAATACCAACAAATCCTTGATTCAGTCAGTGAAGATGTCAACACCAACTTCAAATTTGAAGATTTGGTTTCATTGGCCGGCAATATGCTTTCAGGGTTCGACATCGAAAAGCATACCTATGAATGGTATGATGGCACATCATATGATGGTCAATCGGTCGTCTATATCCAAGACTATTCCTATACAGCAGTCCGTAACGATATGCTGAGGGCTTTAGGCCAATTGTCGGATACAGAGACAACATCAGAAACAGGTACCGATACGGGTGATGGCACAGGAACCACGGATACAGGTACAGAGTATAACTATTAGACAATCAGAACCTCAACAGGCAAAATCCTGTTGGGGCTTTTTGTTGCCTTAGATTACAGCAAGAGCGCAATAGTACCGCTATTGGTTTGGTGGTGGTATGCTTGAATCAAAGGATGAGAAAAAACGCTGAGAGGAAGTTCTCTTATGGAAGAGCAGCAGACGCAACAAGCCCGCAGTATCGTGCTATTGACCCATTTACTAGGTTTTGCGATCAAACTGATTGGCTTTTTGTTCAGCGGCAGTGCCGTACTGATGAATGAAAGTATCCATAGTATCATTGATTGTCTCAATCAAGGCTTGCTGGTGATCGGTGAAAAACGCGCCCAACGCGGTCGCAGTGCGCTTCACCAATTCGGCGAAGGACGTGCAACGTATTTTTTCAGCACTGTGGTGGCGATGACGGCTTTTTTTGGCGGCGGCCTACTTGCAGTGATCGAAGCTGGCCGTGATTTGTTCGATCCTAGTCATGAAGTAGAACATATCCAGTTTGTTGTGGCCATTTTATTTGTCAGTTTGTATATAGAAGTGACCGCCGTACAAAGCGGGTATCGAGAAATCAAAAACGAAAACACCCGCGGGTTGTCGTTGCTGCACTTCTTGAAAGACAGCCGTGATGCGGATCTATTGCTGGGTTTTACCGAAAATATTTTTGCCTTAGCCAGTGTCGGGATTGCGCTGGCAGGGATCTTGTTGACGGCGATGACAGGCAATGCGCTTTTCGATTCCCTAGGTGGCATACTGGGTGGATGCTTACTATTGTTGGCTGCCGTATTTTTGGCGAAAGAATTTTACAGTTTATTGATGGGGGAGAGCGCCTCGCAGCAAGATCTAGCCAAAATCAACAGGTGTTTCGCACGATCTGAGGTCGTGACAATCAATGACCTTCGGACTTTGCATTTAAGTCCCGATGAATTATTGATCGTGGCGGATATCGTGATCGAACGACAAGCATCTGAGAAATCCCATGAATTGATAGATGAAATCGAATCAGCCATTCATAGAGCAATGCCGCAACTGAAAATCTATTGTTATATTGAAACGCAAGAGTTGTGAAGAAAACATAGCGTAAGTTTATCGTTGCTCCTTAAAGAAAATGCCTACACGCGCCTGTACGAGAGGGGCGTTTTTTTGTGCGGGGATAAAATAAAAAAGAACAAAGCAAAAATAAGCCACTTTTTTATAACTGAAAATGTTATACTATCAACGTGCATTTAAATCAAGACATTGTCTTGGACTGGTTCGAAAACTTCCCAGGCTAAAAAACTAAGTATCTCTCAAAGATTGGAGGTTGGAAATAAATGCGAAAAGTGATTATTGATTGTGATCCGGGTATCGATGATACATTGGCGTTGATGCTGGCAATCAAAGCGCCAGAGCTCGATGTGGTGGCTATCACCACTGTGTGCGGCAATGCACCGGTAGACATCGGGACAAAGAACGTCATCAAATGTTTGGAACGCTTGGATCGTTTGGATATCCCGATTTATCAAGGCGCAAAGCAGCCCTTGAAACAGCCATTTATCAGTGCGCAAGATACCCATGGCATGGATGGCTTAGGCGAAACCAATATCCAAATATCCAGCGATAAAACCATTGAAGCCCAAGATGCGGCCAGCTTTTTGGCGCAAACCTTTGCCCAAGCCGCACCGATATCCGTGATTGCCTTAGGTCCTTTGACCAATATGGCTTTAGCGTTGCAATTGAATCCCAAAATGGGACAACACATGGCCCGCTTTGTGTCCATGGGAGGCACCTATAAAAGTCATGGCAACTGCTCGCCAGTAGCTGAGTATAATTATTGGTGTGATCCCGATGCGGCTGCCCTTGTGTTTGAAAAAATAGGCAAGCGCATTGAGATGGTCGGACTGGATGTGACGAGGGAAATCGTTTTTACCCCTACGTTGATCGAGTATTGTTGCCAGGTTGATCCTGATACGGGCGGCTTTCTGAGGGACATCACCCGATTTTATGTCGATTTCCATTGGCAGCAAGAACGAATTCTCGGCTGTGTGATCAATGATCCATTGGCAATCGCCTACTTTATCGATGATACCCTATGCCACGGTTTCACCAGCTATACAGCTGTTGAAACGAAAGGGATCAGTCGTGGGCAGACATTGGTGGATCGCTATGATTTTTGGCAAAAAACAGCCAATAGCAAAATATTGACTGACGTCGATTCTCGTCAGTTTTTCAAGAAGTTTTTGACCGTTCTCTTAAATGCACAAAAAGAAACGATCGAAGCAGATCTAGAAAAACTTCAGATGGGATGATCAATCATGAAACAAAACAAGCACAACACACTATTCAATGTTAGAATACTGACTTTGATGGCACTATCGATAGCAATCAACTTCTTAGGGGGAACTATCGCCTTATGGTTAAGATTGCCCATTTATTTGGATAGCATCGGCACGATTTTTGCTGGTGCTTTAGGCGGCCCAATCATCGGCCTGCTGACTGGATTAAGCAGTGGTGTCCTTAGTGGGGTCACGACGGATATTTTCTCTCTATACTATTCGCCAGTTCAAATCGTGACCGGGATAATGGCTGGCCTTTTACTAAAAGGAAAAATCATCAAAAAAGGTTCTTGGAAATTGCCTGGACTGGCCTTGCTTATGTCGGTGCCTGGCACCTTGGTGTCCTCTTTTATCACCGTCCGTTTATTCGGCGGTATCACCTCTTCCGGTTCCAGCATGATCGTCCAAGTGCTTCATGGGTTAGGCTTCAATCAAACGATTGCAGTGATTTTGGTCCAAGTGGGCACGGATTATTTGGATCGCTTGTTGTCAGTAGCCGTCGTTGCAGCTGTCGTGTTGTTGTTGCCAAAACGCAGTGCATTCTTTACCCGCGTATAAAAGTGATAGCAGCGTATTCTTGATTGGATACGTTGCTTTTTGTACTGAAAGTTGAATAAATGAAGTAAAAAATAAGTAACCATTTTATGCAAATAGGGCAAATAAACCAATATTTATTGCTGTTTTTTTTCTGGTATAATAAAGGTAGATGGATGAATCATTCGTTAGAAAAGAAAAACCGACATTGTTGTAACCTTTTAAATTACAAGATGCTTGATAAGATAAGAAATTACGAGACATGGCCGATAGGATAGGATTGTATATGGGTTAAAATGATTGCGCTTTCTTTTTGTCTGTATGGAAAATGATCGATTCCTAACATCTGTTTTTTTACTTGGTTTGTGAAGCAAAATTATTTACCTAACCCTTGATCCATGATAAGTTAAGGATAGGGTATGTGTTTTTTTCACAAGCGTTCTGATTCGATTATAGAGGTACAATGAATGGTGGTTCCCTTTGTAGATGACGATGTCCGTATGACCGTTATGACTCCAAGCACAAGTCTGTTACTTATCTTGAAGCCATTTTTTGTCATGCCAAAAACGTGATCTGTAAGAAAATATCGGGCTGTAAACAGCCAGTGATCGGTGCCAAAAAGCCATACCAAAAATAAAAGGAGGAATTTTATGGACAATTTTTACCAGCAGACGACTGAAGAGACCTTGCAGCACTTTGATAGTGACCGCAAACAAGGCCTGGACGCACAAAGCGCCAGCCAACGATTAGAAAAATATGGAGAAAACACGATCCAGCAACAAGAATCCCATAGTGTGTGGGATTTGCTGTGGGACAACGTAAACAATTTGATTGTTTATTTATTGCTTGCAGCCGCGTTACTCTCTTTTGCGATGGGGGAAACCATTGAAGGGGTTGCCGTACTGATCGCCGTTGTGATTGCCGTGATGACGGGTTTTATCACTGAATTACGGGCACAAAAGTCGATCGATTCCTTGCAAGACATGATTTACACTACCGCAAAAGTGATTCGTGATGGAGAAGTGACCGAGATTGAATCGGCACAGATCGTCCCAGGAGATATCTTAGTATTAGAAGAAGGCGATGCGATCGCCGCCGATGCCCGTCTTTTGGAAAGCAGCAACTTTGCTTCAATCGAATCAGCCTTAACAGGTGAGTCAGAAGCTGTTGAGAAAGATGCCAATGCAGCGTATGACGAAGAAATGCCTTTAGGTGACCGCCGAAACGTAGTCTATGCTGGAACTGCTGCAACCCGCGGCAATGCCTATGCCGTGGTTACTGAAACAGCGATGGAGACGGAAGTCGGCAAAATCAGCGATATGTTGACCGGCGACAAGAAACGCCGGACACCGTTAGACATTGAATTAGATAAATTAGGCAAAGCCATTATTATTGCCGCACTTTTTGCTGCCATAGCAGTCTTGATCGCAGGTTTATTAACGGATCAACCTTTTGTGGAAATGATCCATATTTCGATTATTTTAGCGGTTGCTGCTATTCCAGAAGCCATGCCAGCTGTGTCCACGATCACCTTGTCTAGAGGCATGCGGATCATGGCCGAGCACAAAGCGTTAGTCAAATCATTGTCCGCCGTAGAAACGCTAGGGGCGACGAGTATCATTGCCAGCGATAAAACGGGTACGTTGACAGAAAATCAAATGACAGTTGCTGAAATTATTTTAAGTGATGGCTCAGCCTATACGGTTTCAGGAAATGGCTATGAACCCAATGGCAAGTTCTACGATGCCGATGACAATGAAATCAATGTCAAAGAGCAGCAAGCCTTGCATGAGATGATCCGCAATGGTGCATTATGTACGACGGCTTCATTACGCGAAAATGAGGGGCAATTTGAGATCCTTGGTGACCCAACGGACGGTGCCTTTGTTGTTTTAGGCAAAAAAGAAGGGCTTGATCGTCAAACTGCAGAAGCGCAAGGGTTGCAAAAAGTTGCAGAAATGCCGTTTGATTCAGACAATAAATTTATGGTGACCGTCTATGAAGGCAACACGCGGACGCTGATCATCAAAGGTGCGCCAGATGTTTTGATCGATTTAGCCAATACGGATGCCAAAACGACTGAGGCGTTGGCAGCATACAACAGTACTTTAGCAAGTCACGGCCAGCGCGTGATCGCAGTTGGTCAAATCAATGATTACCAAGGCGGCACCGAAGAAGCCGATTTGCGTGAAGCC
This sequence comes from Enterococcus sp. DIV0876, assembly GCF_050529585.1. Taxonomy (GTDB): domain Bacteria; phylum Bacillota; class Bacilli; order Lactobacillales; family Enterococcaceae; genus Enterococcus_D. Next base: position 908,430 of record NZ_CP172882.1, read on the forward strand.
TTGCATGATATCGAGATCCAAGGGTTTGCCGGCATCGTCGATCCACCGCGGACGGATGTCAAGGAAGCCGTAAAAGTGGCACAAGAAGCGGGGATCCGTGTCAAAATGATCACCGGTGACCACCCGCAAACGGCGTCGATGATCGCCAAAGAAATTGGCTTGAAAGACCATGACAAAACAATGACGGGCAAAGAAATCGATGATTTGTTCCAAGAACCAGATTTTAATGCACGGATCGAGGAAGTAGCTGTTTTTGCCCGTGTCTCACCAGAAAACAAACTACAATTAGTCGAGGCATTGAGAGCCGAAGGCGACATCGTTTCGATGACAGGAGATGGGGTCAATGATGCACCAGCCTTAAATGGCGCAGACATCGGGATTGCGATGGGGATTCGTGGTACAGAAGTTGCCAAGGAATCTTCTGATATGATCTTAACAGATGATCGTTTTGGCACGATCGTAGATGCCATCAAAGAAGGACGGATCATTTTTGATAATATCAAGAAGTATGTCTCCTTCTTGTTCTCATGTAATATGGTGGAGATCGTTACGATTTTCTTGAGTGTGATTTTCTTGATGCCGATTCCGATCCAACCGCTGCATATCTTGTTCTTGAACTTGGTGATCGATATCGCACCAGCGATGGCATTAGCCTTTGAGCCGGCTGAAGACGACATCATGAAGCGACAACCACGTTCAAAGGCAGATAGTTTGGTCAATAAGCGTTTCTTAGGCCGTATCATACTCAGTGGTGTCGTGATTGGTTTGGTGGCTTTTGGTTTCTTTAGCTACTTGATGTACACCAACCATGAATTGCAATATGCCCAAACAGCAACGTTCACTTTTATGGCGATTGCCCAGTTGATGCATATCTTCAATGTGCGTAAAAGCAGTGGCTTTGGCTTAGACAAGTCATTTGTCAAAAACAAAGTCTTAGTCGGTGCGATGCTTTTATCTGTTGGGTTGCAATTAGCGGCAGTCTACGTGCCCTTTATGAATGAAATCTTAGGTACCGTACCGATCCAAGCCGGTACGTGGGGGATCCTCTTCATCGCTGCCGCGATTTCCACGCTAGTGGTCATGGGATTGAAAAAAACCTTTCAATTAAAATAAGCAGGCACCTGTTGGCAACAGTCAGTGACAGGGACAAACCGACCGCGCAACGCACCTTGTTGCGGGGTTTTTTGTCTTTTCAACAGAAATTGAACACAATGCTTTACAAATCCGCTTGAAAAGATTACTATTGACGAGTCAACTGTTGACAAGTCAATAGTGAAAGGAGTAGAAATATGGAATTGGCTACTTTAAGCAATATCTTGTATAAGTTGAAAATTGCCAATCAAGAACTCACAGCTGCCTTTGAAAAAGAGACCGGCTTTAGTTTGACAAGGTATCAAATCTTACATATTTTGCAGCTTCAAACACGCTGTACCCAAAACCAGCTGCAGACAGAACTTTTGATCGACAGCGCTGCTGTGACGCGGCATCTGAAGATTTTGGAAGACAAAGGATTTGTGACCCGGATGCGCAACAAAGACAATAACCGCGAAATTTTTGTCGAACTGACAGAAAAAGCATCCCAAGGACTCACTTCTTGTGCCCGCAAGCATGCCCAAGACGAAGATAGTTTAGGCATCAATTTGACGCCAGCAGAAGCAGCCCAACTGGAAGCATTATTAACCAAACTCATTCAATGAAAGAAGGACAATATCAATGACAGAATACAGCAATAACAATTTCGCAGACATTACCTTTGGCAGAAAATCCGTTCGTGTTTACGACGAAACCTATAAAATCCCACACGAAGAAATGCTGACAATGATTCAAGAAGCAACGACCGCTCCTTCAGCAGTCAACATGCAACCATGGCGTTTTGTCGTTGTGGAAAGCGATGAACAAAAAGCCCGCTTAAAACCATTGATCCGTTTCAATGTTCGTCAAAATGATACCTCATCAGCAATGGTCTTGGTTTTTGGTGATCTGCAGTGTTATGAAATGGGGGAAGAAATCTATGACAAAGCGGTAGCAGAGGGCAAAATGCCCGTCGAAGTCAGAGACCAACAATTGGCAGCTATTATCCCTCATTACCAACAACTCACCAAAGAACAGATGAGTGATGTCGTGAAAATCGACGCCAGTTTAGCAGCGATGCAATTCATGTTGGTGGCTCGTGCCCATGGCTATGAAACCAATCCAATCGGTGGTTTCGAAGCGGATCAATTGGCGGAAGCATTTGGCTTAGATAAAGAACGATATGTACCAGTGATGATCCTGTCTGTTGGGAAAGCCAAAGAACTAGGGTATGAATCAGTCCGCTTAGACGCAGCCCAAATCACGACATTTTTATAAAAATAGCATCGGAGGTATGCACAATGGAAATCATCAATGCCGTATTTTATATCAAAGAGGAACAAAGAACGGCTTTTATGGCAGCTGTTCAACCATTATTGGCTTCGGCCAGAGCAGAAGCAGGCTGTCGCGGCTATCATTTATATGAATCGATCGAAGAAGCCAATCGTTTTGTGATGGTAGAAAAATGGGCCGATCAAGCAGCGATCGAAGCCCACAATCAAACACCAGAACTGCAGCATCTATTCCAAAAAATGCCAGAATTCGCGGCCAAACCCACCGAAATCACAGTCACCCATCAAGGAGAATAAGCATGAGCCTACTAAGTATCGTATTGATCATTTTGGTCGCCTTCGAATTTTTCTATATCTGGTATTTAGAAACCATCATGACCAAGTCTGACAGCACAGCAAGAGTCTTCAATCTTCAACCTGCTGATCGAAAACAACCAGTTGTCCAAACTTTGTTCAAAAACCAAGGTGTCTATAATGGCCTGATCGGTGTGGGCCTGATTTACAGTGTGACCTTTGCCCAAGCGTCTTTAGAAATTGCCCGTCTCTTACTGATCGGCATCATCCTTGTGGCCGCTTATGGCAGTCTGACCAGTGACAAGAAAATTATATTGACACAAGGCGGATTGGCGATAGTAGCATTGATCACGACATTTTTTTAACAGATTTTGAAAAAAGGTAACAGTATAGAAACGTGGCCTCGATTTGACCGGTAACTGGCATCTCAACAAAAAAAGTCAGCTCATCAGCACCGGTTAATGGGTAAAAACGGCAAGCCCAGCTAAAGGCTGACAAGTACTGAAGAATCAGAATCGGTCACTCGTGAAACAGCGATGGACGAATGCCTGGGGATCCGGCAAGAATAGTTAGGGTTTGTAACCGACGATCCTTGATCGTTGGAACAGGGAGCTATAGTATTGATATTCCTTCTATATTGGACGAGTGAAGATCATCGTTCAATGTAGAAGGAATTTTTTTTGTCGCAAAAAAATCCTCAACCATTCACTGACAGGTTGGATTTACCTCACTTGATCATGTCAATCATTATCCTAAATATGGCATATATCATCATAATCAACCAAATATTTATGGATAAAAGGTTTGCTATTTTATGGAGCAACACAGCATTTTTTTATTCATTTCATGCGTTATTTTTTTGTGATACTTATCACATTTTTGTTTTTTAATTTTCTCATAAAAAGCTGAGTTTGATTAAAAAAAATCAGTGAGTATGAAGGTTGGATTACAGCAATTATTTTTTGTTCGTATTATTTAATTACAATATAATATTTATAAAAATAAAATAGAACTAGTTATTGTTTGACTAAAAAAAACATACCAATTATAATTTTTTATGAGAAAGCAAATTTTTTATTATAAATAAGGAAGATTTTTATTTATATTTTTGATAAAAGTCATTAAAATTGAATGAATAAAGTCTTAAATAAAATAAGATTTTATTTTTATACTTTTTCTTTTATCAAAAATAACGTAAGTGTTGGATTGTATGGCTGCTTTCTCATAAAAAAAAGGAGGAAATAGATGAAGGAAAATAACTACAAAAAAATGATGCAAATCAAAAAAAGAAAGAAGAAAATCGCGCAAGCGTTGGTAATCGGAGCGATCACTTATGGCGCTTTTGGACCAAGTTTATTCTCAGAAAATTTGTCAGCATATGCTCAAGAAATCACGTACGGAGTAGATGTTACAACTGATGGATACATCCGGATTGATGATCAAGTGATTCCAGTCACTGCGGGTACTAGTGTAAGTTTACCTGCCAATGGAAGCCTGAGTATTGATGGACAAACCTATTCTTTATCGGATGCAACATCGATTGAATTAAACAATCTGTCAATTTCTGGTATTGCTTATCTTCAAAATTTATCCAGTTTAACAAGTTTGACTATCAGTAACTGTTCTTTCCCGAATATGCTTTATATAATCAATAATGATTCCTTGCCTACTCTAACAATCAAAGGCTCTTCATTTGATAGGATATTGCACATTAGTGGTAATGCTATTCTTAGCGTGGCTGAAGCGATTGATTGTGATTTTAAAAATGATACGGCGCAAATAACGGAGTACAAAGTTTATGCTACAGGTAATGCTACAGATTTTGAAATGCAGTTTGAAGACTCTCGTTATGTAGGAAGTGGCACACCAGCAATCAATAGTACGATTCATGATTTGAGCACGAATTATACGTGGCATGGTAAAACAGCTTCATCTCCAGCGGGTCCAGGTGAGTTTGTGGAAGCTGGTGTGATCACTGTTGACGGTGTTACTTATGATGTCGCAGGGAAAAAAATATGGTCTTCTTATTCTGGGAATCAATTAGTTGTTAGAGAAAATAATTCTGTTGGTACGGTATTGATTCGTGTGGATAGTCCAACAAGTATTATCTACGATAGTGTTTCTGCAAATCTGGTGGATGTAAATGGGTTGACATCTTTACAATCACTGGTCATTAAAGACTCTGAATTTGATCTTTATTTGGCTGCGAGCATGGTTACAGGACAATTGACATCTGTGGACGTCTCAAATACATCCTTTGGTCAATATATTTATATGACTGGCAATCCTGAACTAGCGTCTGTATCCATTGATAAAGTATCAGTTGGGGAATATCTAACGATTAATAATAATTCAGGGGATCCCGATATTTCGATTTCTAACACGACAGTAGAGTTATATATAGATTTGGCTCTTGGCGGAGAAAGTACGTTCGAATTATCAAATACTGGACATCGCTCTTATTTAGTATACAACCAAAATGGTACTTCTACACTAGGAGATATTGATACCGATGCCGACGCGGATGCTGACGCTGATGCCGATGCCGACGCTGATGCGGATGCGGATGCCGACGCCGATGCTGACGCCGACGCGGATGCTGATGCCGACGCGGATGCTGATGCCGACGCAGATGCTGATGCCGACGCCGATGCAGATGCGGATGCGGATGCGGATGCGGATGCGGATGCGGATGCGGATGCCGATGCTGACGCCGATGCAGATGCTGATGCTGACGCCGATGCTGATGCCGACGCTGACGCTGATGCGGATGCAGATGCTGACGCCGATGCGGATGCGGATGCGGATGCGGATGCCGATGCTGACGCCGATGCAGATGCTGATGCTGACGCCGATGCTGATGCCGACGCTGACGCTGATGCGGATGCAGATGCTGACGCCGATGCGGATGCGGATGCAGATGCTGACGCCGATGCTGATGCCGACGCGGATGCTGACGCTGACGCCGATGCGGATGCGGATGCGGATGCGGATGCTGACGCCGATGCTGATGCCGACGCGGATGCTGACGCTGATGCGGATGCCGATGCTGATGCCGACGCCGATGCAGATGCTGACGCCGATGCGGATGCGGATGCCGATGCGGATGCCGACGCCGACGCCGATGCTGACGCCGATGCGGATGCCGACGCGGATGCGGATGCTGATGCTGACGCCGATGCCGATGCCGATGCTGATGCCGACGCCGACGCCGATGCTGACGCCGATGCTGATGCTGACGCCGATGCCGACGCTGATGCGGATGCGGATGCCGACGCCGATGCTGACGCCGATGCGGATGCTGACGCCGATGCCGATGCCGATGCGGATGCTGACGCCGATGCTGACGCCGATGCGGATGCGGATGCGGATGCGGATGCCGACGCCGATGCTGACGCCGATGCCGATGCGGATGCCGATGCAGATGCGGATGCGGATGCGGATGCGGATGCGGATGCGGATGCCGACGCCGATGCTGACGCCGATGCAGATTCCGATGCCGACGCCGATGCTGATGCGGATGCGGATGCTGACGCCGATGCGGATGCCGACGCCGATGCTGACGCTGATGCTGACGCTGATGCGGATGCTGACGCTGATGCGGATGCTGACGCCGATGCTGATGCCGATGCTGATGCGGATGCCGACGCAGATGCTGACGCCGATGCAGATTCCGATGCCGACGCGGACGCGGATGCTGATGCCGATGCTGACGCTGATGCTGATGCGGATGCTGACGCCGATGCGGATTCTGATGGGAATGGTACCAATTCTGGCGGAAACAAAGGAAGTTCTTCTGGATCAAGCACTTCAGGGAAACAGTTGCCTAAGACAAACGAAGTGAGCAGTGGAGCGGCTACATCTGCTTTAGGTTTTGGCGCTATTCTTACGAGTCTAGGTTTTTATAAACGCAAAAAAAGATAATTGATTGCTACTAGCGAGCAGTTGGTTCGTTTGCCGATATTTAGGCAAACGAACCAGTACATAAAAGGTAAAAGAGGAGTACTTATGAGAGATTACAATATGCTAAATGAGATCAAACATTATTTTCTGAACCTAGAAGAAAACGAGGATACTGTATTTTTGGTTTCTTATTGTGACAACGATCAACGAGCAACAGTTTGGCAAACGCAAGCAGCCACCTGCGATAAAGCTTGGACAAAAGTGAGTAGGTATCTAACTAAATTTCCTATTCAACCGAAATGGATAAAAATCGATAAAATCACCAATAAAACATCCGTACCAAAAGAAATTGCCTTAAGACAAATCAAGGGAATCGATCGCAACAATTACTTTGCCGATGGTGTGGAGATGGGGGCTGTGCATCCTTTATACATTATGCCGGAAGAATTGACTGCAAATGCCTTGTTTGTCCCTCACAAGAATCATATTTTAGGGAAAAACCGTGCCCAGATGAGTCCCAACGAAAGGAATATCATATCTTATATTCAAAAAAGGCTGAAACGCAAAGTGCTCGATTCTGGCAATCATATCGGAAACAATTGGACTTTATTTAAGAAAAAGGGTGTTTTTATCGAAGGTGAAAACTGGTACGCCCTTGAAACTGATTTTTTTGGACAGGGTGTACGCGCCATCGATCAAAGCAATCAATTTGAACATCTTGAACAAGCAATTGTATCTGGCAGCAACTATTTGTCGCAGCAATTAAATGCAGATGGGTCATTTGTTTATGGTTATTTTCCTGCTTACCACAAAAAGATCAGCGGCTACAATTCTGTGAGACATTTTTCTAGTTTATATGCATTGCTAGAAGCCTACGAGTATCGCCAAGACCCTGATCTTATCGAAAAAATCGAAACAGGATTAAGGTGGGGCATCGAGAATTTAACAATCAATGTCAATAACCAGTTATTTGTTGTTGAAAAAACCAAACAAGGCAATGAATTGAAATTAGGCGCGCAAGCAATGATCATTCTAGCTTTATCAAAATATGAAGAAGTGACTAAAGATCGCTTCTATCATCAAGTACTTTTGAACTTTTTGGAAGGGATCCAAGCATTTATTCATGACAATGGCGAAACGTGTCATATTCTAACGGACACACTAGCGCAAAAAGAAAAATTCCGCATTATATATTATGATGGTGAAGCCTTATTTGCAATCATGCGCGCCTACCCCTTGACTGGGGACAAAAAATGGCTAGACCTTGGGGAAAAACTCATGGAACGTTTTATTCGAAATGGCTACGAAAAGTACCATGATCACTGGTTAAGCTATTCTGTCAATGAATTGACCAAATATTTACCAAAGCGTGCGTATTTTGCCTTTGGTTTGAAGAATGCGCTAGATAATCTGCGGTTCATTGAAAGACGTGATACAGCTTATCCAACAATGCTGGAATTACTCGTTGCTGCTGTTAAAATGGTTGAACGTATGGAGTCTATTGAGGCATGTCAAGGGATGATTACGGAAAAAGAGAAGGAAGAATTGCAAAGGGTTATGGAGAAGCGAACGATCCATGAATTGCGGACAGGGACCATGTGGCCTGAACTTGCGATGTACTTCGCGAAACCAACTACGATCGTAGGTGGATTTTATACCCGCCATGATCGATGCCGAATGCGGATCGATGACGCAGAACACTTTTTATCGGGTATGATCAACTATATGAATGTGCATAAAGGAGTGAAAAAAGATGGGACAATGGATAGAGAGATTGCAGCAACTGCCATATAAACGCCTATTATTATTACTGGTGCTCTTTTTGATGGCTTTACGTTACTTCAGATATCGGAAAGACAAGCAAGCGAGTGAAGATATATCGGATAACGACTTGAAAGACAAGTATGGACAAGAAGATGGCGTCTTTCCGTGGGAAGCCAACAATGACGATAATCCCAAAAAAATTCCGCCATCCGCAAAGCGCAAGCCGATTATTCATGATGGACCAAAGAGAGGCAAATGGTGATGACAACTTTAGTGAAAGAAATCTCAGGACTCACATACGATGATTTTCGAACAATAGAAGGGTACTTTTTATCGGATGAATGTGCCAAAGACCTCTTAATTTCTGATTTCGAATACCAAGGTCATTATACAAAACGATCCACAAGTACAAACCTGGGTTTTATCGCATTTACGAAAGATAGGCGTTCTGAAATCAACGGCAGAGAAGTAGCCTGGCCAGACGGAAATCAAGAAGCAATCGAAAATATCGACCATATCAGCTTATTGGTCACTGAGCATCCAATCGAAGAATTGAAAGAGACGTTGCCTCAATTTATTGTGGAAAACACTTGGAAGTTTATGCTGGCGCTAAGCCAAAAAATCAGGTCAGCAAACACAGCCAAAGTAATTGCCATTACTGGCTCGGTTGGAAAAAGCAGTACCCGTTTGATGGTGGATCAGTTGTTGCAACCAAGTCACGACATTCTTTCGAATCGCGGCAATCACAATACGCGATTTGCCATACCGCTATATCTTTGTAAAGCGTCCCAAGGACCAGAAATCTTAAACCTAGAAGTTTCATTGAATGCGTTAAATAATCGTGATTCCGGACCGATGAGTCCACTGATCCAACCAGATATAGCGTTGGTGACATCCGTTGGTGAAGCACACATGGCGACATTCAAATCGATCGAACAATTAGCTGAGTATAAGGGAAGGGTTTATGATGGGTTAAGTGCCAACGGGATAGCCATCATTAATCGTGATATCCATGATCATTTGTATCAGATTTTATTGGCTAAAGCACAAAAGAAAACCAATCGGATCCGTACTTACAGCATGACGGATCCTGATGCAGATCTATACTTAGTCAAAAAAAGTGAATTGAAGCATGGCGTAGAGATCACTATTTCTTTAAATGAAAAGCGCTATACCTACTTTTTGAACATTTCTAGCAAAGGAATGGTTGAGAATTCACTGGCTGCATTATTGATCATAGACAGTCTGGGGATACCGATTACACAATGTACAAAAAATTTCGCCCAATACCGTTCTCTGCCGAAAATTTTGGAAGAAACCCATTATTCATGTCAAAATAAAGAGATCACCGTGCTTGATGATACCCATAATGCTTCGATACCTGCAATGATCAATGCAATCGAAGCCTTCAAGCAAAAACATGTGTATTATGGTGGAAAAAAAATTCTGGTCCTTGGGCAGATTGCTGACTTAGGCAGTCAGGCAGAAACATTACATCAGACACTATTGCCTTGGATCAATGAAAGTGGGGCTGATTTGCTGTTGGGATACGGCCCGTTGATGCAAGCAGTGACAGAACAATGCCAACTGGAAAGTGCGTGGTTCGACAACTTACAAGACCTCGTCCAAAAAATAAAGCATGAGATGACGGATCAATCTTTCATATTATTAAAAGGCTCCGTTTCACATAGCGACTTTCATCAAATCAGTGGTTTGTTAAAAAGAAGTTTGCGAGAAACCGTTAGGAATAGTTGATCAGCGTCAAGTGCTCAGATGAAAGTGTGTATTCATTTAGCAGGCGTGATCTGATAAAAAAGCGGACCTCCTTCCTCATTTTTTGAGGTGGAGATCCGCTTTTTTTGTGTGTTCAACGCAACGCACAGGATTCCTTCAAGCATACAGACAAGCAAATGGTGAACGTCTGCTGTGTATCGTTTGATGGATGACGCAACAAAGAAAAAGAGAAGTCAGGTTTTTTCCTTCGCTTCGTGTGGGGAATCATGGTTCTTGTGTTGTTTTTTCCTTGATTGGAAATAGTAGATCGAGTTGCATTTTTCCGTGGTCAAAGTTAGGATTTTGGAGATTTCCCCGATAATTCAATTGTTCTTCTAAGCAGCGATCCATATCGTCTTCGAGAGGTGACACACGAATACTTTGCCAATCGTTTTCATATTGGTCGCTCTTGGATACCCAATCCCGCAGTAATGACCAATGGTCAAAATCGCCCATTTGAATCATATGGGCGGCATATAGTCCGCCGGTGAAGGTACGTTTTACAAGTGGCTCTGGTACAGGCATGTTTTCCGGGATCGTCACCCACATTTGATATTTTTGCGAGTTTTCACCAATTCCTGTTGCACCTTGAGAACAATCAAAGCCAAAGTGACGAATATCTGGTTTGATTTGCAGCAAATCATGGGCCTTTACAAAGTTTGTCATCAGATCTGCAACGATATCCTCGCAGCCATTTCCGGTCGCACTTGCTGCGGCTACCGTCATTGGCGGCAAATAGATGACCCTTACATCTGTCAGCTGGTTTAGCGTTTCATTTGCTTTGCTCAACTCTTCCATTGGTTTTTCCTCCTGTAGGGTATTTTTGGGGAAGGAAATCTTTTCGACAATAGCTAATACAGAATTATCAGTGAGACAATCAAGTTGTAATTGCATGTTTGCTTTATGCTTCATTTCTTGGATCAGCGTATTCAATAAAGAACGCACGGTTGATAAAGCGGTCATTTCCTTATCCAGTTTGTTCAGGTTACGTTCGAAAATCTCAACCACGTGTGTGGCGTCATGATTGTTAAAAATTTCATGGATTTGCTTCACCGGCACACGAAATTTCCGCAAGATAATGATTTGTCTCAGTCTACGTATGGCGACTTCATCATAAACTCTATACGCATATCCTTCCATGCGACGACTCTCGATCAATCCAACTTGCTCATAATAGCGAAGCATACGACTTGATATACCAAGGCTTTTTGATACTGTACTAACGGTTTGCATTGCGTGCATTAGGTCTGCACCTCCCCCTCATAAATAAGCATAAAGTACGACACGGTGTTCGTGTCAAGAAAAACTCTTCTACCATTATTCTAACATGAAATGACCCTGACACCTTCTTATTGTATGTGGGCAATTTATGTGGTTTAGTTAGATAGAGAAATCGACCCAAGCTGTGTTAACATATCTGATGACGCCCAAAATGATTTATATACTGTACGAAGAGGTGAACCATGATCCAAATCAAGCAAATCACGCAAACAAACCAACAAGATATCCGTATCAAAAATGAACCTTTCAAGATATGGGGCAAGATGCTCCCCGCTTATAACAATGGCGTATGGTCATATCAGACGGATATCTATCCTTTGGCGCAAGTAACAGAAATGTGCTTTCCTGATGAAAACTATGACTATCAGCAAATGAGCAACGATACGGTCTTCTTTGGTGCCTACCACCAAGCAGTTTGCATTGGTTTAGCGGTGGTGCAAAAAGGAATCTTTAAATATGACTATTTGTTTGACCTGAAAGTCAATCAAGCCTATCGCCAGCAAGGGGTTGCCCAATTGTTGATCCAACAAGCCTATGAATGGGCAGTAGCGCGGGGAAATCTTGGCTTATACACGATTGGTCAAGACAATAATCTATCGGCATGTTTGTTTTATCTGAAAGCAGGATTTCGCATCGGCGGTTTAGATACGGATGTCTATCGTGGAACAGCCCAAGCCGGCAAAGCGGACATCTTGTTCTACTTGGATAAAAAGAAGCAAAAAAAATAAGCCCTACGGCTTATTTTTTTTGCGGGTGATATCTTGATGGGGATCTTGATAATAGTTTGCGTTCAGTTCATCATCAATAGAAGCACCAAACAATGAAACCAAACTAGGAACAAACCCGATCACACCAAGGAGGAAAGCAATAGGAAGATAGACTTTCTTCTTTTTGTACCAGGGGGTTGCTTTCATCAAGATCATCCTTTCCTTCTATTATATAGAGCAATTATATAGAGCAATTACTTGGAAGAATATTTGCGGCTCTTGGCCTTTTTGTAGTACCCGGCTGCCAAGTCAAAACCAAAGGAGATAGCAAGTAAAAGTAGACATTCATTGAACAAACCCAAAATAGGAAGTGTATCAATCGTGTACTGCCCTTGGATCAAATCGATGATATGCAGAAAAAAAACGCCTATGAACGCAATCAATAGATGGTAAAAAACTTTTTTCATGATGTACCTCCTTCAATCTATGGATAAACCGATTTCATTTGCTTCTAGTAGAACAAGATACTCAGAACAAGACACTCATCAAGAAGCCAACAAGCAAAACGGCAACGACCTCACAAAACATCTCGACAGTACGGCTGCCATCTTTTATAAAAAAAGTAGAGGTAGTCTTGCCACTTAGAAACGACCCTCGTCGATAATCAGGCGGATAAACATAATTCAATAGAGAACTGATCAGGCCAAGCAATATTCCTTGCAAAGAAGACCCATCAAAAATCAAGTAGACAGCAAAAGTTAAGATAAGTAAGTCAACAATGTGTAGATATCTGAGTTGTTTTTGCGTAAAGGTCAACGAGTAAGCCTCCTATCCATTGCGAAGCGAAAGTCTAACTATTTATACTGAGCGGTATAAAATAATCATAGCATAAAAGACTTGATTTACCATGTATTCAAAGTGATGTGACAAGAATGATAGTTCTCCAATGATCCTTCTCAAAGGATAGCGGCCAAACAAAAAAGACCCATCCAATGGAAAGGTCTTGCAGGGGATTTCATATAATGACGGTACCCATGGCGAAAGAAAAATGATAGGATAGAACCATCAACGGTTGTCCGGACGCAAACTAGTTGCAGCGAATAACGCTTTGACTAATATCGGTGTCAAAATTGCTGCAGTGATGACTTCAGAAACACCATTGGTCAATGCAATACCACCTAGTGTCACAAACAAAGCAGACGTATCAACGCCATATGTATTTGCGACTAGTCCCGTGTATAAGAGCCCCATTAAAGACAGGACCAATACGGTATTGGTGATCGTTCCAAAGATAGCAGCGACGATCGAGGCAGCCACGACTTTCTTGGTTTTTTTGTAGATCAAGGTGAAAAGCAGGCCAGCAACCAAACCAACCAAAACCCGAGGGACTACAGAGATGATGGGATTTGTAAATACAGCGATATCTAATGGCGTCGTTGGCGAAGTGAAGGCACGGAAAATCGTGAACAATCCCCAAATCAACCCAATGAACATGCCATCTTTCGTGCCTAATACAATGGCGGCAACGATCACGGTTACGTGAATGATGGTCAAGCTGGTGATGCCAATAGGAATATAGCCGAGGAAAGGCACCATTGTTTGTAAAATAATAATTGCAGTCAGAATCGCACGAATCACCAAACGATAGGTTTTGTTCTTTGTATTCATAGGACACACTCCTTTTATTTTCAAAAATGACACTTGTGTCATTTAATGTTAAAATGATTATACCCTAGAATGACACGAGTGTCATTAATAAAGTGACGAAAGGAGCAAAAATATGACCACGAACCCGCAATCCATCAAAACAAAAGACAAAAAACAGCAAAAGCGTGAGGCCATCATTGAAAGCGCCAAAGTCGTCTTTAGTCAAAAAGGCTTGATCGATGCAACGATGAAAGACATTATCGAGGAATGTGGCATCAGTCGCGGGGGCATTTACCTGTATTTCAATTCAGTAGATGAAATTTTTCTCGCAGTCTTAGAACAACGGGCCCGACGCAAATTCGATGATGTGCGTAAGATGATTGCCGATCAGGTGCCGTTTGAAACGATTTTGGACCAATATTTTGCCGATCACCGGGACCGGTTGCTGCACAGTATTTCCGATAGTATGCTGCGGGCGATGTATGAATACTATTACACCCACAAAACTGCAGCATCCAGTTCGCTGCAAGAAGCGCAGCTGACAGAAACCAAACGGACGATCCATGAAATCTTCCAAGTAGGCGTTGCCCAACAGGTGTTGAAAGATGAAGACTTGGATGTCATTGCCGAAAATTATATGTTTGTGATCGAGGGATTAGGGATTCTTGCACTGACAGGACATATCAATGAAACCATGATCAATAATCAATTCACCATGATGCGTCGCTTACTTCCTTATCAATGAACGAGACAATCAGCTGCAGGTATCTGTGGCTGATTTTTTTGTTGTCATCTTGCTGAAATCTAAAACGTGCATTATTTATTTGGCTGATTGTGGGGAATCGATCCGCAAGTCGCCTAAAAGAGCGATAGCAAAGGGGGAACACGGTATTGACCCAGTGAGAAAATCCATGTGATCAAATAAAATAACTTAGTGTTTATAATGTAATCAAATTGTTAATCTGTGATATTTGGGTTCGTTTGGAAATTATGGTAAAATAATAAATGTCAAATTCAATAAAAAAAATAATCTATTTTGAATCAAAGGAGGAAAAATGAAAAGAAAAGGTTTCGCTTCAATCTGTTTGTGTGGTTTATCGCTTACTCTTTTGGCAGCACCTTTACAAGGGTCAGCCACTGGGTTCGACCAAATGATTCAACGAAAAAATAACGAAATTGAACAACTGCGCACGCAGCGGCAAACGATCCAAGAGCGGATCACCCATTTAACCAGCGAGATTGACACCATAAACAAAGAAGCACAGGTGTTGCTGCAAGAACAAAATCTACTGTATCAAGATATCGATCAATTAGAAGAAGACATTGCGCAATTACAAGTCAGAATCGACAAGCGTGCAGCCAATATCGAGGAACAAGCGCGGGAAACGCAAGTCAATGGCAAAAGTGATCAATTGATGGATGTTGTTTTAGCAGCCGATTCCATCAGTGACTTTGTCGGTCGTCTCCATGCGATGACGACGATTGTTCGAGCGAATAATCAAATGATCACGCAGCAAAAATTAGATCAAGAAGACTTAGCAAACAAACAAAAGGAGTCAAAAGAAAAAGTAGCTACACTTCACGCCACCCAAAGTCGCTTAGAAGCACAAAAGGGCGAGATCGAAGGCAAACAGGCAGACTTGAATGTCGAAGTCAGCACATTGGCTTATCAAGAATCGGTGAAAGAAGACGAAAAGCAGCAATTAAAAGTCGAAAAAGAAGCTTTTGAAGCCGAGCAAGCGCGGATCCAAGAAGAAGCGACGCGTGCAGCAGCCTTGCAAGCGCAAGCTGAGGCGCAACAAGCCGAGCAAGCAGATCTTGCCGTTGCCCAAGAAGTGGCGTCAGTTGAGGGAAGTGGCGCTGCAAGTGAGGCAGTCAGTGTCATGCCTGAGGAAACCCCTGAAGCAAGTACGCCTTCTCTGCCAGTAGAGACACCACCCGTTGCTGCACCTGTTGAAGAAGAGGTCTCGACGCCTGAAACACCTGCACCTGAAGAACAAGTCGTCCAAAGACCTGCAGCACCGACACCAGCTCCGACGCCAGCTCCGACGCCAGCACCAGCACCTGCATCGAATGGTGCAGCAATCGTTGCCGAAGCCTACAAACATCTTGGCAAACCTTATGTGTGGGGTGGCAAAGGACCGGATAGTTTCGATTGTTCTGGCTTTACCCGATACGTCTATCTACAAGTGACGGGGCGAGATATCGGCGGCTGGACTGTACCGCAAGAAGCAGCCGGTACTGTGATTTCTGTGAGTCAAGCCCAAGCTGGTGATCTTTTATTTTGGGGAAGTGCCGGCAGTACCCACCACGTAGCAATTGCACTTGGCAATGGACAATACATCCATGCCCCAAGACCAGGAAAAACAATATCGGTGGGGTCCAACAGCAGTTGGGCACCAAGTTTTGCAGTACGCGTCAATTAGGACAAAAAACGATAACGGCAAACACCTGTTATCGTTTTTTTTAGCCGGACATTACATTAAAGGAGCAAAAAATGGAGAGCAGAAAAACAATCAGAAAACGAATCAAGCGGCAGCAAAACAGCGCACTCTGTCGAAAAGGCGTAGCGCTGACGACGATCTGTGCAACGACGATCCCTTTGGTACCATTGACCGTTTTTGCCAACGAGGAATCCGATCAGCATTATACGATCAATGTCGTCGAGCATAGCGGGGATGACAGCAGAAACGATAGTAATGAGGATAGCAGGAAGGATAATGATGGGCAAGACGAAACAGCATCAAGTCAACCTGAACAAGACAGTCTGCCAGAAGAGGTGGTCGATGATCCGCCAGCAGAGCATGAGCAAACTGTAACAGAAGATCAACCAGCGATCGATGAGGAGCCATCTATGTCAGATCCAGAAATAGATCCAGAAGTGTTTCCACCATTAATGGAAGACGATCAATCAGCGCCAGCACAAGAGTCTGTGATCGCAGACGATACTCAGGTCTTGCCCTTTGAAGATTTGCGGAATGCGCGGTCCGCCAATCCCCAGGCCTTTATTCAACAAATTGGACCAATGGCGCAACAAGTAGCAGGGGCCAACGATTTATACGCGTCGATCATGATTGCCCAAGCAATCCTTGAATCGGGATGGGGACAATCTCTTCTGACAAGACAAGCAAACAACATGTTTGGCATCAAAGGCAGTTACAATGGCCAATTTGTAGAAATGAAGACATTGGAAGATGATGGCAAAGGCAACTTGTATGAAATCGTTGCGCGATTCCGTAAATATCCTTCATTAAAAGAATCATTTGAAGACAATGCCCATGTCTTGCGGACAACGTCATTTACATCAGGTGTCTTCTTTTATTCGGGGGCTTGGCGTTCAAATACCAATTCCTATCGAGAGGCTGCCCAATGGCTGCAAGGACGCTATGCAACAGATACCACCTATGCCAGCAAATTGATCAATTTGATCGACACATACAATCTCACCCAGTATGACAGCAATAGTGGTGGGAATAACGGCAATAATAATCAATCCAACAATCAAGAAACAGCCATCAATCAGCAGTTTCGCACGACAGCAGCGTTGAACATCCGAAGTGATGCTTCGACAAGCGCCAGCATCACGGGATCATTAGCCAATCAAGCCACGTTCCAAGCCGTTGCCCGCAAAAGCGGCACTAGCGTCAACGGCAATACCACCTGGTATCGGATCAATGGACGAGGCTGGGTCAGTGCAGCTTATGTGACAGCGGTCGATAACAATCAGAACAACAACCAAGAAACAGCCATCAATCAGCAGTTTCGTACAACAGCAGCAATGAACATCCGCAGTGATGCTTCGACAAGCGCCAGCATCACGGGTTCATTAGCCAATCAAGCCACATTTCAAGCTGTTGCCCGCAAAAGCGGCACTAGCGTCAACGGCAATACCACCTGGTATCGGATCAATGGACGAGGCTGGGTCAGTGCCGCTTACGTGACAGCGGTCAATAACAACCATAACAACAATCAAGAAACAGCTGTCAATCAACAATTCCGCACGACAGCAGCCTTGAATGTCCGAGCTGATGCATCCACCTCGGCCCGCATCACTGGGACGCTGGCGCGACAAACAACGATCCAAGCAACCGCCCGCAAAACCGGCACCAATGTCAATGGCAATACGACCTGGTACCGCATCAATAACGGTTGGGTCAGCGGTGCATACCTGCAATCTGTATCAGGCAACAACAACGCAAGCAGTTCAAGCAACAAAACCTATACCGTCAAATCAGGAGATACATTATGGCAAATCGCCGTAAACAATGGTATTTCCGTCAATCAGCTCATGTCATGGAATAACCTCAGCAGCACATTGATCATGGTCGGACAGCGTTTGGTTGTAGCAAGATAAGCCAACCGCAGCATGAGCAATAAATCATGATAGGTAAAAAGGCAATCGGTGTTCATCATTGATTGCCTTTTTTATCATATCTGATGGATTAAACGTGTCCTCTCGATCGAACAAGCGGTATACTAGAACTATATGATTTATGACAAAATAGTGCATCAATCTATAGGAGGGAAATATGGACACATTCAATCAAATCGTCTTATTATTTTTTATGTACAGTTTTATCGGCTGGCTCTGGGAAACGATTTATTGTTCACTGAAAGCCGGCCATTTTGTCTATCGAGGGTTCTTGATTGGACCGATCACGCCTATTTATGGATTTGGGATTCTTGGCGTGGTCTATCTCTTGCAACCGATCCATGGGTCGACCGCAGCATTATTCATCGCCGCAGCGATTCTGGTCACGATCTTGGAATACGTAACCAGTTATCTGTTAGAAAAATTTTTTCACGCCTCATGGTGGGATTACAAAGATGTCTGGCTGAACATCAATGGCCGCGTGGCTTTGCCCATCTCCTTGTTTTGGGGTGCTTGCTGCGTCTTGATCGTGCGGGTGATTCATCCAAGGCTATTGCAAATTGTCGGCAGCCTTTCAGATCATGTTGGTTTTTTGTTGCCAGTGGCATTGCTGATGCTGGTTTCCTTCGATTTGGGCCTGACCTTGGCAAACATGGCAAGCTTCCAACGGGCCGTCAAACGCCTAGAACAAGAACTCGAACAACAGAAAGCATCTGCTGGCCAATATATCGATGCCGTAGCAGACAAACGCCTAAATTGGCAAGAACGATTGCAAAAGTTGCCGGCAGAGTGGCATGAGATGAAAGAAGCCTTACCCAAACTGAATTTCCAACAAAGAAGATTCCTAAAAAACTTTCAGCGGTTGAAAGTCGAAAATATTACAAATCTCCAAGAACTCAAGAGCTTCGTCGAAGAATTACGCAAAAAATAAGCCGATTGTTACATTCATGTTACAGTGCGGAAGAAGAGCTGATTGTGATGGTTCTATGCTTTTGACAACAGTTTTTATAAAAATTCTTCATTTTACAGGAGTCTACGCTTGTTTTGTAACAAATTGTAAAATTCCTGAAACAAAACTCCCTTGCTTAATTTGTATAATAGAAGCGTTGGAAACCATAGTGAAAAGTGAGGGAATTTTTTGAAAGCCAAAAAAATAAGAACAATGCTTGTTGCCTTCGTGGCAGCCGGAACCGTTGCTCCGATTTTTGCGCAGGCGGAATCGCTTGAATCATTGCAAGAACAAGAAAGTGCAGTCTTGCAACAAAGCCAAGCAATCAGTGCCGAAGTACAAATCGCTTTAACTGATGTCAATCATACCTATAGTGAAGTCGAATCTCTGAAAGCGCAAATCGCTGAAAACGAAGAAACGCTGGCACAGACCAAAGCAGACATCGCTACCGCACAAGAAACCATCGAGAAACGGGAAGCAGTAGTTGCAGAACGAATGAAAGAAATCCAAGTCAATGGGGGCGCAACGCGCGACTGGACTGTCTTACTCGAATCAGCCAATATCCAAGATTTTATCAATCGCGCCTATGCGATGACGATGCTCCAAAATCTTGAAAAAGAAAAAATCAGCTCATTGTCTAGCGAAAAAGAAAAACTTGAAACATTGCAAGACAAAGCCGAAACCACACAAACCAACTTGACTGCCGATCAACAATCATTGGAAGAACAAGCCCAAGCGTTGGACAGCAAGATCAGCAATTTGCAAGCGCAGTTGAAAGACAACGAATCAACCCTTGCACAGATTGCGTCAAGCAAAGAAGCCGAAGAATCACGTTTAGCTGCTGAAAAAGCAGCCAAAGAGAAAGCGGCAAAAGAAGCTGAAGAACAAGCCAAAGCCGAAGCCGAGGCAGCAGCCAAAGCCAAAGCCGAATCAACGAGCCAAGCAGCCGAAACGTCATCATCCACCAGCAGCGAGGCTTCTAGCAGCACTTCGTCAAGCAGCTCAAATAGTTCAAGCAGTTCTAGTAGCAACAATTCTTCTAGCAGTTCCGACAATACATCATCAAGCAGCTCAAATGATACCAGTAATTCAGGGTCAACCAGCGGCAAGACTATGATGATGGAATCAACGGCATATTCATATGCCGAAGCAGGCGCCAGCTATTTCACAGCCAGCGGCACGGATTTACGCAAGAACCCAATGGCCGTAGCCGTTGATCCAAGCGTGATCCCGTTAGGCACACTGGTCAATGTAGAAGGATACGGTGTGGCATTGGCATTAGATACCGGTGGCGCCATCAAAGGCAATATCATTGATGTGCATTTCGATAATGAACCTGCATGTATTCAATGGGGCCGACGCCAAGTCAAAGTGACAATATTAGATTAAGCAACAGAGAAGACCTGATCCTTGAGGTCTTCTTTTTTTTGCGCAAAAAAATCCGCTTTAGCTAGGGTCAGCCAAAAGCGGATCTAATTTCAGGGCCAGCGCATCCCAGTCATTCTTATCGGGGAAGGTCTTGAACAGCAGACAATCGATGGTAGCGCCATATTCTGCTGCATATTCCGTATAATTGGTCACCACCAAATCGATCCGATGACGCTTGAAATAATCTGGGGACATTTCATTGGCATCAGGAAAGTAAAAATGACGGGAACTGCGAATATAGCGTGTAGCGGAACTTCTTAAATATTGACAGATAAAGTGGGAACCTTCAAAGAGAAAGGCCACATTTTTGCGGTCTTGCCAGTATAAAGACTGGATCGAACAAGCATATAATGTCAGACTCGCCATAATATGGGTCAAACTTTTGGCATCCCAAAGATATGCATAGTCACTGTTGGTCCGAAAGAACGCTTGGCAACGGCGCCATTCTTCGGGAAAGTTCTCTCGGGCAAACGTATTCACTTCTGGCGTATTGTGATTGAGCAATGGTGTCATCATTTGCTTTAGATGGACGACAGTGAAGAAGGATTCCAGCAACACCCGTTCTCGGGCCACATCTTTGGTTTGCGGCAAGAAAGTCGCCACCAGATCATGGGCCAAATGTTTGATTTGCGGATGGTGATTGAATTTTTGACAAAAATTTTTTTCACCGCTGATGTCACTGATCGAACGGCGACCAAACACCAAGATAAATAAGTGGACCAACTCAGCCACCGACAGTTCCCTTTGGTAGTGGCAATGGATGATTCGATTGATTTTGGCAAATGCATGGAAATCGGATTGCTTGGTGACCAAATCAATCAAACAGGTGGGCGCTTCAATCAGATAATTGGCACAGTAGCGTTCCAAAGTAATATAGAGGTAATAATTGAATTCACCGAAAGAACATGATTGATTCAAACGTTGGTGGCAATCAGCAAATAAGGTCAGTGTGATATCGTGGACGGCAATTGGCGGGAAAATGGTGTGGGCAGTGATCTCCGATTCATAATAAAAATCATGAAAAAATTTCCGGATGTGGCTTTCTTTACCGATGAACGTTACCGGGGAATATTGCATCTTCAACCCATACGCCCGCAATACAGGATGGATTTTCTTCAAATAGCGCAACACGGTACTTTCGGAGATATGATATGTTTCTGCCCATTCCAAGGAACTACGCAACTCATTTTGGAAAATACTCTCCACGATATGAAAGAGCATTTCATCCGCAATCAATGACCGCTTGGCTGTGAGATACTGTCCCGGATGGCAGATACCAAACACGTAGCCCCGGTGGGAAGATTCGATGCTGACAGAATCACCGAAATGCAGCTTCAAATCATTGATATCTGAGACAATCGTTCGTGACGTGCTGTTAGAGACTTCCGCCAATGTTTTGGTGGAACAAACCGGATTCTCCTCAAAAGTGTCTAAAATACGCAACCAACGCAAGGTAGCAGCATTGGTGACAAAGTGGGTCTGCAAATTTTTCACGACTCTGCTCCTTTCTATGATAGCCTGTACAATTCTCTCTATAACTATCTTAATGAAAACGAACACGTGAAAACAAATCACCAATTTCACCGTGTGAGGAAAATTTTGAAGCTTTGTGAATCATTCATCCATTATAATAGATGAAAATGCACAATTCCGATCAATTATCATACGCTGCAATATACACAGATGTATTGTCATAAGATTCATTGGAAGAAAGAAAGCGAAAGTTAGGGAGATCAGATGAGGATCAAAGCAAAGGATTTCGAAAAGACGATGGCCGTGACCCAATACCTAGATTACTTCTATGCCTTATGCAGCAACACAGCCCCGAGTGAAGCTGTCAAAGATCATGTAGCACAGCTGGTGTATCTCGTTGAAAATCAAATCGCACAAAAACTGCGCAGAAAAGCCAAATATTCTAGATGGACCAGAACCTACCGCATACCAGCCAGTCAAGCTGTTCATTATAGACAATTACACCGATTGTCGCTTTTTTTTGCGCGGTTGGAGATGGACAAGTACATTCCTTCGGCCTACATCGAACAAGCACGCAACATGGAATAAATTCCGGAGGCGCAAGACCCTCGACAGCCACACCAATAGAATGAATTGGGGAAATCAACATGGAATGGTATAGCAAAAAGAAGAAGGTTAATTAGACCAGAGGTAAAGAAAGCAAATGACTTTGCTTGATTATGCTAAAAAACATATTGGCTGCTTTCACGGAATGAATCCTTTGAAACAAATGATTGTACGAAATTAAATGACAAATGGTATATAATAATATGGTAACCTCTTTCATTTGACCAAAATCTTATTGACATTAACTGCAATAAACCATAAAATTTACTTGTTTCTAAAAATATAGAATTGTTCAAATTAGTACGACTTTGTAAAAAAAAGCAAAATAAAAAGAAGTTGCATTCAGTCTCAGATGCATTCGGATGTATCAAAATACTGATCATGCGTCATCAACACTTCTTCCATAGATAACAGCTTCATTGCAACAACACACTTAAGTCTTGTCATCTTATGGATGCTTTCCTACATTGATGGAGCGGTTCTATCAAGTTTTTACTCAAAATAGTAGGCGGCAGCGGCTATTTTTTTGGATTAAATGATAACAAAGACACGAATAATTTTATTTTCTGAGATCAAATAACAGGGGTTTTTAATAGAAATATCATGAATATCCTTTCATTGAGGTCTATTTTCTCATATAATAAGATAGAATTGCCTTGTATAGTTAAGTAATCTTGAAGGCAGATTTTTTGTTTCTACACAATTGAATTAAGGAGTGTGTTCATGGGAAAGCCGTTATTTAAGACTTTGACCGTTTTGTTCGTGGGTATTGGAGCGGTCGCGATCTGCTTGTTAGGCTACAGGCAGAACAACCAAAAGCAATATGAACAGCGGGTGGCATATGCACAGACCGCCATTGCTACAGAGAAAGACAGTCTAGCAGCTATTGCAGAAGAGATTGGCAAACTATACAGCAACGATGACCAAACATTCTTGAGAAAAGACCTGACACAAGAAGACGTCTCGAAACTGGTGGCCAAATTAGCAGCAATCAAAGTATCCGCGGATGACTATGGGATCGAGGAGGATGCCTTGCCAAGCGATTCCAAAGGTATCCAAGCGCAAAAAACAGCATTAGATGATCAACTGAAGGACGTGGAAGCAAAACTCAATGTCCAATCAGCGGCCGATGCCCTCTTTACCAAAGGGGTCTCAAATTGGCAAAAAGCGGAGAACAACGTCATTATCAAAGCAGATCTGAAGGTGACCGATGTCGGCAATGTCCGAGAAAACTTGAATTTCTTCGACGATAGCAAGTGGAAAGATCTCGTGACTGAGTATCTAGGCTACGCCGATGCCCAATTAGACCGAATCGCGAAACTTGATGAAAGCTTTAAAAGTATGTTAAAAGATAATGTAGTTACAAGTGAAGTCACCCTAGACAAATATCTGGGAGTGGTCGACAGTATCAATCAAGTGAGAAACGAAGAACTCAAAGAGAAATATGCGAAACTTGCTGACGCTATTTCGACACAAATGGGTTACGGCTATTACGGTAGTACAACATCGACAGCAACGGACACCTATTCAGATACGAGTGACACGGATTCACAAGATGAAAGTAACTGGACAGATACAGAAGCCGATACAGATTCAGCTTACTGATAAGCAAGTATCAACTGGAGGAAAAAACATGTCAAAAGGAAAAAAGATTTTTTTGATTATTTTTGGTATCTTGGCCGTCTTGGTGATTGGAATCGTGGGTGTCGGTGCGAAATTGTATATGGATCTCTCAGGATCGATCCAAAAGACCTATGAGTCGGTGGAGCGGGATCAAGAGGAAACCAAACGCGAAACGAAAGTTGATTTGGCACAAAATCAATCCTTCTCTGTGTTATTGATGGGTATCGATACAGGGGATCTAGGAAGGGTCGAACAAGGGCGCTCTGATACGATGATGGTGGCAACCGTGAGTCCAGAAGACAATCAAACAACCATTGTCAGTATCCCTCGCGACACCTATGTTGATATCATAGGCCGTGGGACACAAGACAAAATCAACCATGCCTACGCATTCGGCGGCCCGGCGATGTCGATGAATACGGTGGAGAACTACTTAGATATTCCGATCGATCACTATATTTCCATCAATATGGCTGGTTTGAAAGAGCTGGTAGATGCTGTTGGCGGGATTGAAGTCAACAACGATTTAACCTTCTCACAAAGCGGGTACGATTTTACAATCGGTAAAATCACACTGGATGGCGATCAAGCTTTGGCTTATTCCCGAATGCGCCACGAAGATCCGAATGGTGATTATGGTCGACAAGAACGGCAACGCAAAATTGTCGAAGGGATTGCCCGTAAAGTATTGAGTTTTGATGGTGTGAGCAAATACCAAGGGATATTATCAGCGGTTGAGAGCAATATGAAAACCGACATGAGCTTTGACGATTTGCGGACCATTGCACTGAATTACCGCGATGCCTTCAATACTGTCAAACAAGACCAATTAAAGGGTGAAGGCTTCATGCAAGACGGGATTTCATACCAACGTGTCAGTGATGATGAATTAGCTCGAGTTCAAACAGAGTTGAAAGCCCAATTGAACTTAGATAACGAATAGGAAAGTGGAGAAATAATGGAAGAAACGATTAGTTTAAAAGAAATCTTCGAAATTTTACGCAAGCACATAACAACAATACTGATTTCAATGTTTGTTGGACTGGCACTTGCCGGAGTCGCAACATTCTTTGTTATCACACCTAAATATAGTTCACAAGCGCAATTGATTGTCACATTGCCACAGTCAGAAACCACCAATGCCAATGATGTGAATACCAATCTGCAAATGATCAATACCTATAAAGATATGATCGTCAGCGATTTGGTGATGAATGAAGTCAAAGACCGCTTAGAATCAGAAAACAATATTGACATGACCGCCGGACAAATCAAAGAAGCAATCGCGGTCAATCAATCGCAAAACTCACAAATGTTTTCTATTCAAGCCACAAGTCCCAATGCGGTCACAGCGCAACGAATTGCGAATACAACTTCTTTGGTCTTCCAAGAAAATGCCAAAGACGTCATGAATGTAGACAAAATTTCGATCGTGTCCAGTGCAGTAGCTAGTTCATCACCGGTCTCTCCAAACAATAAATTAAATTTGGCGATAGGTTTAGTGCTTGGTGTGATGGTAGGGATTGGATTGGCCTTCTTATTTGAACTGTTAGATCGAACGGTCAAAGATGATAAGTTTGTGACCGATACCTTAGGATTCACTGTCTTAGGAACTGTACCACAGATGACACAGAAAGAACTAAATGCAACAATTCCCAAAAAAGAAGCAGCACCAGTAATGAAAAAGCCAGCAAGTGATAAGTCGGCTGAATCTCGGCGCAGTCGGTCTAGGGTATAGGAGGAGAAAATTGATGGCCAAAAAACAAGAAAGAAAAGTGACCCAAACCCACGCGGTAAGTTTGATTACATTAGTTGATCCGTCTTCTCCGATTGCAGAACAGTACCGTACGATCCGGACCAATATCCAATTCGCTTCCTCTGCAGACCGTCAAATCCAGACGCTGGTGATTACTTCTTCTGGACCAGGGGAAGGCAAATCCACTACCTCTGCAAACTTAGCCGTGGTATTTGCGAAATCTGGGCAACGGGTATTATTGGTCGATGCGGATTTGCGAAAACCAACCGTCTATAAAACCTTTAATCTGAATAATACGTCAGGATTAAGCACAGTCCTAAGTACATCTACCAGCATATTAGAAGCAGCGCAAAAAACGATCATTGATAACTTATCTGTATTAACAAGCGGGCCAAAGCCGCCAAATCCATCAGAATTACTCGGTTCAGCGAGAATGAATCAAGTCATCGAAGAAGCCAAAAATTTATATGATATCGTGATTTTTGATATGCCACCCGTAGTTGCGGTCACAGATGCCCAAATTATGGCATCTAAAGTCGATGGCACGATCGTCGTGGTCCGGGAAAACGTTTCGAGGAAAGAGTCTTTGAGTAAAGCCAAGGAACTCTTGAATATGGTTCAGGCTCATGTTCTAGGGGTTGTTTACAATGGTGCAGAACACAGCAAAGATTCTGGCTATTATTATTATTACGGAAACTAACTGATTGGAGACGAGAGAAATGATTGATTTACATTGTCATATATTACCAGGTGTTGATGACGGAGCCGAGAATTTGGAAGCAAGTATCGCCATGGCTGAAAAATCAATCAGTCAAGGGATCACCCACATTCTATGCACCCCCCATCACAACAATGGAAAGTATAGGAATCCTAAATCTGACGTCATTTCTCTGGTTTCTTTTTTGCAATCAGAATTAGATCGGCGCAATTTGCCATTAACAGTCTTAGAAGGTCAGGAAGTACGCATCACAGGAGATTTAATTGAGGGTATACGACGAGATGAAATTCTTTTTACAGATTTAGAGGATACGTATATTTTGATAGAATTTCCTACAATGGAAGTTCCTACTTATGCAGAACGCACATTCTTCGAATTAAAAAGTTTAGGCATGACCCCCGTGATTGTCCATCCAGAAAGGAATGCACATTTCAGAAAGGATCCCAATCATTTGATCCCATTCTTAGAGATGGGGTGTTTGGCGCAATTGACGGCACCCAGTTATGTGGGGATCTTTGGCAAAGATATTCAGAAGACCGCAAAACTCATGGTTGAACATAATTTGGTACAAATGATGGCTTCTGATGCGCATGGGGTTAAAAAACGTACTTTTTATATGCGGGAGGCTTATGATCAAATAGCGAAAGATTTTGGTCAGCACAAAGTGACAAAAATGAAAGATGTTGCAAAAGATTTGATTAATGGGGATCAAATTGATTATCCAGAATATATAGAAGTGAAAAAGAAAAAGTTTGGTTTATTTTAGGGGGCTTTTGGATTGTTTGATTTAACAAGACGAAGAAAGATTATTACATTGATTTTAGTAGATAGTTTGCTACTGGTTATAGCAAATATGGCATCGTATTACTTCATGAAACCATTTGTATCGATACCAATGGATTTTGTGCGTCTCTCTACAGTCTTATCTATTGTATTTTATTTAATATTTGGGTTTGTTTTCCGTGTTTTTTCAAGAATCAATCGGTACACAAACCTGAGTGAGATGATTGCGATTTTTCTTGCATTGTCATTTGGCTCACTCGTGAGTATCGCATGTTTCTTCTTTGTTAATGAAAATTATAGTTTACGGATGATTACCTTTACGTATTTTCTATCGCTTTCCTTTATCATATCTAGTCGATTGATATGGCGACTGTATGTAGAAAAAAAGAACAGTCGCTATATTACCAGCGATCATACCAAGAACACTTTGATTGTGGGGGCTGGTGAAGGTGGACGTATTCTTTACAATAGTTTTTTAGGCTCAAAAACAGCCAGTGAAATAAATGTGATAGGTTTCGTTGATGATGATCCGAATAAAAAGAACACCTATCTATCTGGTAAGAAAGTATTTGGTAATATTAGCCAATTACCAGAATTAATTGAAAAATACGAGATAAAAATGATTACGATCGCCATTCCTTCCCTCTCTCGCAAAAAATTACGCGAAATTTTTGAAGCAATTGAGCCATTACATGTTAAAGTCAATACAATGCCATCCATGGAAGAAATGGCTTCGGGCAAAATCAGTATGTCACGTCTGAAAAAAATTGATGTCGTGGATTTATTAGGTAGAGATGAAGTACAGTTGGATATTGATTCAATTAAAGATCAGATTACTGGCAAAACGATTCTTGTTACAGGCGCAGGCGGATCGATTGGATCAGAGATTTGTCGCCAAGTGATTCAATTTAATCCTTGTAAATTATTACTTTTAGGGCATGGTGAAAATTCGATTTATTTGATCGAGCGTGAATTAAAAAATACTTACAAAGATAGTATCACAGAGATTATACCAATTATCGCTGATGTTCAAGACCGTAACAGAATTTTTGATGTTATGCATGCCTATCGCCCAGATATTGTGTATCATGCTGCTGCACACAAACATGTACCATTGATGGAATATAATCCAAGAGAAGCAGTAAAGAATAATATTTACGGATCAAAAAATGTAGCAGAAGCTGCGAAATCTGCGCAAGTGAAGAACTTTGTGATGGTATCTACTGATAAAGCAAACAATCCACCTAACGTGATGGGGGCAACGAAGCGAATCGCTGAGATGATCGTTACAGGATTAAATGAAGAAGGCTGTACCAAATTTTCCGCGGTTCGCTTCGGGAATGTATTGGGATCTCGTGGGAGTGTGATTCCGGTTTTTAGAGAACAGATTGCAAAAGGCGGTCCAATTACTGTGACAGATTTTCGCATGACAAGATATTTTATGACGATTCCGGAAGCAAGTCGCTTGGTGATTCAATCAGGTGCATTGGCAAAGGGTGGAGAAATTTTCATATTAGATATGAGCGAACCAGTGAAGATTGTCGATCTTGCCAAAAATATGATTCGTTTGAGTGGCTATAGTGAAGACGAAATCGAAATTATTGAAACAGGTATCCGGCCAGGTGAAAAATTATATGAAGAGTTGCTTCTGGATAAGGAACGCAACGATGAAGCGGTATTTGAAAAGATTTTTGTAGGAAACATCAAAGGTTATCCCATAAATGAAGTCATGGATGTCGTTGAAAATTTACCACAAGATGACAATCAATTAGCAAAAGCAGTTGTTCATTTTGCGAATGCTTCCAATAAATAGGAGTGAATTTAGATGTATAAGGAAGGGTTAAAACGGGGAATAGATTTTTTTATGTCTTTAGTGGGTATCATCATTCTATCGCCTGTGTTTTTGATATTGTGTGTAGCGATCAAGCTAGATTCAAAAGGACCAATTATTTTTCAGCAAAAGCGAGTGGGCAAGAATAAATCACATTTTTATATTTACAAATTTCGAACTATGAAAGTTGACACACCGAAAGAAATGCCAACACATCTATTGGAAAACCCTGATTTTTTTATCACAAAAGTGGGTAAGTTTTTACGGAAAACCAGCTTAGATGAATTGCCGCAGCTATTTAACATTTTAAAGGGTGATATGGCAGTTATTGGTCCAAGACCTGCGTTATGGAATCAATATGATTTGATTGATGAACGAGATAAATATAATGCAAACAATATTCGGCCTGGTTTAACTGGTTTAGCACAAATCAGTGGGAGAGATGAGTTAGCAATTGATCACAAAGCTAAATTGGATGGATTATATACTGAAAATATATCATTTAGTATGGATGTAAAATGTTTTGTTAAAACAATTATTTCTGTTTTTAAAAGTGAAGGTATTGTTGAAGGAAGAACAAGAGGTATTGATGAGGAGGTAAAGTAATGAAGCGTATACTCATTACTGGACAAAATAGCTATATTGGTTCCTCATTTGTAAACTGGATGAAGGTTTATGAGAGAGAGTATCAGTTTGATACAATTGATTTAAAAGATAGCAGTTGGAGGAATCGTGATTTTTCTATTTATAATTCAATTATTCATTTAGCTGCCATTGTTCATGTGAAAGTTAAAAGTGAGGCCATATATTATCAAGTGAATCGTGATTTAGCAGTTGAAGTAGCTAAAAAGGCACTGAAAGAAAATGTACAACAATTTATATTCTTTAGTACAATGTCTGTTTTTGGTAAAGATACTGGAACCATAACAGAGCATACAATTCCTAAACCTAATAATCCTTATGGTAAATCTAAACGAGAAGCTGAACTGCTTCTTACTGAATTACAAAGTGACAATTTCAAAGTAGCTGTCGTCAGGCCACCGATGATTTATGGCCCTCATGCAGTTGGAAATTATCAAAGACTTTCAAAATTAGCAAATAAAACGAAGTTGTTTCCAAAAGTTTATAACAAAAGAAGTATGCTATTTTCAGAGAATTTATTTCGTTTCATCAAGATATGCTTAGATAATGAATTGCATGGTATATTTCATCCTCAAAACTCAAAATATGTGAATACTACCGAATTAGTGAAACAAATTGCTATTGAGAATAGGAAAAATATTTTTTTTGTTAGAGGATGTTCATCTTTGATAAATATTTTGTCCAAAAAATTTAAATTTTTAAACAAAGTTTTCGGGAGTTTAACATACGATAAAACTTTATCTGGAACACCCGACACGTATTTTGGAGAAGTGTATATGGATTATGCTTCAACCGAGTTTGAAACGAGTATACGTCTCACAGAGAATAAGGATGATTACCAATGAAAAAAATTTTATTGATAGCAAACCATCCCAAATATGTATTTAACTTGAGGAAAGAATTGGTAGAAGCACTTTTAAAAAAAGATTATACAGTTGGAATTTGTTGTCCATATGGGAAAGAAATTGACTATTTTACTGAGTTAGGATGTCAATTTTTTGATAGTAATTTAAATAGACACGGAAAAAGTCTTCCGGAAGAGCTCAAACTTAAAAGTGAATACGGAAAAGTTATGGATGAATTTCAACCGGATGTTAATCTCCTTTACACTATAAAGCCTAATATTTATGCGGGGTTGGAAGCATCTAAAAGAGGTATACCTTCTATTGCTAATATAACAGGTTTAGGATCGCCATTTCAAAATAATAATCTATTAAAAAAAGTTCTTATTTTGATGTACAGAAGGACATTTAAAAAAATTGATACAGTAGTTTTTCAAAATGAAGAAAATCAACACTTTTTTGTGAAGAATAAGATAAAAACAAATCACGAAATTCTTTTGCCTGGCTCAGGAGTTAATTTAAAAACTTTTAGTTATCTAGATTATCCTAATAATGATAAAATTAAATTTATTTTTATTTCAAGAATAATGAAGGAAAAAGGGATAGATGAATATCTCTTTTCAGCTGAAGAGATTATGAGAGAAGTTGACAATGTAGAATTTCACATTGCAGGGTTTATTGACGGTGATTATGAAGAAATAATTCGGTTAAAAGAATCAGAAAATATTCTTCAATATCACGGTATGGTAGATAATGTTCAATTGCTGTTGCAAGAAATGGATTGTTTAGTTCTACCTAGTTATCATGAAGGTATGTCCAATGTTTTATTAGAAGCAGGCGCATCAGGTAGAGGTGTAATTGCCACTAATATAGCAGGATGCAGAGAAATTATTGAACATAATGTTACTGGGTTACTATGCCGACCTAGAGATAAAGAAAGTTTAAAGAATGCAATTTTGCATTATTTGAAATTGGGATATAATGAGCGTCAAACTATGGGGAAAGAAGCAAGAAAAAAAATTTCCCAGGATTTTGATCGTCAGATAGTTGTAAAAAAATATATCGAAAGAATTGAGGAATTATGTTATGAAAGAACTATACCAACAAATTGTTGAGAAAAATGAAAAAATTTCTTTAGTAGGACTAGGTTATGTAGGAATGCCAATCGCGGTAGCTTTTGCAAAAAAAGCCCAAGTAATAGGGTTTGATTTGAATAAAGAAAAAATTGAATTATATATAAATGGGATAGATCCTACAAAAGAAGTAGGAGATGAAGTAATCAAAAAAACTTCTGTAGAATTCACTTCAGAACCTAGTGATTTGAGAAATGCAAAATTTCATATTGTTGCTGTACCAACGCCAGTTAACGAAGATCATACACCAGATTTAACTCCTGTTGAATCTGCAAGTCGTATCGTAGGTCAAAATTTAACAGCGGGATCTATCGTAGTTTTTGAATCAACTGTTTATCCTGGTGTAACTGAAGATATTTGTATACCAATACTTGAAGAAGAATCTGGTCTAAAATGCGGAGAAGATTTTAAGGTGGGGTATTCACCTGAACGAATCAATCCGGGTGATAAAATTCATAGACTAGAAACAATTGTTAAAGTGGTATCTGGAATGGACAAGGAGTCATTAGACACTATTGCAAAGGTTTATGAATTGGTGGTAGATGCAGGAGTACATAGAGCTGCATCTATAAAAGTTGCTGAAGCTGCTAAAGTTATTGAAAATTCACAGCGTGATATCAATATTGCTTTCATGAATGAGCTTTCCATGATTTTTCATAAAATGGGAATTGATACAAAAGAAGTCTTAGAAGCTGCTGGAACCAAATGGAATTTTCTTAATTTTTCTCCTGGTTTAGTTGGCGGTCATTGTATTGGTGTTGATCCATATTATTTAACGCATAAAGCAGAACAACTAGGATATCATTCACAAATTATTCTAGCTGGACGTCAAATCAATGATGATATGGGGAAAGTCGTTGCTGAGAGTGCAATTAAACTTATGATTCGAAATAAAAAGAACGTGGCAGAAGCAAAAGTAGGTATATTTGGATTTACTTTTAAAGAAAATTGTCCAGATACAAGAAATACAAAAGTGATTGATATAGTAGACGAATTAAAAGAGTTTAATATAGAGGCTCTTGTATATGATCCTGAAGCTGATGCGCAAGAAGCAGAAAAAATATACGGCATTAAATTTGTTGATGAATCAGAGATGAATAATTTAGATTTAATGATTATAGCGGTAAACCATGACTCTTTTGTTCAAAAAGATAATAGTTACTGGTTAGATAAGGTTAATGATCAAAAAGTTATTATGGATTTAAAAGGAATGCTAAATAAAACAGACATAGAAGAAAAAAATGTTTCATATTGGAGATTATAATTATGGGGTATAAGAATGTTGTTTTTCCAGAAGGTAGTAAATTTCTTGTCACTGGTGGTGCTGGATTTATTGGAAGTAATTTATGTGAAGCATTGCTTGAAATGGGATACAAAGTTCGTTGCTTAGATAATTTATCTAATGGATTTTATAGGAATATCAAACCATTTATAAGTAACGAAAGTTTTGAGTTTTTCAATGGAACAATAACGGATTACGAAGTTTGTGATAATGCCTGTAATGGTGTGGACTATGTTTTACACCAAGCTGCATGGGGAAGTGTGCCTAGAAGTATAGAAATGCCTGTGTACTATGAAGAAGTCAATATTAAAGGAACTGTTAATATGATGGAAGCATCGGTCAAAAATAATGTGAAGAAATTTGTTTATGCATCAAGTTCGTCGGTTTATGGAGATAGTCCAACATTACCAAAAGTAGAAGGTGATGAGGGAAATGTTCTCTCGCCATATGCTCTAACAAAAAAAGTTGATGAGGAATATGGGAAAATATACGCTAGATTATATGGTTTAGAAACTGTAGGACTAAGGTATTTTAATGTATTCGGACGTAAACAGAATCCTGATGGAGCTTATGCTGCTGTAATACCTAAATTTATACTATCTTTATTAAATAATCAATCTCCAGTTATAAATGGTGATGGGAAGACTTCACGTGATTTTACTTATATTGACAATGTAATCGAAGCTAATTTGAAAGCCGCTATTTCTGGTAGTAATGTAAGTGGAAATGCATATAATATAGCTGCTGGGGGCAGAATTAGTCTTAATGATTTACATGGAGTAATTTCTGAGTATCTAGGTAAAAAGAATATAATGCCTATTTATAGAGAAGAAAGAGCAGGAGATATAAAGCACTCAAATGCAAGTATTAGTAATGCAAACAATGATTTGGGTTATAATGCAAATATTAATTTTTATGATGGAATAAAAAAAACAATAGATTGGTATAAAGAAACTGTTTAATGGTGAAATAAGATGAAAATTTTGTTTGTTGCGCCCAATTTGAATGCAGGTGGTGCAGAGAAAGTCTTTGTTACAATAGTAAATAATCTTTCTGAAATCGGATATAATTGTGAAGTAATATTACTTAAAAAAGAAGGTAAACTTTTAGATCGTTTATCTGAAGATATTGTTGTTCATGATGTTGGAAATGGCAATATAATTTATAAATTATTTGCTTTAAAAAAATTAATTTCTGAGAAATCACCAGATTTAGTATTTTCTATTATTGGACATGTTAACGTAATGTTAGCTTTTCTAAAATTCTTTTTCTTTAGAAGACTTAGGTTTGTTGCAAGAGAAAACGCAGTACATTCAGTATGGTTTAAACAAGATATAAATCTTAAGAAAAAAATTCTACTTATTTTGTATAAAATCCTACTTAAAAAACTTGACTTAGTTATTGTACAAACTGAATTTATGAAAACTGATGTAATTAATATGTTTAGATTGAAAGAAAGTCAAGTCGTAGTAATCTCAAACCCTATAGATTTTGAACAAATAGACTATCTTAAAAATCAACCTCTTGATAATGAGATTTTATGGGATGAAAGCAAAGAGCATATTATAGCTGTTGGAAGATTGGAGGATGTGAAGGATTATCCACGAATGATTCAAATGATGAAAAAAATTCCAGATAATTTTGTCTTAGATATTTTTGGAATAGGTAAAGAAAACAAAAATTTAAAAACTCTTATATATGAAATCAATGTTGAAGATAAAGTTTTTCTACATGGATATAATAGAAATGTTTATAAATACATGACTAACTCTGAATTTTTAATAATCACATCTAAGCGAGAATCATTTCCAAATGTTGTTATTGAAGCTAATGCCTGTAGCATTCCAGCTCTTAGTTTAAACATACCCGGTGGAATTAGCGAAGTTATAAGTATTGATAATATAAATGGCAAGATATTTGATAAAGAATGTGAGTTGGAAAACTTTATAAAAAATGGCGAATTTAAATATTTCTCAAAAAGTAAAATAAGAGATTTTGCGGAAGAAAACTTTTCAATATCTGATTTTATGGATAAAATATTAAAAGTTATCATAAGCAAAGGAGATTGAAGATGATTTGGGTTTACTATATCTTTGTTTTAATTAATTTATTTATATTGTTAACGAAGAAACAAAAATTCACTTTTGTTGATTTATATTATATATCTTCTTTGTTTTATTATCTCAATGCATTCTTCGGAGAAATATATAGTTTGCACAGTTTAAGATTTCCTATTCCCTTAGAAATTAATAATACAACTTATATATTGTTATGGCTTAATCAAATAATAATATTGATGTTTTATGTCATTCCAAGGAGATATAATAAGAATCTTATATATGAAGAACCAAAAATGAATTATAATTTAGTTTCTTCTTATAAAATTGTAGTGTTGTTTTTATTCATTGCTGCTTTGTTTTTTACTATTGATATGAATTTGTTTACAAGGGTTGAGTTTAACAAAAGTGAACTATTACAAGATTCTAGCTTCATCGAAACATATTTTAAGTATGGATCATTTTATTTTTTTGTTAGTGGATTGTATCTATGGAAAGAATTAAACTCAGTATGGAAAGTCTTAGCGATTTATCCACTAATTGTAACATTTCTAATGGGCCATCGCTCATTTATAGTACTTTCCTTAATTGCCTTCTTTATTATTTATATAAATAAGAATATAAATAAAAATAACTTGATTACCTTTTTGAAAAAAAACAGAAAAATTATTATTGCTGCTTTATTTTTAATAAGTTTTGTTTACATTATAAAAGGAGTTTCTGGAGCACTATTTGTTGGAGATACTGAATTAGTAAAAGAAAGATTATCTTCTCCGAGTTACTACTTTGATAGCTTTAAAATGAGCGAATCTAATATAATACTAAATCATATAAATTACGTTGTTTCGTATGGTTTAGATATAAGTAAAAGTACTTATACTGGTATTTTGTCTTTATTAATACCATTCATAGGAAGATTTTTTCAGATAGAGTCGTTCAATTCATTTTTACAAGCATCATTTTATCCTGAGTATAATCCAGGGACTTTAGGCAATTCTTTCATAGCAGAAGCGTATGCGCAAGGAAGTATTATATTAGTTGTATTTTTGATTATTATATTGTTAACTTTCGCTAATGTTTTTTTTAAATTAACAGTTTCACCAAAAACGTCTTTATTTCTGAGAACATGGGCAATGACGGTCGGGATAGAATGTGCATTCTATATTCATAGAAATAGTTTGTATACTTTCTTTGTTCGATTAAGGGTGTATTTGTATCTGACTATACTATTTTATCTAATATATACTTGCTACAATATTTTTAAGCAAACATTAACAAAAAGGAGATAACGTATTGAAGAGTATTAATGAGGATATCGCTTTTGCAACTAAGTGGGCTGGGACTGCTGAGGTTATGGCTAAATTAGTTACTCCTATTTCTAATATGATTTTAGCTCGTGTACTAACTCCTGAAATTTTTGGTATTGTTGCTACAATAACAATGGTGAATAGTTTTGCTGATATTTTTTCGGATGCAGGATTTCAGAAATTTTTGATTCAGCATGAATTCTCAACTAAAGAAAAACTTTATAAATCGACAAATGTAGCTTTTATTACAAATCTAGCTATTTCTATCTTGGCGTGGCTTATTATTTTTCTATTTAGAAATAATATAGCAAATATAATAGGCATTCAGGGCTTGGGAAATGTTTTAGCAATTAGTTGTTTAACATTACCACTGACATCTTTTTCAAGTATCCAAATAGCACTATTTAAAAGAAACTTTGATTTCAAAAAATTATTTTATGCTCGTTTTGTTGGAATTTTAACTCCATTTTTTGTAACAGTACCATTAGCTTTCGTTTATAAGAACTATTGGGCAATGATTATTGGTACGTTGATAGGACAACTTTTCAATGCTTTAATATTAACTTTTTTATCTGATTGGAAACCAAGATTTTATTATAATTTCCACAAACTAAAAGAAATGTTATCTTTTAGTTTGTGGACATTATGTGAATCATTACTTAGTTGGCTAGGAAATTACGGAGGAATATTTGTAATTGGGATATACTTATCTAATTACTATTTGGGTCTTTATAGAACTTCAATTAATATATCAAATTCTATTCTTTCTATAATAATTTCTTCAACATTACCTGTTTTGTTTTCATCACTATCAAGATTGAATAATGAAAGAAAACATTTTTTTACTGTATATTATGATTTTCAAAAGAACATTGGTCTTATTCTTATACCTCTAGGTACGGGAATATTCTTATATAGAGATTTAGTAACAGGTATTTTATTAGGGGATCAATGGCATGAAGCAGCTAATTTTATAGGGATTTGGAGTTTAGCAAATGTTTTCAAATTGCTATTAAGTTCGTACTGTTTAGAAGCATTTAGAGCAATTGGTAAACCTAAGATATCTGTCTTTATTCAAATGCTGCAAATATTAGTTATGTTACCATTGCTATATTGGGGAGCACAACAAAATTTTCAAATATTATACTTGATAAGAAGTTCGATATGCATTATATTAATAATTTTTTCACTTATAACTTGGAATGTTATTTTTAAGCAAAACTCTTTAAAACAAATTTTAAATATTTCTCCTTATATAATATCATCTATCATTATGTATTTTATTGGAACATTATTGCAAGTGATTTCTAACTCTTATATTTGGAGTTTTGTTAGTATTGTATTACTAATAGTTGTTTATTTCGTTATTTTAACAACTTTTTTTAAAGAAGACAGAAAGAAAACTGTTAAACTTTTAAACTCTTTTTATTTTAAAATAAAGAAAAGGACGATGAATGGAAAATGATGAGAACTTTAAGGAAGATTATTTCTATTTTTCAATCTCCTGAGATTTTTGCAAGAAAACAAGGAGTAACAGTAGGTAATGGTTGTAGTATAATGACAAAAAATTTTGGATCGGAACCCTATTTAATAAATATTGGAGATAATGTACAAGTAACTAAGGGAGTATCTTTTTTTACCCATGGTGGTGCATGGTTATTAAGAATGGAAAACCCTAATTTTGATTTTTTTGGTAAAATAGTTATAAAAAATAATGTTTATATAGGTAATAACACTCTGCTAATGCCGGGAATCACGATTGAAGATAATGTTATAGTAGGTGCAGGTAGTGTTGTAACAAAATCGGTTCCCACCGGTAAAATTGTGGCTGGTAATCCTGCAAAAATTATTGGAGAATATAGTGACTATAAATCGAGGATGGATAAATATAATTTGAATACTAAAATTATGAATTTTGATGAAAAAAAGAAATTTCTTTTATCATTGGACGAAAGCAATTTTATTTCAAAAAAGTTTATGTAAACACTCATTAAGATGATTATGAAGAAGAGAACCAGATACTATCTGTACCAATTATTTAAGGTATCAATTGATAAATATGTTAATTCTAGAATGATTGTTAAAATGGAACAATCATTTTTCAAAAATCTGTATTACCTCCGTACATTCTTTATGGGAAAACATATGGGCTTTCATTCTGAGCTCACTTTTTAGTTCAAGATTATGTCAGCACCCCTCAATCCATAATTTTCAAACTGCTCTTTGTAATAGAAAAAGTTGTATCCTTATAATGATTGTTATTCAATTGTCCATTATATGATATTGTGAACAAAAATCGAAAACTATTGTTTGGAATGTTTATTTTTTTATCAGTAATAATTACTGGATTAAAAAAATTTCTTATTCCTCAAACCACTTTCAATCGTCTGCTCAATCTGATTCCATTTTTTACGTGGAAGATAGATCTCAATTTTCACAAATTCTAACTTATCAATTAATTCAGAAGTTAAATTATCTATCTGTTGATTCTCCATTTTTTGTAATTGAAGTAAAATCAATAATTGCGCCTCCAGAGTAAATAAATGCATCATTTCGCAAATTTCTTCTACACCATCTAAGTTAGTTAGAAGTACATTTTGCAGATAAAGAAAGAAAAAATCATATTTATTTTTATCAGGTAAAATTTCTTCAGTTTTGAGTTTGGTTAAATCGGTTAATGTATACAAATTATTTTCTTCCTTATCTAAAAATCAATTTTTTTGTTTTTGTATACTTATTCTAACAATATTTAAAATACGGTCAAATTAAAGGCTCTGAGAACAAAGTAATTTTTTGTTGAATATTTTTTCAAGGATACGTAAAAAAAATTTGATCTATTACATTTTGTCGGTACAATCACACAAAAATATTTGATGTCGTCAGTTTTACTACTGATTTCCGTGTGTATCGTTAGTTTTAGGATGCCCTCACCATTTGTTTTTATGAATGGTGAGGGCATCACGTGCTTGTTAATAAGAAATCTAGACGGATGAAGTCTATAGGAGTTTTCTACAAGTTGTGCGAGGAGGGTAGACACGGGTTTGAATCCAACCTTA
Source organism: Enterococcus sp. DIV0876 (assembly GCF_050529585.1). Taxonomy (GTDB): domain Bacteria; phylum Bacillota; class Bacilli; order Lactobacillales; family Enterococcaceae; genus Enterococcus_D. The sequence continues at coordinate 948,020 of NZ_CP172882.1, forward strand.
GCTTGTGCCGTATCTAACCCCTCTGTGGAAAAATTTGTAATGGTCTATTTCAAGACCTATGGGGTAAAGACAAATTTCAATCGAGCAGCTAAATAAGTATGAAAAAAATTAAAATGAAGAAAAACTGATTTCCCTGATATTAACTTATATGAAAAAGCGTAAACCATTGCCTATTTATAGAGATTGTTCTAATCATAGAGATTGGCTTTATGTAAATTATTTTTTTCGTGCGTCTACTTGTTCTGAATAAAGGTGAGTCATGGAAATTTATAATGTAATCAGTCTCCAGAAAATGACCATCTCCTTAAGATTGATTACCTAAAGCAGTATGATCAATATAGATGTGTGCGCACAGAATTCGTAGACGGCTACCTAGGTCATAACCAGAGATATGAGGTAGGACTCTTTTGGGGAAATCAGTTTGATCTTTTACTGTCTCAAAATTACTTGTTAACGTTAGTTTAAAATACACCATTCCAAGTAACTAATAAAATTTTGTGAATAATTAACAAAAAAAACACTGTTATTAAAAAAATTATTTCTGATTGTGTGCTTTCTAAAGTACATAAAAATCTATTGCAAATCCTTGAAATAAGCAAGAAAAATGAATAAATTTTTTTTGTCAAAAAAAAATCGTGTTATCTTTGAAAAATAGGGAGGGTATTTACTCATTTTAATTTAATTTAAAAATAACAATAACTATTGTTTTTGTTTGTGCGTTTCTTTTAAATGGTTTTGTGTCAATAAGAAAAAGAATGAAAATATCATTTTCATGAATCTTGTTAAATAGTGCCATTGAAGCGTTTGATTGATTTGAGAAATGAATATCCGTTCAATTGGTTTAGATTTTGTGAACAAAATAAAATCACAAAATAAAGTTTTTTTTGTTTTACGCTTACACCTTCTTATGATATATTTAATCAAGGGAGTTGAACTCTCATTTTTTTATTGTTATTGGTTGTAAAAAAATAAGGCCTATCTCATAATCAATTAGATTTGGCTTCCCTGATAAAAAGGTAAAGTGGTTTAAGAGGCTTGCCTCTTTTCCAAATATGTAAAAAAGGAGGTCCAGCGAATGAAAAAAATTGTTAGTGTGTTAGTTGCGTTTGTGGTATTTCTTTCTTTAGCGGTTCCAGCTCAAGCGGCGGAAGGCGCGATCACAAATGATGAACAGCGTATCTTGACTGCACTCGACCAAGGAGTTACTGTAGGTGGCAAAACTTTCAATATCACAGCTACTGATAGAACCCAAGCTGAAAACTACTTGAAGCAAAAAGAGTTAACAACTGCTGAAGTAGATGCTGTTGTATCAAACATTGATGCTGCTCGTGCATTAGCCGCAGCCCAAAATGTTGATGTAACCAATATCAATAGCTTGCGTGAATTATTGTTAGCTTTCCCAACAGATGTTGTTGCGCAATTGAAAGACTATGTCTTAGCAGCAGCAGATGTATTGGGATTGAAAGTTACTTTCGGTCCTGGTTCAGTGTCAATTGTCGATACTACGGGTTCTGACAGCGTAACTTCTGGCGGCAGCAATCCTGTTTATACAACAGGAAGTGCTGTGAAACAAACTGGCGTTTCTTATGTAGCAAGCATTGCTACAGTGGGCGCGCTACTAGTGATCGCAGCAGGTGCGTTTGTAGTAGGCAAAAAGTCTAAACTTGCGTAGTGTGCGAAAACTTTTGAAGAGAATAGGGGCAATGATCATTGCCCCTATTGTTTTCTTGATCATAGGCTACTCACTTATGTATGTGATTGGCAAACCTGTCATCCAATTTATTACGTCTTCGGTGGATATCATTCTTTTGAATGAAGCCCCTAATTTTGATTTTATTGAAGCCTCTGAAATTAAAGTGGTGGATAATGAGCAATTAGATACTGATGAAAACAATGAATTGCCTTCTAGTACTGTTGACTATCCAAGCGGTGGCACACAATACGGGAAAGTAAAAATCGATGCGTTAAAAATGGATGTGCCCTTATACTTTGGTGATACTGCCGAAATTTTGCGTTTAGGCGCTGGACAATTTATGGGATCAGTCTTTCCGGGAGAACTGGGAACGACGTTGATCGGTGGTCATAATACCGATACATTTGGGAAATTGATCGGTATTCAAGATGGAACAGAAGTAGAAATTCAAACCACTTATGGCAATTATGTCTTCAAAGTGGTGGATGAAGAAATCAAAAATAAAGCGGATGCTGACATCCAAACACTGATCGAACAGCGTGATAAACGTATCTTATTACTTTATACGTGTTACCCAATCGATAGTTATCAATTGGGTTTAACAGATGAACGCATGTTTGTGACGTGTGAATATGTGTCGGGTCCAATCATCAATGAGCAGACGTAGGAGGGATATGTTGAATAATCAAAAGTGGTTGGCTAAGCTACCCAAAATCATACTCGCCTTTGTCTGTTCATTGTGTTTGTTTTCTTTAATGGTATTGGGTGTATTAAGGTCTACCTTGTTTAACCAAGAATTTATGGTGGATCAGGTGCATGAAACCAAATATGCCGAAATGATCGCCAAAGAAATCAATACCAATATTGCAGATATCGGCTTAGCAAGTAATATACCGGCAGAGGTCCTTTCAGACGTGGTACCGGCAGAAGTCGTCCAACAAAATATTGATAGTTATATCCGTGGAATCTACACAGATGTGCCATTTAACTTGATTGGTACCGACCAAATTGAAGCCAATATGGATCAAGCAATCGCCAAATATGCCGAAGAAAAGAACATTACGATTTCAGAAGAGATGACGAAGAATCTGACGTATATGAAAGAGTCTGCGATCTCGATCTTTGACCAATATGTCAAATTGCCTTACTTGCTTACGTATGGGCATAAAGTCATGCAATTTGATGATACCTTGATTCTGCTATTTATTGTCGCAGGTGTTGTATTCCTGTTGCTGCTGATCGGTACAATGATGGTGATCGGCAAATGGTGGCATCGCCGCTTGCGTTATAGCGCGTATATCTTTGGCGGCGCTGGGTTAATGATGGTCGTTGTGCCGATGCTGATCTACACGAGTGGCTATATCGAACGAATTGCAATCAACTCACACGCCATCTATCTGTTTTTGACCAGTTACTTGACAGACTTTATTCTGCGCTTTGTCTGGGTAGGCGTAGGGTCGATCATCCTTGCTTTCATTTTATGGGGTGTCAGTGAACCATTGCGTGTCAAAATGAGAAATGCGATAAATCATTAGAAAGTGGAGTCATTCATGGAAGAAACTATTAGCTTAGAAGAATTATGGAACATCTTTAAGAAACGCTTTGCCTTGATTTTGGTCAGCACTTTATTAGGTATTGCTGTCGCAGGCGGGGTTACTTTTTTTCTCATCACCCCAATGTATTCCTCTTCGGCCGAGATGATCGTTCAGGCAAAAGCAGAAGAAAATACCAATTTACAATCTGATATTAATGGGAATGTCTTGTTGATCAATACATATAAAGATATGATCAATGGTGTTTTGGTGATCAAAGAAGTACAGACCCAATTGGCAGAAGAGAAGAATTATTCCTATAGTGTTGCGCAGTTGAAAGATGCGATTTCGGTGGCGCAGTCGCAAAACTCGCAAATGTTCCAGATTGTGGCTACTTCAGACAATCCCGTAGTGGCAGCTGATATTGCCAATACGACAGCCAATGTCTTCAAAGAGAAGGCGGGCGAAGTCCTAGATGTGACGAAAGTCACCATCACCTCTGAGGCCACGATCCCTAACGCGCCGATTTCACCTAATAATAAATTGAACTTGGCCATTGGTTTTGTGATCGGCTTTATGATTGGTGTAGGTTTGGCCTTTTTATTGGAACTAATGGACAAAACTGTCAAAGATGAAGATTTTGTATCAGAGACATTGGAATTGCCAGTGATGGGGACAATTACTGAGATGTCACGAAAAGAATTGCATGAAGGCTACGATGTTGATTTATTCAAATTAATCACCAACAAAGATAATCATGCAGAAGACGGCGCACCTTCGCGTCGGACAAGAAAACGGGTATAGGGGGGATCTGTCATGGCAAAGAAAAACAATAATGTCGCTCCAGTATCGTTAATGACTGTTGCGAATACGAATTCTGTGATTTCAGAACAATTGCGGACGATTCGTTCCAATATCAATTTCTCCTCTGTCGATAAAGATTTACAATCAATGGTGATCACGTCATCAGGTGCTGGGGAAGGGAAATCAACAACCGCAGCCAATCTAGCCGTAGTCTTTGCCAATAGTGGCAAGCGGGTTCTTTTGGTAGACGCCGATTTGCGTAAACCGACTGTGGCATTGACATTTCACTTGCCAAATCATCGAGGGTTAAGTACGTTGATTGCTGATCGAACGAGTCAAATCGATCAACATATCCAAGATAGTGGTGTAGAGAATTTATCGATCATGACCAGTGGACCAATACCGCCCAATCCATCAGAGTTGCTTCAATCTCAACGCATGACGGATCTCATTTCTGATTTGATCGCACAATTTGATCTGATTATTTTTGACATGCCACCGATCGGGGTAGTCACAGATGCACAAATCTTGGCTGCCAAAACGGATGGTACGTTATTGGTCGTTCGGGAAAGAAAGACGACCAAACAAGGCTTGATCAAAGCAAAAAAATTGTTGAATCTGGCCAATGCCAATCTGATTGGTGTGGTCTACAACGGTGTCAAAAAAGGAAATAATGATAATTACTACTATTACGCCTAAACAAAACGATAAGGATTGATGATGGATGGGTTATAGATAGGCTGCCAGAAGTATGGCGACACAATTTTGGCCTTTCCATCATGATTCGTTACGTTTCAATCAGTAAGATCCTGTCAGCTTTCGTGGATGGGGTCTTTTATGTTTTGTAAAGTGTTTAGAGGATCAGCCACCGGTTGAGGTCTTGCTTAAAGTATTGGTTGGCAGGCGGAACTATCTTTGACTGATGGATTGTCGAGGCCGCTTCGCTGAAAGTAATCCTGTATGTCACTGACAATTGAGTTGTGATAGCTTTTGCAATGTAGGGTGTCTTGAGGGTGTTCTTTAGACATAGGGCCCGTACTTGTTTCAGAAGTGGTCTGAAAAGCAGTATGAGTAAAACGTATCATGAAAGCGGTGTTAATTATGGGGTCGAAATGCATTTTTTGTGAAATAATCAATGGAGAACAATCTGCGAAAAAAATTTACGAAGATGATGATACCTTAGCTTTTTTAGCAAAAAGCAATGATGTATTCGGACACACAGTGATTATTCCAAAACAACATGTCCATGATTTATTGGACTGTGCACAACCTCTTTTGAATCAAACGATGCGAACCTTGAAACATGTTGCCACTTATTATGTGGAGAAATGCGGTTTCTCAGGAATCAATATACTCAATGCAAATGGGATCGCTGCTGAGCAGTCGGTTCCCCATCTTCATTTTCATATCATCCCTCGAATGGAAAGTGATACGAACCAAACGTGGCCCAATTTTACTGCCCATACCCATAGTTTAGAGGAGGCTCACCAAAAGTTGACAATGATGTGAGAACAAAAATAGTTGAGGGATGAATGAGGCATTGTGCAAGTAATTGTCTCTTTTCACTAATATGCAATATGATAATTTGGAGACCTATTTCCGAAATATTTATATCTTAAATAATAAATAACCTCCTGTAATCGAGTCCATGCATAGGGCTCGATTACAGGAGGTTTCTTTTTGATCATTCTATGGTACGTAATGAGGGAGCGGACTATCAGCGGTTTTGCTTAATATACAGTGAATATACCAGCTTTTCTATCGGGTATCATGTAACAAGTCACCGATATGGATCATCCATCGACACAATAGACATTGAGGCAAACTTTATCGTTCCCGGGAACTTAGCCTATTGATCGTATAAGTAGATAGCAGCGGTGCGCGCGTTGTCAATTTTTAATAAGTGTGTTCGTTAAAAATCGAGAAGTAATAGGCCATTAAACTGCCGCGTTTTCCAGGAATATCTGCATAGCTGGTGTTTTGGATAATCTTGGTGATTTCTTTGGAATAGGGCAAATGTAAATATTCATATAGACTCATGTTCTCTTGAACGACCGTTGGCGTAAAATCTCTCTTCATGATGCCGTGGGCAATAAAACTTGTATACATATTGTTCCTTACACTTCGTGGTTCGATGGGCGAACGAAAGCTGATCGTGTTGAATAGATGAACGATGGTTTCGTGGGTCCCAGCAGACAGGTTCTGAACACTGGCAGGGTTGAGCCAGATGGTGGCCGGACTTTTGGCATTGGTCAAAGGAAACAAACTATATTCACTGGTTGCGATCGGTGTTTTATACTGTCTGGTTGATGGCTGTTGTGTGAGCATGAGATTCATGGTTTCTTTATAGATGCGATGATCGAAATGGTGATAATGAGACAAAATCATTTGAATAATGGCTGAGGAGCGGCGTGTCACCAAAGCGATGCTGTTTTGATAGATCAGTAAACACTGTTCGTAGTCATAATATGCCAGAGGCAAGATCAAAGAGATGGCTTGGTCGAAATGAATTTGAGGGGTTGGCAGTAAAGCAGACGGCATCGGGTCAGTATTTTCTGAAGTTAGGGGCAATCGCAAGTGAGGCAGCATTTCTTCAACAGGTTGGCGGTAATGACTTCTTTCAACATGAGACGTAACGGGGTGTTCGATGGACTGTTCAGGCATAACTTCACTCCTTGAAAGGGTTTTCTTTAACTATAAAAGACATCGGATTATTTTGCAATAATTATTCAAAATTAGTGAAAAAAATACAGATTCAGGACGATTATTGATTTCTTTGTTTTTGTTACGCTTAGGGTACCGCGCGGAAACAAACGTAAAGGAATGAACGATCAATGGATGTTGAAAGACTAATCAAGCAGTATGAGGGATTATTTCATAAAGTGTTGATGCGAGCGGGTGTTTTCCGCAACCATCCTGAGTATGAGGATTACTTGCAAGAAGTGCGCATATTGTTCTATCAGCGGGCACAAAACTATTGTGATCAAGCATCGTTTCAAAAAGACAATGAGATTGGCTATTTGTTTAGCTTCTTGTTATGGCGTGTGATCGATCTGCGAAGAAAGCAGACAAGACAAAGCAAGGCGATTCCGGTCTTATTGACGCAAGTGGAACCGCCAATGCACCAGCCCCAAGTAGCAGTTGAGTGTGATCTCTTGTTCTTGCAATTTTGGCTGCAATTGTCGGCGAAAGAGCAGGAGATGTGGATGAAGTGCCATAACGAAAATGAAAGCAAGCAGCAGCGTTACTATTACCGGAAAAAAATGCAAGCAGCTTGGGAAAGGTTTATTGGCGGTGTATAAGACATTGGGATGATTGCTAACAGATCGATCTAAGAATTAGGGAAGTGTGCATGCTGGAGATTGGATCGAATCCTGCAGGTTTGGTCCAATTCTGCAGATTGCAGGCAACGCATTTTAGTGAAGTGTCAAAGCACTTTCCTTAAGTGTGTGATTAGATGATCTCGCAGAGCTTCTGTTGGCTCTTGACACGCAGCCGAAGGTGAAGGGAAGTCTTGAAACCATAGGCGCTTTGTTTGATGACATTGACCCAAAGCTTGATCTAAATGTAGAGGAATAGATAAAAAACAAGACCTTTCTAGAATCACACTCGATTTTTAGGAAGGTCGTGTTTGCTGTTAGAGACAATAACCATTCACTTTGGGTCGGGTCAGACAAACGTTCGCTGTATTTGTTTAGCAAAAATCATGTCTGACAAGATAAACATATGAAAACTCAAACATCTATTAAATAACAAAAAATATCAAAATAGCTTGTACTGAGAAATATTATGTGCTATCATTCAAATCGTAATTATTACTATTTGTGTAATTAAGATTGGAAAGGAGCACTGATATAGGAAAGAACTTTGCCTAACCAGCAAGAATCAGCGGAATAGAACAAAAAGCCAAAGATGGCGGCTAAATCATTCCGAACAAAAGCAACAATGACAAACACGATTTCGAAAAAAAATAGATGGAAAGAAATCGCCTAGCTCAATAAGCAAAGGTGCGTAAATACTAGAAGCAAAGAAATGAATGGATAGGATTGCGCGCTGCAGGTGCAACTGACAAAACAAAAAATGTTCCATTTAAAATAACGCGGTTTCGCTATTTTTATTTCATTTATATTGAGAATAATTCTCAATTGTTGCAACGAATATTCTATCTTGGATTATATCTGCCTGACAGAGGTCCAACGTATCACACGCCTATGTGTTTTGGCGCTTGCCCGTGACGCAGCAGTTATTCATCTCAACCAGTGAAAACAAATCGTCTATTCGTAGAAAAGGAAGGATGCCGAATTGGAAAACCAAACCGTTCTTAAAAAATACTTGTTAAGAAAAAAAGCCCTTCTGATCAGTTCAGCTATTTTTGCTGTCCTGTCGACCATTATGCAGTTTGTCCCTTTTTATTGTATCTACAAAATCATCGAACAATTGATGCTGCATTCGTATACAGCACAATCATTGATGTACTGGGGCATGTTATCTATCTTTAGCCTAATTGGCAGTTTGCTATTTTTGTATGTGTCCTCTATGTGTTCACATATAGCCGCTTATGATATTTTATATGAAATTCGGATGGATTTATTGGCGCACCTGACCAAAGTACCGATGAGTTATTTTACACAACATTCCAGTGGGCAAATGATCAAAACAATTGATCAAGCAGTAGAAAAAATGGAATCATTCATTGCCCACCAAATACCAGATATTGTTTCTGCAGTGATCTTTCCTGTGATTTATGTTGCTTTAATGATAGGGATCGACTGGCGATTGGGATTGATTTCTTTGGTGCCGCTCTTCGTTGGTGGCGGACTGTATATGCTATTGATGGCGAAAACCATGAAAGACAATACTGTCAAACAGTATCATGATGCATTAGAAGAGATGAATAGCAATGGCGTGGAATATGTCAGGGCGATGCCAGCAGTCAAAGTATTTGATTTGTCCGTCAATAATTTCAAAAGGTTTCATCAGAGTATCCAAGACTATCGTACTTTGGTTATCGCTTGGACAAAAAAATTCAGAGGGTGCTATATTTGGTTCACTACATTCATCACATCAGTTGTTTTATTTGTGTTACCATTTGGTGCCTATCTGATCAGCCGTGATCCGCAAAACAACCACTTGGTGCTGACGGTGATGCTGTTTGTGATTCTTTCTTCTGGAACAAATGCGCCTTTTATGAAACTGATGTATGCTGCATCCACATATAGCAACGTCAGTGAAGGTGTGCAACGGGTGGATCAGATGTTTGCTGTGAAAGAAGTGGCAGAACAGCAGACAGATAAAGTGTTTGAAGATAATGGCATCCGATATGAGCATGTCCACTTTTCTTATACAAAAGACACCCCGATCCTAAAAGATGTTGACTTTGAATTGAAGCCCAATACGATGAATGCCCTCGTCGGCCCATCTGGCGGCGGTAAAAGTACCATCGCCCAATTGCTGCTGCGCTTTTATGAAGTGGAGCAAGGGGCAATAAAAATCGGGAATCTTGATATCAGAGAGGTCTCTACGGATCAGTTGATGCAAGAGGTATCCTTTGTCTTTCAAGACGTCACATTATTCAATGATACGATTGAAGCGAATATTCGGATGGGAAATATGGATGTAAGCTTTGATGAAGTCAAACGCATTGCGCAATTGGCCCGTTGTGATGTATTTATTGACAAGCTGCCAGATGGGTATCAGACAAAAATTGGTGAAAAGGGCGTATTTGTCTCAAAAGGAGAGGCACAGCGAATCTCGATTGCCCGTGCATTATTAAAAAATTCTCCGTTCCTGGTCCTGGATGAAGCGACTGCTTATGCCGATGCTGAAAATGAAGTCTATATCCAACAAGCAATCAATGCGTTGGTTGTGGGCAAAACGGTCTTGATCATTGCCCATCGCCTTTGGACGATTCAACATGTCGACCAAATTTTAGTCTGTAACAAGGGACGGATCGAACAAGTTGGTACCCACGAAGAACTTTTGGCAACCAATCAATTGTACGCGAATCTTTGGGAAATCAATACAGAAACAAAAGATTGGGGGCCGCATGCCTATGTCTAAGTTCTTCTATCATTTATCATCGGGCAACCCCCAAAAACTTGTGCCAGCTATTTTTTGGTCGACCTTTGAATCTGTTGCCCGATTAATACCCGCGGTGATTGCGTTTTATGGCATAAATGAATTGTTTGACTCTTTTCGCGGACATCGTCAATTAGAGACACGGTTGTTCGTTATTCTAGGTGTAGCCAGCCTCATTTGGTTTGTGCTGCAACTCTATATTTCGAAAGTGACCTATGACAAAGAGTATTTAGCCGCCTACGATGTGTCTGCACAAGGAAGAACTGCGCTGGCGAATCATTTGCGAAAACTTTCCTTGGGATTTCTGGATAAACGTGATCCAGGAGATTTGACCACCATGATGCTGGGGGACTATGCACAAGTTGAATCGGCCATCTCCCATATGGTGCCGCAAGCAGTTTCTGCAGGGATTTTATTGTGCATGGCATTTGTTACCTTACTGACAATCAATTGGCAATTAACACTGGGACTCTATGCACTTGTTCCGGTGGTTTTGGTGATTGTCCAGCTGTCAAATCGCTTAATGAAAAAATTGGGTGGGAAACATGTGGATGCCAAAGTCGAAAGTGCATCTAGACTGCAAGAATATCTGCAAGGTATTAAGGAAATCAAAGCATATTCCTTAGGTGGAGAAAAATTTTCGCGTATCGAAACAGCGTTTGATCGTTTGCGTACAGAATCGATCCGACTTGAAGGAACATTGGGTCCAGTAGTTATGACAACGATCTCTGTGCTGCGATTGGGGTTGCCGATTCTGATTTTTGTTGGTGGAAAATTACTGGTCGATGGGCAGATCAATGCCTCAATTTTGCTCATTTTTATTGTGGTGGCAAGTCGTATTTACGATCCATTTACAGCATTGATGATGAATTATACAGAAATGCGTTATGCCGCGATCAGTGCAGACCGCATCATGGAGATAAGGAATCAGCCGGAGATGACAGGAACCGCTGAACTAAGCGGAGATCTCACAGTTTCCTTTGACCATGTCGATTTTTCCTACAACAATGTGCAAGTTCTCCATGACATCAATCTGACGATTCAGCCGAAGACATTGACTGTTTTGGTGGGGCCATCAGGCAGTGGGAAATCGACGATAGTGAAATTGATCGCTCGCTTTTATGATGTGCAGCAGGGGAAAATCTTTATCGGTGAGCAGCAGCTAGATGATGTGAACCCAGACAATCTTTACCAGCATCTATCCATGGTGTTTCAAGATGTTTATCTATTTAAAGATACGATATTGAATAATATTCGGGTGGGTCATCCATCCGCAAGTTTTGAAGAAGTAGTAGCAGCAGCGAAGGATGCCCAATGTCACGATTTCATCATGCAGCTGCCAGATGGCTATCAGACAATGGTTGGTGAGGGAGGTTCCACACTATCCGGCGGAGAAAAACAAAGAATCAGTATTGCTCGGGCGCTGTTGAAAAAATCTGAAATCATCCTTTTGGATGAAGCCACCGCCGCATTGGATTTAGAAAATGAATGGGCGGTACAACAAGCAATCGCACAGTTAGTCAAAGATCGAACAGTCATCGTGATCGCCCATCGATTGAATACGATCATTCATGCAGATCAAATCATTGTGTTGAATAACGGTCAGGTAGTATCCAGTGGCACACATACGGAACTATATCAATCCTGTGATTTATATACACATTTGGTCAATATGCAAACAGAATCTAAAAATTGGAAATTTTCCAGAAATTGAATGGAGGAAAAGTGAATATATGAAAAATAAGCATAAACTAGCATCGAAAGATTATTTAACGATCGGTCTATACACAGTGGTCAATCTCATCGTCTCCATTGCGTTATCTGTGCTCACAACACCCTTTTTGGTTTGGGCCTATCCCTATGCGACAGCATTTGTTTTATTCTTTACGTGTCCAATCTATATTTTATTGGCCTTCAAAGTTGGCAAACGCTATACATTGCTGACCTTCGGTATCATCAGCGGTTTATTGTATACGATCATGGGGACACCCTTCGTTTTGCCATTTGCCATATTAGGGGCTGCGGTTGGAGAACTCATCTTATCGGCATTTGGTGATTACAGAAATCTTAAAGCACAAACGATTGCGTATACAATCTACAATCTGATTTATGGATTTTGCAACTATATCATTCTCGCGTTTTCTGCAGAGTATTATTTTTCAACGATGCATGTGCAAGGTGCACTGAAAGACGCGTATATCAAATATATGACCTCTCCGTTTTGGATCATCGTAGCTGTTGTCTTACTGATCATCGCCAATATATTGGGGTGCTGGTTTGGTTACCATTTGTTGAAAAAACACTTCATCAAATCGGGCCTTGTGTCGAAATAAAAAAATATTTGTTCAAGGAGCTATGGTTATAGCTCCTTTATTTGAAGAAAGGTGTGGAGCGCTTGGCGCGTAGGATTGATCCAAAAATTCAGTTTTTATTGTTGCTTTTTTTAGGATGTATCATTTTGATTTCGGGTACGCAGCAGTTGTTGATGCTCAATGTATTGGCTGGCCTATACCTGCTATACAATCAGCATTACATGGGGGCTGTGAAATTATTTTGTTTGCTTCTGATACTTTATGTTCTGAATATGTATGTTTCAGCAACCACGTATCAGTTCTTCAAATATTTGGGTTTGTTTGTTTTTTTGATTTTAAGGATTTCTCCAGTCATCGCCTTTGCTTCAGTTTTACAAGAGGTGCCCAGCGGTAAATTGATTTCATCTTTACAACAGTTGGGGATTCCCCGAAATATACTGATTACATTGGCTGTTACGCTGCGTTTTTTTCCGATTATCAAAAAGGAAAATCAAACGATCCAGTCTTCTGCTCAGTTGAGAGGCCTATCTTTCAAACAAAGCCGTAATTGGTTGCATCCCTTAAATAGTTTTGAATATTCATTTGTCCCATTGATGATGCGCACCTTAAAGATCACCGATGAATTAGCCGCATCCGCGATGACCAAAGGAATCGATTCTCCCCAAAAGAGAACCTCAATCTACGACAATCGATTAAGAGTTTCTGATTATCTGATTGCTGGTTGTGTGATTGCGGGCAGCCTATTTATTTTAGGGATAAAGATGTAACGGGAGGATACAGTGAAATGACAGCAGCGATTCAATTAAAGAACATCCATTTTTCCTATGACGAAAAAGCGCATCAGTTGAAAAATTTTGATTTAGAGATTCCCAAAGGCGCTTGTGTTCTATTAACAGGCGGATCAGGTTGTGGGAAAACGACAGTGACCCGCTTGATCAATGGATTGATCCCCAATTATTTTGAAGGTGACCTTGAAGGGGAAATCTATCTGTCAGGTAAAAATACTGCACAATTTGAAAGTTGGGAATATGGCAAATATGTAGGCAGTGTTTTTCAAGATTCGCGCGCACAATTTTTTACAGCCCATGTGTTAGATGAATTGGCTTTCGCATCAGAAAATTATGGGACTGACGCGAAAATAATTCGGCAAAGAATCAGCGATGTGCTGCAAGGAAACCAAATCACCGATTTAAGAAACCAAAAATTAGCGCATCTTTCAAGTGGTGAAAAGCAAAAAATCGCCATGAGCGCCGTCCAGGTCCATGATCCAGATATTTATGTACTAGATGAACCGTCAGCAAACCTTGATGATGCTTCTTGTCTGATTCTGGCAAAGGCACTGAATGCCTTAAAACAACAAGGCAAAACAATATTGATCGCTGATCACCGAATCTATTATTTATTAGATATCGTTGATCGTATCGTCTATATGGATAACGGCGCAATAGCCAATCAGTGGACGCAAAGGGAATTTAAACAATTGGATCCAGACTATTTGTCATTGATTGGTATCAGAAGCAGTGCTGCTATCACCTTGAAGGATGTTGTGGCGGCGTCATCGCAGCCGGAAAATAGCGAGAGCGAACGCAGCGAATCAGATGTATTGCAATTGCATCATCTTGCTGTCGGTCATGGCCTGCGAAAAGAGCCGTTGCTGCAAGGAATCAACCTCTCGATTAAGAAAGGTGAAGTGGTCGTTTTAACAGGCAAAAATGGCATCGGGAAAACCACGTTTGCTCAGACGCTTTGTGGATTGCAGAAAGAAAAATCCGGCAACATCACCTTTAACGATCAAGTGCTTTCAAAGAAGAAAAGAGTCCAAAAGTTTTGGTTTGTTTTACAAGATGCAGATTATCAGTTGTTTTCAGATAGTGTGATGAATGAATTACTTTTAGGGTTAGACAACACGCAAGCAAACCGGGCACTTGCTGCCAAATTATTACAAGAACTTGGCCTGGAACAAGTGAAAGATCAACATCCCGCTTCTTTATCAGGGGGCCAAAAGCAAAGGGTCACCTTTGCCGTTGGCTTGATGCGACAGCCGGAATATTTGATATTAGATGAACCAACTTCTGGATTGGATGCCCGTAATATGAAAAGAATGCAAAAATTGATCAAAGAATATAGCGATAGGGGAATTCGTTTTATCATCATCAGCCATGATTTTGAATTTGCCTTACGATTAGGCTGTCCCACAATCAATATGGATGCGTATCGCGTGAAGAAGATATAAAATACTAGAATTCGATGGGTGTGAGGGTCGTTTAAAAACATGAGTAGAAATCCGCAACATCTGTTTGACTGACAAAAAGGGCGGATCATGAACAAAAGTCGGACCTTGGTCAAGCATATCGAACAGCATCAACTATAAACAGCAAAGTTAGTAGAAATGACTAGCTTTGCTGTTTTTTGCTTAAGGAAAACAGGACATGCCTTTTACTTTCTCAGATGAAAATGGATTGTATGGCGAAAGAAGGTAAAGCGAGGCCCGGGATGATAGATTTCAGAGGAAATAACTGCCGCAGCCTTCTCAAATCCATCCTTTAACCAGAAATGATTCACACTATCTAAATGACAATATATTATAATGGTATTTGGTTAATCGCTTTCAATAAGATATAATAGAATAGTAAACGACTTGAAATGAGATCGCGAGGGAAATATTTTGAAAAAAATCGTATTGATTATCTTGTTTATACTATGGCGTGCTATCACCAAGAGGGGCGTTCCTGTCGCGTACGCAAAGTACCTCATGAGCTATGATCAATTAGGCTTCAGAATACTTCTTTCAGCCGCCGCCATTATCCTCTTCCACAAATATTTATTACAAAGTTTTAGAAGGGTAAAAATCGTACCATTGATCAAAATATGTCTCATCACGTCAATCGCGATCATACTCAGCGTTGGGTTGATCAATTTGCTTCTTATTGGAGATGGAAACCCATGGGTGTTCAAGTTTCCAGTAGAACAAAGGAACGCGCTATCTGTGTTTCATGTCATCATAGTCGCACCATTTTTCGAGGAGATATTTTATCGTTATACCCTTATTTACGATGGTGAAAAGCGCTGGTTGAGAATCCTCACCACGATAGGCAGTCTACTATTATTTACACTAAGTCATAGTGCCAACGTGAACGGCAACCTCCTTGCATTGTTTCCATTCCTCATCATTGGCTTCTTTCTAACGATCGCTTATTTGCGTAAGAAAAATATTTGGCACTCTATTTTTGCTCATGCGGTTTATAATTTTACTGTCATGGTTATGGCTTTGTTGTTGGGTGGGTAATCGTTTCTCGTTTCCTGATAGATTTCGTAAAACGTTGTCTTCGGTCATTCAATTTGAAAGAAGATAAGAAAATTAAGCATATTTCTTCTGCATATTTCGCTGCTTTGACATATGCTATCCACCAATACCACATGTCGTCGAGCAGAAAAATTAGACCAGGATACAAAGGAGAAAGGATTTCTAAAAAAATGTTAGAAGAAATGGTAATTGGACGACAACCAGAGTAGCGTGATAAGAGATTGATAGGGTAGCGTAACTACATCTTTTTTATATTCATAATATTTCTGCGAAAGGGCGGACAAAATGCTGCGAGAATTACCATTAAAAGATAACATAACAATTTTAACTACACCCACAGAAAATAATATATGTATCTTTTCTCATGAAAAAGCTGCGATTAAAATTTTTGAAAACGACAAAATAATTCATACTTTTGCGCATGAACTGTTCGAACAAAAGAAAATTACCATTCATGAAATTATGATGTATAAAAATGAATGGTATCTTTTTTTTTCGATGGATGATGAGAAGGCTGTCTTTATAGATAATTCTATTATTACATTAGGAAACGGAATACTAAAAATAGTACCATCCCCAAATGGAATATTAGTTGCGTATAATGAAGAGGGGATACTGTCCTCTGAAAAAGGTGGAGCTCACTATGGTCTAGTAGAATTCAATATAGATTTAAATAATTATAATGAGGTCCTTCCTCATCGTCTATCGTCGTCATTCATTGACCTAGAGGCCATATCTGCAATATCAGATAATGGAGACATCTTTCTAATTGCATATACGGATGTAGAAAAACAAATAATGATTAAATATAATTTGTTTAGCCATTTAACTGAAGTAAAAGAATTTGTGTGTGATGCTGCTATATTCGACATTTGTCATTTTAATGATTATATTTGTATATTTGCAGAAAATTTTATTTACCTATTTGATGAAACTATGTGCCTTACAGGAAAAATAGATATAAGTGAAAAAATAGGACACGAAATTTTTAATGTTCATACTAGTCAAAAAAATATTATTTTAGAAGCAGTTGGGATGTATATTGTAGTCACTATGAGTGAACTTTTAAAATGAACGACACTAAATGGACAAATGTTAATAAGGATATAGGGGTTAAAACCAAAAATATAAAGTTAATTGCTATAAAAACTTCAAAGTAATAAATACAGAAAAAAATTTTTAATAGTATTTTGATCGTCAAGTTGAAGAAGACAAAAAGGTTAGTGAATGATTCGTCCTCCATGAGTCAGCCTAAAAAATTTGATTTGCAAGAAGTTAAATTCAGACCAAAAGTGAGTTGCAATTGATAAAAACTAAATTTTTTAAAAATTTCAGTGTTAAGATCATTTATGATAAATTTATTAAACATGTCAGACAGGCACACTAGTACAAGAAATAGAATGGACAAAATATGAAAAAAATGAAATCTCCAATTGTGATATTTAGACTAAAAATGTTGAAACAAACATTTATTATGAAAGAGTATGATCGAACTTTAGACTTTGATATAAGTGATGAAACCGTAATGGAATCACTAGATGATCTTAAAATAGGTGAATTACTACAAGTAGAAGAAAGCAGACATGGCTTATTACTTGATTTCACAGCTATGATTTTATTTCAAGATGATAGTAATTTCTTTTTCCAACTATTGTCACCTCAAGATGATTTTTCTGAAAGAGTTTTTGACTCATATTTTTCAATATCAAAAGTTGACTTTAATCGATTATTGAAAATTGGTAAAATTAAAATTATTAGATTACAATAATTGGCTCTGTTGCAAAGTGTTAAAAATGATACAGCAGCTGACCGTGAATGGATATACCTACGCGGATAACAATCCGATGTGAACGTTGATATAGATGGGGATTCTGTGATAGTAGCTGATATAAGATTTATATAAGTGCAAAAATAATTTTTCCTATTGCAACAATGTTAGCCGCACTAGGTATAGGTTATTATTTGGCAAAAAAACATCATAATGACCTGATAAAATGGTAGGATACAAAAAAAGGGATTTTACGAAAATAAGTGAATCCATGTGCTGCTATCGATTGCAGCAAACATGGTAATGCTAAACGGAACTGATTTGCCACAAACGCATAGTTGGCAGCATAGTTATGGTAATGGACAAAAATATCCGAGATATACTAAAAGGAGATGGTCTTAATTTGTGGAATTATATACATGATTCGGATGAAATAGATTCTTTAAATGAAAAGTATGCAAACTTTCATGATTCATTTGTGGAAAAAATGGAGTTTTATTCAGGTATGTCACTGACTTTAGACGGATCTGTATCGTATACTAGTATGAGTATATTAACCGGTGAAGAAGGCCTGGAAAGTGATATATACGAAAACGCAAGTTTATTATTATTATTGAGTTCTCTAGAAACACCGTTTAAGATTATACTCAAATTTCAAGGAATAGTAGATTTTAATTATAATTTTTCACATAGAACCGATAATCTATTAAATGAACCTATTTTAGATTTTAAAGGTTACAGATTTCATTTTAAAACCAATGTATTTAAGGTGTCTTCAAAGACCATGGCGTACAAAATTATTATTTGAATTACTTAAATTATGGGATTTTTACTAACTTAACCACTGGTTAGGAGGTGCAAGAATAGATATGTCTACGAGGATATTAATCCGTGAGCATACGATATAAGTGAGAAGAGAACATAGACGATCGATGTCTTTTTCTGAATGAACGTGTTAGAGACCACAAAAAGTGAAAATTGTTTGCCTACTAATCTCATCATTTTTTTTGAATCATTTATTTATCATATCGTCCTTCTCGCAGTAAGTTATTTTGTCGTGATCTAATTATATTAGAGAATGATATGTTATTTTATATCAAAAAAGAAAATAGGGGGCGTGACATAAGTTAGATAGTTCCATCCTCGATATAAATAAAATGCACTCGAAAATACTCTGTTTTCGGGTGCATTTTTTTTAGTATATTTGGTTGGTTTAAACAGTATCCGGACATCGATTCAATGGAGCTGTTTAATCGATGGTTTGGAAAGAAATACTGTCAATGAAGAAGCAGTATTTTTTTATAATAACGTGATAGATACGTTTATTGAGGACGGAGAGTACTTGTATCAGTTCCACTATCCTAAATTAGTAGATGGCAAAAAAGCTGTTCAGGTTGCCTACAATCTTAATCTAGCTTCTGCTAAAGCCATTGAGGTGTATCGGCAAGTAGGTATGTCTGAAGATGGCGGCCGCATAGGCACAGTGTTGAATTTAACGCCAACCTATGCTGCCAGTGATCAGCCTGAAGATTTAGAGGCAGCGTGAATTGCTGAATTGTGAAACAACAAAATGTTCATCGTATTGCCTTCATTCAAGAACATTTGAAAGTGAAAAAAGTCGAACGAAAATTCGGCTTTTTATACTTGTTCGATTTCAAGCGCTTAGAAAGTCAGCTGAACGAATTACCGAATCGAAACCAAAATAAATAGGCACCTCATATCCTTGTTGACAGCAAGAATATGAAGCCTTGATCAGTTACAGGCTTAGAAGGGTTGATCGATCAAGTCGCCATAGTTGACACAGTTGATCAACGTTTTTGTTTGACCCAAAAATCGCCTTCATTTCTAGTAGTAAATCTACGGATTTGCCTTTTTTAGGGAACTTTTTACGTGATGTAAGGTGCTTATTTCGCTATATTAGAGGCATTGGACAATCTTGTCCGATGCCTCTTTTGTCGTCTATGATCCATGCGCAGGGGGATGGATGTGGCAAACCTGGCAAAAAAATTGCAAAGGAAATAACGCATCGAATAGGCAGGTCTAGTTGACAAAAGATTATTACCCATGAGGTGAACCTTCTGCATCCATGGGCTTACAACACTTCGATTCTAGATAACGAATAGAGCACTTTTGGAATAGCAACTTTCAAATTATGTAGGGAACACGACAAATCTTGATTTAACTCTTTTCGGTAATCTTGTTATAGTTTGAAATGTCAAAAGACAAAAGATGTTTTCTCAAAAAGATCGTTGTTTGAGAATAACGTTCAGGAGGAGGGAAATGAAAAAACGAGTAAAATATGGGTTCTTATTACCAATTATAGCTTTATTCCTATGTTTATTATCTCCTATAGATACATTAGGAACAGAAGTTCATCAGGTAGAAACAGAAGGGACAGTCCAATTCACTGGAATCTATGAGCCAATCGGCACACCGGAACCCACACCACCAGATGGTATCGTCCCGACACATCTTTTTATAATAATAAAATTCTTATTCATGACAAATAATACCATAAATGAATAATAGGTATCGAGTAAAGTCATTTATTAATCGATAAAAAATTTTTCCTATGTATTGTGTATGATCAATTTTTACAAAACAAACAACTTAGAATTTGTTATGTTCGTCAAATGAATTGTAGCATGGTGTCCGTGAAGATGTTGCTGATAGCTAAAAATAACGAAAAATGTTCATAACACATTCTTCATAAGATTCTTTCAAAAACGTGATATCGACAAATTATATATATAGTAAAGTAATGAACATGTATCAAAATCAACATAAGGTAAAAACAACTTGAACGTAATGATTTGATGAATAGGTTACAAAGCGTCTATTTTTGTTTTCTGATGTAATCGGAAAAGTGAGACATTCACTTTGGCAATGAATACGCACAAATGGTTTCACATGGATATTACTTGAGAACGGATTTTCTACTTGTAGTCATGCATAAATCTGTTAATGGAGAAATGATTTTCCTCCTCTGATTATTGACGTACTTTAGTAGTGACTATAAATTAAATAACGATAAATAACTTTATTCAATGAAGAAAATCGCTAGTATTTATAGGTGTTTTTATTGACTGAAAGTGACTGAGTTCATCCTCCAATGAGTCAATAAATCCAATCTAAAAGAACTTGACAAAGAAAAATCAAACATATAGAATTTAATCGAATTGAATAGTATTCTTCGGGGCAGGGTGTAATTCCCGACCGACGGTGACAAGCGTAATGTTTGAAGTCCGTGACCCGCATGTTTATGCGGTGGAGCCAGTGTGAATCTGGCACCGACAGTGAAAGTCTGGATGGGAGAAGAAAAAAACCACAAAATTTCAAGGGGCGCAGTGCGTCTAAAATTGATATTTTGCCGGTCTTGTTTGTCTATGCCTCGTGATCATTTCACGAGGCATTTTTTTATTGAAAGGAGGAAGGAACATGCATAACGAATACATGCGCTTGGCAATTGCAGAAGCAAAAAAGGGTCGGCACCATACGTTTACCAATCCGTTAGTCGGTGCCGTGATCGTCAAAGATCAACGAATCATTGCCAAAGGGGCTCACTTAGTTTATGGGCAGCAGCATGCGGAACGAAACGCCATCGCACAATGCCATTCCTCCGAAGACCTATTCAATTCAACTTTATACGTGACTTTAGAACCATGCAACCATCAAGGAAAACAGCCGCCTTGTACCCAGTTGATCATCGATAGCGGCATCAAGAAAGTGGTCATCGGGCAATTAGATCCCAACCCGATCGTTGCCGGACAAGGCAAACGTTATTTAGAAGAACAGGGAATTGAGGTGATGGTAGGGGTCGAAGAATCCGCGGTGCGTCACTTGAACGCGCACTACAATTTCTACCATCAGCATCAATTGCCTTACGTAGCATTGAAACAAGCCATCACCTTAGATGGTCGTATCGCAGTCGATCATCAGATCCGGAGCACGATCACTGGATCGGCAGTTTGGCAAAAGGTGCATCAAGAACGAGGAGATTATCAAGGCATTTTGGTGGGGAGCCAGACAGTGCTGACGGATGATCCAACCTTATTGACGACCACCAAAAGTCCATTTCCACCGATACGCATGGTGGTAGACCGTCGCGGGCGAGTATTGAGCCAAACACAATTGGCGCTTTTTTCGGATGCTTTGGCGCCGGTATGGATTTTTACTGAACAGGTATCTGATCGTGAACGACCACCCCACGTGACAGTAATCACGATGGATAATCTGACGATTCCCAATCTGCTAAAGGAAATCGCCACACGGCAAGTCCAATCAATTTATGTTGAAGGTGGGGCCGCAATCCATGATGCCTTTTTAGCAAGCGGACTATGGCAAGAGAGTATCACATACCTAGCACCGAAATTTCTTGGCGGCAACAGTTTAGCAAGTTTTGCTAGTCCACGTACGCCAATCAACATGCAGCAATTAGATCATGTGACGATGGAAGCAGTAGGAGCGGATATATGTATTCGAGGTAGGAGGCGAGAGGCGTGTTCACAGGATTGATTCAAGAAAAAGGCCGCATCAAGGAGATTCGCAAGCAAAGCAGAACGATCCAGCTGACTTGTAGTGCTTCAGAAAGTTTGTTGCAGGGGTATGAAATCGGAGACAGTATGGCAATCAATGGGACGTGTTTGACGGCAATCAAAAAATATGAGACCACCTTTATTGTGGATATTATGCCGGAAACTTTTCAACGGACCACCTTTAAACAACTCCCAGTAGGTGCCGAAGTCAACTTAGAACGGGCGATGGCAGCAACCCAACGTTTTGAAGGCCATTTTGTTGCCGGCCATATTGATGTGACTACGCGACTGATTCAACGAAAGCAGTTGGAGAATGCGTTGATTTTGACCTTTGCTTACCCGGCAAGTGTCCATGGAGAGATCATTCCTCAAGGTTCGATTGCGATCAACGGCGTCAGCTTGACGGTCACGCAGACGACGGCGCAGTCGTTTTCCGTTAGTTTGATTCCGCATTCCAAAGACCAGACGACCCTTGGGCAATTGACACAAGGAGAATGGGTCAATATTGAGACGGATATGATCGGGAAATATGTCAAATACCAACGAAAGTGAAAGAAGGCAGATTATGCATAAAGTAGAACAAGCAGTGGAATGGTTAAAAAAAGGCGGCTTGATCATTGTTGCCGATGATGAAAACCGTGAATCAGAAGGAGATTTGATTGGCATCGCTGAATACGCAACACCTGATGCCGTCAATTTTATGGCGACCCATGGCCGAGGATTGATTTGTGCCCCAATCGCGCAAACCATCGCTGAAAAGCTGGCGTTGCCTGAGATGACGGAAAAGAACACCGATGCTTTTGGCACCGCGTTTACGATCAGTGTCGATCATATGTCTACTAGTACGGGTATTTCCGCCAAAGACCGTGCAGCAACGATTGGCGAATTGGCGAATCCGGCAGCACAAGCCGCAGATTTTTATCGTCCGGGGCATATCTTTCCATTGATTGCACAACCGGGCGGCGTCTTGGTGCGCAGAGGTCATACGGAAGCCGCCGTTGATTTGGCAAAACTTGCAGGCGGTGTCGAAGCGGCGTACATTTGTGAAATTTTAAATGCAGATGGGACGATGGCACGGGTGCCAGAATTGAAAAAACTGGCCGATCAATGGCAACTACCATTTCTGACTATTGATGAATTGGCGGAATATTTAAGAGGAACTGCACCGATCACTGTGGACTTGCCAACTGCCTATGGTGATTTCGACCTAACATTATTCGAAGACGAATTCGGCAATGAACATCTTTTATTAGCCAAAGGCGACATACGCAATACGACCGAACCGCTGTTGTTGCGGATTCATTCGGAGTGCCTGACGGGAGATGTTTTCGGCTCCCATCGCTGTGATTGCGGGGAACAGCTGCATGTAGCGATGCGGCAAATCGAAGCCAATGGGCGTGGCGCGATTTTGTATTTACGCCAAGAAGGACGTGGAATTGGCTTAAGAAACAAACTTCGTGCATACCAACTGCAAGAACAGGGCATGGATACGTATGAAGCCAATATTGCGTTAGGTTTTGCGGCAGATGCCCGTCAGTATTCATTTGCAGCAGAAGTGTTGGGGTCTTTCGGTATCCATGAGGTCCAACTGATGACCAATAACCCGGATAAAGTGCATGCATTAGAAAAATTAGGTATCAAAGTAACCGCACGTGTGCCATTAGAAATGCCGGCACATCAAGAAAACAGCGGCTATTTGAGAACGAAAAAAGAAAAGTTTCACCATTACTTATCTATTGAATCAATCAAAGGAGAATGAAGAATGACAGTATTTGAAGGGAATTTTCACGGAGAGACAGTAAAAGTAGGGATAGTGGTTTCGCGATTCAATGAGTTTATCACCTCAAAGTTAGTTGAAGGTGCCAAAGACAACTTGGTACGTCACGGGGTCAAAGCAGAGAATATCGACATATATTGGGTGCCTGGTGCTTTCGAAATTCCATATATGACAAAGAAAATCGTAGACCACAAGCAATATGATGGCATCGTGACGTTAGGTGCCTTGATTCGCGGTGCCACCACCCATTATGAATTGATCTCAAATGAAGTGGCCAAAGGCGTAGCCCAAATTGGTCTGAATGCAGATATACCTATTATGTTTGGTGTCTTGACCACCGAAACCATTGAACAAGCGATTGAAAGAGCCGGCACAAAAGCTGGCAATAAAGGGAGTGAAGCAGCACAAGGTTTGTTAGAAATGATTTCTTTGAATAAAATGATTTTGGACAAAAACTAAAATTTCCATACTCTATGTGATTTTCAATAGATATGAATGTTGAGAATGCTGGCAAATATCGTGTTTAGAGAGACGAATACAATCGAAATTTAGTCAAAATCAGTTAGGCATCGTGCTTAGCTGATTTTTTTTCTTGCAAGATAAGTCTTTGATTAGAATAGATACGAGACTTAAAGTTGCAGTTTTTGGTCAATAACTGAAAAAGCATAAAAATACCCTTCCTGTGATAGTGTACCCAGTGGTCTTTATATTTTATTCTAAAAATAATACGCATATTTATTTAAATGTTGGCGAGTTTTTTGATGATTGTCAGTATTATACGCCAATTATGCCATTAATTTATATTTGTTTCCAACCGAAAGTGTAGAGCCGTTATTACCAAAATATGAAAAAGTGTTTAAAAAGTCAAATATTGGCAAGGGCTGTTTACGCATCAAAAAACTAGATGAGGAGAAAGTAGCGACTATCCGCTTGTTGCTGCATAAAAGCTGATAGGAACTTTAGCCTTTTTGTTCTTGTTTTATCATTTCTGGAAAATGAGTCATACATCCTACGCAACGTATTCACGAAATATGTTTGTACTGAGGGATACAGCAGGACAATAGTTCCATTGAGGGGGCAAAAAGAGGGGGCAAAAACTTTTGCGTTTTTGCGCCTTTTTATTTTTACCTGTTTATCTATATTTTTTTTTTTGATGTTTTGCACAATTATTTAATTTCATATGCGACAATAAAATCACTCATAAATGGTTGAGTGGTTTTTTAGCATTTGATCAAAAATAAAGTGCTTATTCTTGTCCACTTTTTCAGTTGTTCAAGCGTTGTATAGATGAAAGGAGAAAATCAAATGAAAGAGGATGTGACATTTGAAGAAGTATTGCTTTTATTAGGACAAGAAGTAATCAGTGTACTAGTAAAAAAAGGGAGTATGTTAGAAGATGCAGAAGATGCTGTTTCTAAAACATATGACACTATATTTTCTTCTCTGATCCATATGACACAAGATAATTTACGTCCTTGGTTTTTTAGGGTTTCTTTCAATAACTATATTGATTTACTCAGGAAAAAAAAGCGCGAAAAAGAACTGACTTTTTACTATGCTGACTCTCAGTCGAGTCTGGTAAATGAATCGGAAAAATTATGGATGCTCATCAACTCACTAAAAAGCCAAGAACAGGAATTAATAATACTTAAGTATTATTATCGTTTATCGTATGAGGATATCTCAACAATGCTAGATCAAAAAGTTGAAACAGTGAAAAAGCAATTATATAGAGCACGAAAAAAATTAAAAGCAGACTGGGAGGATGTATGATGGATTTGAATAAAAGTATCAAAAAAGCAAAAAGAAAGCAGGTAGCAATGATCAGCTGTGTTTCGATCATCAGTTTTCTTGTGATGTCGGGTATATTGGTTTTTCTATTGGATAAGGTTGCTACACATAATTATCGTGCGTTAGACCAGTCGTTGTCTGTCTATCAAACAATTGCTTCGCCAAATACACAAATTGATTCACAAGTGATTGCGAGCAGCTCTATTTTGGGTGGAGAAGTAGTGACGAACCAATCGAAAAATATTGATGGCTATACTGTGCTATGGGGGAGTTTACGTAGTAAGTATAATGTTTTGGGAAGTGACATAGACTATAATGAACTGCTTCCCTCATGGTATCATTCCGAGAAAAACTCGTATGAATATAATCGTCAAACCAAGCAAAAAGTCGCTACCTTCTATGATCCAGCAATCGAAAACTATTATGATGGGGTGAAAAATGAATTAGCTAATTTAAGTAACATGGATGATTTTCTTGCAGAAGTGGCAATTTCCTTTGATCGGCCTTATCTCTTTAGTGAAGTGAAAAAAATGTTTCCAGATAATATCAATGTTGTATGGTTATATTTGTTTTCAGAAAACAGAGACGAAAGCAAAGGGCCTTCCGGTATGCCAGTTTACGGTTTTCAATTAAGTGTTGATGGAAAGAATCAGATTGTTGATGCAGAATCTGATAAAGATTCTTTTTTCAGCGCATTTGAGACCTACGCTGCGCCCATGAGTAACCAAGAAATGGCTGATTTTATACAGGATAATCAAAATAAGAACGTAGATGATATAGAAGTCTTAGGGGCAATGGTTACAGGACAAGTAAAGAATTTGGTTGAACTAAAGGATAAAAGCTTTGTTAGGGGCAGCTCCATCGGGGTAACAGTGCCACGTGTTCCATACATTGTACCGGAAAAATAGTAATCTTTTTGAAAATGATAGTGAAAACTCTGTTTAGCTAAAAGACTAGCTAATTCTTCATTAGAATTTTTTCCATTACATAAGTCGTAAATTCTTACTCCGGTTTCATTAACTTCATAAGTCGTATTTTCCATTCACGTTGATAGAATACTTCTTTTTTTATGTCCGTTTTGACTCCGAAAGTCTGAGTTAGATAGCAACTTGCTATCGATCGTCTTCCCCATCTATCCAATGAGAATTAGTTCAATGACTAAGCCCACTATAAGTGGGAGACGATCAATGTGAAGATTGGTTCTAATGTACCCTCCCTTTGGGGGCAAGCTACCTTAACTATCAGATCAAATATCTATCTGCCCTCTTTAAATTAATCAAATACCTTCGAAGATTCCCATACTCAACTGTTGGTTAATTCAATATATGTTATGTATATTATGGTTTAACTCACGAGCAATCTCTGCTTGTTTGTGGCTTTGTTTCCACATTAACTCAATTTTGCCACGCTCAAATTCAGATAAATGTTTAAATGAACCCATATTCAGACAACTCCTTGTGTAGAAATCTAAATATCAGACAGAGTTAGACTGTTAACCTCTGTTCAAATAACTTGTTTCTTCTCCATAACATAATTAATTAAAGCTACGCCTTGACGTTCAACAACCTGTTTTCTCACAGACTTGTAGCCTCTGTTCTCAAAAAAAGGCTTGGCGGTTATCGAGGAGTGAGTAGTAATTACATCGCTTGTGGTTGCTTCTAATGCGTCACAGAGTGCAGTAGCAATTCCTTCTCCTTGATGGTTTTTATGCACAAACAAACAATCAAGATATCCTGTAGAATCGATATTTCCAAAACCAACTACAACATTTTCTATCTCAGCTAGGAATGTTTGGCTCTCTAACAGTGACTTATTCCAACCCTTAAAGTCAGCCGATCTAGGTGCCCAAACATTAAGCTGAGTCTCAGAGTAGTCACGAATATTGATATTGTGGACAGTATTATAAAACAAACAAACGATTGCTTCACAATCTGATTCACGGTATTTTCTTAACTTCACGAATGTTCCTCCTTGCCGACTTATTATTTTGCTCAGTTATCAACCATCATAATTATACAGGAATATATATTTTCCAACATACATGAAACCCTGATACTAAAAGGCTTTAAAATCAAAAGACATAATTAAAGGGGTTGGTTTAATCTCTGTTGCATTTTATTTTGTATTCTACAACTAAAATACAAAAGGATTATTATACCACACCTCTTCTGCCCCTGATATTTTATGAATAGATTTTGAATGAAGATTAATCGAATAGAAGTAATTGATATTTTTATGGTTGATTGGTAAAGAAGTGTATGAAAAATTGATTAATTTATGAACACTCTTTATAGTATAATTTTTATGAAAAATATTAGATAGCGTGCGCATAAACTTGTAACAAAATCTATGTCCCGTTAAAAAATGAAGATGATGAATTCCAGAATAGTTTATTTTAAGAGTGAGAAACTTAAGCGCTTTTGATTCCTTTTCTATTGTTCATTTCATAGCTCCTTCAATGGCTTAATTAATTATGTTCAATAAGCAGCTGACTATATTTGCCCTTCAAATGACGAGGATGGGGTACTTGAGATATTGGATCAATTGTTTCCAATAGGGTAAATCTTTTTGAAGTTAAATATGATGAACTCAAAAGCCGTCATGGGTAAAATATATCACAGTGAGATGGTTTATTTAGTATGGGATATATAAGGGGCGACGACAATATTGGTTGTAAACCTGAAGCGAATAATCAGGTTAAAATAAGGAAAATAGAACATAGGAGTTAAAGAAAAGGGCCAAATCTCACGAAAAAAGTGTGAATTGGCTCTTTCTTTACTTTAAGTTGTTACAAAAACATCAACTTGGCTGAAAAGTGATAGTTTTTCAGCATCCTCGCGATTTACTCCTGAGGTTTTCTTCATTTTCAGCGGGGGAAGCAGCACTATTTTTATTTTGTATGAAACACTATATATTGTACGTGCTTTCCTTATAACACGAAAAAAACACAAAATATAGTCTTTACTTTAAAAAAAATTCGCCGTACTATGAACAAGGATTCACTCGAAGTCGCATGAATTTTTATGAAGGGATGGATGAAACGATGTTAATGATAGCCGGAACCATCAGTGCGGGAACAACCGTTTTGACCAATCGACTGTCGCGAAAAATGAATTCGCGGCCACTTGATGAAAATGTGGATGATCACGTAGTGTTGCCTTTGTTTTATACGAATCCGTAAAAAAATATACGTTTCTGTTACAGATATTTTTTCTAAATAAACGCTTTTTAGCCAGAAAAGAAGTGCTGGCGCAAGCGGGCAATATTTTGGGTCGGAAGATCGACGAGGACAGTCAGCTTTTTCATCTGAACGCCGACGTGGGACAGGTGAGTCCTGATGAAGTGGTGCAATATGATAATTTGCTGAACACTATGTTAAAAGAGCTGGAACAATTGGCGCCGTAAAAACAGCCGGATCTTTTGGCGATATCAAGGTTTCCTTTGATGTGAGGCTGGAACGGATCAAAAAAGAGGACGGGATTACGAGCAGCTCGCGACGCATCCGGAATGATATGATTATTATCGGCAGGCCAATCAGCGTTATCAGTAGTGGTACGAGCGTTTCGCCTTGTGTCCCAAGCTTCAGATCGACGGCGACCCAAGCAACTTATTTTCCCCCTGATAAACGGGGAAGAGGTATTTTTTAAATCATAGAAGGAGCCGCATATGTTAAATTATTTCAAATTCTTACTGCACCAACTAAAAGGTTGGCCACAACAAAATTATTATCTATTTTTCTTTAGTCTGGGTTGCCAAATCATGACCTTGGTCAATCAACCAATCACTTTTTTGACGGTCATCACTTTTCTGGGAACGACACTTGGGGTTTTATGTATCCTTTCTATCAGCGCCGCCAAGTCAGTCAACGGAATTTTAGGGATCATTTCCGCCCTTTGTTTTATCTATGTGGGTTTTTCCGCCAAAAATTATTTAAGCATCGGCGAACAGATCGCCTATATGATCACCTTAGATATCCCCGTATTGTTAAGCAAGGAATGGAACCACAACATGGCCGCCAAGATCCGCAAGTTCACCGGCAAAGTCTGGTTGTTGGCTATCATCAGTACGGTGGTGGTTTATTTTGTATCCGGCGGATTGATCCAGCGTTTTACCGATGATCCCCGTCCTTGGGTCGATGCTATCGCCTTTTCCATTAGTTTGACCGCCGGTGTCATCAGTTTTCTGCGTTACAACAATCAATATTACTGGTGGTTGGCTTCCGGTTTGGCACAAATGGTTCTATGGTACATTTCTTTCACGCACGGATCCGCCAGTTTGGCGATGTTCGTCAACAGCTCGGTGTATCTGATCAACGATGTTTTGGCCTTCACCGTTTCCCCATGGTACAACCAGAAAGAACGGGAACGGATGCAGAAACAGGAAGACGATTACTATCAATTAAGTCATTGAGCAAAAAGCGCCGCGTCAGAATTTTTTAAGGAAGCACCAGTAAAAACAGACGAACCACTTATTTTTAGCGTAAAATAAAACACAAGAAATGGTGAGTAGTGTACTTCTTGTGTAATAGTACGATTTGGTTTTATTGTTTCGCAAATTGAATGACGCCCAGAATAAAAGGAATAACTATCTAGGATAATCTTTCGGTTTAAATTGTGCTGCTTCTTTTTAATTTTCTAAGGCTATCTATGGGCTTTATCGTGTACAAGAGTCCATTTCTATATAACCAAATGATAAGATTTCAGAGGGCATACACAATGAAATCCTTAAAAGTTACAAGTAGCATATTGACTGGTAAAATAGAATCATTGATTGACGTAAAATTTAGACAAAGCGGGGTGTATGATGGAAGATTTATACCAAGAATTAATCCAGATCATTGAAGAAGAGTTACAAGAAAAAGGAAAAGAGTATACGCTAGGCAAGTTTACTGGCCTTGGTTGGCGGTTTCCGGAAGGCGAAAATGGTGTCCCTAAAATTTCTCTGAAAAAATATGAAAAAACGGTGAACTTATATTTGTTTCCAACAGAAAATGGAGAGCCGTTATTAGCAAAATATGAAAAAGTGTTTAAAAATTCAAATATTGGCAAGGGCTGTTTACGCATCAAAAAACTAGATGAGGAGAAAGCAACGACCATTCGCTTACTGCTGCATAAAAGTTGATATAGACTGTAGTCTTTTTGTAGTTTTTATCATATCTGCAAAAGTATTCATAAATCGTATGCAAAGTATTCGCGAAATATGTTTTTCGATTTTTACTGAGGTATGCAGCATGAAAATAGTTCCATCGAGGGAGCAAAAACCTTTGCGTTTTTACTCCTTTTTTCGTGCTCACTTTTGTGGTATTCCTAGCAGCTCCCTCGTTTAGATCCAGCTGGTTAGTTATATAAATAACGACGGAATATTATCAATATAAAGTCAATGTGTCCTATATCTATTTTTTAACAAAAATCATCACATTTGATAATCAAAACTTGCCAATACACTACGTAAATCGGAAAGTTGGTGCTTAATATTTTCGGGTGTTAACTGGACTTCACCAGAATCGTATTCATCAAGTAGCTCTAACAGGGTTGCTGCCATAATTTTAGCTGTTGAGTGAGGAGAATATAAATTTCCTTGCGTTGCTAGTGACAAATGACTTTCTAAAAATTCTGCTAACCAATCCTTGATCAGCCGATCAACATTTAATTCAGATTGATTAATTCCTCGAAAGGGTTTTATCTCAATAACAAATGCACGAAGTTGTTGTAAATTTTCTAATGTCATTGTTATTTTTGGATTAATTCTCATTTTGTGATAAAAAATTTCAAGTCTAGCAAGAACTAAATCCTCTACTAATGCATACTTATCTGGATAATGGCGATAAAAAGTTGCCTTTCCAATATCTGCTTCGTCCGCTATATCTTGGATGGTAATATCGTGAAAATTTTTTCTTTTCAGTAATGATATGATCGCTGTGTTGATAGCCGCACGCGTTTTTCTTACTCTTCGATCACTATATTCCATAAAAATACCTCCAAAAAAGGTGTATAATTGATTGTTTTGTCAATTATACACCTTTTTTATTATTTAGCAGAGTGTAGCCGATCTAAAGCCAAAGCCATATTATTTCCAAATTCCAACACAAAGTGTTCCCTATGACCAACGACTGCTTCATCTGGTGTTGCGGATGGGAAGTAAAGACCTAATTCAATGCGCATTCCTGTTGGTGTTGCGTAAAATTGGTGCATAGCATACATAGGCATTCTGAAACCATCGTCCAAGACAAATTGAGCTTTTGGCGCTGCAAGACATTCAGGATCTTTTTTAGGTCCTTGTTTTTCTGTAGCAAGTTGTAGTTGGAACCAAGTCGGTTCTTTGTAATGACCAATTGTTTCCATAACCTCTTGCGTATTGCCAATTAAATCAAAAACAAAATGATCTGGTGCCAAATGATAAGCAATGTCTATATTCAATTCATCTGAGCTAGAAGTTACCATTTGTTTAGCAACCAATTCAGGATCAATCCCATCTACTTCGACGGTTACATGACTTAGTTTAAAGTTTTTGTCATCTGATTTTTCTGCAATTTCATGCCACATTTGGCGACTCTTAGCTAATTTATCAGCATACAGATCTAAGATGCCTTGACGGCCAAGTTGCTTTTTGCTTTCGGAACATGCTTGTAATAAATCTAAATCTGATAATGTATAAATCGTGTTAGGATCAAGTTTTTTATTATCAAGGTATAAATTTGCTCCTAATTCTGACATTTCTTGTAATACATGAACGGCACGCTTTGCGGCGATATGTTGAACCTCAGCAAATGAAATGTTTTGTCCATTGGATGTGAGGCGTAAGTCTTTATATTCAGTCATAACAATTACTCCCTATTCGTAAAATTTAATTTCTATCTTTCGATGGCATTAATATATCATCATTTAAATGATAGTTGTGGTTCACTAATAATTTGATCGCCTCTTATGAGACGGTATTGTATATTTTGTCTCGTAACTTTGATAAGAGAATAGAAAGAAAAGGTCAAGAGGCGAACAAGGAACGAATAAATGCGTTTCAAATTTTCTGATAGATATCAGTTATCTCGCTAAGATTGGTAATAAAGAAACCAACCATTAGCTCTTCTGTTATAAATGACTATATTGATATGCGTTATAATTTAAATTTCATGGTAGGGGAATATGAAAACTGATTGAGATCCTTGGTAAAGATGGAAATGTGGACGTACTGCGAATATTCGCTTGATGCTGCATAAAAGATGATAGGAACTGTAGTATTTTTGTTCAAGTTTTTTATTTATCATTTTGCAGCAATCTAAACAGCTCATTACATTAGGCTCAGTTAGCATTTAGTTTATGAATTGATAGATATTCTTTTTATCATTTTTAAGCAGTGGCACCACTAGATAAATCAAAGTAAATGTGAGAGTTACATTATTTAGGAAATTTTAATTGACAAATCTTTGTAGTAAGGAGTATTGTTTTCACCGAAGTGAGTACTCACTCACTTAATGTTGAGAAAGGGGTTAAACATGAACTTATTAGAGGAAATAAAAAAACATACCCAAGAAGATAACAATAAGACAGAAAAGCAAAAGCAGGTAGAGCTTTCAGCCATTCGATTATTTGCCGAACGAGGTTTTTCAAACACTTCAACAAAGGAAATTGCCATGGAAGCACAAGTTTCTGAAGGTCTGATTTTTAAATACTATGGGAAAAAAGAAAATCTGCTTATAAATCTAATACTCCCGATGATTAAAGAAGTCATCCCACAACTATCTACGGAAGTTGAAGAAATAGTGAAAAATCACCTTCCAAAAACTTTTAAAGATTTTTTGCGTGTATTTCTAATTAATCGATTGGACTTTTTATCGGAGAACAGGATGCTATTTAGAGTTATGGTGAAGGAAGTATTCTATAGTGATGAATTACGATCTCAGTTAGCGCCTTATTTTATGGAAAATGTGCCACCTTTACTGAATGAAGTAATTGATCACTACAAAAAGAAAGGAGAATTATCCTCAATTTCTAAAGATCAGATTACCAATAATCTGATCACCCTGCTGGGAGGATTCTTCGTTTCCAGATTCCTACTATTTGAAAATTACGAACCAAAAGAACAAGAGGTTGAACAACTGATTCAGTTTATTATGTATGGGATTGACAGAGGAGATGGATTAAAATGTCAGTAATTGAGATAAAGAATTTGACAAAAGATTTTGGTTTTGGCCGTGGTGTCTTTGATATAAATTTGAAGGTAGAAAAAGGAGAAGTCTATGGCTTTTTAGGACCGAATGGAGCAGGGAAATCTACAACTATCCGCCATATTATGGGATTTACTAAGCCTGATAAAGGAACCATAACGGTAAATGGTCAGGACGCATGGAAAAAATCCGCGAATATTCAAACTAATTTAGGGTATTTACCTGGAGAAATCGCACTTCCTGATCACTTAACGGGAACAGAATTTATTAGGATGATGGCTGATTTACGGGGAATAAAAGATATGCGTCATACTGAATACTTAATAGAAAAATTCCAATTAGATCCCGCTGGGAGCCTTAAGAGAATGTCTTTAGGAATGAAACGGAAATTAGCGGTCGTAGTGGCATTCATGCACAATCCAGAAATTTTAATCTTGGATGAACCAACAAGTGGATTGGATCCTATCATGCAGCAAGTATTCACTGAGTTTATAAAAGAAGAAAAGAGCGAGGAAAGACGATCCTACTTTCTAGTCATATATTTAGTGAAATTGACGCCACTTGCGACAAAATTTCAATGATTAGAGAGGGAAAATTGATATCTAGTTTTGACGCAAATGATTTAAAGCATAAGAAAGAAAAAACATTCAAGTTAGAATTTGCAAACAACGGTTTCTATGAGCACTATGTAAAAGATTGTCCAAAAATTCTTAAAATAGTTCAAAAGCGCCCAGAGCAAGATCAGGTGTTCGTTAGTTTTAATGATGCTGACACCGATACTTTTATCGAATATACTAGCAATTTTACACTAAACTTTTGCTCTGAAATAAAATTTACATTAGAAGACTATTTTATGAGCTTTTACGAAAAAGGAGAAAAGTAAAATGGCATTAATTGAAATAAAAAATCTTACCAAAGACTATGGAGATGGACGAGGAATCTTTCATATCGATTTGTCTATCGAAAAAGGAAAATCATTTGGTTTTGTTGGCACGAATGGAGCTGGGAAAACAACAACAATCCGTCATCTAATGGGTTTTTTAAAACCAAAAGATGGAAAATCAACAATCGCTGGTTTAGATTGCTGGAAAGATTCGGCAGAAATCATGAAGCAGGTTGGGTATATTCCCGGGGAGATTGCTTTTCCAAATGCAAAAACAGGTACCGAATTTTTAGCACGGCAAGCGGAACTTTTAAAGCTAGAAGATTTATCCTACATGCATTATTTAATTGAAAAATTAAGTCTGGATCCAACTGCTAACTTAAAAAGAATGTCGAAGGGGATGAAACAAAAAACTGCAATTGTGGCTGCATTGATGGCAGAACCTGAAATTTTGATATTTGATGAACCTACAACAGGTTTGGATCCACTCATGCGTCAAGCCTTCGTAGAAATAATTGAAGCTGAACGTAAAAAAGGACGAACTATTTTCATGTCCAGTCATATGTTTAGCGAGGTAGAAGAATTATGTGATGAAGTTGCACTGATCAAAGATGGAAAACTCATTGCTATTAAAGGGACTGAAGAAATCAAACACAGCAATATCAAGACCTTTAAAATTGAATTTAATCATTTAGATGATTATCGTAAGTTTCTTAAAGAGGATTTTCAAGTAAGTGTTCAACGAGAAGATCAGAATCAAATGATTATTCAAATTAAAGACGAAGAAATAAATGAATTGTTCAAGGCATTAAAAAGATGTGAAATAAAATTTATGAAAGAAAATAAATATACATTAGAAGATTATTTTAATGATCTCTATAATAAGGGAGATAAGTAAATGTTTAGCAAAGCTATTTTCAAACAAACTATAAAAGCAAATATACAAATGTTAGTAATTATTACTTTAGCCACATCTATTATGTTAGTTGCTATGGTAGCCGTTTTTGATCCATCAACTATCAAATCATTAGGAAACACCTTGGGAAGTACTGGATTGGTTCATACTAGTTCAAATGATCCATTTTTAAGCATGATCGGTTCTACATTCTTTTCAATTCAAGGAACGTTACTTCCAGTTATTTATGTTGTATTAACAGCTAATGGGTTAATCGCTTCTCAAGTTGATAAAGGGTCAATGGCATATCTACTTTCTACACCAACTAAACGTTCGACGGTCATTCGTACGCAAGCTTTATACATGATCACTAGCCTAATTTTTATGTTTGGTATTGTAACACTGGCCGGAGTTTTTGCGATTAATCGGTTCCAAAGTGGAATAGATATTGACATGGGTACATTTTATGAATTAATGTTAGGTCTTTTCTTACTAATGTTTGGAACGAGCGGCATTTCTTTCTTTGCTTCTAGTTTATTCAATCTTTCTAAAAATTCATTGATTCTTGGTGCTGGGTTACCTGTAGCATTTTTCTTGTTACACTTAATGAGTACAATGAGTAGCAGCTTGGAAAACTTAAAATATTTTTCACTAAATACTCTATTTGACGCAACTTCAATAATTAATGGCGACAATATCATGTTAGATTTTACTGCGTTAGCAGCTGTCGGGATTGTTTTATATTTAGCAAGTTTGGTAGTCTTCGATAGAAAAGATCTCCCATTGTAGTTGAGGGAAGCAACTATCTGCGA
The DNA here is from genome assembly GCF_050529585.1 of Enterococcus sp. DIV0876. Classification (GTDB taxonomy): domain Bacteria; phylum Bacillota; class Bacilli; order Lactobacillales; family Enterococcaceae; genus Enterococcus_D. The sequence continues at coordinate 984,365 of NZ_CP172882.1, forward strand.
CGTTGGTTTTGTTGATAATTGACTTTAACAACCAAAAAATAACCATCTTATTGATTTGACAGGGAGTTAGTTGGTTAAATATCAAAATTTCACTGTCACTGTCTTATAATAATTCTCCATTAGGGCTATGCGAACGTATGGCTCTTTTTTATTGTATGTAAAGTATGGCAATTGCCCAGATGGCAAAGTTCGTGAGGTTACAACATCAACCAGTTGCTAGAGAAGCACAAGGCGACATCTGTGAGGTTGTGGCTGAAGAAAGCGTGTATAAAACACTCGTCTCGAAAAATAGAAACCTGATATCAAGACAGTGAGGGGGAAGTTCCCATACATATCAAAGCCTTATAGGTGTGCCAAAACCTATCAGGTAAATCATACGAGTAAGAGAAGAACATACTTTGGAAAGTCTCATGAACGATTAAGGAGTTCCCTGTTAAGAAAATCCGTCAAAAAGTTTGCCATGAGAAGGTACCCGAGATGATAGTGGTGAAAGTTTTAAACATGACGGGCTAAGGAATTTAGCATATTTCTACATACGAATGATATAATACTGATGATAGTTTGTGTCACTTGCGTCAAATACCGACAAAATAGACTTCATCGAGTTTCAGAAATACAGCTCAAAAGTCGAGGAGATTTTACATGACTTTAGAGAATAAAATATGTTTAATAAATCAAGTTGAGGTAGCCAAGGCCGAAGATGAACTTAGTAAGAAAAATGAGGAATAAATGGTCGGAGTAATAGAATTTGTCTCGATCTCATTTTAAAGAAAAATCACAAAAAGTTGTAAATTAGCACTTGATCGACAAAGCAGACTACCATTCTGCAAGGACGCACAGTCTATTAGATGATTTAGGCTCTTACAGCATTGAGTAAAATGCCCCGACTGGTATTACGAGAATAAAGGACGTGTATAATGACTGTTAGAAAAATCAAAATAGCAGATTCATTTGATTTAAGAATGACGTTGGATGATTTATACGAAAGTACTACACAAGTTGTATTGGCAAAATGGGCACTTGAATTGATAGAACATATTTTTGACAAACTTGGATATGAAGTAAATGACTATGATGTTGTCGTCAATGGTATTTCAGTGAATCAGGCATGGCAAAATGGTGATGCGCGTATGCACGATGTACGTCAAGCTGGCTTCAAAATACATGAATGTGCAAGAAACAGTGAGGATAAATTATTGTCACTTGCTTTGAGAGTCGCAGGGCAAGCTGTTGGGACAGGGCACATGAAAGAACATGCAATGGTTGCTTCAGATTATGCGATCAAAGTGATAAATGAGAAGTATCCCCATAATAAAGAGTCTGTAATCGAGGAAAGACAATGGCAGATTAAAGCTTTGGAAAATCAAATCCGACAAAACTAATATGGCTTAGGCATTAATGGTTCGTTCATACCAAATAAATATAATAATGTTGTCAATAAAAAATGAACATATCCCATGAAAAATCAATGGTTTTGGATATTTTTGGGACTACTTTCGTTAAAATCAAGTTTACCTTAGCAGTCATAGGGCTTTTTTTCAAAACTGTTTCCTGCTGCTTACTCTCCGGATTTTGAAGGAACTGTTGACGCTGCCTGATTTAAAGCAAATGGAATAAGTGGCGTGATTTATGTTGAGATAAATCACGCCACTTATTCGTTTGTCTAAAAGATGGAACCGCATAATTTGATTGCTACATACCATAAGGATTTTAAACGAAAATCATTGTATTTTTTTTGAATCGATTCAAAAAAACGTTTGCAATATGAAGAAGCTGGTGCTACTATATATTTGAATCGATTCAAAAAAAGTGGAAAGAAGGAAATACAATGTCATTTTCGGACAGAATTTCTAACATGTTGATGCCCTTAGCTTCAAAAATGGCGAATCAGCGCCATCTCGTTGCGATGCGCGATAGTTTTATTGATATAATGCCAATCATTATGGCCAGCTCATTATTTACTTTACTAAATGCAGTTGTATTCACCAATGAAACACTCAATCGATACGTCAATCTTACACAGTTTACTGAAATCGGTAGCATGGTCAATAATGGGACGATGGGGATTATGACCATTTTTGTTACATTTTTGATTGGATACCGTCTTTCAAGTCATTATATCAATGCGGGTATTATCCAGCGGAAAGATTTTAATGAATTACATGCAGGCATCTTAAGTCTGGCGTTAGCATTGATCATGTTTCCGTTGATAAACGAAGTTACACCTGTTGATGCAACTTCTTCTGTTCAAGTATCTGGTGTTTATTTACAAGCCTTGACATCTTCTGGTGGTTTATTTGTTGGGATTATTGCTGCATTATTAGGCACTGAATTATTGTTACTTTTTTCAAAAAATGAGAAATTACGAATAAAGATGCCTGAGGGTGTTCCACCAGCTGTGGCAAATTCATTTAATTCGTTGATTCCGGAAATTTTAGTTATTGTTATTTTTGCTACGTGTACCTTTTTATTCATTCACGTAACAGGACAAACTGTACCAGAGATCATTCAGAGTATTATTTCAACACCTTTGCAATATGCGATGGAGAGCCCGCTGGGGTTAGTGGTGGTACAACTATTTACACAAGTTTTTTGGTTTTTTGGATTACATGGTCAAAATATTGTTTCGTCTGTGACATCACCGCCAATGTTGACAGCTATTCAACAAAATATAGATGCTTTTACAGCGGGAAATCCTGTGCCAAATATAGTGACAAATCCATGGATTGGCATGTACACGTTGTTTGGGGGAACTGGCGCAATATTGCCATTATTGATTGCTATCTTTTTGGTTTCAAAAAGGAAAGATTACAAAGATATTGCCAAAATTAGTTTGTTACCAAGTTTCTTCAATATTTCTGAACCAGTGATGTTTGGTATCCCGGTTGTGATGAATCCATTTTTAGTGATACCATTCATTTGTGTACCTTTAATCAATTTAGGCATTGCTTACCCATTAACAGCATTAGGGTTAGTCGCGAAAAGTGTCGTGATTCCACCATGGATTTTGCCTCCAATCCTAACCACATGGGTCACAACAGCGGGAGATATACCTGCAACTATTTTAACAATTGCATTATTTATATTGGATATTTTCCTTTATATGCCTTTTGTCATGGCAAGCAACAAAGGATTAAAAAAAGAGGTATAATCAGTTATACAAACGTTCAATGAAAGAAGGGAAATCATGGTTACTATTCAAGAAGTGGCAAAAGAGGCGCAGGTTTCTGTTGGTAGTGTCTCTCGCTATTTAAATGGACACAAGTTGAAAGAGCAAAATATGCAAAAAATCAAACAAGCGATTGAAACGCTTGATTATAAAGAAAATCTTTTTGCAAAGGGGCTAAAAAGCAACCAAACATTGTCTATTGGTATCTTGATGAATAATATGCAAAGTGTTTTCTCTTCTACGTTGATCGCACAAATTGAAGAGGAGATGGAGAGCCACAATTATAGTATTTTGTTGAATAGTTACCGCAACAAAATCGATAAAGTTGCTGCCAAAATCGACTTCTTATTAGATCGTAAAGTAGATGGTTTGATTATTTTTGAAGGCGAACCGGAATGGCCCGTCTATGAAAGATTGCAGACTATAGAAATTCCTGTGATCTCAGTAAATACGACGCTCGATTATCCCCATGTTGACTCGATCATCGTCAACAATCGGCAAAGTGCAAAAAACATGATCTCTAAAATTATCGACAGTGGCCATGATCACATGGGTGTGATATCTGTACCGCAAAAATCATCTGTTGCTAGGGATCGTTTGAATGGGACCTTCGATGCGTTTTCCGAAAAAGGTTTAGACGATTCTGATTACCAGATTTTTTATGGAGATTATTCTCAGAAAAGCGGCTATCAAGGGGCAAAAACGCTTATTGATCAGGGGCTGACAACGATTTTTGTGACAAATTATAATATGGCACTCGGCAGCCTTCAATACATGTTTGAGAAAGGATTAAAGCTTGGGGAGGATATCTCTTTTGCTTGTTTTGATTATCCGGGTGTGAGTGATATTTTTTATCCTCGTTTAACAACAGTACGTCAACCTGTACACAAGATGGGAACAGTCACTGTGAATCGGATGTTTGAACGAATCAAAAATCCGACGATTAAAAATGAGATTATTCAACTAGAAAATGAAATACACTGGGGAAATTCAATTAAAGAATGGAAATAAATGATGAAGATTCGTGATGATATTGTTGAAAATAAGCACTCAGAAGAAGAGGCGTATGGTGAGTTAACACCAATCATAAAAGAAAAAATCGAATGGTTCAAAAACCAAAAGCTAGGTGTGATATTCCACTGGGGATTGTATGCAGAGGCAGGTATCGTTGAATCTTGGCAATTGTCTAAAGAAGATGATTGGTCGAGAAAAAAAGGCGCATGGCGTGAGGATTTAGCTGATCTGAGACATGATTATTGGTCGCTGGCGGAGTCATTCAACCCCGTAAAGTTTGATCCAAAATCATGGGCCGCACTTTCTAAAAAAGCTGGGTTTAAATATATGCTTTTTACCAGTAAACACCATGATGGATATGCGATGTATGATACCAAATATAGCGACTACAAAATTACTTCGCAACAGTCCAAATTCCACACCAATCCTAAAGCAGATATTTTGGCATGGGTGAACGAAGCTTTCAGAGAAGAGGGATTATCTGTTGGCACTTATTATTCAAAAGCTGATTGGCATTGCCCTTACTACTGGGAACCGCAATCTGATCCCATTGGTCGATATGCGAGTTATGATCCGTTAGAAAAGCCTGAAAAATGGCAGCAGTTCAATCAATTTGTGGATCATCAACTGACAGAACTTGTTACTGATTATGGCCCAATCGATATTTTATGGTTAGATGGTGGGTGGGTCAACCGCGATAACCATGAATTTTTAGACATGCCAACGATTGTGGAACATATCCGAAATGTGCAACCAGATGTATTGATTGTGGATCGAACGATTGGCGGTCCCTATGAAGATTACGTGACTCCTGAAAGAAAAGTTCCAGAAGTACCACCACGTAAGGCTTGGGAGACCAATATTCCATTAGCGAAAAATTGGGGATATGTCCCAAATGATGTGTATAAATCATTCGAGGAAATTATCGATACATTAGTTGAAGTTGTCGCATTAGGTGGGAATCTGATTTTAGGTGTTGGGCCAAAACCTGATGGTACTTTACCTGAAGAGGCCATTTCACTAATGACCCAATTGGGCGAGTGGCTTGATCTTTTTGGAGAAGGCATATTTAATACGAGACCTATTGCAAACTGGAAAATTGAAAATTGTTATTTGACTGCTAAAGGCAATGATATGTATCTTTTCTACAAAAATACCTATGCATCGCAGCGTATCACGCTAAAGGAGCAACCCCAAAAGGTACAAGCAGCAATATCTGTCAATACGGGTAAAGAAGTAGCTATTGAAAATGAGTGTATCATCTTACCTGATACCAAGGAAAGATATGGTTGTATTAAACTGCTATTGGAGGGAAATAAATGATCGAATTTCCTAAGAACTTTTTATGGGGTGCTGCAGCATCGGCACCGCAAACCGAAGGTCATAGCAATTCAAATGGGAAAAGTCCAAGTACATGGGATAAGTGGTTTGAATTGTGTCCAAATAAATTCCACCAAAGCCAAGGACCAGAAACTACATCAAATGTTTATGAAATGTATCCTCAAGATATCGAACGAATGGCAGAGTTAGGCTTGAATTCCTATCGGACATCTATCGCTTGGACGCGTTTATTGCCAGATGGTTACACGATCAATCAAGAAGCCGTTGATTTTTATCGTGACTATTTTACGACATTAAAGAATCATGGTGTTGAACCAATTATTAATTTGTTTCATTTTGATATGCCTTGGTGGTTGATGGAAAAAGGAGGGTGGGAAACACGAGAGTCGGTAGATGCTTTTTCTACATACGCTGACACTGCTTTTCATTTGTTTGGTGATCTTATCACGAAGTGGACCACATTTAATGAACCAATTGTTCACATTGAATCAGGCTATTTGCAGGGATATCATTATCCAGCTATTGTTGATATTCAAAAAGCGGTTCAAGTGGGTTATCACACATTGATGGCTCATTTTAAGGCAGTTGAAAAGTTTAGGGCTTCTGGAATAAAGGGAGAGATAGGGATTATTCTCAATATATCCCCGGCTTATGCAAGAAGTCATTCTCAAAGTGATTTAGAAGCCAAAAACCTAGCGGATCTTATTTCTAGCAAAAGCTTCTTGGATCCATGTGTATTAGGAGAAATTCCTCAACGATTGATAAAATATTTACAAGAAGCCGGATTGACACCAGAAACACAGCCGGGGGATCGTGAGTTGATTCGCCAGAATCCAGTAGACTTTCTCGGGCTCAATTATTATCAACCATTGCGTGTCAAAGCACCAGAACGGCCAAATTTCCCACCAAAGACAATATCCGATATTTTTGAAGTCTATGATTGGCCAGAAAAAAGAATCAATCCTTATCGAGGATGGGAAATATACCCAGAAGGGATTTATGATGTGGCAAAAATGATTAAGGACGATTATCATAATATTCCATGGTATGTATCTGAAAATGGCATGGGGGTTGCTGATGAGCTGCGCTTTGCTGATGTAACAGGAATGATCCAAGATGATTATCGGATCGATTTTATGAAAGAACATCTTGTACAATTGCACAAGGGCATAAGTGAAGGCAGCAATTGTTTTGGCTACCATACATGGACATTTGTGGATTGCTGGTCTTGGCTCAATGGCTATCGCAATCGATATGGTTTTTATCACGTCGACTTAGCGCATGGATACAAAAGAAGTGTCAAAAAGAGCGGCTTATGGTTTAAGGAAATGATCGGTAACCGCGGATTCTAGATATCATGAATATGTACGGACTTGTATTGATACATGGTATTGGGTTAAACATTTACAAATTCTAGCGTTAGTGGGAAATCTTAGGATTTTTCTCTAACGTTTTTTTGTCATAAGGCTATCCTTCATGCGCAAAGATACCCACTGCAAGAGGCCTTCTTATTCAACAAAAAAGAATGTACCAATGTGTCAGAGGGGTTCATTTTAAGAAAACAATACTGTAAGTATAAGAATAGGTATATGACAAAATCTTTCAATAAAAAAAACGTTCATTGCTGTGGATTATACTATGATGAAGATATTTCATCAAGTTAAGGAAAAGTTATGGAAGCAATCACATCTACAGATGCAAGAAAAAATCCTTGTGGAATCGTCAAGCATAAATTGATAACGCTATGAAATTATAGACAGAGTGATTCATGTGGATCGCCTTTGCTTGGGCAATTTTTGTGGACCGACTCTTTCCCTTATGGGACAAAAAAAGAAAGACAAGCTTTCCGGTTTCGACGCTTATGTAGTTTTTTCAGCGGTATCATGGTATAATAGTTATGTAGTAAAGGGGAGTTGCGCCAACAACTCCCCTCAGACAGCACCGTTTAAAGAACGGTGGCCGTTAATCTAAATAGTTCAAAAAGAAATAGCTAGTCTCCGGCTAAAGTGACGGTTATTTCTTTTTGTCGTTTTTAAGCAACTTGACAATCAGACTGATCAAAGCGAAGGTAAACATACCAAAGCCAAGGATGGTCTGAATTGTTTCGTACGCAGACAAAAGGCGTCTCCTTTCATAAGATATTGGAAGTACGCGCATACGCACCACCTCACTTTCAATGGATAGCCACCGTCATTAAACTTTACTGTCAACGATTATTATATCATAAGAACCAGTCTAAAGCCTTGAAACTAAGGTATTTGGACTGGTTTTTTATTTGTTGTTAAATGGAAAAATCAAAAAAATTTCCTTAATAGCGTAAGCATAAATGAGTCCTTTATATAAATTATTCTCTAAAAGCAGGAAAGATCAGCGACTAAGCTTTGAATCAATCAGGAGAAAATATCTTAGTCAATGACAGCAAAACGAAATATTGCCTGTCCTTTTTAGGATTATTTTATTTCTCAATATAAAAGTGACGCCAATTTTCTTAACTTCTGAAAAGTGAAGGGGTATTATAAATGTATACAGGAAATCGATCTAAATGTTTACGTAGAATGAAGCGCGTCGTTTGAAAGGAAATAACGGATGATCTAGTGATAGTTCGTCAAACGATTTCGAAATGGGCGGAGCATAAACAGGCAGGCTTGAAGTTCGTTTATATCAATTTGTAAGTAGAAATACATGCAACTTTTTTTCTGGCTGAAAGGATCAGACAATTGAAGGAGGGACCACCAATATGAATGGATTGAATGAAAATAAGACTATGTTCTATAGTACCTTTTCAAACGAGATCAAAACAATGCTGCAAGAGGGGAATCGAGTATCAGCGTTTATAGAAATCAATAAAAAGAAATTTCCTCAAGGATTGATTCAAAAATCTGCAGGGACGCCTAATTGTAAGGTTATTTTCAATGATGAGTCAATCGATGTTCTCAAATTAGGAGACAACAATGGATTTATGATGAAAACAAAAGAAGAAAAAATGTTTCATCTTCCTGCAATCGAAGTTGAGTCTATTGAATTAGATATTAAAAAATTGATGAATACCTATGGTGGATCCTATTTATTATATCTAGACATAAAATGTAAGGGCTCTTCTACTTTGTTGAAGTTTGCTACCGACTCCCTAAAACCAATCCCTTTGATTTGGAAAAGCACGGTTCTATCTAAAGTAGAGAAAAAACTAAATAAGCGTTTCTATCCATTAACAACTGTCTCAGATATAGCATGCATACAAGAAAAAATGGAACAATTATCTATCGATGTCCCTTTAGTTACTGAATAACAGTGATTGTTTAATGAAGGGAATAGTGTGTTTTTTTAACTTTACGACAGATTTTTCCGACTTTCCAATAGCCTTTTGAAGAAATTTGTCGTATCAGTTGAATGATAACACGTCTTAAAAGACCTCTGATCGGTAAAGACAGTTGACAAATCATAAAAATCGTCTTAGTATATGCTTGCGCAAGCAATTAGTTTTTGTCTCACTATTTCTTGCTGCATCGAAGGAGGGCTTTTATGGAAAATTCTGTAGAAAGTAATTTAAAATGGTTGGCCAAATTAGCGCGAGACTACCAAAAATCATTGGATCAAGAGTTGTTACCCTTACGACTGAATGCCTCAAATTATTATTTCATCTTGAAGATTTATGATCATGGACATTTGCCTCAAGAAAAACTTGGTACCCTAACTGGTCTTAATGGCAGCAATGTTACAAGAACGGTCCAAAAACTAGTTGATTTAGATTTTGTGATCAAAGAAAAAGAGGCGCAAGATAAAAGAGGGTTTTCATTGCGGTTGACAGAAAAAGGAAAAAAACTTTACCCGCAAATCATCCGTGCGATCGAAGGCGCAAGATCGGCCTTTCTTTCTGTTTTGACAGTTGAAGAACAAGCGTTGTTTGAGGATCTGTTAGGGAAGCTTTCTGACGGCCTATGAAAGGGTGAGGAACATGAGTAACAAGATCGACTTTATCAAGAAATGGCTGCCAATGCCCAGTGACTATGCGTTAGTGAGTGAAGACAGTGAGAGAAGAAACAAACGTAGCGTGACTATTGTACGCTATCAAAAAAATGGTGTTTTTTCACATAATGGACCTAGAATCGTTGAAGTAATCGAAAATAAACATCTAGTGAGTATCAAAAATCTAACAGAAGTGCCGGCTGGCGCGTTATTCAGTAAGAACCAAGCAAAAGAATTAGCTGAAGAAATTTTTGAAGAAACGAATTCCTCCTACGCAAGAGGCCTATCCTATATTCGCATGGAGAATCAGCAAAGATCTTTTTTTGATGCGCAGGGAAAGGAACGGTCATTTCCGGTTCAGTGGATCAAATTTGCACACACGAATGGTAGCTACAATTGGGTCACATTGGGGGGAAATGGCAAAATCATCGAAATGGAGATTGATTCTCACTGGGACTATTTTCATGGACGGCGTAAAACAGAGATGTGGGACAATGATGACTGGGTCTTAGCTAGGTCTGGGAATGGTCCGCAGTTGCCTAGTCCCAATGCCTTGGCTTGAAAGAAAGAAGTGAACGATATGCATGAAGGGCAATATGAACACTATATAGAACAATTGGGTACATTGAGAGATCGCTTGCGTCAATTAGAAGATGTTGACTATATGACTGCTTATTATAAAGGCTATAGTGCTAGCGGAATGACTTTAGAAGAAATCAGAAGGGCGATCATTGAATTAACAGAAGAAATGTCTGAGTTGGAAAGCCGCATGGAAGAGACTTTGTGGTAAACATAAAAATGCCAACCCCGAGAGCTAGATTTTTGGTCTAGCTCTCGGGGTTCTTTATTCTGCTAAATCCAAGGATGCAACTATATCCAACAAGCCTAAATCACTTGGATCTCGATTCGTGTGACATATTCTTCTGGATCATTTGTTTCATGAAAGTCCAAGAGATAAAACTCATAGAACGCACCTGTTGTGTCGATATGATGGCTTTTGAGAAATGTTGTTAAGCATTCTAGGCCATGTGCGCGGTTTTTATAAGTACCACTATAACAAATCGTAGCGTAATCACCTGCGGGTAATGTTGTTGCAAAAGATTGATGGGCTGTATCCGGTAGACAATAAAATACTTGGTGGGAGGTTATCGAATCATTGATGGAGAGAATCGTGCCAAAAACGTTTTGATTGTTTGCATTTAATTCGGCTTCATATTGCTTGTGTAATTTTTTTAGTTCTAAATAAAGATCCTTCCCGGGCGCTGCGGTAGTTTCGCTCAGCAAAATTTTTCTTTCTGGGTATTTTTTGATTTCCACTTCCAGTAGTGGTTGGTTTTCAACCTCGTTGATCAACTCGATCCGTTCAATTAAGAGTGCTTTTCTTTTTTGCAATTGCTTGATTTTTTTTTGAATTTCAGTGCGTTCAAAAGAAAGCATTTCTTTAGTCAATGCACTATTTTTGGTATCTAAATATGCTTTGATTTGTGCTAAAGGGATGTCAAATGACCGCAGATCGCGAATCGTGTTTAAGCGTTCGATATGTTGATACGAATAGTTGCGGTAGCCATTTTCACCATATTCAGGAGTGAGCAGGCCAATTTTTTCATAATAGCGCAGCGTATGCGGGGTAATGTCATAGTTTTGACTGAGTTCTTTAATATTCATTGTCTCCTCCTAGTGGTTCTCCTAAGCAAAGTATACGATGCTGTGGGATATGTTGCCACTTTTTTTGGCACAATAGTTGATTCTAGATGGAATATTTTGGATAAAGATCTAAGAAATCATGCATCTTGACTGTAACTTTTGGTTTGAAAAGGAAGCCATATTTGAGGGGTTGACATTAGAGTCACTCTAACCTTTATGCTTAATATAAATCATCAAAACTATTGGAGGAACAATCATGAACAACTGGCACAATCTGTCATGTACAGAAGTAGAAAAGAAGACAAGTGAGACAATTATCACACCAACAAAAAGAAAAGAATGGCAAGACCGATACGGAAAGAATCGTCTGCAAGAAACAGAAGGTGTGCCGGAATGGAAAAAATTCCTTTTCTATTTCCATGATCCACTTATGTATGTCTTGTTAGCGGCTTCGCTGCTGAAACTAGTCACAGGAAGTTATTTAGAAGGTGTTATTGTGATGTTGGTCGTCGTCTTGAATGCCGTCATTGGTTACTATCAAGAACGTAAAGCGGATGAATCATTGAATGGCATCACAGAATTATTAAGTGCGCAAGCAACTATTGAAGGAAGCAACGGCAAAGAAACAATTCCTACCGAAGAGTTGGTCGTCGGTGATCGGGTGTATCTAAAACCTGGTGATGTCATTCCCGCAGATTTACGATTGCTTGCTTGTAACCAATTGAAAATAGATGAAGCTGTGTTGACCGGTGAGGCTGAGGCCATCGTGAAAGATACTGCTTCATTGCCAGCAAATACAAATTTAGCGGATCGATTGAACATGGCTTATTCAGGGACACAGGTTCAAGAAGGAACTGGCGTTGGGCTTGTTGTGGCAATTGGGGCAGACACTGAAATTGGGCAAATCAATGAATCATTGGCTTCCATTGAAGTGAAGGAAACACCTCTCTTGACGAAGGTCAATGAAATGAATCACAGTATTTTTAAAGGTATTGGGTTAGGGATCGTGATGATCAGCCTCATTTGTTTCTTTGTGTATGATATGTCTATTTCCTATATTCTTACTGCAATCATTGCATTGATCGTTTCGTCGATTCCAGAAGGGCTGCCATCGATTTTGACCATTATTTTGTCAACAGGTGTCCATACGATGTCTAAACAAAAGGCCATTGTTAAAGCTTTGCCCACGGTAGAAACTTTAGGTTCCATGACAGTCATTTGTTCTGATAAAACCGGCACATTGACCAAAAATGACATGACGTTAACAACGATTCGTGTGCATCATACAGAATATGAAGTATCGAAATTAAACGAGAAAACGATCCAATCAACCACTATACAGACATTGGCTGAAATCATGCAAAACTGCCAAGAAACCCAAGCTTATCAAGATGAAAAATGTCCTGTCACGGGAAATGCTACTGAGTTGGCTTTACTAAAGTGGACCAATCACCAACATATTGCAAAATACAAAAATGAGCGCGTGTTGCCCTTTGATTCAACGTATAAATATATGGTTACTGCGCATCGCATCAATGGAAGATATCGTTTGTTTGTCAAAGGTGCACCTGATGTTCTTTTGACTAAAGCTGCGTACCAGCAGACTGAAACTGGTATTGTGCCTATAGCGCAAGAAACTTGGGAAGAAACCAATCGCTCATTTGCTTCAGCTGGACAACGTGTCTTGGCCTTTGCCTATAAAGATGTCGATTCTCATGCGTCCCTTGATCATGCGTTGATCAATGAACTTGTTTTTGTTGGATTGGCAGGAATCATTGATCCGCCAAAGGAGTCGGCGATGCAAGCGGTCAAAGAATGCCAAACTGCGGGGATTCGCGTAGCGATGATCACTGGGGACCATCCAACAACGGCCAAAGCGATCGCCAAACAATTAGGTATTCAAAACAATGAACAAGCCATCACAGGAGATGAATTAGATCGTCTCTCCGAAGAAGAGTGGCAAGCAGTTGTATCGAAGGTAAATATTTACGCGCGAACCACGCCAGCCCATAAATTAGCCATTGTTTCTCATCTGCAAGCCCAAGGGGAAATTGTCGGTATGACAGGCGACGGTGTCAACGATGCGCCTGCTTTGAGAAAAGCCGATGTTGGGATCGCGATGGGCATCAAGGGCAGCGATGTAAGCAAACAAGCAGCTGATATGGTGCTAGTAGATGACAACTTTGGCACGATCGCGGCTGCGGTCAAAGAAGGCCGACGTATTTTTGATAATTTGAAAAAAACGATTCTCTTCTATCTGCCCACTTGTTTGGCCCAAGGATTATTGTTGATTGTTTCCCTCTTAGGCAACTTTCCTTTGCCCCTAACGACTGTCCAGATTTTATGGTTGAACCTTGTTGCGTCAATCACATTGTCCTATGCATTAGGGTTTGAACCGGCAGAGAAAAATGTCATGAATCGTCCGCCAAGAGATATGAATGAGCGCATCATTTCGTGGTATACGTTGTTTCGGATTGTTTATGTTGGCGCCTTGATCACGCTATTTGGTTTCTTGACAATGAATTTCTTTGCGGATGAAGCCGTCAAACAAACGGTTCTGATCAATGCGATCGTATTGGGACAGGCATTTTATATGATCAATTGTCGGGATATCTTTGCTTCAAGTTTCACCAATAAACTTTCGACAAATAAAGCATTGATCTATTCATTGGCGGTTATGGCAGTATTGCAGTTGCTGATGATCTATTCACCTATGCAACATTTGGTTCAGACAGCTGCATTAAGCCCAATCGAGCTGATGATAAGTATCGGACCAGCTTTTGCTTTGTTCTTAGTTGTTGAATTAGAAAAATGGGTCACCCGGCGCTTTTCTTGGTACCACGCTTCTTTGGAAACAGTTTGATTTTTGTAATGAACGTGATTGCTTTGTTATCACGCTACCGTCGAATATTTAATGCCAAATGGGCGTATAGGGATAAATCAAGTTTTGATAATAAAGTCAAAAGCGTTGTATCAAGAATCGCTTGGAAAAGAAGTGATGTTGAGGTTTGAAGATGAGGGTGGCCTATCAATGATTCAAAAGCTATATCGAATTGTGTCGTGAAAAAGGTGCGAAGAAGCTATAACAGTCTATTGAAGTAATACAAATAGAGCAATACTTATAGACGCTCAAAAAAAATATCGGCTTAAGACTTTTTTGAAGTTTTCGAGTCGATATTTTTTATTATAGAATGCTATTTACAAATTCGCTTCAGTCATTTCTTGTTTGTATTTGTTTACTCGATTGCATAAAGACAGTAACTGTACCACATCTCAAAAAGTGAGTCATTCGCTCCTGCGATAAACTACTAAAAATAATTAAGCGGGTTCAAGATCTCCAAAAATAAGTCAAGAAATCCTTCTTTGAAGCCTTGAGAGAAAGATTCTTTTTTTATGGTTGATCTATACAATCCCATCAAAGTAGCTACAATCAGACAAAGTACTACATAGAACACAAGAAATAACAAAACGCCGACAAAAATTTCTTTCAGTTTATCCATATACGTCAGCCTCCAGTTTTATTTTGATCAAAGTATATCATGAAGGAATAGCTGAGACATGACAATATTACAAGAATGAACGAGGCCATATTATTTAAACAGCGTAAAAAGACACTTCCGAATCTCAGGATCAGGAAGTGTCTTTTCTTTGGCTACAATTTTTCTATGAAGAATGGCCGAAATGATTGTAATATTGGGTTTATAGCCAGTATCAGCGACCGTTAGTCACGACTAAATATTGCGCAACGATCTTCTAGAACGCGTAGACAATCAGAGAGATGCCAATGATCATAAAATAAAAGCCAACCAAAAAAGCCAATGTCAATGCAGAGCTGATAGGATTGAACAGAAGCATGATCCCTAATAAAATACCTAGAATATTGACGATTACATGGAACCAGTAATAACCACTGCTGCGTTCTTTATAGACACCAGCAGTGACCAAGGCTGCAATCGAATCCACAAGAAACCATCCAGCAAATACAAAAGGCAATGCAACCAAGCCTGCTGAAATATTGAATAGTAGCAGAATTCCGACCAATAGATCAAATATTCCGAGAACAATGAGCATGGTTGATTTTTGGTTCGTGTACTCGTGCAATTTACGCCGAACGAATAATTCAAAAATTCCTTTCAAAATTGCTGTAATAGCGAACACATAAACAATAGTGACTAAACTACTTGTTGGGTCTCGAAACGATATCAATGAAACAAAAATAAAGAGAATCCCGAGAATAAAATATGCCCAATTAAAACCTGTATTTTCCTTCACAATAATCACCTCCAAAATAAGTGTAACACTTATGCTAGATGATGAAAAATGATAGCATTCGGAATATGTTGCTTCTAAGAAGTATTGACAGATGGTTCATTTCATCGTAAAGTTTAATTGATAATGATTCTCATTATCTCTTTGTTCTGGTATCATAGCCACGAATGTTCTTGCATCGATCGAAGGAAGAGAAATGAGGCGTTGCACGTGTGCTGAAGGTAGCCGCTGGCACATTTTCTTGTGAACAACGCATCAAGAGGCAGTCTATATCAAAGAGCAAAGACAAAAAGAATAATGAATTTATAAAAAGAAAAACACGGTTGCTGAGAAGCAAGAAACGCATTGAGAAAATAAAAAGCTTTAGATAGAAAGCAGAAAGGTCAATATATGGCAAAACAAGAAGTCGGACATAACTTTTTGGCGCGATTAGGGAAAACAAAACTACGTCCTGGGGGCATTGAGGCGACCGATTGGCTCATTCAACAGGCAAAAATAGATAGTCAGACGAAAATCTTGGAAGTTGCCTGCAATATGGGAACAACAATGATTCACTTAGCAAAAACCTATGGCTGTGAGATTACCGGCTTAGATCAGAGTACGAAGGCATTGGAAAAAGCCAAACAAAATATTGCAAAAGAACAGTTAGGAGACAAGATCACCGTCGTTCAAGGCAATGCGCTGAAACTGCCTTTTGACGATGGCCAATTTGATATAGTGATCAATGAAGCGATGTTAACGATGTTAACAGGTGCAGCCAAAGATAAAGCAATCAATGAATATTTGCGGGTCCTAAAACCAAATGGGCTTTTATTGACGCACGATGTCTGTATTTTAGATGAAACAAGCCGTCATGAAATCTTGACTGGACTAAGCGAAACCATTCACGTGAATGTTGAACCGTTGACTTTAACAGAGTGGCAAGCTTGTTTTGCGGATAAAGGATTCACGGTTATGCAAAAATCTGGCACCATGTCGTTAATGGACCCTATTGGAATGGTGCGTGATGAAGGATTGATAGGCGCCTATAAAATCGTACACAACGGCTTAAAAGAGGAAAACCGAGAACAATTTAAAAAGATGTTTACTTTTTTCCGAAAAAACAAAGAAAAAATCGGATATGTCGCACATGTTAATCAAAAGAGAGGATGAGCAATCATGGAAAAATATCAAGGAACGGGTAAAATCAGTCATATTTTTGAATCAGACAATCAAGTTGTGACCAATCTGGTGTTGGAGGCAGGAAAAGAAATTCCAACCCATGATGCACCTTATACTGTGGTTGTTGTACCAGTCAAAGGCCGTATCATGTTTCGAGGAGAAGACTTTGAGGAAGAGATTTATCCAGGTGTGATCGTGAGAATGCTGCCGGATGAGCCGCATAGTTTAACGGCTTTGGCAGACAGTGAACTCATGGTGATCAAATCTCGCTTAGCTTAAATCGATCAACAGATTGTGCATACAGTGAAACAAAAAATAGGCGCGATAGTTTTAGGAGAGATAGATTTTTCTATTGATCCTAAAATTATTGCGCCATTTTTTTATGAGGAAACCGAGGGATGTAGCAGGTGAGAGAGGTTGATTGTTACGCTCTCTCTATAAACTATTCCATCCGTGTTCTTGTAAGGTTTCTTGAGCCACCATTCTTATATTTCTTACGCTAACCTCACAAGCCTTTGTTGACTCTTGTATCTGAGGTTGACTATCTTTTGGTTGTCACCGCAAAGACCGAATCCAATTATCCTTTTTTGCCAGCAGCTTGGCGAAACATATCTTCAATGACAATATCGAAAATCTCTCCCAAAGTCGCACAGTAAGATAGAACAAGCCAAGGTTCATTTGTATGAAAATGAATTTTGATCAACGTGTCATCTCCCACAATGAGTAAGCAATCTCCATCAAAATGGGAAAGAATGTAATCCGAAAGCATGTCTTCATTTAAATCGGTGCCTTCTAGCAATAGTTGCGTGTCATATCTATAATCTCCAAGTTCCATCGTTGTTCTCCTATCCAGCTATATTTTTACAGGTATGACATAACCCTAGAATGGTCATGTCATGGCTAGTGATCGAAAAATCATTTTCTTCTTCAAGTGCAGGAAGCATTTTTTTTAAAAAGCAATGAATCGGTATGAGCTTTTTGCAATTCGTACAAAGCATAAAATGTCTGTGGGTGCTATTTGCCAAGCAATAATAGGCCACTGTGTTGATGATGATTCTTTGAACCAAACCTAATTCTGTCAACTTATCCATGTTTCGATAAACTGTCGACAAATTCATTTCCTCGTTTCCAAGCATGTTATGTATCATGTCTGCGTTTAACGCTTGATTATCGTTTTGTCCAAATAAGTCGATAATCGCTTTTCGTTGTTTTGTCATACGCATGATTTATCACCTTCATTTCTTATCTTAACAATCATTATAAAACAATTGCAAATCATTTGCAATTAACTGTTGACGAACAGTTCTGTTTTCGTTTAAGATAGTTGCAAATGATTTGCAACTGAAACTGGGGGTCATTGAATTAGAAGGAGGGGGATTATGCGTGTCATACCAATCACGGTTTTAACAGGTTTTTTGGGTTCTGGGAAAACGACGCTCTTAAATCAATTAATGAAAAACACCGAGAATGAAAATGTTGTGATCATCGTGAATGAATATGGAGATGTTGGAATCGATCATGCATTGGTTTTAACAAATAATCAAGAACAGATTTTCCAAATGAATAATGGCTGCATGTGCTGTGTATTACGTGAAGATTTAATCGATATGTTTTTAGCCATCTTACAGGTAGCTGAGAAAGGGCCTGCGGCAATCGATCGCATCATTATTGAAACAAGCGGTTTGGCTGAACCGAGTCCTATCGCGCAAACAATTATTCGTACACCGCTGCTAAATGAACATTTTGTTGTTGATAGTCTGATCACTTTGGTTGACGCAAAAAATGGGTTCTATCAGCTCGAACAGTATCCTGAAGCGATTGAACAAGTGGCTTTTGCAGATAAGATATTTTTGACTAAAACAGATTTAGCTGATGCGCAGCAAATAAAAAGCATAAAAAAAGAGTTGATCAAAATCAATCCATTCGTTGATATAGAAACACTTGACTTGGAGGCTGTTGCTTATCAAGACATTGTTGGATTAGATTTATTTGATCGTTCGATCGCTGGCGCGAAAAAAGCAAAGACCGATATCGATCATATGATGAACAACTTTACAGAAAATCGGCATCAACACAAGACATATCACATACATGATCATCCGCATGAAGGCCCTATTCACGAGGCACATCACCATATCCATACAGCGGTAGATTCTTTTGTCATTACATGTCCAACCCCATTATCAGAAGCACAAGTTATCAGTTGGCTTCGCATGCTCATTTCCCAGTATGGTATGGATTTGATGCGCTATAAAGGGATTTTATGGATCGATGGGCTTCAATATCAAGTCGTATTACAAGGTGTTCACATGGCATATAAACTGGAAGAAGGACAGCAATGGGCGCAAGTGGCAGAAACAAAAATTGTGTTGATTGGAAAAAATCTGCCCCAAAAAGAAATCACTGAATGGCTCTTGCATGGACATCCAAAAAATATATCAGATAGGAAATGAAGGCGCGTATGGATAATCTATTTCTTTGGACTTGTTTTGGCTTTATGTGGTTAATGATTTTTGGTGTGATCTTGTATTATATAGGATTGGTCGATCGAAAGTATATCCGACATACGATGATTTTAGGCATGATCACGATTCTTTCTGCTGCTTTGTGTTGGTTGCTTATCGGCTATTCATTGAGTTTTTTTGGAGACATCCAACATAGTGTCCTATTCTTCCCATTCATGCCGGATGAGATCGTTTCGCTGGTTGTCCAATTGCTCTTTTGTTTATATGCGGTAGTCATGCTTATCGGTTCTATCTTAGAGCGAGGCAATTGGAGATACCTTGTATTCTTCGTCCCCTTATGGATTTTATTGATCTATGCACCGGTATGTTATGCGTTATGGGGAAATCAAAATTGGTTAAGTGAAATGGGGGTATTGGATTACTCTGGTGGCTTGGTCGTGCATGCGACTGCTGGAATAGGTAGTCTGGTTTTAGCAAAAACATTACCTATCCGCGCAAAAAAAGCAACAACAAGCGGCACCCAAGAAACACTGGCTTTTGTGGGCATGGTGTTCATCACTTTAGGATGGTTCGGATTTAATATGGCGCCTTCTGGGAAAATGGGGGAAGCTGCCATCCAAATTTGGTTGAATACCCTGATTTCCGTTATAGCGGGGGGATTCAGTTGGTTTGCCACGCAATGGATGTTGACGCAAAAAACGGATCCTTACGACTTGATGAATGGGATGATCGTAGGTTTAGTAGCAAGTACTTGTTCTGTTGGTTATGTAGGTGCTCGGACCTCTTTATTGATCGCGCTGCTTACGGGTGTCGCTTGTCCAATCGTTATCCAGCTGATTCATCGATATTTTCCAAGCATTGATGATGCGGGTGATTCCTTTGGGATGAATGGGATTGGGGGGATGATCGGCTCGATATTAACGGGTATTTTGGCAGAAAATGCCCACTTGCTCAGCCAATTGATCGGAACGGTAGTGGTCTGTCTTTGGAGCTTTGTTTTGAGTATAGCCATCCATTACTTGTTGAGGAAAATCATCGATGATGTGGATCGACAAATCGTGTCATAAACAAGCGATTGGACAAAAAAAGGCAAACGTGGAGGTCAAAGAGTGATTTTATCAGGAAGACAAATTAAAGAAGTGCAAAACGACAAAATAATTATCGCACCGTTTCATGAAGAACAAGTGAATCCTAATAGTTATAATTTACGGTTGCACAATCAAATCGGGGTCTATGAGGACCCGATTTTGGATATGAAAAGAAAAAATGCGCTTAAAATATTTACGATTCCTACATCTGGTTTTCTACTTGAACCGCACCGGTTGTATCTTGCAAGAACCATCGAGTATACGGCGACTGATTACTATGTCCCTATGTTAGAAGGGCGTTCGTCTTTGGGTCGCCTCGGCTTAAATGTTCATGTAACAGCTGGTTTTGGTGATATTGGTTTTTCTGGGTATTGGACATTGGAAATGCATGCGATTGCGCCTATTTGGATTTATCCTGGCGTGGATATCTGCCAGATTTATTATCACACGATCGAAGGCGACTATGATCTTTATCAAGAAAAATACGCAGGGAACAATGGATTAGAAGCGAGTAAAATGTACTTGGATTTTCAGGGAGGGAATTGAATGAAAGCAGAACGTGAAATTGTCATTATTGGTGCCGGAGCTGCTGGTGTTGGCTTGGGCGTTACATTTACTGAGCTGGGAATCACTGACTTTGTTATTCTTGAAAAAGGAGCAGTTGGAAACAGCTTTACCCATTGGCCGCAAGAAACAAGATTTATCACGCCTTCTTTCACTAGCAACGGCTTTGGCATGTCTGATTTGAATGCCATTGCGGTTGATACAGCCCCTTCATATACGTTGGGTAAAGAACGCTTATCTGGAATAGACTATGCAGAATATTTGCAACTCGTATCAGATGAATATCAATTGCCGATCGAGGGTCACTGTACTGTCAAATCCATCAAAAAGGACCAAAAGAAGTATTTGATTGAAACAACAAAAGGAACGATCCTTGCAAATTATCTTATTTTTGCGGTTGGGGAATTTTCTTTCCCAAATAAAACGAACATCGAAGGTGCGGACCGTTTTGGATTGCATTATGGAGAAGTTGATTCGTGGCGCAAGATCGAAGGCCGGCACCAAACGATTATTGGCGGCAATGAAAGTGCCATCGATGCGGCACTTGAACTAGCAAAATTAGGGAAAGAAGTATCTGTTTACACAAAGAGCTCGGGCTTAGATGCCAAAGAAGCAGATCCAAGTATAAGACTATCTCCACATACAAGACAAAAGTTTGTTGATTTACACGTGAATCAACAAGTTCCAGGAAGTATCAAGCTGTATACGTCGATGGAGATTCGAAAAATAAGTCGATCAGCTGTCGGTTACCAACTAATCACTGACACTGGCGCTTCCATCGCGATAGACAATCTACCCATTCTTTGTACTGGATTCGATAATGGCGCAAAAGTGTTGGCTTCATCGTTATTTGCCTGCAAAGAAAATGGCGAAGTGCGATTAAATCAGTTTGATGAATCGACAATTGCCGAAAATGTCTTTTTGACTGGACCAAGTGTACGGAATCAATCGGTTATTTTTTGTTATGTCTACAAATTCCGGCAACGATTTGCAGTGATTGCCAATGAAATTGCACAAAGGCAGGGCTACGCTTTGGATCAAAAAAAATTAGATTATTACAAACAGCAATCTTTTTATTTGGATGATTGCTCTGATTGTGAAGTAACCTGCGCTTGCTAAGAAAATAAAGCAAGTCAAGAGCAAATTGAGGGGAGCGTAGCTTCTTTAAGTGAGGAGTTTCATACAGTCACAGCTATAAATAGCAAAAGAGGATTTCATGAGACAGGCGTTGGGCTGTTTCATGAAGTCCTTTTGTTTATCTTTAAAGCCAAGCAAGGACTGCGTACGCGCGTGGTTATGTCGGGTAGAGACTTTGCCAATAAAGCAAAAATCAATGATTTGGTTTATTTCATTAGAAACATATTTACAAAAAACATTTTATGGTGTAATATTACACCATAAAATAAAAAGAAGGTGGAACAATGTTTCATTTAGAAGATTTGAAAGGCCAACTGATCGTCTCGTGCCAAGCATTAGAAAATGAACCTTTACACAGTTCGTTTATCATGGGCCGAATGGCTCTTGCTGCCAAAGAAGGTGGAGCAAAGGGAATCAGAGCCAATTCTGTAATAGATATCAATGAAATCAAAAAGAATCTAGACTTACCCGTGATCGGTATTATCAAGCGTGATTACCCAAATTCAAATGTCTATATCACGCCAACAATGAGAGAAGTGGAAGAATTGTTAACTACTTCAGCTGAAATCATCGCGTTGGATGCTACTAGTCAAAAAAGACCCAATGATGAAAAAACAATTGATTTAGTTGCACGTATTCACCAAGCGAATCGCTTGGCAATGGCTGATGTGTCAAATTTAGCTGAAGCAATTCAAGCCCAAAAAAATAATTTTGATTTGATCTCAACAACGTTGGCAGGTTACACACCCTATTCAAAAAAGACAGATACCCCAGATTTTGAATTGCTTCAAGAGATTGTCAAACAAGTAGATGTGCCCATCATCATGGAAGGGCATACAGATGATCCATCGCAAGTGACCAGAGCGTTAGAATTAGGCGCATTTTCGGTCGTTGTGGGTTCGATCATCACAAGACCGCAATTGATTACGAAACGGTATGTTGAAGCGACCAAGAAGGTAGTGAGAAAGATAAATGATGAAGAATAAATTATTAGTCTGTGATTTAGACGGTACATTATTGGATGAAAATGGCCGAATTGATGAAGAGAGTTTAGCAAAAATCAAACATTTTTGTGAGGACGGGGGTCATTTTGTTATTTGTACCGGTCGTATGGATACAGATATCCAATATATTGAGAAAAAGCTAGGGTTCAAGAGCGAGTTTCGCATTAGTCAAAATGGGGCTGTGATTTATGATCAGCAAGAACAGCTTATATATGAAACAATTCCAGCGCAATACATTCCAACATTGAACCAAATCATTTTTGGCATGGGGTTGCGGACCGAAGTATCAAATGTGACGAATCGTCTTTTTCCTAGTCCGAGGAACCCAGAAGATGTTGCAGAATTCGTGGATTCATCGATTGTCATTGAAGACTTAGCCAATTTTATATTGAATCAAGAGAAGAATCCGACGATTTATCTGACATTCGGGGAAGAAGCACAGTTTAAAGAGATACGAAAAAAAATCGAAAAGGCCTTAGGTAAGGAAGCGGTCAATATCGTTATGACTAGTCCTAGTTCATTGGAGGTTTTTTCCAAAAAAGTATCAAAAGGTATAGCTGTAGAAAAAGTGATGAAACAATTGCAGATGCAGCGAGAAAATACCTATATTGCTGGGGATGCCCAAAGCGATATCCCAATGTTTCTAGTGACACCCCATTCATATGCTGTCCAAAATGCCGAACCAGAAGTAAGAGCACAAGCTGCATTTTATGTCGAAAAAGTTGCAAAAGTTGTTGATAGAATTTATCAGGGAAGGTGATTGAATGTTAAAGTTGGTATATGTTCCATTAGATGAACGTCCGTGTAATGTTGACTACCCCTTGCATATGTTAGCTACTTCTAAAGAGATTCAATGGACTGTTTTGCCCAAAAAAATGATGGGGTACAAAAAAAAGGCCAGTGATCTTCAAGCAGTCTGGCACTTTATCAATGAAGCTGCACAGGTCAGTGATGTAGCAATCATTTCAACTGAAATGAGTCTTTATGGCGGGTTATTGCCATCTAGGCTGCATCATTTTAAAGAAGCAGAACTGGTGACATACGAAGAACGGCTAAGAACTTTAAAAGCCAACAACCCAAAATTGAGAATCTACCTATCAAATTTGATTATGCGTACACCTAAGTATAATAGTGCAGATGAAGAGCCTGATTACTACGAGCAATACGGTGAAAGGATTTTCCGTTATGGTTGGCTGAAGGATAAAGCAGAAAGAGAATCATTGAGTGAAGACGAAAATCAAGAACAAAGCATGCTAAAACAACAACTTCCTCCAGAGGTGATTCATGATTATGAACAACGCAGATTATTTAATGTTCAAGCGAATCTTTTGAATATTCGACTAGTAGAAGAAGGGGTTATCGACTTTCTAGTGATTCCACAGGATGATTCAGCTCCTTATGGCTATACTGCGATTGATCAAAAGAAAGTATATCGTGCAATAGAGGCAAAAAATTTAAAGGATCAAATCATGGTTTATCCAGGAGCTGATGAAGTAGGCTTTACCTTGTTGGCCCGTGCGTATAATCAATATAAGAAAAAAACGCCTACGGTATTTGTGGCATTCTCATCAACCTTGGGGCCAGATCTGGTACCGTTATATGAAGATCGTATTATCAATGAAAGTTTAAAAGCGCACATTATGGCCGCTGGCATGAGACGAACAGAAGACCGGCAATCAGCAAATTATTTTCTTGCCTATAATACGCCTGGAAAAGTCATGCAAGAATCTTGGGATCAGGTTGAGTCGAGGGATGTCACATACGATTCATATCGCCATCTTTTGACATTCGTAGATGAAATTGAACAAGCGGCGGTGTCAGGCGCAACTATTGGTATTTGTGATAGCGCTTTTTCCAATGGGGGGGATCTTGAATTATTGCGCCTGTTAGATAAGAAAGGCTTGATCAATCAGTTAGCGGTCTACAAAGCTTGGAATACCAATTGTAATTCTTTAGGTAGTACTTTGGCTGCTCTTTCAATGATCGATGAACAGACAAATCATGCACAAGTAAGGGATAATTTATACGGCAATTTCTTTGATGATGTCTTTTACCAAGCGATGATTCGGATGGATATCAATAAAAATGATTTGCCGCAGCTCGGTATCAATTATTTTGACCTGAAAGACCAAGCGGAATTGGTGATACAAAAGGTGGAAAATGAGATGAAACATTTAACAAAACAGTATTTATCAAGTTCCATTAAGGGGAAAGAAATCCATTTTGTTGAATTGTCCTCCCCATGGAATCGGATGTTTGAAATAAATTGTCAAGTTAGAGTGACGGAAGGAGAATAAAAATGAACACGCAGTTTGTTGATAAAATGATGGTATTTGCAAATAAATTCTCGAGTCAAAGACACATTGCTGCTATTCGTGATGGTTTTGTGGCGCTGATACCGATTACGATCATTGCTTCTTTTTGGGTATTGATCAACAACCTTATCTTAAGTCCAACAAATGGATTGTTAAAGAATATTGATGGTGCTGTTCGGTGGATGGATATCGGGAATCAAGTATATAATTCTTCGTTAGGCATATTGGCTATTTTAATTGCGGCAACAATTGGATATAAATTAGCAAGTAGTTATCATGAAGACGGACTTTTTGGTGCTGTAATGGGGGTAATTTCATTCTTCCTTGTTTTACCCGCACAAAATGCGATCACTGATACAAATGGCGAAAGTGTGATGGCTGCAGCATTTACACAAACACAGACTAGCGCTACTGGTATGTTTTTAGCGATTATTGCTACCTTGATCTCAGTCACACTCTTAGCCAAATTCTCAAAAATGGACGCGCTAAAAATTCGCATGCACGAAAGTGTTCCGCCTTCCATAGCGAAATCGTTCAATGTGTTGATTCCGGCGTTTATTACGACAACGATACTTGGCTGTTTAGAGGTAATGGTGGTTTGGTTTGCACACACAGATATTCCAACCTTAGTGACTAAGTTTTTCCAAGCACCGCTTGTTGCCTCTTTCCAATCGATTGGCGGCTTGTTGCTTTATGTATTTCTCAGTAATATCCTATGGGCTTTTGGTTTGCACGGTACCTTTATTTTGGGCTCCATCGGTGAACCAATCATGATGACGGCTATTCAGGAAAATATGGACGCCTTAAAAAACAATACTGAACTACCAAATATTGTCACGAAACCCTTTCTTGATTCTTTTGGCTGGATGGGTGGAGGCGGAATGATCATCTGCTTAGTAGTGGCGATATTCATTGGTTCTAAGCGATCAGATTATCGTTCGATCACAAAGGTTGGGTTGATTCCCTCTTTATTCAATGTGAGTGAACCATTAATGTTTGGGATTCCAGTCATCTTTAATCCACTTTTAGGGATTCCTTTGGTGATTGTTCCTATGGTTACAACAGGAATTGCTTATTTTGCTACAAGTTTGGGTTGGATTGCGAAGACTTCTGTTTTGATTCCATGGACAACGCCTCCAGTATTGTCAGGCTATCTAGCAACGAACGGCGATTGGCGTGCAGCAATCTTACAAATCGTCTTATTGATTGTAGGCGTCTTCATTTATTTGCCATTCGTCTTAATGACAAATAAAGAAAATGCCTAGTTGATTTCAAATAATAGCACCAATCTCTACACGCTTACGCATCATTGTAGGCTTTGGAGATTGGTTTTTTATTATTTTTGAAAATCCCTCGGCTTTTGTTATAATCATGCTATAAGAAGGAGTGTGCTGTATGGATTTATTAGCAATGATCAGTAGCTATTTTCCAGCTTTAAGTAAATCTGAAAAGAAAGTGGCGCAATTGATTTTAAGCAATCCAGATGAAATTGAAAATCTTTCGATCAACGAACTCTCAGCCATGGCTGGTGTGGGTGAAAGTACAATTGTTCGTTTTGCTAGAAAAATTGGGTTTTCTGGTTTTCAGGATTTAAAGCTTGCGCTAGCCAAGTATCAAGCCATTGTCATCAAAAAAGACAATGACAAAGATGCGGGTGAAAAAGAAATCGTTTATCAGCAATATACAGATAGCCTAAGCGAAACGATGGGTTTTTTGGAAGCAGACCAAATTCAAGAAGTTGCAAAAGCAATGCATGAAGCAAACCGAATTTACATACTGGCAGTCGGCAACTCCGGTCTTGTCGGGATGAATTTAAGCAATCGTTTGAAACGATTGGGCAAATGGGTCGAATTTGTTCAAGACGGGCAATTACAAAGTATTTATGCAACGATGACAAATGAACATGATCTGGCTTTTGCTATCAGTACATCGGGAAATACCGATGAAGTGATCATCAATGCAGAAATGGTAAAATCTCATGGGGCAAAGCTTGTATCTATCACAAATTACAGGGGATCTAAACTAACTGGGATCAGTGATTGGGTTTTAATCGCTTCTTCAAAAGAGTTTATCTCAGATGCAGGTTCCTTTGCAGCGATGATCAATCAGATGTTTATTATTGATGTACTGGCGAATGAATTGGTGAAACTTGATCCGGACAACTATCATGCATTACGCATGAAACGCAATGAAGCGTTGATGAATCGATTGAACTGACCCCACTGAGATGGGTAAGCTTGTCTGAATCATCTTGCAAAATCAGCTGTTTTTTCTTTTTTGTTGCATATTCGCGGCACTAAACGCGGCACTAAATAAGTATAGAAGTGGATTTCTTTTAGTGATCTTTTTGTGAAACCCACCATCTTAAAAAAAAAATGTTATCTATTGCACCTCGTTATTTTTCGATACAGTGATACATGGAGCGATCCTTGCTTGGTACGAATTTGTTCTAGTCGACTAAATTTTACCAGTTGGAGTGGCTCCTTTTCTATTTTTAGACAAAAAATAGCTGTAGATACACAGCTGTTTGTCATGCCTATGCACGATAGCCGAATCATTGGATAGCTAATGGTGGCATCTTACGGTCATTTCATGTGTCAGTGTCACGGTTTGTGGTAGGTAGCAATCGCTTATTCTGAGTAAAAAAACTTGGCATTTACAGATGGGGTTGCTAAAATGAGATGATTTTCATAATCAAAAGAATGTATTGCCAAGAAAACAGACCGGACTTACAATGTGAAAACGAGCTGTTTTCTGAAAATAAGTAAAGATTTACATTTTTTGGGTGTAACAAAAAATAAAAAGGTATAGAATAAGTATGCATGGCAAAAGGGTAGTCTAGGACGCATAAAGATACTCATTTGTGGTGCAATAGTTGTTCATGGTAAATGATCGAAAAAAAGAATTCAAAAAAGGATTGAAAAATGAATATATACGTATTGATCGGAATAATTGTTTGGTTGTATTTGTTGTCGGTGATGAAGCGTTCCAAACTCACGGCTTTTTATTATATTCTGGGAAGTGTCGGCCTGTTTTATTTACTGATTCTCTTCAGCCGTCCCTATTGGGTCTGGTATTTGACACAATTGGTCATCAAAGCAGTTGATTTGTTTGGCTCCTGGTTCCATATGACCGAAGATTTTAGCCAATATAGCTTGATTGTGATTCATAGTGCAAAAGAGCAAATGAATTTGTATGTGGATTATGAATGTTCGGGTGTGATCGAAACAGCAGCTTTTTTGGGCTTATTGACCTTTTATCCTTTATACAATCGACAAGAAAAAGTTTTTTATGCCCTCTTTGGCACTTTCTGGATTTTTGCAAGTAATGTCATCAGGTTGCTTTTTGTCGTGGCTTTCGTTCATTTTGGCGGCAGTGGGACCTATTTCTTAGCCCACTCTATTTTGGGTCGTTTGGTCTTTTATGGATTAGTGATCACATTGTATTACCATACGTTCACGTATTCTCAAGTGGCCAAAAGTTTATATGAAAAGAAGAATCGCTTGTTTGAAAGAGGGGGGCACTGATGGATTATCTTTTGAATTTAACTTTGACACAGATGGGTTTTTGGCTCACGTGGCTGTTGATTCCATTGCTTGTGGAGATTATTCCAGGCATATATTCAACTTGTTATTTATTTGTGAAAAAATTTCAGAAAAAACAGCTGGATATTCCTGAAAAACTCCCCTTTATCTCAGTAATCGTACCCGTCTATAACTCGGCGGCTACATTGTATGACTGCATTCGTTCCATAGATGCGTCTACGTATCCTAACGAGAATATCCAAGTTCTCTTAGCAGACAATGGGAGTACGGATGACAGTTTTGCTGTTTTCAATGAGGCACACAATCAGTTCAATCAATTGAATATGCATTGGATCCGTACTGAAAAAGGCAAAGCACAAGCATTGAATTCTGCAATCTATGAAAGCATCGGTACGTATATCATCAATATTGATAGCGATGGATGCTTGTCGCCTACGGCATTGATGAATATGGTGCTGAAATTTGAAAATGATTACAGTATTTCTGCAATGTCTGGCACGGTCCTCACACAAGAAGAAGCAATCAAGAACACCAAATCACCGTTGATTCGCTGGTTGCAAAAAAGTGAGTATATTGAATATGCACAGTCCTTTTTGGCGGGAAGGAGTGTAGAGGCACTGACGAATCAGCTGTTCACAATGGCAGGTGCTTTCTCTGGTTTTAGAAAAGAAGTACTGATCAACACATATCTCTACAATACAGATACTTTAGGCGAAGATACAGACATGACCTTTCAGATCCGACATCGTCTGAAAGAAAAAGTATCCTTGTGCGAAAATGCTATTTTTTATGTTGAACCGGTCCAAAGTTTCGACGAATTGTATATCCAAAGACAGAGGTGGCAACGAGGCGAAATGGAAGTAGCCAAAGCTTTTTCCGATGAACAAGTTGGTTTGGGCCATTTCTTTAAAAACTTTTTGGTGCGTCGTCTGATCATTGACCATACCTTCATTTTCCCCAAAATGATCTGGCTATTTGCTAGCGTCGTTTTATTGTTTTTTGGCTATACTGCCAAGATATTGTTGTTGTCCTATGTACTTATTTATCTGCTTTATTTCTTTGATTCACTGCTTAAGTTTATCAGTATTTCATTGCTGTTGAAGTCTTTCAAATCCGACCAGAGATTCTATTTGAAACTCTGGCGACAAGTGATTACTTTTCCATTGTATAATTTCCTTGTTTCATGGTTTCGATTGATTGGGATCATTAACGGAATCACTTCACCCGCAAAATGGAATACAACCTCTTTTTCCAAGGAAATGACCCAGATAAAAGAAACCATCACCCACGATATAACCAAAATAAGAAAGAAGTGAACACCAATGGCAGAAAAACGCTGTATCTATAAATTCAAATCTCATGTCAATGCGAGTCACGCAATGCGCTGGGAAGGGGGAATGGGTGCCAAGCATAATCATACATGGGAAATTATTTGTGAAATCGAGTCCTATGGGAATGAGATGCATTTGTTCGAAGAAATAGAAGGAATTCTAAAAGATTTCTTCCAACCCTTTTCCGGTAGTTTCTTAAATGAAGTGCCCCCATTTTTGGAAATCAATCCATCCGTTGAAAATGTGACCAATTATTTCTATGACCAATTATCCCTGAGACTGGCAACGATCCAAACGGAGTTGATTCGGATCGAAGTAGGTGAATCGCCTACTCGATTTTATTGTATCGAAAAACAAGCATAGATCGAGGTGAAAAATGAAATCGAAATTGTTTATAGCTGGGAATAGGATCATCAAGGCGCTGTTTTTCTTGTTCACTGGTTTGGCGTTGGTATTTGCTTTGACTTCACCGAATTTGACGATTGGCGATAATGCGGTCTTTGGGACAAGTACGACTTTTGCAACGACTTATTTCGTTATAGGTATCATTGCTCTGATCATTGCATTTTATTGCTATCCGAAAGTGCAACAGTTTTTTTATTGGCTTTTTATCAAGCATCGCTCGATCACAGTGGCTGTTTTTGTTTTAGGCGTGTTGGCTTGGCAAATTGTGTTTGTCTCCTTTTTACATCCAGCAATTGGTTGGGATGTCTCAGCGATTCATGATGCATTGACTGATACGACCAATCCTGAGATCATTGCCTATTATAGTTTGAATCAAAATAATCTGCCGATTCTTTTGTGGCAACATCATCTGGCTGAGTGGTTTTCTACAACATCATGGCTGTTTTTCGACTATGTTACCTTGTTTTTAGTCAATCTTTCCGCTGTATTCAATTTGTTGACGATCCGTTTACTAAGCAAAAAATACCTGTTGCCAGCAGTCTACCTTCACGGTATTTGGTTAATAGTCTTTCCTTGGATCATTGTTCCTTATACTGACACCTGGGTCTTGCCTTTTGTGTCGGCGAGCATCTTCTTTTATGGGCTGATGACGAAAGAAGCCCTTTCTGCAACATATAAATCGTTGGGGGCAGTGGGATTAGGGATAGCTGCAGTCGTAGGTTATTTCATCAAGCCTTCTGTGTTGATTCTCTTGATTGCAGTTTGCTTGATTGAACTGGTCAGTTTTTTTGCGAAGAAGTGGCAATCAAAAGGGCGCTTGGTTTTTCTGACGTTGACATTGATCACTGCGGGAATGACATATGCCGTCTGTCAGCATCAATTGGACAAACAAACGTACATCGCAATTGATGAGGAGCGCGGGATCCCAATGATTCATTTTATGAATATCGGCTTGACAAAAGATGGTGGCTATAGTCCTGAAGATGCGCTGGCTATGGCGAAATTACCGACAAAACAGGAAAAAATCGACTATTCTAAAGAAAAGATTCGTGAACGGCTCCATGAGAAAGGTTTTGTTGGCTATGTTCGTTTCCTTTGGACAAAACATAAAAACAATACAGCGGATGGCACCTTTGCCTGGCTAAAAGAAGGTTCGTTCATCAAAGACGGAGAGACGCCAGATGGAGAAGGATTCACCCGCTGGCTGCAAGAAGGATATTACTTGTATGGAAAACGCATTGCAGACTTTCGATTTGTTGCGCAATTGTGGTGGGTCATCTGCTTATTGATGATTGTCATGGGCTGGAAGCGACAAAGTAAATATGAACAAATGCTTCGCTTGAGCATCGTTGGTGGTTTCATGTTCCTGCTTTTATTTGAAGGCGGACGCAGTCGGTATCTGATCCAATTCTTGCCTCTGTTTTTACTACTAGCAAGTCTTTCTATGGACGGTAGCATACATTTTCTCAAAAGAATTTTTACATTGGATCAAAGGGCCGAGGGGGATAAATCATGAATTATGATGAGTTGAAATTTTATGGACAGGGGATCCATCATGCTGAAACAAAGGAAATTGTGTTTTTTGAGTTATTGCTTAGAAAAGAAGCGGATAAAAATATTTTCCCCAAAGATGCTTATTTGACCATGATCTGTCAACAAGAAGAACATAAACAATATGTAAAATGGTTACAAAAAACATTGCCCCGTATCTTATTATCCAATCCGACCCAATGTTTTAGTTTTAACATAGATCCGCAAGAGTTGGAATACGAGGAGACATTTGTTTTGTTGGATGGATTGAAGACATACAAACAGCGATTGATCATTGAGATAACAGAAAAACCTCCTATTAAGCGAAACTATCCCTACTTTTCTGCTGTGAATGTTGAAGCATTCAAAAAAATTGCTGATTTTGGCTATAGAGTTGCGATGGATGATATTGGACAAGGGATCAATTCTTTAGACAATGTACTTGAGTTGCAGCATTATTTTCAGATCATCAAATTTTCATCGTTGTCTTTTCAGAAGAAGGTGTCAGAAGAGATCCTTCAAAAAATTATTGTGTTATATGCGAGTGTTGCTGATCAGTTGGATAAGACCTTTGTTGTTGAGGGAATTGAAAACCAAAAATTTGCGCATTGGTTAGAAACAAATATTTCTTGCTACCATCAAGGTTATCTTTATTCGACACCGGAAAACATTCTGACCATCGACTATTAAGGAGTGTGCTGTGTGATGGCTATCATTATATGGATATATTATACAGTCCTTCGTCTTATTGTTGTGTTGGGTGTTGTTTTTCTTGACTATTTGATTTATTTGTCGATGAAAGAATCTGTTTTTTTTAAAACTAAAAGAATCTTGATAAAAATAGCTTGGATTTGTATCGTGCTCATTAGTTTAGTGATTTTGCAGGGGGTGCCTGTGTTTTCTTTAGGTATACTGCGAGAGGGCTATACGGTGCTGATTCAGAATATGGATCTGCAATTGATCGTCCTTTTTTACTTCGTGCATATGCTTAAAGGAAAACTGATGATGCACCTAAATGTATTCACTGCAGTTGCAATCACTATTTATTATATATACCGAGGGGAGTACCAGACCTTTCGGCACTATATAGTAGCTATTGTTGCGATCGGATTGATCTATCTCAGCTGTCAAATTGTCTTATACTTAAAAGAAAAAAACTTAACCACCATTGGCATCTACTTTATTTCGACACTATTTTACGGTGCATCGTGGGGATTGAAGATGTATCCAGCATTGGATTTTAAATTCACAGGATTTCTTTTCTTTCTAGCAAATTTTGTTCTCCTGATGTTGTTGGTTCGTTTCATCAATAAATTGGTGCGAAAACAATTGGCAAGATTTGATCATTTGGCGCTCGAAGCCCGAACCGATTTTTTAACTGGGGTGGGGAATCGCTTAAGTTTTGATCGTGAGTTCA
This sequence comes from Enterococcus sp. DIV0876, assembly GCF_050529585.1. Lineage (GTDB taxonomy): Bacteria > Bacillota > Bacilli > Lactobacillales > Enterococcaceae > Enterococcus_D. The sequence goes on from NZ_CP172882.1 coordinate 1,017,727, forward strand.
GCCAACGCTTTGCACTATCCCGATCAAATGAAAATTTGGTTTTTGCTATGATCGATATTGACTTTTTTAAACAAATCAACGATCATTATGGCCATGACACGGGAGATATCATTATAAAAAACGTTGTTAAAATCATTAGTCAAACCCTTTTTCAATACCAAATGGAAAGCCAGGTCTTTCGAATTGGCGGGGAAGAATTTGGCATCTTGTTTCAAGAAAAAAGTCAACATGATATCACTGAAATACTAGAAACCATCAGCAAAAGAGTCGGTGATTTTTCCTTGAATATTCATGGCAAGGAAGTACGTGTCACGATTTCGGCCGGTGTATCCCGTTGCCAAAAATCAGACACCAGTAAAGAGGATCTTTACAAGCGAGCAGATAAGTATTTGTATATTGCCAAAAGAGAAGGACGCAACGCCATTTTTATGGAAGGCAAGATGCTGCATCATTCTTAGCGAAAAACCAATGTCTATTTCTGCTTATCTGTATGTCAAAAAATGGAATGTGTCCACTTCTTTAAGCAGTGATTCGCTTGTTTAAAGAGGGGGAGAAGGAGCAAAAATGATGAAAAAATTATATTACACATTGTTTCTCAGTATTTTATTTGTAGCAGGTGTTTTTTTACCGATCGACGCCCATGCAGCCAATAAATACGGTATTGTGATTGATGGTGATTTTAGTGACTGGTCGAGTCTGCCAGTGACAGAACTGTCTTTTTCCTATGAAAATGGACAGAATATTAAATATGCCAGTTTAGTCACTGATGAAGCAAATCTCTATTTTTATTTGAATATGGCACCAGAAGGGCATAACTACCATAATTTACAACCAAGCGGACATAAGTTGACAATTGGGAACAAGGTCTTCTGGATGACATTTAATGGGACTTTTTCCAGCGAAGACTTATCTGTTGTAGGCCAAACAAAAGACGTTCAAGTCAATTTTTGGGCAGAAGACAACTCAGTCAATATCACGATTCCAGGTAAATTGACGCGGGTAAAAACCGATTTTAGTGACACTTCCTACTCGGATGAAGTAGAAGTAGCGATTCCTTTCGAACAATTGCAAGTAGAAGCAACTAGCAGTCAAACGATCACCTACAGCAACAGCAATTTAGGCGAGCAAACGATCACTGTGACTGGAGGAAGCACAGGACCTTGGCTCCTTGCTGGCATTGCAGTGGTGATCGTGGGGTACGCTTTCTGGAAGTTTAGGAGAAAATCACCTCAAACGAGTCATTAAACAAACGTCTGATCAACACTATAAATAAAGTCTGATATTTGGTACAGCAAAATAACATCAAAGTTAGTAAAAACGACTAGCTTTGATGTTTTTTTGTTGCAGTTGCTTAAAAAATCGTTGTGACATGTTTATTTTTAAATGCTAAAGGTGTGAGGTTTTCAAATTGTTTGAAAATCTGTATAAAATGACTTTGACTAGAAAAATTCAATAAATTAGCGATTTCTTTATAGCTTTTATCGGTAAACAGCAATAAGTGTTTTGCCTCGGCGACTTTTTTTTGATTGATATACGTATGAACCGTTTGCCCCAGTGCTTTTTTAAATTCAGCAGTGATATGGGTTGGATGTTTTTGGACAGACGCTGCTAAATCCTTTAATGTAATCCGTTCATAGATGTGTGCATCGATGTAGTTCAACAAGTCCCTTACCAAAAAATTGGTTTCAGCGTAAGGAAAATCATGGATAAGTGCCATAAAAAGCAAGGATGTTTCTTTGATATGAGACATGCATTCTGGTATCGTATGGATTTTTTGTAGTTTTTGAATCAATGAATCGGATAAACTATAGGCTTGATTCACAGGAACCCCCTCATTCACACTGACTCGAGTCAAAATGGTGATCAGTCCAGAATACTTATATTTTAAGTGTTCAATTTTATTGTGAGACAGTTCTGAGTTGTAGGTGTAATTTGCCTTTTGGAATAACCATTCGATTTTTTCCGATTCATTTCGACGTACCGCTTCAACATATCTTTTTTCAAACTCAAATGAATCAAGAAAAGGATCTTCAGATCGTCGATTGTATAAATTATCTGTCAGCATGGTTTCTGTATGGGCAGTGATGCTGCGGTTTCGATAATTCCACTTATGTTGGTCTTCATTCAAAACTTGACCAGTCAATAAGGCATACAGAAGTTCAATAAAGGCTACAAAAGCTTGCTGAGTTTCTTTTGCGTAATGCACACCAGCTAAATAATCATGGTCATGGAAAGTAAATGTGTCACTTCGGGTGCCTAACACGCCACAAGGTCCGACCAACACTTGACAATGCTTGTGATGAGCGAATGTACAATGAAACGTACAAAAAAAGAAGTCGCGATCTTCATAAAAGAAAACCATCTGATTGGATGGGAATGTTAGATCATCTTGATTCAGATAATCAATAGTCCAATCAGAGTGCTGCGGAATAATGATGTGACCAGTGTCATCGATCACAAATAATGGAATGAGATATTTATGATAAAGTCGTTTTAAAATCAGTGCGAGTGCGTCAAATTCCATCAGTTTCTCCTTTTTTGATATAAAATCATTTATTTTAGTATATCTTAATATGAAATCTTTATATAATCAACGTGAAATTTAAAACGTTTGCAGGAGGGTGAGATGAAAGAACATAAGTTAAAAGAATTGTTTGCATCCTTGTCGATCACTGACAAGATTGCGCAAACGATTCAATTGAATGGAGATCTCTTTGTAGAAAGCGGGGTGATGCAGACAGGACCTGCCAAAGATTTGGGATTTGACAGTGAGCCAAACTTCTATGAAATTGGCTCGATCTATAATGTAAACGATCATCAAAAACTGTATCAGATTCAAAAAGATGTGCTCGCCAATAGTACGCATAAAATTCCGTTATTATTTATGTCAGATATTATTTATGGTTTTCGTACGATTTTTCCGATTCCTTTAGCACAAGCCGGTTCTTATGATTTTGATCTGATTCAGCAAGCGGCTGAGCTTTCGGCACAGGAAAGTTATTTGAGCGGTATTCATGTTGTATTTTCACCGATGCTTGATTTGGTGCGCGATCCGCGTTGGGGGCGTGTGATGGAATCGCCGGGAGAAGATGTTTATACGAGTAAACAATTTGCCAAAAGTGTCGTGAAAGGGTATCAAGGAGAGGAGGAGACGTACCTCAAAGAAAACCATGTAGCAGCCTGCATCAAACATTTTGCTGCCTACGGGGCGCCTGAAAGCGGGCGTGAGTACAATCAAGTGGAATTATCCAATCAAAAATTATTCAATGAATATCTACAGCCCTATCAAGCTGCTATCGAAGCCAATTGTGAATTAGTGATGACTGCCTTCAATTTGTTGAATGGTGTTCCAGCAACAGGCAATCACTGGTTAAATCAGACGATTTTACGCGAACGCTTTGGGTTCGAGGGTGTATTGGTGTCGGATTATGCAGCCATTGCAGAATTGGCAACCCATGGTTATGCGAAAGATGCCAAAGATGCAGCAAGAAAAGGTCTAATTGCAGGGGTTGATTTAGACATGATGACCGCCACCTATGCCAATGCATTACCTGAGTTAGTCAAAGAAGCGGAGTTTGCCCAGCGATTGGATGAAGCAGTATGGCGCATATTGGTTTTGAAGAACAAATTAGGCCTTTTCGAAGATCCGTTTCGGGGCCTGACGCAAGACAATACAGGTGAGATTTTAACTGATGAGGCCAAAGCGGTTGCGACAACATTAGTTGAAAAAAGCTGTGTATTGTTAAAGAATGAATCGACGCTTCCATTAAGGCCGAGGACAGAACAGAAAGTGGCAGTCATTGGTCCGTATGCTGAAAGCCATTTTACGTTGGGATTTTGGGCATCTGTCAGCGGCAAATCTTCCGATGTCTTCACCCTTAAATCTGGGTTGTTAGCGCAATTTGATGCCGATCAGCTCTATTTTTCCAGAGGATTCAATCTTTATGAAAGTTATGATTCGTTTGGGCCATTGAAACCTGGATTTGAACAATTGAATGGTCCGATCGAAGATGAAGCATTCCTATTGGAACAATCGATTGAACAAGCCAAAAAGTCTGATGTGATTCTTGTAACAATCGGTGAACATTTCTTAGAAAGTGGCGAGGGAGCCTCAAAAACCAAGCTGCGTTTGCCGGACAAACAAATCACGTTGATCAAAAAACTAGCGGAACTAAATAAACCAATCATTGGTTTACTCTATACGGGCCGTCCGTTAGTATTAACTGAAGTAGAACCCTACTTTGACAGCTTACTTGTTGCATGGTTTCCAGGTGTGATGGGAGGCCAAGGAATTGCGAATCTGTTAACAGGCAAAGCCAGTCCGTCTGCTCGACTGACGATGACGTTTCCGAAAAATGAAGGGCAGATCCCGGTTTACTACGCACAAACGTCTACGGGACGACCAATGAATGAGGGCACCCATAGCGAGCGCTTTGTTTCTAAATATATTGATGAAACAAATGAACCTTTATTTTCATTTGGTGCTGGATTGAGTTATGCGCATTTTATGGGTCGCTGGCAATCGGCAAAAGTACACCAAGATTTGATTCGCTGTCACTATGTCCTCAAAAATGTGAGTGACCGAGACGGCTGGGTAACAGCGCATATCTATGTACTGAATCGCCCAGCGGACATTGTGCAGCCAGTCAAACGTTTGATCGCATCACAGCACGTATTTTTACAAGCAGATACCCAGCAAACGCTGACGATGGACATACCCAAATCAGCCTGTGCCTATTTTGACAATCAAGGAGAAGTCCATATTGATTCAGGCGACTATGTTTTACAGCTCGATGTGCTCGGGCAGTATGAAAACCAGACAATAAAACTTACTTAAAGGAGATTTGACATGGATAAATTAGAAGCATTTTTAGGAAATCGACTATTGCCACTGACACACAAATTACAACAAAACAAAGTATTAGCTGCATTGATGGAAGGGTTTATTCGCACGAGTCCATTAACGTTAGGAATCGCAGTCTTGACAATTATCGGTAATTTTCCAATACCAGGCTGGACTGATTATTTAACGAGCATCGGCATCTACCAACACGTTGAAGCAATCACAAATGGTGTGACTGGCGTCTTTTCGATCTATGTTGTGTATAGCTTGGCTTTTTCTTATGCAAAACAATTGGAAACCAATGAACGAAATGCAGCATTGATTTCTTTGGCTAGCTTTATTATGTTGATGCCACAACAAATCATGACAACTGTGACGCAAAACGGTGAGGCAACAGAACAAGCAATCGGTGCATTAAGACTGGATTATCTTGGTGGACAAGGGCTGTTCATTGGTATGTTGGTAGCATTGCTGGTGACACGATTCTATGCCTTTTTGTCCAAGAAAAATTTGATGATCAAACTACCAGAAAGTGTGCCGCCGATGGTTACCCAATCACTGGCGCCGGTTTTTGTCGTGACGATCATCTTTATCATCGTCTTTTGTATCCGTATCGGATTTGGCTATACAGCATCTGGCAGTATTTTTCAATTCTTTATTGATGTCATCAATGCACCGTTGAACTCTTTAGTTGCTAGTCCGATTTCAATCATTATCATCATGGAACTACTTGCTGTATTGTGGTTCTTCGGTATCCATAACGCTGTATTGCAAGGACCGCTTGGGGCAATCAGTATGACGATGATCGTTGGGAATATGGCAGCTTTCCAAAGCGGAGAAGATTTACCTTACTTGTTGCCATCAGTGATTTATATGGGGATGTACGCAGCTGGATTTATGGGGTTTGTCACATTTTTCATGATTCGCAGTAAATCAGCAAAAATGAAGCAACTTGGCAAATTGTCTTTCGTGCCATCGATCTTTAATATCACAGAACCATTGATGTTTGGGATGCCGATTATTTTGAATCCAATTTTCTTTATTCCACAAGTCTTCACACAATTGATTGCTGGGTTCGTTACTTGGGGGTTAACAAGCACGATTTTACCTATTTCACTTAACCCAGCGATGTCACTATTGCCATGGACAACACCAACTTTTGTTAAAATGCCATTTGCGGGCGGATTGAATTATACCATTATTATGCTGATCTGTTTTGCTATTGGGATCGTGATGTGGTATCCATTTATTAAGATCGCAGACAAAAAAGAGTATGAGTTAGAGTGTGCTTTAGCAAGCGCAGAATCTGGAAACAACGTGAAAGAAGAAATCCAAGCTTAGACGACAAAGAGGGAAGCAAATGAAGACATTAAGTATCGATATTGGCGGGACTTTTATTAAATCAGCAGTGATCAACGAGTCTAAGCTATTTGATAAAAAACGGGTGTCTACACCAACCAATCTATTGGCGTTCACGGATTTACTGCAAGAATTGATCGAGGATCATCAGCAAGAAGCAACCTTTGAAAAGGTTGCTTTAGCTGTGCCAGGTGCTGTTACTGACAGCGGCACTGTTGAATTTGGCGGGGCGCTGCCGTATTTGAATCAAGTGAACTTGCCAGCACTTATTCGTCCTTTCTTTTCAGGACAAGTAGCCGTTGAAAATGATGCCAAAGCAGCTACGCTAGGTGAGCTGATGAAGGGGAATTTACAAAATACCAAGAATGCTGCGGCCCTTATTTTGGGCACCGGCGTTGGTTTAGGGCTCGTTCTTGATGGTCAATTATTTAAAGGGACGCATCGGCAAGCGGGAGAAATCAGCTTTTTGATTCGCGATCGCGCCATTTTGGGTGTGGATTCTTTTGTTGGCAAAGGTCTTTCGGCAGTGGTGTTGATTACGAAACTTGCAAACACACTTGATATGCCAGCAGAAGGACCCTTGGTTTTTGAAAAGCTTCAAGAGACAACGAATGAGGAAGCAAAAAAGATATTTCAGGCTTATTGCAACGAACTGGCTGTGATCTGTTTTAATCTGCAAACGATTTTGGATGTAGAAAAAATAGTCATCGGCGGGGGAATCAGTCAGCAGAAGCTGTTGATTGAAACAGTCAACAAGGCATACAACCAATTTTTTCAAGTTTCACCAATCATCGAACAAACAGTACAAAAAATACCGATTGAAGCTGCAGCATTTAAAGCAGATGCAAATTTGATTGGCGCAGTGGAGGGGACGAATGTATGAGAGAGAACTTTTTATGGGGCGCATCAACGAGTGCGTATCAAGTTGAAGGTGCTTGGAACGAAGACGGCAAAGGGCCTTCTGTACAAGATATCAAGGAAATACCAGAAGGAACAACTGATTTCAAGGTAGCAATCGACCATTATCACCGCTTTAAAGAAGATGTAAAACTATTCAAAGAGCTTGGATTGAAAGCCTATCGTTTTTCGATCTCATGGAGTCGCGTCATGCCAAATGGCCAAGTGAATGAACAAGGGATTGCATTTTATGAATCATTGATCGACGAATTGATTCGCCAAGAAATCGAGCCAATCGTCACTGTATTTCACTTTGACTTACCTGTTTATATGGCAGAAAAAGGCGGCTGGGAAAATCGCCAAACGATTGACGCGTTTGCTGAATATTGTCAGGTGCTATTTGATCGTTTTGGGCAGAAGGTTCCTTATTGGCAGACGATCAATGAGCAAAATGTGATGGCCCTTGCTGGTTCTGTTATTGGCACAAGCAATAAGTCAATGAAAGAGAAGTTTCAAGAAAACCATCATATGCTTGTTGCCCAAGCGCTAGTAACGAAGCATTTCCATGAAAAAGGGTACGCAGGAAAAATTGGTCCAGCGCCGAATATTGCGAGTGTTTATCCTGCAACAGACAAACCTGAAGATCAGTTGGCCGCTTTGTATATGAGTGCATTGCGAAATTGGCTGTTTTTGGATGTGGCTGTCTATGGCACATACAATCACAATGCTTGGCACTTATTAGAAAGTATTGGTGCAGCACCCATCATCACAGAAAACGACCGAGAAATTTTGGCGGCAGGTACTTGTGATTATATTGCCCTCAATTATTATAATACGATGACTGTATCGGCTTATTATGAAAAGGAAAACAAGATTGATCAACAATCAGGTTTTGGGATCCCTGGATTTTTCCAATCCGTTGCCAATACACATTTGCCATCCACTGAATTTGGCTGGCCGATTGATCCAGTTGGCTTTCGGTTCACATTAAATGAGATTTATTCGCGCTATCGTTTACCACTTTTGATCACAGAAAATGGGATTGGCGCAAAAGACACCTTGACTGCTGATGGAACAGTGCATGACCAGTATCGGATCGATTATTTGCAGCAACATATTGAACAAATGGCGTTGGCTGTGAAAGATGGTGTCGATATTATTGGCTATTGCCCGTGGAGTGCGATCGATTTGATCAGTACCCATGAAGGCATCGAGAAACGCTATGGATTTGTCTATGTTCGTCGAACGGATGAAGACTTATTGGATTTAGCACGCTATAAAAAAGATAGTTTTTATTGGTATCAAGAAGTCATCAAAAACAATGGATGTTAGCAAATGATTGAGAGGTGTGAGTATGTATACAAAAAAAATAGACTTTGATCCGCAAGCGCACACTGGCTTAACAATCTATCTGAATGACCAGCTTGTTGCGATGAATCGAAAGAAGGCGCGGCCATTCATTTTGGTTCTCCCAGGTGGGGGCTATAGTTTTTGCAGTGAAAAAGAGGCAGAACCAATTGCCTTGGCTTTTGTTGCAAAAGGGTATCATGCCGGAGTTTTGCACTACCATGTGGGGGCACACCGGAATTTTGAACATGCATTATTAGATGCTAAGCGTGCGATGACAGAAATCAAAAACATAGATGCACAATTCAAAGTCGCATCGGATAAGATTGCGGTGGTTGGTTTTTCTGCTGGAGGACATTTAGCAGCTGCAATGTCCACTTTATTAGAGGATAAGCCTTCTCTGTGTATTTTAGGATACCCGGCCATTTTGACTTCTTTTGCAGAAGTCATGAAAATCGAAGCACCTTCTCTGGATACATGTGTGACACCTGCTACGCCACCAACTTTTTTGTTTTCCACCTTTGAAGACAATGTGGTGCCAATTGAGAATTCTTTACGTTATTTGGCTGCATTAGAGGAAAACGGGGTTCCTTTTGAAAGTCATATCTTCCAAAAAGGACGACACGGCTTATCTTTGGCCACACAATGGGTGAGTACGACGCCTGAAATGATTGATCCGCGCTTTGCCCGCTGGTTCGATCTATCTTGTGAATGGTTAACATTGAATTGGTATGCTGCTAAACAAGAATTAGAACAAACCCAAGCGAGTTTTCCACCAGCACCCTTAGATATTCCGTTGATTTCTTTAATGAAAGAAGAAAAGAACCGAAGGCTGCTTTTGGCAGCATTTCCGAAGTTTGCAAACAAAAGTTATGAGAAAATCGTTCGCCATTACACCTTAAATCAATTGCATCAAATAGCACCAGAAATATTTTTACCAGCGAAACTTGCAAACGTTGAAAAACGTATACAGAAAAATATGTAGAGAGCGGGACAAGTGATGAAGTGTTTGATTGTACCAGAAAGTTATAAGGCTTCGACGCAACTAAATCAACAGGATCCAATCCAGTTGGATCAATTCATAGGATATCCGAATCAACGGGTGGCTTTTCAAATTTTGTTGCACGATGGCAAAAAAAATCATTTTACGTTAGACCACCAATTGTCGATTCCAGATGAAATCGATATTCCGATCTATCGCCTTTCCATTGAAACGACCGTGCCCTACACAGCACACTTCGTAGATTATTATTTAGGAAAAGATGACATCGCTTATGCGGATAAGTTAATAGAAGAACGCGCCCACACCTTCAAGGGTGATCGTTACGCACCGATTTATGTTGAACTGCCATTGGACAAAGCGCTGTCGGAAGGCGCATACCCAATTGCTATCTCTGTCTATCGATCCGGGATCAATCAAGAAGAAGAATTGATTTTGCACAAATCAATGACAGTCCAAGTTTCAGATTTTGTCTTCCCTGATCGCCCGCAGGTGGATTTCAAATTGGATATATGGCAGCAGCCTTCTAACTTGGCACGAACATTTCAAGTTCCCCTGTGGGGGGATGCCCATTTCCAATTGATTGATCAGATGGCGAAACTGTTAGCTGACATTGGACAAAAGGCGGTAACGGTCATTGCGGGAGAAATTCCATGGAAAGGTTGGTTCAATTATATTGTCAAAGATTATCCGGCGAACCTTTACGAATACGCCATGATCCCCATTCGGAAAAACCAAGCAGGACAACTGCTTTGTGATTTTTCGATTTTAGACCGCTATCTTGCTTGTTTTGCAAAATATGGGATAGATCAGGAGATCAATTTATTTGGTTTATTAGGGGTCTGGACGCCCCCTTTTTTTCCAATAAACAATCAGGTACAGCATATTGAAAAATTGGTTCTTCGTTATTTTGACGAAGGAACAAAGAAAATCGCCTATATCGAACAAAAAGAAGATTTTATTGCATATGTAGAACAACTCGTTGGTCATTTGAAAGAAATGGGTGTTTGGGCGCAGACGTATATCAATGCGGATGAACCCCAAAAAAATGAAATGGACCGTTTTAAGACTGCCTTGCAGGCGTTAAAAGAAATTGAGCCGACCATCAAAACAAAAGTGGCTTTTGATAAGGAAGACGTGTTAGATGGGCTGCTTTCAGTGATTGATTATCCAGTGACTTCTTTTTACTGTACATGTAAAAAACATCAAGAATTAACGGAGAAATTTCCAGGGAGAACACAGTATTATGTGTGCAATTACCCATCAAAACCAAATACTTTTTTGCACAGTCCGCTCCTTGAAACAAGAGTACAAGGTCTTTTGGCATATTATTTTAAGACTGACGGACTCTTACGCTGGGCATTTAATTGCTGGCCAACCAACGCACGTACAGATATTCGTTATAATACAGCTTCTTTGCCGATTGGGGACAATTGTTTGGTCTATCCGGGAAATAACGGCAATCTACTTCTTTCTTTGCGCTATAAGCAGCTGCAGCGTGGAATCGAAGATTTTTGGTTGTTAAAAGCAGCCGAACAAAAAAACAAACAAGCTGTTGAAGAAATTGTACAGGCGTTTTTGGTGATCACAGATCCTGCAGAATGGATGATCGATAGTCATCGCGCCAATGAGCAAGCATTTTTGTTAACGGATGAAGACTATCAACAACTCAGACATTCTTTGATTCAACAATTGTCCCAGAAGTAAACGGGTCATGTATAATGATGAAGAGGGACAATGAGGCAATGATATAGGAGAAAATATTGGTGCGCGTAGACAATTCATTATGCACAACTGATGATCTAAAACAATCAAAAGCTCGTTTTCACCGCTTTGAGATTGGTCTAACGCAGCAGGCTTTGGGGAGGAGAGCGCAAATGAAGTGGTTCAAACGGGTGTTATTGGGTAGTTTGGTGTTTGTATGTATCATGTTGCTTGGTTTTTGGCTAACGATACAAACAACACCTAATCCTGTGAGTCATTTGGTACGGAAGCAATTTGATACGAGTCAGCAAGGCGATGCGATTTATCCACGCCCAGATTTTTATACGCAAGCCGCACAGCAAGTGTCGGTGGAAAGTGATCTGACGTATCAGTCACAAAATGCCAATAACGTGATGGACATCTATACACCTAATCAGCTGGAGGAACAAGTGCCTATTTTATTCTGGGTTCACGGGGGCGCCTATGTAGGTGGGGACAAAAGAGATTGCAAGGACTATTTGACCATGTTAAGTGCTGAATCAAAGATAATAGTAGTCAATCTGAACTATGAATTGGCGCCTGAAGCAAAATATCCAACGCCAGTTCGCCAATTGAATGAAGCTGTGGCTGCCTTACAAGAGCGTCAGATAACAGCTATTGACTGGGATCATGTGATTTTAGGGGGCGATTCAGCAGGGGCACAGATTGCAAGTGAATATTTGATTTCTCTATCTAATCAAGACCTGCAAAATAGGAATCAACTCACACCAGCTTTAAAAAGTACACAGGTCAAGAACTTTATTTCGCTGTCTGGTTTGCTTGAGCCTGACAAGATTGCTGAAATCGATGACCCCATCTCCAGCTTTTTATTTAAGCAAACGGGCTGGGCTTACTTTGGTCAAAAAGATTTTGCTGACCAAACCGCCATTCAAAATGTTTCGTTGGCAGAACATGCGGATGAATTGACGCAAGCGTTCTTTTTCACCGATGGCAATGAAAAAACATTTACGAAACAAATGAAAGCTACTGTCCAATCACTCCAAAATAAGGGGCTAGCAGTCACGGAAGTATTTTATGAAAAACCAAGCTTAGGACATGAATATCAGTTTGATTTTAGTCAGCCGGAAGCGGAACAAACTTTTCATGCGTTGGTTCGTTTTATCGGGGAGAACAGATGAGTGTTAAGGGAAAATAGAAGAAAATACGTAGTGAAGGGAAAAGTTTGAGTGGATAAATATCAGATAATAAATAAGAATAAAAAGCAATTCTTCTTGGCTGGAGAAGTGCATAATTCATCTGCTTCTTCCATTGAGTATATGGAAAAAATGGTTTGGCGTCGAATCGATCAGCTTGCAATCAACACGTTGCTTATCCCAATTTATTGGGAATTATTTGAACCGCAACAAGGTGTGTTTGATTATTCCTTGTTGGAAAATCATTTAAAAAACGCAGCCGACAAGAAGGTGCAGGTCATATTTTTGTGGTATGGCTTATGGAAAAACGGACTGTCGACCTATGTTCCTCAATGGATGAAAGTAGATGATACTGGGAGATTCATCCGGGTACAAGACAAAAATGGCCATCATTTAGAGAGTTTTACGCCACTTTGTAAAAATAGTACCGAGGCGGATATCGTTGCATTTGGAAAACTTTGTAGCTATCTAGCAGATCACCCACTCAAAGATCATGTCGCCATGATACAAGTCGAAAATGAGTTAGGGTGTCTTCAAACGGATCGGGATTATTCTGATTGTGCACAAAATCAGTATCAAGGAAAGCTACCGACAGTCATCCAAAATGTCTATCCAGAGGCCTTGTTTTGGCACGATATTCCCCATTCACAAGAGTGCTTTATGGCTTATTATTATGCCAAAACAATTGAATCACTTGCAAAATTAGTGGAAAAACATTTAGATATTCCTGTATTTACAAATGTCTGGCTAAAAAAAGTGGGAAAAATGCCAGGAGAATATCCCAGTGGCGGAGCGATTGATACCACCTGGAAGGTATGGAAGGCTGTCGCAAAGTCATTAACTTTTATTGCGCCTGATATCTATGAAGAAGATATTTCAGCCATTCTTTCAGCGTATAGTGATGATCAAAGTTTATTTATTCCAGAAACAAGAATTGATAAAAAATATATTTCAAATATTTTTTATGCCTTTGGCAAAGGGGCGATTGGCTATTCGCCATTTGGCATAGAGGACCTCTTGGCGGATCAAAAAGATCAAAATTATACCTTTCTCAAACAATTAGGGCTTGAGAAGGAAGCATTCAATTGTGAAGATACAAAAGCGTATTTGAACAGAGGGTATGAAATTATTTCAGAATTGACCCCACTCTTGTTGCACCCGAAAGCCGCTGTTTTTTCGTTTAGAAAAGAAAACTGCAATCAATTGATCTTTGAGGATACAGATTATCGTTGGGAAATCAAACTCTTTTCGACTAAGGATATGATTCATTCTGCGGGGATGATCATCAAGCTAGAAGATACCTATTATTGTACAGGCGCAAATATTGCTTTCAATTTAAACTTGCTCCAGCATTCACAGCAAAGAGTAGGCATCTTATCGCTAGAAGAAGGGTATTTTGATTCGGGGGTTTGGCAGAAAACCAGACAACTGAATGGAGATGAGGCTTATTATCCATTTATCGGTGAAGCGTTCAAAATAGTTAAAATGAAGTTATTCAAATACTGATTTGAACTGCTGCGCAACGATGTGTGGGTTGATTTATCAGCTCGGCCTATTGAAAATTTTAGGAAAAAGGAAATAAATCATGTTAAAAAAAATGTTGAAAGTCTTTTTGTATTTTATTTTAGTCTTGCTAAGTATCGCTATGATTGTTGTGATCGCATTTCAAGTATCACCAAGGCCAGGTGCTTATGTAATAAGTAAAATGTTTGATAGTCCTATCGAAATAACTGATCAGACGAGTTACGATCAAGTGAAGGGGCACGTTCAAATCAGTGCCGATAAATCCTATGATTCAGCATTTGCCAATCATACATACGATGTTTATTATCCGAACAATGCAGCAGAACCCGTGCCGGTGTTGATTTGGGTCCACGGCGGTGGATATGTTGGGGGAGATAAAGCGGGTGTCGAGGAGTTTGCTACCAAGATTTCTTCTGATGCTCAGATAGCCGTTGTTGTGATGAATTATGCCCATGCACCAAGTTCTCAGTACCCCAATCAAGTCCTGCAAGTCAATGACTTGGTGAAACAACTACAAAAAGATCAAGACAACCGACTAGATTTGAAGAATATTTTGTTCGGGGGCGATAGTGCCGGCGCACAAATCGCATTGCAATATGTTGCAATTCAAACAAACGAAACATATGCAAAGGAAATGAAGATGGACCCATTCATCGCACCGAATGATATCAAAGGTACCCTGTCGTATTCTGGGCCAGTTGACATGCAACAAATTGCCAATCAAAAATCCAACAATCAATTTATGAAGTTTTTTGTCAATACTGTCGCGTGGTCTTTGTTAGGGACAAAAAATTGGAAAGAGGACGATAGATTGGTACAAGTTAGCCTAACGAACAGCGTCAGCAAGGATTTTCCGCCAACGTATATTACTGATGGAAATGCCTATTCTTTTCAAGATCAAGGAATTGCCTTTGAAAATAAACTCAAATCACTGAATGTGCGGGTTGAAAGTCTGTTTTTCAAAGGGGATGCAAAAGAAATCACACATGAGTATCAATTTGATTATTCTTTACCTGAATCCAAGAAGTGTTACGAACAAAGCGTAGCCTTTATAAAAAGTTTGATCAATAACTAAAGCTTTTTTCTAAGTGGCTTGCGTTTTCATATAAGCAAAAAATCCAGAACAAAGGGGGAGACAACCTGTTCTGGATTTTTTTTCAATTATTTTTGGGGGATGCTGATTGAAGACTGTTGTTGTGACGAACTGACGCTTAGTAATTTGTGGGTAATGACCTGATTGATCTTTGCAAGCAATATTTCCCATTCACCGGGATTCATCAGATTTGTCACCAAAAGCAATTTATCCGTGACGGCAACGTCTTCGTAGCTATCTGTAATAATCAGGTCTGATTGTGTCATATCATCAACAAAAGATATCGCTGATTCAGTATATAAAGTCCGAATCCGTGTCTCGATCGTTTTCTTTGTTCGGTATTGAATCGTTGTTCGTATATAGATTTTGACGTCAGCGCTTTTGAGCATCTGGCTCTCAAGATACAGCAAATGCGCGAAATAAGGCAGTTGTTTTTGGACAAAGAATGTCTTGTCAAAATCAGTAAAGGGATAATGGTTGGCTTTTAAAATCAACAAATCAACAATATCGTTGTATAACTGAACGTCATGATGTTCAGTATCAGCCAAAAGCAAGTCATTATCAAGATGCCATACGTGCATCAGATTGATATCGATCAAAATCGAAAGATTGAAGACAAGAAGACAGCTATTTAAAAGTTGTTCGAATTCAGTTTGAGCCATAGTTGGCGCAAAACGTTGTTGCCAAGTGTGGATCATCCCCACAAAGAAAGTCACCAAGGGGCTATCTGATTGCATAATGGCTGCAGTAATCCGCTTTAACTTTCCTTTATCGACAACAGCGGGAAGAAAAACGTGCAGAAAAAAATTTAAGTATAGATATTCTGCTTGTTTGCAGTCTTTTTTGAGATAAGCAGCATGAATCGGAAGGGTATCTACTATATTTTCAGGTAAAAAAGAATAAAATTGTAACAGTGATTGATATTCTTTTGGAATTGGCGGTAAATATTTTTTTTGGAAGCAACGATGGACAATTGTCTGCCAAAAAGCAAGTAATTTATTTTGGGTTAATTGATCTAACGCATATGGATCAAAAAAATTTAGAAAGGTTTCAGCATCATTCAAGGAGAGCGTGGGCGCGATGAATCGATCCGCTGGTGCGCTTTGTGTCAAGAAACTATATATAAAGATTCGGATGTCGCGTTCGTTCCCTGCAAATTCAATGATCTTATCTTCACTTGTGTTGATCGAAATATGGAATTTTTGGAGGAATTGATTGACTTTCGCCAATAATCGATACACGTGGGATTGGCTGATATGCAAAGCGCTGCATAAATGGTTTAGGGAACTATTGGCATGTCCAATCAAGTATAGAACTAGTTGATATTTGGAAGCGTGTTGCAAGTAATATTCAGTTAATTGCGCATAACATGGTTGCGGCGTTTGTTCTTTTTGGTCCAAATAATATTGGTTATGGATATTTTTCTTTAGTGACACCGTACAGGTGAGAAAGTGTAGATCTTCTTCTAGGGCATAAATATATTTTTGTACACTTTTGCTGGGAATCCCCATGGTTTCAGATAATTCTAAGATAGTACAGCCACTTGTATTACAAATGTGTTTAAAGATGGCCAACTTTTTCTCTTCACTCGTGGATATAAATTCTCGATACACGTTTATTCTCCTATTTTGCGTCAAATTTGCTCTGAATTGCATGCCCTTCGCTGATCAATGTTTATTATACTAATGATAGGTGAGAAGTCAACATCGCCATGAAGGCAAACCAGGACGCTATAATAAAGGGTTCTGCTCATTTTGATAAGACTTTTTCATCAAAAAAATAAGGAGGATATAGCAATATGAGGAAAAAAATGTTGGTTGTAGGGTTAATCAGTTTAGGTTGTTTCATCGCGCCAGTAAATGGATTTGCTGAGGTAGAAAAGACGAGTGATGTAAATTTCTCAATTGATCCAGGAACGTTGAGTCTTGAACAAGTCACATCATTTAGTTTTGGTACAAGTCGTATAGGAGATATTGCGCTTGGTCAGCAAGAACTGGATGCGGCAGCGAACCAAGAGAGTTTGATTTATGACTTTCGCGGCGAAAATGAAAGTGGTTGGCGGTTGACCGCAAAACTTTCAAAACTGACGAATGAAGTGGGTGATGAATTAACTGGACAGGTTCATCTAAAGGGTTCTAAAGGGTCGGAAACTACTGCCGCTTTAGTCAGTGAAGCAGTATTAGAAGCAGGTATCGAAGAGCCAACAGCAATTAGTTCAGCGGATGGGAAGACAGGATTAGGTCCTAACTCCTTTGATTTTTCTGAAACGACGCTAACGATTCCGCAACAAAATGTCAACAGCGGAGAGTATAAAGGAACGATTACTTGGACGTTAGAAGATACTTACCAACCATCTATTTAACGAGGTCAAAAATGAAAAACATGCGACAGAATTGTGTATTTCTTATCTTGTTTATCGTTTATCTTTGTTTCTTTCATGTCGTTGGATATGCTGAAACTACAAAGTTTACAGTCTCCCCTGTTCTTCCCCAAAATCAATTGAACGAGGCGTCTTATTTTGATCTACTTGTAAACAAAGATACAGAACAAGAAATAAAGATTGCACTTCGCAATACTAGTTCTGAAGAACTGACGGTAGCAGCAGATGCACGCAACAGTTACACAACTTCTACCGGTTTGATTGCTTACCAAAAAAAAGCAACAGCTGAGGACTTTTCTGGCGTATCCTTTACTAGATTTGTCACGACACCGCACCAAATCATTTCTTTACAACCGTATGAAGAGCGCATCATTTCATTCATGTTGTCTATGAAGCATACTGAATTTGCTGGAGAGATCTTAGGTGCGTTTTTATTTGAAGAAGTGACAGCATCAGACCAAATGACACCAACAGAATCTGGGACCAATCTTTTATCGGCCTATCAATATCAAATCGGTATCAGAATGCGGCAAAGCGTACAATCTTTGCCCAAGCCTGAATTGTCTTTAATTGCCACAAGCGCTGTCGCACATAGTGGAATGCCAGCGATAAAAAGCAGTATTTCAAACAATCAACCTGTTGCGTTCGGACAAATTTCTGTACGATCGATCATTCGAAAAAAAAATAACGATACCATTATTGGTCGTTTTCGTGCGGATAACTACCAGTTTGCCCCTCATTCGGTCTTGGAGCTCTTCACGGACTTTGATCAGCAGGCATTAGAGGTTGGGACATATACGACTTGGGTCGAACTGACTTCGAAACAAGGGACTTGGGTATTTGAGGATACAGTGGAAATAGATCGACAATTGCGGCGATCGATCAATGAAGAAACACGGTATGCCGCAACCAATCGAAAAGAACAAGTCCGCTACTATGTCTTGCTGTTCATCATCATCATTCTGATGTCAATTATTTTATGGTTGGTTTTTGCACGACGTAAAAGAGCGATTGATGAAAGTGAGCAGATCGAATGAATGAACGGAGATATTTTTTGGTGGAAGCGTTGATTGCGCTACTGCATGTCTGGTTACTATTTGCGGGATCAGACGTTTTTGCAGCAGTCGTTCCTCCTGATTTTGACACATTGCCTATTGATGAAACAATGATTTCTAGCGTAGGGAATGCTGGAGCACCTTTTGGGCAGGAAGGATTTCAGTATGTGCAGATAAATGATACATCTACAAATTCTAGCGGAGCAGTTTGGTTCAACAATCCTATCACATTTACCAAGGATTTTCGCTTAGAAATGGCTATTTATATTGATGATACGGCAAATGATAGCGATGGCTTGGCTTTTGTCATGCAAAGCAGCGGACTTTCAGCACTTGCAGAACAAACTGGATCGACAATTGGAACTTGGGCGAATGTCGAGGGCACGACGCCCTTAAATAAAGGTGCGATAATGCAAAGTCTGGCTATCGAGTTTGATACCTATCATAACAACAATAGCAGCGTGCTAAGTGGTGATCATCTATTGGACATGGAGGTTGTTCCTGATGGCGACCATATTGCTTGGGCTTTTGCGGGCGCGAATGCATCTTATTCAACAGAGGGATGGTTTGGTGAAAATAAAGTGCTGCACCATCAAGACCCAGTCGCAGGACTTGAGATTTCCGATGCGAAGTGGCATTCGTTTATTGTGTCATATGATCAAAGCAATCAGGCATTACAATATCTGGTACCTGATTTCAATATCGATGTAACGATCCCTGTAGATGATATGTTTAAAGAACATCTCGATCTAGCGAATCATGCTCCGGTTTATTTTGGGTTCACTGGCGCAAACGGCGGGTATGCACAAGATAAGGCCGTGGCGTTCATTGATGTGGAAGGACTGGTAGAGATTGATTTACGCACAGGTGTTTTTCAAAGTGGATCTGAACAGTTGATTTTGGATACGGGTATGTCTGCCAATGAAGTGGTGGCGGTAGGGGCAAACGAAGCACTCACCTACGCTACGTACATTGGCTACAAAGAAAGCAGTGATTTAACCTCTCTCAAAGCAGGTATCAAGGTGAGTATGACGCTTCCGGAAAGTTTGACCCTCGTTGACGATATCGTCTATTTTGGAAGGGCATCTGAAGTTATGGGGGCAGGTATTCCAGCAGGTGGATCTCCATGTGCCTTTCAAAGAGTGGGAGACCAAATAGCGGTCATTCTTCCAGAGTTGGAAAAAGGCGAAGATTACATGCTCTATTTTTCTGTCAGGTATCATAGGGTACCTGTGGACGAAAATATTGAGGATAACATCCCTGTGGAGACGATTTTTGAAGGTAATGCATTTGTATCAAGAATTTTGACGAGTCAAGGTGATCCCCCTGCCTATGTTTTTACAGGTGCCTTTCCACCTGTCCTAACCTCAGGCGCACCCACATTGTCAGAAGCAAAGGAAACAATGTCGATTGTCCGACAAAAACGTCATTTTTATACGGATATTTCATTTGAGGATCAAAATTCTACCAGCGCTGGCTTATTTATCAGTGAATTTTTCTCCGAAGATTCGAACATAGATACGCTTGCCTTCACTGAAGTGGCAGCAATTGAGCGGGCCAATTTAGAGGACACGTTTCAATATACTTTAGAAATCGAAACGACTTCCCTTGTACCAAGTACACTTTATTATTTAGCTGCGTATGTCGTTGATAGAGAAGGGAATCCCTCAAAAATCCATTATTTTGGTATTGATTTTAGAGGCATTATCCAGCTAGAAAGTGTTCCTGAAGCACTGGTAGGCACAGCTATAACCATCAATGACCTTGCACGTTCGGCAGCAGATGATGGGTATGCGGATGTAAAAGTACTTGCGGAAGGATCAAAATCGCTTCTGAAAGTAAGCAACACGAGTGAAGGTACGTGGACATTGACCGGACAAATGGCAGACTTTAGTAGCTTACCGGCTTTGACGCAAGACATTCAATTGGTTCTGTATGACAAAGCCAATCATACGTTGGTGTGTACGATTGATTCTGAAGAAAAAATCATTTTTGAACAGCCCCCGCATGGTGACGCGAACTTTTCTTTAGATTTGAGCCAGTACGATTGTTACTTGAGGTTTGTACCTGATTTTGAGCAAATAACAGCCGGTTCGTATCAAGGTAAGATAAATTGGCGCTTACAAACGACTTTAATGGATGGATAGGTGTAGGTATTTTTCTTCTCTAGTAGGTCGCTTTCCATCTGCACTTTTTATATCAACAAAACAGACACCTGCAAACGGCGCTTCTTGCGTTGACCGTTTGCAGGTGTCTCATTTATTGGATGTGGAAATGTGCCTTTATTTTAGCTGCTTGCGTTGCTATAGATAAGGGGCAATTCGCTCTTCATTGCCTTGCCTTTCGGGGTTCCGTTGTTGTTCTGCTTGTGCAATACCTTCAATAATCATTGAGAGGGTTGTTTGTTTCATATCGTCTTCGACTTTTTTCTGCCAAGTATCATACGTTTGATTCAGCACAGTTTGGATATTTCCGCCGATTAGACAAGCAGGTTCTGTTGTTTCATCTACATGGAAGATTTTTTCTTCAGGCGCCACGCTTTTATAGATATCGTATAGAGTAATTGTGTCTGGACGTCGCGCCAATTTAGGCTCTGCCTTGCCGTTTTTACTTATGATCAACCCAGACTTCTTGAGTTGGCTCATAATTTTGCGAACGGAGACAGGATTTGTCGTAACACTTAATGCGATGGTATCACTGGATAGATCAGTTCCTTGATACATCTCGATATAACTCATAATATGAATGGCATCGCTGAATTTGACAGAATGCTTCAAATCAATCTACTCCTTTTTTATGCTTTGACAGTAGTATACCACAATCAAGCAAACCTGTAACTTTTTTTGATACAGCAGTTGACAAATGGTCAAATGAGGATTATCCTTTAGGTGTAATAATAAAAAGAACAGCTTGGTGCACACAATCAGCGACAAGCACAAAAAAGGAGCGAATATCAATGAATTATTTAATAACTGGAGCAACTGGTGGATTAGCGCAACATGTCTTGGAACAATTAACAGACGTTGTGCCAAATGCATCCATTCATCTGCTTGTACACAATGCAGCGAAGGCCGAAGCATTCAAAGCCGCTGGCTATACCGTTCATGTGGGTGACTATCTGGACTACGACACATTGACGGATGCTTTCACTGGTATCGACCGTCTACTCTTTATCTCTTCTTCAGTCATTGAAAACCGTCAAACCCAACACCAAAATGTTGTTCGCGCTGCAAAAGAAGCAGGGGTGTCCTATATTGCTTATACAAGCTTTGCCAATGCAGCAGAAGCTGCTAAGTCTAATCAGCTAGCCAAAGACCATGCGTTTACTGAACAAGCCATCAGTCAATCAGGGATTGCCCATACATTTTTGCGCAATAATTGGTATTTGGAAAATGAACTACCTGTGATAAACGCTGCAATCGCCTCTGGCAACTTTATTTATACAGCGGATAAAGGTAAAACAGGTTGGGCTTTGAAACGGGAATACGCTGAAGCAGCGGCTAAAGTGCTCGTGGATCCGACATCATATAAAGATGTTCTTGAATTGTCTGGGCGGCCATTGACGTATGCTCAATTAGGTCAAGCCCTCAAGGAAGCGACAGCAAAAGACCTTGCTTTGGTCCATGGCACAGAGGAAGCTTTTATGGCCCAATTTACAGATAATGGTTTGCCACAATCAGTTGCAGCCTTGTTTTTAAGCTTTCAACAAGCCATTGATTCAGATGTATTGAATCAGACAAATAGCGATTTTGAAACAGTTTTAGGAAAAGAGTTAACCCCCTTAGCGCAAGCCATTCAAGAATTGCTTGCTACAGAAGGATAAACGATCGATGATAAAGCGTGCGCGTGAACTGACGTGACTTTTTCCTAGATAAGGACTACTCTAGATGATGGATCGCATCAAGGGCTTCTTTTTTGGTCGAATACATCTACTAAAGACACTTTCCATTTGAATAGGCTCTTCCTATATAGAACATTTATATAGGATGAGCCTATTCATTTTTGCGGTAAGTGATTTTTTTGCGCCTTTGATTAGATGATTTGTGATCAGGACGCTATGACTTGCAGGAAAAGGATGAAAAAGTTTTGCTTATAAGAATTCCGCTTGTTGAAATGGATGTTTATCAATCATGACCTGTGAAGTTTGCACACCACTTTGGCGCAAAAGGGCAATATTTTGTCTCAAAAAATCATCGCTGCCCACGATATAGTAACGGGCCTCTGTATCTCCGGCCAACGCTTTCGCTCTATCATAGTAAGCTGCGCGGCTGTTTACGTATTCAACGGTTAAATTCTTTTCAGGGACTGTTTTGAAATGATCGGTAAACAAATAATCTCCTGTTGAATCGACATTTAATGCATGCACTGCAGGAATGTCTGTTACGTCTGCTAAGAAGTCCAACAACAATGGACGTAATGTAGCAAGTGCGACACCAGATGAAAAGAAATAGAGTTTTTGGTTTGTACGAGTTAAAGGCATATTGCTGCTTGTACCAAATAGTGCGACATCATCACCAATCGCGAGGTCACGCAACACTTGTTTGTAGCGAGAGCAGTTGTTTTTGATGCGGGTGGTGATCGCAATGGTTCCTTCGTTAGGTAAGCTGGCGATCGACATGTGGCGAACCAATCCTCGATCTGGTTTTTCGCCATCGTTGAATCCTTTCATCGCAAAATGGGTATGTGCACCTCCTGACCAAGTAAAGTCGGTCAGGGTATCGTCCCATTTTAGATAAAATGTTTTGATTTCTGGTGTTTCCTCAATAATATCTTCAACGGTTGTCCAATAAATGTTCATTGATTTCTCCTTTCGTGGTACCAAGTAGCCATCTGATGGCAAGCAAGAAATGTTTGGTGAAAAAGAACACATCGTGTGTACCTTCTGCACAAGTATCAAATCTAGCTGTCTCAGTGGTGAAGCCTTCCTCTCGCAAGATCGCAAAAGCTTTTTTTGATTGTTCAACCATCGATTGCTGCGGGCCTTGTCGATAGATTCCTTCAAGTTCTCCTACGTATCCATACAGTTTGTGGTTTGTCCGGTCTATGTGCGGTTTTTGATAGACCGTCTGTTCTTTCACAAGTTTTTCTCCTGATAAAAAAGGGATAAGGTCTTCAAACCAAAAGGAAGCAGATAAGAGAATGTAGTTGCCAAAAATGTCAGGAAAATAATAAGAAGCAAAGAGCGTGACAAGACCTCCATACGAACAACCGCCAATCGTTGTATCTGCAGCTTGCGGTTTTGTTGCATAATGTGTATCGATATACGGCTTTATCTCCGTAGCTAATGTGGTTAAATAAGCTTTCGCATGACCACCAAGTCTCGGTGTATCTGGCAAGAGGGAATCTGCTGGCCATGGTGTATAATCATCGTTGCGATTTATTGGCTCGACCCCGATCAAGATGAAGGGGTTGATTTGTTTGCTCACTATCAAGTGTTCCAGATAATTGAGCGCTTGTTTGGCACCGTTGCCGCCATCATGCATATAGACTGTGGGGTAGCGTTTCGTTTTTGTGTAGCCAATAGGCAAGACGATGGTTACTTTGTATTGGCTTATTTCTGTATAGCAAAATTCCAAATAGGACACACCTCCATGCTCGAGATACCCATAGTACGTTGAAACGTATGCGTTCTCATCTAATTGATAATCGTTATCAATTAGATTATAGTATAAAACCTGTTGGATTGGTATAGTAGAAAGCAACTTAAAAGAAGAAAGGCGCGTACTTTTCGATCATTGGCCACTATTGGTATCCTCTGTACCTATTTGAACTCCACTGCAGCTTAAAGGACAGTGACTTATTACAGGACCATGATGTGGTATGATATTCTTAAGTAGTATCTGAAAGCGCTGAGGCAAGGAGGATAAGATGGAGACAAAGAAAACAACAAGCGGTCGGCTAAAAATTTATTTTAGTTATGCGCAAGAGGTAGATAAAATGCTGCCGCTTCTGATCGATGCCAAGTTACTGGCTGAAAAAGGAAAAAAGGTAGTCATAGGTGCTTTATCATCTGCGGACCTTTACCAGCAACTTGTACTAGATGATATTCCTTGGATATCCTCTACGGCGGAGGGCTTGCCGATTGCCGCTATTTTATCTGAACAGCCGGAAATCGTGGTAATAGAAAATTTAGCGTTTTTGAACCCAAATTCGGTAAGAAATCAGTACCGTTACCAAGACATCCAAGAATTGTTGTTGTCTGGGGTAGATGTTTTTACCACCTTGGATGTGGGAGAGTTGGAAAGTCTGCGGCCTATCATCAGTCAATTGCAGCATCATGCGCCGCAAACGATTCCTGATTTTCTATTTGACGAGGCAGATCAAATTGAATTTGTGGACATGGCACCAGAGGGCTCATTACATCCTGATCAAGATGCCGCTACTTTTGAAGTAAAAGAAAAACGTCAGCATTTAGATGCATTGAGAGCACTGGCTTTGAGAAAAGTCACTGATCATATCAGCAAAAAGACAGCGCCCACCATTCTTCGAGCACCAGAACATGTACTGGTTTGCTTGTCTCCATCACCAAGCAATCAACAAGTCATTCGTTCGGCAGCTAGGATCGCGAAAGCCATAGAGGCCAAATTTTCTGCCCTGTATGTGGATGCATCAAAGGACAAACAGCAACCGGGATTAAATGAAAACATTCGTTTGGCAGAGGCACTCGGCGCGAAGGTGACGATCCTTTATGAAGAGGATGTTGCCAATCAAATAATGGCCTATGCGAAAGTCAGTCATGTCACTAAAATTGTGATTGGCAAATCCTCTAGAATCAATCAGCGGCGTCAAAATCGTATCGAAAAATTGGTTGAATACGCTTCTGATATTGACATCTTTATTATTCCTACGGCGCAAGTGAAAAAAAACAGGATCGAAAAATTATTGCCAAGCCCTGTATTTTCTTGGCGGGACACATGTACGACTGTGGCTATTCTTATCATCTGCGCGTTGATTGGCTGGGTCTTCCATGAGGTTCATATCGATGATGCCAATATTATTACCATTTTCATACTCGGCGTACAAGTCAATGCGATTTTAACAAAAGGCTATTTCTACAGTGTGGTGTCTTCGATTTTAAGTGTACTGGTGTTTAATTTTCTCTTTATTGAACCGATTTTTGCATTGGAATGGGTACGATCAGGGTATCCTATCACGTTTATTATCATGTTGATCGCTGCGTTGATTACGAGTTCTTTGACAAAACGAATCAAAAATCAAGGACATAAAAATGCGCAAAAAGCATATCGTACGGAAGTTTTATTAGAGACAAACCAAAAGTTGCAGCAAACGGACAATCGATCTGCTGTATTGCAAGAAACAGCCCAATATTTAAAAAAGCTGGTGCAACGCAGTATTGTTTATTATCCAGTCATAGACAATGTTCTGCAAGAGCCGCATGTTTTGCCGATCTCAGATGATGCACAGTCAGTTGCTGATTATCTGCAATTGGAAGAAGAATCGATCGTCCGCTGGGTCACAAAATACCGGAAAGAAGGAGGAGCGGCTACGAGCGTTTTTACGAAAGCCAAGTATACCTACTTTCCAGTACATAATTATCAAGATATTTATGCGGTGATCGGTATTGAGATGGAAGAGGAATTGGAATTTTTCGAAAAGAGTATTGTTTTGTCTATTCTTGGTGAATGTGCATTGGCTATCGAAAAAGCACAATTGCGATCAGAGCAGCAAGAGGCAGCTTCAACTATTGAAAAAGAACACTTGCGCAGCAATTTATTGCGGGCGATTTCTCATGATTTGCGTACGCCGTTAACAAGTATCTCTGGCAATGCCAAACTATTGATCGAAGATCATGCTGTTTTGACCGAGCTGCAACAAAGAGCGGCAATCGTCAATATCTATGAGGATTCTTTATGGCTCAATCATTTGGTGGAAAATGTCTTAGCAATGACAAAAATCGAAAATGATACACTTGCGCTGCATTTGGAAACGCATGTAATAGATGATATTGTCTACGAAGCCATTCAACATATCGATCCTCAGATCGAGCAGCATCAGTTGGCACTTGCATTGAGTGATGATATTTTGGCTGCTAAAATGGATCCTCATTTGATGAGCCAAGTACTTGTGAATTTTTTGAATAATGCAATCAAGTATACCCAAAAATCATCAGTCATCACTATCAAAACAGAGAGAAAACAAGATGCACTATTTGTCTCGGTGATTGATAATGGACCAGGGGTGCCCAAAACGGAGTTAGGTAATATTTTCCAACAATTTTATACGGCCGAAAATATTGTGTCGGATGGCCGTCGCGGGTTGGGGTTAGGACTATCTTTATGCAAAAGTATCGTTGAAGCCCACCAAGGACAAATATTCGCGGCACAAAATAAACCCACAGGTTTGATTGTCGGGTTTCAACTACCAATTGTGGAGGTTTCGTTAAATGAATGATGTAATGATTTTAGTCGTTGAGGATGATCCATCCATTCAACGGTTGATAGCAGTGGCACTTGAGACACAGAATTACCGTTACCAAATGGTCAGTACAGGGAAAATGGCTGTTCAAGACGTGCTTTCACACAGACCCGATTTAATTATATTGGATTTAGGTCTCCCAGATATGGAAGGTGTGGCTATCATTGAATCGGTCAGGGGATGGTCATCTGTCCCCATTATCGTGGTCAGTGCCCGCAGTGATGATAAAGACAAGATACGTGCCTTAGATGCTGGTGCTGATGATTACTTGACTAAACCGTTTAGTGTCGATGAATTACTCGCACGCATACGGGTTGGATTAAGAAGGGTAAAGAGTGGGTTAAATCCGCAAGAAGATCCTGTTTATGTGAATGGACGTTTAAAAATTGATTATGCCGCCAATTTGGTCTATGTGGCGGATAAAAAAATACATTTAACACCGATCGAGTACAAATTGTTGTGTCTTTTGGCGAAGCATACTGGAAAAGTATTGACCTATCATTTTATCTTGAAAGAGGTTTGGGGGATCTATGATAATGATTCTTCGGCACTAAGGGTCTTTATGACGACCTTGCGTAAAAAAATCGAAGCAGATCCTGCCAACCCAACTGTCCTCCAGACCCATGTGGGGGTTGGTTATCGGATGGTGAACGTTCACGAAGAAAAATAGCAGAGAATTAGACGTGGTTTTCTTCATACATTCTGTCAAAACGACTATCTTAACAACATCTTAACAGTATCTGGAAAATGCTAGCAAGATATTAACAACTTTCTTGGTAAAGTAGAAACAAGAAAGAATAAGGGAGGTCGTCTTTTGACAGCACATCAAGATGTAATGTTTTACATGAATGACCATCATGAATCAGACAAAGAGAGCCATAACCAAATCAATCGATCAAAAAAAGCCCAATCGGCTGACCAACAGCTCTTAAATGCATGCGAGTCTGTTGAGAAACTATTCACAGTTGGAGACAATAAGATCGATATAGTACAATTTCAAGTACCTGCGGCTTTTTCTGGTCGTCGGTTACGTGATCTTTACCCAGCCAATTTATGGCGGGTATTTGTGATCAAGCGCAAAGGACAGGGCTTTATTCCTGCATTGACCACCTTTTTAGAACACAATGATATCGTCTATTGTGCCATGGTACGTGATAACGAATAAGCCAGAGTCGTCTAAATAAGTCCTTCCCAATCGATTGATCAAAGAGGAGACAGCCATACAAAAAGCACTGCAGCCCAAAAATAGCTGCAGTGCTTTTTTTGTATGCCTAATCAAGGACTGTCTTGGCGTGTTCGGTCTTGATTGCTAAATGAAATAAGGCAAGGCATGTCATTGTCTGATACGTGCCTGTGGAAAGAAAAAACGATTTTAACAACTTCTTAACAGAATTGCTTAAACCTTCACAGCATCTTAATAGCGCTGGTGATAGACTCGAATCAAGTTAAGGAAACGGCTGCTTTGTTTCAAAGCAGCTGAGGAGAGATGGAGGCAAGAGTCGTGGATTCACAAGAAAAACAGCATCAAAAGGAACAACAAAAAAGCTATGCGCATCTATCTATCAAGGAGGTCTACGAGACGTTAGGGACGTCCGAGCGTGGCTTGACCAAGGAACAAGTTACTGAAAGAAGAGCCGAATATGGGGAAAACACAATCACCCAAGAAGAGAAAAAGTCGGCTTTGCTTGCTTTTTTGCATCACTTCTCTAGCTTAATGGCTTGTTTATTATGGGTTGGGGGGCTGATTGCATTCTTTTTCACTGATACCCCGCAATTGGGTGTCGCTATTTGGTTAGTCAATGTGATCAATGGTTTGTTTAGCTTCTTTCAAGAAAGTAAAGCCAGTAAAGCAACCGAAGCATTAAAGAAAATGCTGCCCTCATACGCCCGTGTGATTCGAGAAGGAAAAGAAGAACAAATCCTTTCAGAAGAACTGGTACCAGGGGATATCATGTTGATTGAAGAAGGCGACAAAATATCTGTCGATGGTCGTTTACTGCAAGCATCCGATCTGCAGGTCAACCAGTCTGCCCTCACGGGTGAATCTAATCCTGTTCGGAAAAATACTGATAGCCATGAAGAAAAAGAACATGACCGTTTTGAAGTACGCAATGTCGTGTTTGCAGGTACAACAGTATCTAATGGTTCGGGAACAGTAGCCGTGACGCAAATCGGCATGGGAACAGAGTTTGGTAAAATTGCGCATTTAACACAGTCGATGGACGAAGAAAAAAGCCCGTTGCAAAAAGAGTTAGACAAACTAACAAAACAAATTTCTTTGATAGCAGTATCGATTGGCGCCTTATTTTTCTTGGCAGCTGTATTCTTCGTTGATCAACCATTGGCGCAAGCTTTTGTCTTTGCGTTGGGGATGATCGTAGCCTTTATCCCTGAAGGGTTATTGCCGACAGTCACACTATCCTTAGCCATGGCCGTACAACGAATGGCCAAAGAACATGCTTTAGTAAAAAAACTGGCATCTGTGGAAACGTTAGGGGCAACATCCGTTATCTGCTCCGACAAAACAGGGACGCTTACCCAGAATGAAATGACGGTCAGCCATTTATGGATGACCGGTCACGAATATGATGTGACTGGATTGGGCTATGCTGCTGAAGGGCAAATCTTGCTTGGTGGGGAATCAACTTCTGCGGCGGTCGATAAAGAACTGGCTTGGCTTCTTATTGGTGGGAGTTTGTGCAGCAATGCCCGTATTTTACCTCCAGATGCGGAAAATCCTCGCTATCGTGTATTGGGGGATCCAACGGAGGCTTGCTTGAATGTAGTTGCTGAAAAAGGTGGACTGGATTTAGCAAAAATTGAGCAGGAACATCAACGGATCCGTGAGTTGCCTTTCGATTCTTCAAGAAAACGGATGACTACGATCCACGCCTTGAAAACACCTTTTGAAGGAAGCAATCGCATCGCTTTTACCAAAGGGGCACCAAAGGAAACGGCAGATTTGTGTCAATATATTCGCGACAATGGGCATGTCAGACCAATCACAACTGCTGATCGACAAGCGATCATGACAGCCAACGATGGCTATGCCAAACAAGGATTAAGGGTTTTGGCAGTGACCTATCGGGATTTGACCAAAGCGACTGATCTGCCCAAGGGCTTGACCGCCTATACACCAGAACTTTTGGAGCAGGACATGGTTTTTATCGGTTTGGTTGTTATGGCCGATCCACCAAGAGAAGAAGTATCCGATGCGGTCAAAAAGTGTCATGATGCTCAAATTCGCATTATTATGATCACCGGTGATTATGGCTTGACCGCTGTGAGCATTGCCAAACGTATCGGGATTGTGACGGGTGATAATCCTCGTGTCATCACAGGTTTAGAACTTGAAAAGATGAACGATTATGCACTGCAAAGTGCATTGATGGAAGAAGTGGTCTTTGCGCGAGTGGCACCAGAACAAAAATACCGCGTGGTGACGAATTTACAAGAAATGGGGAATGTTGTTGCCGTAACGGGAGACGGTGTCAATGATGCACCCGCCCTGAAAAAAGCTGATATTGGCGTAGCGATGGGAATCACCGGTACCGATGTCGCCAAAGAGTCCGCCGATATGATCTTGACGGATGACAACTTCGCCTCGATCGTTCGGGCAATTGAAGAAGGGCGTGCTGTATATACCAATATCCAGAAGTTTCTTCTTTATATATTTAATAGCAATATGGCAGAAGCAGTGCCATCCGCTGCATTCCTTCTGTCAAGATCCGCGATCCCACTTCCGTTGACCGTCATGCA
The DNA here is from genome assembly GCF_050529585.1 of Enterococcus sp. DIV0876. Taxonomy (GTDB): domain Bacteria; phylum Bacillota; class Bacilli; order Lactobacillales; family Enterococcaceae; genus Enterococcus_D. The sequence continues at coordinate 1,048,317 of NZ_CP172882.1, forward strand.
GATTTTGGCTATCGATTTAGGAACGGATATGATTCCAGCTTTAGGATTAGGGATTGAATCCCCAGAACCTGGTGTGATGAATAAGCCCCCTAGAACAAAGAACGATCCTTTGCTCACGCGAAAAATTCTAGTCAAAGCCTTTTGCTGGTATGGATTAATGGCCGCTGTCTTAGCGATGGCTGCTTATTTTATATCACTATGGCACAATGGTGCGTTAAGTGGCGGATTACCAGATGCCGGTATCATTTATCGAGAAGCGACGACAATGACTTTGGGTGCGATCATTTTTTGTCAAATCGGTGCTGCTTGGAACTGTCGTACCGAAAAACAATCCGTCTTCAAGATTGGCCCATTCCGTAATAAAGTCATCAATGTAGGGATCATTTTTGAGATTGCATTGTTTTGTTTGTTGTCGTATGTGCCGATATTCCATAACCTATTCAATACCGCACCGATCGGCGGCATCGAATGGTTATTCTTACTGTTTTGTCCGATACCGATCGTATTGATTGAAGAAGTACGCAAATATTATTTACGAAAAAAGGATAGCTTGAAGGAGGCTGTGTAAATGAAAATCATCATTGTTGGCTGTGGGCGTTTGGGATCAAGCTTAGCAACAGAGCTTTCTTTGGAAAGGCATGAAGTCATTGTCGTCTCTAAAGAAATCAATCAGTTTAAACTGTTGGATGCTACGTTTAAAGGTGAAACCATCACGGGTATTGAATTTGATAAAGATGTTTTGGAATCTGCTCATATCAAGCAAGCGGACAGTTTGATCGCATGTACGGAAGATGATGCAACAAATGCGCTGATCGCACGAATCGCAAGAAATACCTATCAAGTGCCAAAAGTGATTGCTCGTTTGTATGATCGTAGAAAGGTCAACATATACAATGCATTAGGGATTGAAGTCATCGCGACGACCAACTGGGGAATTGCTCGGGCAAAAGAGTTGCTGACATTCAATCACCTAGATTCGGTAGTCAGTTTTGGCAACACACCAGTTGAAATCGTGAAAATACGGATCCCAAAATTATTAGAAGGATTTCGTTTAAGTGAAGCATTTCCTCTAACAGAAGTACGTGTGGTAGCTTTATCTAGAGAAAATCAGACGATCATTCCAGCCAATGGTATTCGGCTACAGCAATCAGACATTTTATATTTGTCGGTGATGCCTGAATCCATGGAAAAATTGAAACGCATATTAGACTTATAAGAAGGGCGGTGCAAAGATGAAAGTAGTGATTATCGGTGGTGGACAAATAGGTACTTATATTGCACAACAATTGATAGAGGCAAATAACGAGGTCACGATCATTGAAAAACGGTCAAAACCATTGGGCAATTTAAATAAAATCTTTCCTTCAGACATGATCATTGAAGGCGATGGTGCAGATCCGCAATTTTTAGAAATGGCTGGAATCAACAATGCTGACGTAGTTGCTTCGGTCACAGGTGCGGATGAAGTGAATCTTGTTGCATCAACGATTGCCAAATTTGAATATGGGGTCCCTCGCGTGATTGGTCGCGTCAATAACCCAAAGAATGAATGGCTCTTCACAGAGGCAATGGGGATTGATGTAAAAGTCAGTCAAGCCAATTTGTTATCCAATATTATTCTTGAACAAATCGATGTGAGCCATATGGTCACACTGATGCGACTCAATCAAGGGGAAAATGCGATTGTTCAAGCAACGATTCAACCAAACGCACAGGCGGTAGGCATACAGATCAAGGATTTGATGTTACCTGAGGATACGATTTTATTTGCAGTCAAAAGAGACAATCAAACCCTTGTTCCTAAAGGGGATACAGTCTTACTTGCCCATGATCTTGTGTTGGCTTATATGAGTGAAAAAGGCGAAGAAACTTTTTTTCAATTATTAAAACCGGTCGATTGAAAGAAATAGAAAAGAACAAAGGCATTGTAAAAATGGAAGGCCGATAAAAAAAGTTAAGCATCTTAGACTGTTGTAGAAGTATGCGATCAGAATGATACTGATTCTGATTGCATACTTTTTTATGTGTTAATTATTGTCGTTGCTTTTTAGATGGAGATAAAAAAATTGGTGATTGCACTACTTGCGAGATGCTGCATGAAAGAAAATTATCCTAGGGGGATTCATTGTAACGATACAGGAGATAATATTGATTTTTGTAGTTAAAACATATTTTTTTTAAGTTTAGTGAATAAATATGGTATAATTCGTTATGCGAATGAAGACTAATCGATAGTGGATATAGGTAAAATAAAGCCAAGGAGAAAAATAACTGCAGTGTTGTCGTATCTGATGTGGCGCTACTAGCGTCAGCATACCAGAAGTCGATATGACTTTTTGTCAAAAAATGATATTGATCCTTTAATAGCAGGTTTTTAAGGACAGAACAGTTGGTTGTAATTAGGATATTCTCAAAAAAATAATTAGAAAAGAGATGAGTAAAATGTACAAAAAGCAAAGAAATAAAATTGTCGAGCTGACACTAGGAATTCTGTTTATGATGATAGGAATCGTTTCAGTGAATAGGCCAATTGCTGCTATTGGCGGGTTGGTGATTTGGTTTGGGGTGATTTCAATTGCCCGTGGGATTGCTACAATTACTGGATTTGGGGCTTATGGTGACAATAAGTCAAGAGGATTTCGCTTCTTTATCGGTATGATAGATATTATTGTTGGGTTGATTTTTGTCACGAACTTGGTGAAAGGCGCTTTTTGGCTGGGTATCTTTTTTGCCTTCTGGTTCTTGATCGAGTGTATCGGCAACTTGTTCTTGACAGCACGTTTTTCGAAAAGAACAGGTTTGGCCAAAATGGGGATTATGTTCTTGGATATTCTCTGTTTGATCATCGCCATTATGCTGATGTTGAATCCATTGATTGTGACACTTACATTGCCAATTTTAATCGGTATTTTCGCCATCATTTATGGTGTGATCCAGTTTGTGCAAGGCCTTCATTTTTCTGCATAAGCAGGTGGTTAGATGAATCTTTTATGACTTGGCTTCATGTGAGAAATGAATGGTGAGAAAAGGAGCAGATCGTATGGTATATCCTCAAAAAAATGCGTACTGGAGGTGACTTGATTGAAAAATAAATTGCAGCAATTTGCTATTTTAACATTATTCATGATGACGGTCGTTATCTTGCTCTTTGTATTTGTTCCGCAATTTATTTATGTCACGATTGTTGTGGAATGCTTTGCCCTATTGGCTTCAATGCATCTCATTTTCTTTGATCAACGACCAGTTTCAGCAAAATTCGCTTGGATATTAACGATTCTTTTGATTCCGTATGCGGGTCTTCTTTGTTTCTTACTGATTGGGAAAAATCCCAGATCAAGGAAAATACCACAGCTGCAAAGAAATAGTGAATCCTTGCTGCAGCAAAAAGTTGCGGAAATCGTGGAAAAAGAGCATGCCTATTTTAATGAGCGTCATCCGTTATCTCATGAGTTGTTTTGTTTGTCTGGCAAACATGCCTTAATGGGCAATCAATTAGACGTATTTCATGATGGCAAGCAAGCCTTTGATCAGATTCTGGCAGATATCGAAGCAGCGCAACACCATATCCATGTCTTTTATTTTATCATCAAAGGTGATCGAACCGGAGCTAAGTTGCTGCAACTATTGGCAAAAAAAGCCGCTACTGGTGTGAAAGTCAAGTTGATGTATGACAGTTTAGGTTCTATCAAGCTCCCCTACGACATGCTTCGTCCTTTGGAAGAATCCGGTGGAGAGGTCAGACCCTATGATCTGGTGAATTCTCCTTTATTAAGTACGAGAATCAACTGGCGCAATCATCGCAAAATGGTGGTTGTCGATGGTAAGATCGCACATATCGGTGGCATGAATATTGGCAATGAATATCTTAGCCAGACAGATAAGTTTCGGTACTGGCGAGATACGAATATGCGTATGTCTGGATTGGCAGTCTTGGAGGTTCAAGAAGTATTCATTTATGATTGGTTGTTCTTGGATCCGGATCAATCAACAATCGGAGACTTTTTATCAGATGTGACTTTGTACTTCCCAACATCTCAAAGATGCATGCAAGGGGAAACAGTCCAAATCATTTATGGCGGTCCCTATGATTCAGAACGGGTGATTCGTGATGCATTTATCGATAGTATTGGCAAGGCCGCGAAATCGATCAAATTAGCGATGCCCTACTTCGTACCCGATGAAGAATCATTTTCGGCGCTAAGAAGAGCTGCCCGTTGTGGGATTCAGGTGCAAGTGATTATTCCAGGAAAAGGCGATCGTGGTGTTTCGTTTCACGGATCCAATTCATTTATTGATCGCTTAATGGATGCGGGCATCGAGGTTTATTTTTATGATCCAAGGTCCTTTATTCATTGTAAAGTAATGATCGTTGACGATGAAATCGCAACTATAGGCTCGACAAACTTCGATATGCGAAGCTTTTACTTAAATCATGAATTATCTGCCTTTATATATGGTCCGTCCAAAACCATAGACGCGCTCATTCAGCAATTCTCAGTTGATTTAGCCAAGTCGATTTCGATCGACCAGCTCCGCCAAGAACGAACAGTTCTAACCATCATCAAAGAACGACTAAGTGCCCTGTTTATCCCTTTACTATAAATCCAAAATAGAAGATCGCGAAATGATTTCAACGTATCTTGTTTTTAACCCACTCGAAACCGAGTGGGTTTTTCGATTTTTCTCTTTGTCATAGGCCGATAGACCAAGGTTGATCAGATACCCTACATCAGTCAACTGTCTTTACGTTACGAAAAGGAAAATCACGCATATTGATATCCTCTGTTTTTTTCTTATACACGATCTAGCTTCTGTCCAAGGCCTAAAACACACCCTGAGAAACAACACAAAAAATAAAAAAAGAGCAAGAAAACGATTGTAAAAAAGGTGCAATATGATAAAATGTTTTCTAAATGAAAATGATTCTCAATTATAAAGGAGTGTTCTTAATGAAAAAAATTCGTTTGGCAAGTGGGGTCCTAGGTATCGCATTGATGGTTTCAGGATGCGGCACAGCAAGTAGTGCCAATGAGGCAGCGACAGCATCTTCTACCTCAGTCAGCAGCAGTGCAGCAGTAGTTGGTGAAGAACAAACCATCTCTTATCTAGATAGTGATTATCAAGTGGTGTATCCAACCAAAAAAATCGTTACTGCAAGTTTAGAGGCGATGGAAGACGCCGTTGCTTTAGGTGTTGAGCCAATCGGGGCAATTACAGTTTCTGAAGATTTTCCTAGTTACTTAAAAGCGGATTTGGGCGACAATGTACAGAATGTCGGAAATAAATTTGGACCAGATGTTGAAGCGGTGACAGCGTTAGCACCGGATGTCATCTTGGGTTCAACGAAATTTGATGATTCAGTGACAGCCAATTTAAATAAAATTGCACCAACGATCAATGTTTCCCATCAATCAACCAATTGGGAAGCCAATCTGCGTTTGATGGGTGCCTTATCTGGCAAAACAGAAGAAGCAGAAGCAAAAATCAAGGACTATGCCGCTGATTTAGCTGCATTTAAAGAAGCCCATCCAGACACGTCCAATCAAAAGGCTGTCATGATTCGGATTCGCGATGGCGAATTATGTGTTTATGGTGAAAAACTTTATTACAATCCAACGATTTATGGAGATCTGGGTTTCCAAACACCTGAAGAATTGAACGCCATCGACACACAGACAGCCATTTCTGTTGAACAATTTGCAAAATGGGATGTGGATGTTGTTTTTGTCCAATTTAGTGATGAAGAAAATGCCGGTAACCTTGATTATCTCGATACATTAAAGGAAAATGCTATTTGGAAGAGCATCCCAGCTGTTGCTGCAAACCAAGTGTATTACAATATCGTAGATGCAGGATATCAAGGCGGTACTTACTTGAGTAAAGAAGCATTTCTTTCTGGTGCAAGTGAACAGTTATAACCCAAGGCGCAGCTGGGGCAAAAAGGAAATAGGCTGGTTGGTACTTCTGCTTACTACACTCACTATCGTTTGCTTCTTTTCACTGACCTTTGACATTACTGCCCCGTGGCAAACGCTAATGGCTGTGATAAGCAATTATGACGACACGGTAAAGGAACAAGTCATCTTGCTTTCTCGTATTTCTCGTGTTAGCGTTGCACTCTTTGCTGGTGCATCACTGGCTTTGAGTGGGTTGCTGATGCAGCTGCACTATCATAATACTTTGGCAGATCCGTCATTGATGGGGATCACTGATGGTTCTGCTTTGGCTGTGGTGTCTATGCTGGCTTTTTTTCCTGAAAGTACGATCATGATGCGCATCGTGGCCTCGGTCGCGGGTTCGTTAGGCGCATACGGATTGATTCAATTAGGATTGAAACAGGTTCGCGCACAAAGATCACCGGTTGCTTTGCCATTAGTAGGGTTGATTTTGTCTATGATTTTGGGCAGTTTAACAACGTTGATTGCGAGTTATTTTACGCTCTCACAATCGATGACGTCATGGTATAGCAGCCGTCTATATCGTGTAGAATGGCAACATGTACGCTATTTTATCTTGCCGTTGCTGCTCGCATTGATCTTGGCGGTTGTATTGCGGAGACAATTTGCTGTCTATCGCTATGATCATGACTTAGCCATCGCTATCGGCATGGAACGGCGCGTCTTTGAAAGCGTCTTACAGGCAATCGTGATTGTCTTGACCGGTGTGAGTGTCGCGATCGTCGGCAGAATTGCTTTTGTAGGGTTGATCGTTCCACATATTGCACGGTTGATGTTTGGCAATCGATATGAGAAATTGGTGATGATCGTTCCGCTATTGGGTGCGGTCTTAGTTGTTACAGCGGACTACACGGGCCGTTTTTTGAACTATCCCTTTGAGACGCCGATCGGCATCATGTTTGCATTGATTGGTGTGCCTATCTTTTTGTGGTTGATCAAGACTGGAAAGGGGCAGGGTTATGACGTGTAGAAAAATCTTTTTTTCGGTGCTTGCACTTATACTAGTCGCTGGTTGGGCGCTGAATATGGGCTCATTCCAAATTACATGGCCGGAAATGTCTCGTTTGCTTTTTGGTGGTGTGGTTTCAGATCAAGTATACCTTATTTTTTTTGGTTTTCGCTTGCCGCGTCTTGTCTTGGCTGCCTTGGTTGGTGGCTCATTGGCCGTTGCAGGATACATTATCCAGACATTGTCCCGAAACCCAATTGCAGATGTGGGTTTGTTGGGCATCAACTCAGGGGCAGCCTGCGGGAGTGTCTGCTATTTCCTTTTGGCTGGTGCATATTTTTCTGAATTGACACAGATGCAATATGCTTCTTTACTAGTCTTTGGGCTGATAGGTGCTTGTTTGGCGATTTTTTTGAATCTGTTGCTTTCCTTTCGTGGAAGTCAAGTGCATATGACATTGTTCCTATTGAATGGGATCGCAATCAATCTAGGTTTCTCAGCAATCACCACCTTTTTGTCTCTAAAAATCAATCCTGAAGACTATGAACGCGTCAATCAATGGCTAGAGGGCTCAATCGCTTCCGCCAGTTGGGAAACAACACAGAAAATAGTACCGGTTGTTTTAGTGGCTGTTACATTGGTGATAGTCACAGCGAAGCGGTTGACTGTGTTGCGCTTTAGCGATCTGCATCTGTTGAATATCGGTTTTCCTGCAGGGCGTTGGCGTTTGTTTTATTTAATGCTCGCAGCGGTATTAGTCAGTGGAACGGTCTTTGTTGCAGGTAGTGTTGCCTTTATTAGCTTATTGGTGCCGCACCTGACATTGCTTTATGTTGATCGGCGCTCCTCGGCACTGGTTCCCCTGATATTTCTGAATGGGATGACTCTGGCAATTTTGGCAGATATTGTTGCAAAAAATCTATTTGCACCAAATGAAATTCCACTGAACGCGGTGATGGGGGCCATTGGTTTACCGTATTTGATCATATTGTATTTCAAGAATAGGGGGAAAGAACCAAATGGAACAATCTCTGACCTTTGAAGATAAAATCCTGACGATTACTGTACCTAAGGAAGTTCCAGTCGGTCAAAAGCGCCCATTGATATATGTGCTGGATGGAAATGCATTCGGTCCTCTATTGACCAACGCCATCTTATTGCAAGCCCGCAATTCACCCAAAACGGGTGTCTGGCCAGCGATAATTGTCTCTATTGGGTATCAGACAGATGATAGTTTTCAACGAGAGGGCCGTTTTCGTGATTATACACCTCGTAGAGTGCATCCCGTCCGTCAAGATAAGCGGCGCCATATGCCCTTAGGCGGGGGAATTGAAGCCTTTCAAGCGCAACTTGTCCGTATCCATGCGCTGATGATGCAGCAATATCAAATCGATGAGGACCTAGTCGGTTTGTTTGGTCATTCTTTGGGCGGATTGTGTGTGCTAGAATCCTATCTGGTCAGCCCTCAACTGCCATTTATCACCGACTTCTTGGCCATCAGCCCGTCATTATGGTGGGATGACTGCGCCTTTTTCGACCGTTTGACACAAACAGACCTTGCAACGTCAAAACGGATCTTTATTGCAGTTGAAAATGACCAAGGGGAGATGGAGTCAGCAGCGATGCGTTGTTATCAAACGCTGATTCAGATCATTCCTGCAGAACAAGTTGCTTTTTATGTCGGCCCAGGTGAGAATCATATGTCGATCGTCTTTACGGCGCTTAGCCGCATCTTGCGTTGGTTCTTTGATAAGGGGGCAATGCCGTATGTCTGATGTATTATCTGGCCAGAATTTGTCGATTGGCTATCATCAAAAAAATGTCATTGAACAACTAGATGTTGCTTTTTTAGAGGGAAAAACATCGATCATCATTGGCCCGAATGGCTGCGGGAAATCAACGTTGTTGAAAGGTTTAGGTCGTATGTTGTCCTTACGCCAGGGCAAAGTTGTATTGTTTTCTAAAGAGCTGCAAGAATTATCAACCCGAGAGATTGCGCAAAAAATGGCCTTTTTGCCACAGGGGATTGAAGCACCTTCTGATACGACTGTAAGGGAAGTGATCGAGCTAGGTCGCTACCCACACCAAGGTTTGTTGCGGAAAGTCTCGATCGAAGATGAACAAATCATTGAGGAGGTCTTGGCGCAAACTGAATTGACTGATTTGGCCCAGCAACAAATCGATTCTCTGTCTGGTGGTCAAAAACAACGGGTCTGGATTGCGATGGCTCTTGCGCAAAAAACACCCGTGATCCTTTTGGATGAACCAACCACTTATCTCGATATGGGGCATCAATTAGATGTGCTGAAATTATTGGCTTCCTTGCAACAAAAATTATCCTTAACCGTTGTCATGGTTTTACATGATTTGAATTTAGCTGCACGCTTTGCGGATGTTATGTTGGCGATGAAGGATGGTCGACTGATTCAACAAGGCTCAGTCTCAGAAATCATGCAGCCAGCCCTGCTAAAGGAACTATTTGATATAGAAGCCTTGATTGTAAAAGATCCAGTCAATGGACGACCGTTATGCGTCCATTATGACTGAAGTGTTGAGTGATTGACTGTAGTTAGATAGATGTTTTTGATTAGGTATTTTTAGGGATAGACTAAGTTAGGATTGAAAGAAGAGTCAAAAAAACTGTCATTCGCTTAAGTGAATGACAGTTTTTTGTGTGAAGAGATTTAAGTATTCTAAATTATATTCACTAGTTCAATGTGAAAATCAAATCGTTTATTCCTAAGTAATTCAGAACATATAAAAACAATACAAGCGCATTGATCAATACCGAAAAAATCAGGATAGCATAACGTATGGAAAAATAACGATAACCAATGGGCGGCGTTTTTGCATGTCTTTTACCTTGATACGTGAATGAAAGTATCAATAGGAGAAGGACGATGACACCTTGAACGATCAGTCCTAGTAAATGAAGATTTGTGTTTTGTAATTGAATATAATACATAAACAACGCAAGGCAATCAATGAGTATTGCGATGAATGGCATGATAGACCCTCCTTTATTTGTTTTATGATAACATAAAATGAAGGAAAATGGGTGGTTGATGAAATCTTATTCTTTTTGACGATCCCAGTGTTTCAAAGCATATGGCCAGTAGTGATGCGTTGTTAAAAGATGAGCAGCTTGATGCAGGGAACATGCATGTATATTGATTTTGATCCGTCAAGATGGAACAGGATAAAAAAGAGACGATCAGTTATCATCATCAGTCAGGATGAATACGCGTTGTGTTCATCTTTCATTATTGTATGTTCGATTATTACCTCACATAAGATGCGCCCATATTTTGTAGATATCCAATTTGAGAAGCAAAAATCGGGAGGTAAAGTCATTACAAAACAGCTTTCAGCAGACGCTTCGGTGCTGCTGTTTTTTTATTCCTCATTCATTTTCCCGATTCTCGGTAAAAAGAGTCGACGATATACTGGTGTCAACAACAAATAGAACATCAGATTTCCACTTCCATGCAACAGGTCAAAGAATACCCCTTGGATATAATATGCCCAATAAGAAGGCAATTGATATAAATATACTTCTACTCGTGAGACACACAATCCGTAAATAATGCCGCAAAGAAAAGCACCCGCTGCCTGCCATTGCAGATGACGCCTAATGTAAGGCATCCTCGTCAGCAAATAAAAAAATGTCACCATACAGGTAAAAGCCACTAGTTGGCTGATCGTCCAACTGCCCATCCCGAGATATAAATTGGTGCCCAACAAACTAATCACAGCAACGATCAATGCGTCACTATACCTGCCATAACAAGCCAGTAAAAGTAAAATCGCGCTCATTGGTTGGATATTAGGCAACCAAGTAAAAGCAAGACGACCAACGATACAAGCAGCAGAAAAGAGCGCCAAGTGGGTGATTCTTCTGATTGGGAAATGTGTGTTCATAGTTTGAATCCTTCGTTCTAATTGATAATAGTTCTCATTGTACCAGAATAAAAATTAAATTCAAGATTGAATTACACTTTATATAGTGCCATACTTGTTTGTGGGCACAATATATTGTGTTTTTTTAGAATGTAAAGGTGGAATCATAGATGGATTATCCAGAAAGATATAGACAAAAATTAAATCAAGATATTGTGACTGTGGCTGAAGTGTCACCAATCACAAATGAGATGACACAAACATTTGAGGGAATCGCTCGATTGATCATGTTGGATCGATATGCGTTTAAAGATAATCGTGCATTGACCATTGGTGACTTAGTCGTTTTGACAACGCATCCTGATCCGCAATATCCAGCGCGAGGAATTGGTTGGATCGAGGAAATCAATGAGGGGCAACTGACGATTCGTGTGGAAGATGAGTATCGAAGTGCATTGACTGATCCAGCTGAGAGTGCTTCAGGTCGGGTGTTAAGGCACCAAAATGAAGTGGAAAAACCACTTGAACTTTACTTTGAACAAATCGCTGCCCGCGTGGCAAGAGGGATTTCTGCGATGGAAGGTGATCAGCAAAAACAATATGAGCAAGCATTCTATCATCATTTAACGGCACAAAACTTGATTCCAGCAGGTCGCGTGTTGTACGGAGCGGGTACTAGATCAGAGGTAACATATTTTAATTGCTACGTCATGCCATTTATCCATGATTCTCGTGGTGGATTGGCGACACATCGCCAAGAAGTGATGGAGATCATGAGCCGCGGTGGCGGTGTAGGAACCAACGGGTCAACATTGCGACCAAAATCAGCCATCGTTCATGGTGTGAATGGCAAGTCTTCGGGTTCTGTATCTTGGTTGAATGATTTGGCGAATTTGACCAATTTAGTCGAGCAAGGGGGCAGTCGTCGAGGCGCACAAATGATCATGTTGAATGACTGGCATCCAGATATTTTTGCTTTTATCATCTCAAAAATACAAAACCCGGCGATTTTGCAACAGTTGAGTCGTACAAGCAAAAGTCCAATCGTTCGTCAGTTAGCCAGCGAAAAGTTGGACTTTCAACCGTTGACTGCCGATGAAAAAGAACTTTTGACCTTTGTGGTTGAAAACAAATCGCAAGATATGACATCACGGTTGGTTACGGAAAGTCAGCAAAAGCTCCAAGCTGGTGGTACCTATCGGGTCAAAGATCCGAACTTTTTGACGGGGGCGAATATTTCGGTCTGTTTGACGAAAGAGTTCATGCAAGCTGTGGAAGAAGATGGCACCTATGATTTGCGATTTCCGGCTATCGAGTCTTATGATGCTGCTGAGATGGCAGATTATGACCAACATTGGGCTGAAATCGGTGATGTGCGGGAGTGGGCAGCGACTGGTCGGAGGATCACGGTCTATCAAACAATCAAAGCACGTGAGCTGTGGGATCTAATCACGTATTGTGCGACTTATTCAGCAGAGCCAGGGATCTTTTTCATTGATAATGCCAATGAAATGACCAATGCCCAAGCATACGGACAAAAAGTTGTTGCTACCAATCCTTGTGGCGAACAACCATTGACACCTTATGCAGTCTGCAACTTGGCAGCAATCAACTTGGCTCAGATGGTCGATCGGCAAACAAAGACTGTAGATTTTGCAAAATTGGCAGATGTTGTGAGAACCAGTGTCCGCTTTCAAGATGATGTGATTGATGCGACACCTTACTTTTTTGACAAAAATGAAAAACAAGCTAAAGGAGAACGTCGTGTGGGGTTAGGCGTGATGGGCTTAGCCGATTTGTTGATTTACTGTGAAAAAGTCTATGGCTCAGAATCTGGAAATCAATTGATTGATCAGGTGTTTGAAACGATTGCCGTGACGGCTTATGAAACTTCAGTTGAATTGGCAAAAGAAAAAGGTAGTTTTCCATTCTTGATAGGGAAAACAGCAGCCGAAACCCAAGCCCTGCGTCAACGATTTATCAACTCTGGTTATATGAAAAAAATGCCTGAGTCTTTGCGCCAGGCGATTCTAGTCCATGGTATCCGTAATTCTCATTTACTGACGGTGGCACCAACTGGCTCGACCGGAACAATGGCGGGGGTTTCTACAGGATTAGAACCGTATTTCTCTTTTTCTTATTTCAGAAGCGGACGATTGGGCAAATTTATCGAAGTACATGCAGATATTGTCAGTGAGTATCTGACCGCTCATCCAGAAATCGATGCCACTGACTTACCGCCATTCTTTGTTTCGGCGATGGAGTTGGCGCCAGAGGCCCATGTTAGTGTCCAATGTGCGATTCAACGTTGGATCGATAGTTCGATCTCAAAAACGGTCAATGCACCCAAAGGCTATCAAGTTCATCAAGTAGCGACAATCTATGAAGATCTGTATCGCGGGGGAGCTAAAGGTGGAACCGTGTATGTTGATGGCAGTCGGGATTCTCAAGTCTTGACACTGGAAGCTGAAGAAGCGGGTGACGAAACAGTCATACCAACAGAGACAGTGGTTGCTACAGTGCCAAAAGAAGTGATGGATGGCGACATTTGCCCAATTTGCCATGAAGGGACGATTGAAGAAATCGGTGGTTGCAGCACCTGCACGCATTGCAAGGTTCAATTGAAATGCGGGCTTTAAACAGGAGGTGAATGGCATGAAAATCTATACCAAAAGTGGTGACAAAGGCAAGACAAGTATCATTGGCGGCCAAAGGATCTATAAATCGGATCTGCGGGTGTGCGCTTACGGCAGTATTGATGAAGTCAATTCATGGGTCGGCAAAGTGATAGCTGCGTTAGATAAGGAACGTTTTCCATCCTTATCTAACGAATTGACGGCGTTACAAGTCCTCCTATTTGATATTGGTACGGACTTGGCAACGCCAACTGGCAGTAAAGAAATGATCGTTGGCCAAGAAGACTTGGCACACATCGAGTCGTTGATCGATCAATACCAAAGCCAAGTACCTGTGATTGAGAAATTTATTCTGCCTGGTGGTCATCCTATTGCCTGCGATCTGCAGGTGGCTCGGACGGTGATTCGCCGTGGAGAACGAGAAGTGACTGCATTACTTATCGAAGAAGAAATCAATCTGATTGCGTACAAAATCATCAACCGTTTGTCTGATCTATTCTTCGTTCTCGCACGTTACATCAATAGTAGTTATGGCATCGCTGAGCCTTTTTATGAGCGAGCGGGCAACGTATTTCATTAAGAGAGGGTTTTATCATTGAAAAAACTGACTGTATTATCTACCATTATTATTGGTCTATTTGTTTTATCTGGTTGTCAAACCGACCAAGTCTCATCTCAAGCATCGACTGAAGCAACCAGTGAAGTAGTTGCTTCTTCTGTTAAAATCGTCTTGACCGATGGGGACGATACGATTGATTCAAAAACGGTTTCCTATCAATCAGGTGAGACACTGATGGACGTTTTGACTGACAACTTCGATATTGAAGAAAAAGATGGGTTCATCACTTCGATCGAAGGTCACGCGCAAGACGAAAGTCAAAACAAATACTGGACCTTTACGATCAATGGCGAGATGGGCGCAAAAGGCGCCGATGAAACAACACTAGAATCTGGTGATCAAGTCGATTTTGCTTTAAGTGTGTATGAATAAATGAAGAGGAGAAACTGCTTTTAAATTTGGTAATCAAAAAACACGGCCGTCAGTCAATCACTGGTGGCCATGCTTTCTTTTATGCGCGCTAGGTTATCGGTCATACCTTCGTGCTATAGATCTTTTGCAAGTGCTGCGATGAAGGCTTGAATCCCTTGCTCATTTCTTCTATAGTATGTCCACTGCTCCACCCGTTTTGACTCAAGCAGTCCGGATTTTTGCATGAGGGATAAATAATGAGAAACAGTTGATTGGGAAAGATTTGCTTTCGCCTGAATATCCCCCACACAAACTCCTTGCTGAAAGTCGTCTTCAGGCCGCAAATGGGTTTGTTCTGGAAAGTGCGCACTCGGGTCCTTTAACCAGTTTAAAATAGTCAGTCGTGTCTCGTTCGACAACGTTTTAAAAATATCAATTGTATTATTCATGGGTTTATTTTAAAGGGTACAGCGTCGATAGTCAATGAGGAGGATGTTTTTGTGGTACATTTCTTTTTCTTGTAATCCTAGAATAGATAGGGTATCATTGTGTATATCGTAATATCTAGATATACCGATATTGATGAAAGAAAATAAAGATAGGAGAAAATGATGAATAAAGCATATACGAAACTATTTGAGCCCTTTACCTTTAAATCAGGTGTAACCATTGCGAATCGCGTGATGATGGCACCGATGACCACTGATTCAGCCTTCCAAAATGGGATGGTCACTACGGATGAACGAAATTATTATGCCCGTCGTGCAGAAGGGGTTGGGGCGTTAATCACTGCTTGCGCACACGTGAGTGAGGATGGTAAATTTGCAGGATCATTTAGTATCTCATCGGATCAGTACATAGATGGGATGGCTAAATTGGCAAAAGCTATTCAAGCCCGTGGAACAAAGGCCATTCTACAGATTTTCCACGTTGGACGGATGGCACCAACTTCATGGTTAAGAGGAATGCAACCTGTCAGTGCAAGTGCAATTGCCGCAGAAAGAGCAGGCGCAGTTGTGCCAAGAGAATTGAGTACTGAAGAAATTGAAGATCTAGTACATGCTTTTGGTGAAGCGACTAGAAGAGCTATCGAGGCAGGCTTTGATGGGGTCGAGATACATGGTGCGAATACCTATTTGATTCAACAGTTTTTCTCTCCCCATTCAAACCGCCGTACAGACCGTTGGGGTGGGAGTTTAGAGAAAAGAATGACTTTTCCATTGGCTGTCATTCAATCAGTCACTCAAGCTGTGAAAGAACACGCCACCAAACCATTTCTTGTGGGATACCGTATTTCTCCAGAAGAAATTGAAACACCTGGTATTACCATCGAGGATACTTTGGCTTTACTAGAAGAAATCAAGAAAACGAATATTGACTATGTCCATGTCTCATTAGGGGATGTATATCAAGGATCACTCAGAAACAAAGAGCAATCCCTACCGACGATTGCCAGAATTCAGTCAGCTATTGGTTCTGAGATGCCAATTGTGGGTGTTGGGCAAATCGTTACACCGGAACGGGCAGTATCTGCATTAGAAGAACTGGAAATTCCTTTAGTCGCTATCGGCAGAGAATTGATCATTGAACCTGATTGGGTGAAAAAAGTACAGTCGGATCAAATCGACACAATACGTACGGAAATTGATCCAGAAGACAGAGAAGAATTGGCTATTCCCGATGCGATGTGGGCTTACATCACAGATCGTCCAGGATGGTTACCTATCAAAGAAGCGTAGTTTACAGCGTACAAGAATTAAAGACAACTTACGAGCGAATAAAAAAGGTATTGCTATTCTTTTTGAATAACAATACCTTTTTTTGTATCAGCTTGCGGAGAAAAGACTGATATTATGAATAAAAGAACCGAATCAAGATCCCACCTAGGATCAGTACGATCGCGCCACATAGACGGTTGGCCATTTGTGCGAAAGCAATCATTTCCATTCTGTCAGAAGCGGACAAAACGGCGATATTTCCGGTTCCGCCCATTGAGTTGTTGATCATACCAGCACCAATCGATGTTTCGACTGGATACATGCCCAATAACATACCGAAGAACCAGCTGGCAGCGCCCATGGAAACAACACTTGTTAGACACAAAATGACAAATTGCCATGTAAAGGCAGAGGCCAATGTTGATAAATCAATCAATGCCAAACCAATCCCAGCCAAAACAGCATGAGTCAAATTGGTCATAATGACATTGTTGAACATGACAACAGAATCTTCTAATTTTTTCGGTACAATGTTCAATGCTTTCAAAATAAAGACAATCACAATCATAAAGGCATACTCATGAATTTTAGGGAAAAAGTTGCTTAAAATCGCACCGACAACCAATAGTGAGAATGAAAATAGCATCCCAACCCCGATTTGTTGTGCATCAAGGGTGATTTTTGGTTTTTCTAGTTCTTCTTTGGTCGCATTGATCAATGTGCCATGACCGTTATATTTGGTTTTGGCAAAGACTTTTGCGATAAATAAAGCACCAATAATGGCAAGAATATTCCCGAATGTAACTGCGGGGGCCAATTGAGAGAAAATTGCGGCTTGATTGCCATTTGCCAATCCATCGGCATAAATTTGAGAAAGTGGTGTGATTCCAGCACCCATACCGCCAGACATCATTGGTAAGGATACATACATAACTGAATCAGCGAAACCATTGCCTAGAAGCATACCGACTAAACCGACTGCGAAGAATCCAACCACCATGGTGATCAAAGCCACTGGAATAAATTTAGTAGAAGCTTTCACCAACAAGTTGCGGTTCATACCCAAAATCGAGCCGCAAATCAATGCAGCAATATAGAAATCAAGGAAGCCAAAGCCGCCCCCCATGAAGTCACTGACAGCGTCAATGACTTTCTCAGGGATTAAATGGGATGAGGCTAAAAGAGTGGCACCAAGCAAGGTGAAGACTGACCCACCGCCAAGATAAGAATTCATGATCGGTAGTTTTTCACCAATGAAATACAGCAAGTGGCCTAAGGCAACGAGTAAAATGGTGATGCCGACCATATTTAATGGTAGCTTGTCTAAAGCAATGGCACCGAATATGACAACCATAAAAAATACATACAAGGGAAGACTAATTCCCGAAATCGTCATTGTTTTTAATTTATTCATTTTTCAGACCTTCCTAGTATTTTGGATACCATTTAAGATTTTGAACTGCTTTGGCCATATCTGTTTCTTCCGCTTGGGCTAGACCTTGTTCTTTTGCTTTGTTTGCAACTGCTTCAGCTACTTTGATTGATACATCTGCCACATATTCGAATGGAGGAAGTACGGGTGCGCCTGGTTGGTTCAAATCAACTAAACCACTTAGTGAGTGGGCAGCAGCACCAATCATTTCATCAGTCAATAGAGATGCTTCTGAAGCCAACATACCTAAACCTAAGCCTGGATAAATCAAAGCATTGTTTGCTTGGCCGATTTGATAGTCGACACCTTTGTATTGGATCGTTCCTGAAGGGACACCTGTTGCAACAAAGGCTTTACCATCAGACCATTCGATCACTTGTTCAGCAGTAGCTTCTAATTTTTTGGTTGGGTTAGAGATTGGGAAAATCACTGGACGAGCAGTGTTTTCACACATTGCTTCTACAACTTCTTTGGTAAATGCTCCTGGATTGGTTGAAGTACCGACTAAAATCGTTGCTTTAGCTACTTTGATGACATTCAATAATTGTGTCATATCACCAGCATTTGCAAAGTCTGCACGTTTCTTGGCAAATGGTTTTTGTGCAGGTGTTAAATCTGACATATCATCGAACAAAAGTCCTTGTTTGTCAACCATAAAGAAATGATTATAAGCTTCTTCAGGTGAAAGACCTTCACTGACCATTTCTGCATGGACACGGCTGGCAATACCGGCACCGGCTGAACCACCGCCATAACATAAGTACACTTGATCGGTCAATTTTTCGCCAGTGATATCTAATGCACCGAAGATACCGCCAAGAACCACGATCCCTGTACCTTGGATATCATCATTGAATGTTGGAATAGTTTGTTTGTATTTGTCTAAAATCGTTGCGGCGTTTGAACGGCCGAAGTCTTCCCAATGCAAGTAAAGTTTAGGGAACATATCTTCTGCTGTTTGAACGAATTGATCGATGAATTGATAGTAATCGTCACCATAGACACGTTCTTGATGGTTGCCAAGATATAAATGATCTTCTAACAATTCTTTTCTGTTGGTACCAGCGTCGATCACGATTGGTAAAACAGAAGCGGGATCAATACCAGCTGCTGCTGTATAAATCATCAATTTTCCGACAGAAATATCGACACCTTGGACACCCCAGTCACCAATACCCAAAATACCTTCAGCATCTGTGACGACGATCAAGCGAATATCACGATCACCAGCAGCATTTTTTAAGGTTTCTTTGATATTTTCTGGATGATTGATATCTAAGTAAGCTGCGTATTGAGGATCAACGAACAAACGGCTGTAGTTTTCGATAGTATCCGCAATTGTTGGATCATACACGATTGGGTTGAATTCAACAATATGTTGGTTGAACAAATAGTAGAATAATGTACGATTTGTATTAAAGATTTCCATTAAGAAATGACGTTTTTCTAAGTCAGAGTCTTTGGTTACATATTGTAAATAAGCTTGTTCTGCTTGTTCTTCGATGGTTTGAACATGTGGTGGCAATAAACCAATCAAACCTAATTCTTTACGTTCTTCTAACGTAAAAGCTGTTCCTTTATTCAAAAATGGGTTATTTAAAATTTCATGTGCTTTCATTTTGTTCCTCCGTATTGTTTATTTGGTCATGCGCTCATTTCCATTAGTTACTTTAATCCTTCGGCAGAATTATAGTCAACTTTCGGTGATATAATAAAAAATATTTATATCAAAACAGCTTCTATGTTAGAATGAGCCAAAGGAGAAATCAGCCATGAATATACGTGATTTAGAATATTTTAGTGCCTTAGCCGATATGCTTTCTTTTACGCAAGTGGCACATAAATTTAATGTTAGTCAACCTACAGTCACTTATGCGATCAAACGACTAGAACAGCATTATGACTGCGATTTGATCAAGCGAGAAGCCTCTCATCGCTCCATCGCATTGACCAACGAAGGGGAAATATTGAAGGCCCATACGCGCTATATATTGGATGAATTTGTGACATTGGAAAGAGCCATTGAGCATGCGAAAAACAACCGCACACATATTGGCTTTCCGCCGATCATTCGTTCCAAAGTATTTTCGAAACTCTTAGATGATAAAGAAACCATTCGTTTTATTTCCAATTTTCACCTGGTATCTGGAGGATCGAATGAACTATTTTCGAAACTACTATCGGGAAAAATCGATTTTAGTTTGTTGGGTAGTGTCAATCCAATCATCCACCCCAATTTAAATGTTAAATTATTGTTCCAACAAGAGTTTTTTATTTTTGTCTCTAAAGACAATCCGTTGGCGGATAAAAAGGAGATTTCGTTTGAACAAGCTGCGCAATATCCATTTATCCTACTGGAAAAAGGCTATACCCATGGGCTTGCTTTTCAAAACTTGAGTGAGAAACTGTCTAAGAAACCTGAAGTGCAATTTTCTTTTTCAGATGTCCAGACAATTGGTCAGCTGGTTAGTTCCAACATAGGTATCACCTTAATGACAGATTTCCCCGTGTTCCAAGAGATGGATGGATTGGTCAAAATTCCTTTGGTCCCTGAGGATAAGGAGATTTTTTATATTCAGTATGCCTATTTGAAAAGTGCCGTGTTGAACCAAGATATCCAGAAATTGATGGGCATCTTAGATGGGTTGTCTTGGGTAGAAAAAATATAGACATCCTTTCACATGCCTCACATGCCGAGGATATACGTTTGTTGCGGATTTGTGAGAAAGACAAAAACATCATGAGTAGTCATGGTGTTTTTTGATACAGCCCATAGTGCGCACCCATTCTTTCACAAGCATTCAATCGTTATAACAATGACTATCTCCTGAGCAATAATGAAAACGTTTTGCTGAATTTAAATATATAGTATAATAGTATTAAAAGGTGGAGGTTGATGATGTTGGAAAATAAGTTCACAAGTTATTTTGCCAAACGAAAAAAAGCCAAACTTGATCAGATGCGCAAAAAGAATTGGGACCTAAAGCAACAAGGGATCGATCCACACAAAGGTTGGGGCACAATGATCGATACTGGCTCTGGTGGATTGAACAATATGAACCGAGACAATCAATCGCAAAATTATTTAAGCAAAGAAATCGACAACAAACAGTTTTTTATTGAAGAAGCCAAGCGGATCCGAAAAAACTAATCAGTCTAAAACAATTATTGAGATGTTGGAAAGGGTGCTTACCATGTGGAATCAGCTGTCTAAGTATATCAAATCACGTCAAGCATCAAAAAAAGAACAACTTCGTAGAAAAAATGCTGCTTTAAGGGCCCAAGGGAAAGAGCCGTTGAAAGGCTGGGGAAAAATGGTTGATTCAGGTTATGGCGGTTTGAATAAAAATGATACCATAAATACTGCCAAATTAGATAATATCGGCTTTCGTAAACATCAAGCAGAAGAAATTGGCAAGGAAAATAATCGAAACAATCGGTAAAAAGAACGCTTCTTGAGAAAATTTGACCACTGAAGAAGGTCGATTTGAGTGAGGATATGTGTCTAAATAAAGGGGATAGATTCGCGATGAAGAAGTCTACAAAGAAAAATATCTTGTTTGCTTTATTGGGTTTTGCATTGGGCTTGTTCTTGCGAGGAATGATCCACTATCTGATGAATCGTTAGTCAATCAGTATTCTTGCCATTTTTGGGCATAATTTGATAGATAGGCTTGATACACCCGACGTTCACTGGCAGGAACGTCGGGTGTATGTTTGATATCATAAAAGTGCAAGTTTTTTTGATTCTACATAATGCAACTTACATTCTTATAACTTTCTTACAATTTGTTTACAACCAGATAACATCTGTTTGCAATGAGATGATTTTTTTTGATTTACACCCACAAATCATTTATTTTCCTTTATCCTGTAGAAAGTGAGTAAAAGGAAAAAAGGAGCATATATGAAAAAATCTATAGCAATTGTGGGTTCATTGATCCTGTTAGGTTTGCCAATGGTTGGGCAAGCGGAAGAAACAGTTGATCAGAAAATCCAGCAACAAACAGAACGAATCAATGACATCAAAGGAAAATCGGCTTCTGTCGCAGCATTTAAAGAAGCGACAGAAAAAGAAATCCAGCAAATAGAAGCAGAGATCGCCACTCTTTTTGAGGCAAAATCGGCCACAGAACAACAAGTGAATACCATTGTACTAGAAATTCAAGATTTAGAGAAAAAAATCGTGAAACGTACGGAGACATTGGCTAACCAGGCCCGTGATATACAGGTATCTGAGCCTTCAAATAATGTGATGGAATCATTATTGGCAGCAGAGTCATTTGGCGAAGTTATTCAACGGGCGATCGCTTCAGTGACAATTATGAATGCGAGCAATAGTATCGTTGAACAGCAACAAAAAGACATTGAAACTAGTCAAATTTTAGAAAAAGAATTAACAGAAAAATTGACAGAAATCGAAACCAATACCAAAACAGTTGAAAAGAAACAAACGGAATTGGCAGATATCCATTTGAACCAAGAAGTGGAACTGGCGGCATTAGCAATTTCATTGAATGAAGAGGAAGATAAGAAATCTGATTTAGAAAAAGAAAAAGCCGAAGCTGAACGAAAGCGTGAAGCAGCGTTGAAACAAAAAGCGGAGGAAGAAGCATTAGCGAAGAAAGCTAAGGAAGACGCGAAAGCCGAAGAAGCAAAACAAGTCGCTGCACAAGCTGAGGCTGAGAAAAATAATGCTGAACAAGAAAAAAATCAAACGGCTGCAGTTGCAGCTAAAACAAAAACGACAGTTGCGGCTTCTTCGGCAGTGATGAACCAGGTAAAAGAGCCTGAAACAGCTACCTCAACGGAAACTGAACAACCGGCAACTTCTGGTGGTTGGTCAATGCCTGTTGATTCCGTCCATGTATCCAGTCGCTTTGGTTATCGGACCGATCCGACTGGGTCATCAGGCAATCAGCACAACGGTATCGACTTCACTGGTGCCAGCGGGACACCCATTTACGCGATTCAAGCTGGGGAAGTTGTTGAAGCAGGGTACGGTCCATCGACTGGAAATTACGTCATCATCAAACATGCCAATGGCATTTATAGTTATTATATGCATTTCAATAGTCTTCCTGCAGTTTCTGTAGGACAAAGTGTGTCAGCCCGTCAGTATATTGGTGGTATGGGCACGACTGGTAATTCGACTGGTGTCCACCTGCACTTAGGGATGGCAACAGGATTATGGTCTGGATTCTTTGATCCGGCAAGTGAGTTGGGCGTATAACAAAAAAAGCAGAGAAGATGCGCTTCTCTGCTTTTTTGAGATATAAAAACGAGCATGAACCTGCTAAGGCTTTAATAAAATTTTACCGACACTTTGACCAGATGCTAACAACTCATGGGCTTTTTTGCCTTCAGAAAGAGCAAAAATTGTTGGTTCCGATAATTTTATCTGGTGGTTTATAAAATAAGAAAATAAGCGTTCGCTGCGTTTGTTTCGTTCTTCTGATGAAGATAAATAGTCCCAGAGGTCTCCAGTCAGGATGCTTTTGGAATGCATGAGCAGTGGGAGTAGGTCAATCATTGGCGGATTGCCTCCAGCCATTCCATAAAAAATCAATTTGCCTTTATTTTTCAAAAGTGCCAAACTATCTGTGACTGTAGAACCAATCCCATCATATACAGTGTCAAAAAGTCCTTGATTTGTCGGTAACCAGTTGTCTTTGCGTAAATAAACGTGTTTTGCCCCTTGATGCATTGCAAGGTCTCTTTTTTTAGCAGTTGAAGTGATACCAGTTACATCAGCGCCATCAGTTGTAAGCATTTGTGACAAAATTTGACCAACGCCTCCGCTGATTCCATGGACAAATACTTGTTCACCAGCTACACTTTGCCCTAGATCATGTACCAAAAAATCAGCAGTCAGTCCTTGAAGACCAACGCTTGCAGCCAATTTGCTATCTATCTCATCCGGAATGATGATTGCCTTTTCAGCAGGTACTGCGACCAAAGAAGCATTGGCCAAAGGGACATCAACGAAAAGAATGCGCGCATCCATTTTAAAGTCGGTGACATCTTTACCTATCGCTACGACACGACCAACCCCTTCATACCCATTGATATAAGGGGTATGGCTTTGAATCGTGTATCTACCCTCGCGGCGATAAATATCTGCAAAATTTACCCCGATATAATCCATTTCAATCAGTAATTCATTGTCTTTGATATTTGGATCTGGTAGTGTACCGAATTGTAAAACATTTGAATCGCCAAAGGTATTAAAATATAAAGCATCCACTGCTACTCACTTCTTTTTCTCGTTTTTTAGGTGAATCAAAATCATTAGAGATGAAAAATGATCGCTAGCTACAATCTAGGACCATATTGTACCAAGTTTCTCCAGCATGTGCGGAGGTTGAGACGCCTTCCATTTGATAGCCGTTTTTTTCATAAAAGGAAATCAACTCTTCCCGGCAAGTCAAGGTGATCCCTTGGCGTTGATGTTGTTGCGCCAACTGTTTTAATGCTGCCAACAATTGACTGGCTACGCCAGCTGAGCGGTATGCTGGTGCAACAGCTAAACTCAAAATACTTTGATAACCACCGATAGTCGGGTTCGATATCGTCCTCTCAAAAAGATCGTCTGTGATATAGCGCACAGGGATGATTGGTCCGACAGCATATCCTGCAATGATGTCTTCTGTTGTTATTGCCAAAAGAAAACTATCTGGGATCTTAGCGATTCGTTCGCGCATCGCTTCAAATGAAGCGGCTTCTTTTGGTGAAAACCCAGCGAACTCAATCGCCATTATTTAGTCGATATCTGACGGTATTGGATGTCTAAATGTAATAGTCAATAAATCACCTATTTCTTTGAATATGTATACGCTAGCACAAAAAAGAACGCTAAAACCAAAAATTAACCTTAATTTTAATAAAGGAGGCTTGCGATAAAAACTTATTGAAAAATAAGGATCAATAAAAGTATATAGAAGAGGCTGTCACAAAGGATTGGCCAGATGGATTTTTTTTTGCTCTTAGAAAAAAAGAAACAGTCAATAGCAAATAACACAATGATTGTTGGCAATGAAAATGTCCAAGATGGATGAAAGAATACGATATACACAAAATTGCCAATCAACGCACATAAGTAAGCAATATAAGCAATACGGTAGTTTTTCGAAATAAAATGAAGATTTCCCAGCATACCTTCACTTCCTTTAGTCAGTCTTTCCTGAATGATATCACTAGATTTGTCATGGCACAATAAAAAACGACCAATTTATCGTTGGTCGTTGTAAGAATAGAAGCTAGCGCCAAAAGGTAGTCATATTAGCTTTATCCTCTAAATTAAAGGCAATCATTTTGAAAATCAACGTCGTATCGATAGCTTGTGACCACTTGATCCGAAAGATATTGTCTGTATAACTGTATCCAGCAGCTTCGATCTCAGGGATAAATTGATTGAGACAAGCCGTTTCTGGAGATACAGAAAAATGTTCTTTCGAGACACTGATGCCTAAAATAAACGTTTGATGACTTGTAAACATGGGTTGCCCCCATTTGATGACAGGAAGTAGATCCGGATATTCATGTAAGATGTCTGCAAATAAATGCCTTAGTTTAGTCTGTTTGTCTTCGTCTGCAATTTTTTCAAGAAATTCTGCCAAAGTATCCATTTTCATTTCTCCTTCAAGGGTTATTCATTGATCATCCATCAATCTACTGTTATTCGAGGATAGGGTACCTTTATTTGAAGTGTAAGCTGTACATATGGGGATTGCAACAAAAACGCATGTTATATGAAAGGTCTATCTGCTGATAGATCCTCTTTGCTTGCAAGATATCCTTTGATCAAAAAATTTTCGCGATGATATAGATCGATTGTTTGGATCTGTTTCAAAGAGATTGTTTGTTTCACAGACATCGTGTAATCCTCAAAGTCCAACAAATTCAAGACAATATTTTCTTTATCTAACAGGGCGATTTTTCCTGTAAAGACTTGATCTTCATAAGTGAGTATATTGATGATTTGCTTTTTTTGCAATAATTGATTGAACAGCTCGAATACTGTTGAAAAAACTTGTTCATGCAATTGTGCTTCAAGATGATAAGGATCAAACAAGTCATGTTGCTGATTATAGTTGATGTAGTAGGCAAATGCATCAAGATAAGCAGTATCTTCTTTTAGCAAAGAGATATCTTGGACCTTTCGCAGCTGAATACTTTCAAGTGAACCGGTTAAATTGATTGAATTGAAAATAAAGTAATCTTGATCAAGAGGTTTCATGACAAAGCCCACAGAAAAATAGGGATCTTCAATGATATCGACCTCCGTAGTATAGCATTCTACCAACTTAGACTGATAAGCTTCAAAAGCAAATGTATTTTCCATGTGATAATCCTTCTTTCTATGCATACCTGAGATGGAAGTAGTACAAAGTAGATAGACAAGTATACAACCAGAATAGCAAATTGCAGAAATTAATCAATAATTTCCTGATATCTAATGATGATTATCTAAAGTAATCGCTTGCAATCAAAAAGAAATATGCTAAAATAGAACTTGTTCGAACAAGTTTGAATTAAACTATACGTATGAAAGGAGGCACTATTGTGAAGAACAGCAAACCAGTTACGAACGAAGCAAAACAAAAAGTTGCCCAAAATAGTATGCGCTTTAATCGATTTTTGGTCTTTCGTTATATTACCGCACTTTTTTTCTTTCTAAATCTTTATTGGTCGATATTAAGTATTGCCTATTGGACGATCGCAGGTTTGATTCCAATCATCTTGATGATTATGGATGCAGTGATTTTAGTGGAGCAGACTCAAAAATATTGGCAACAGTCAAATCGTTTACGAGTGACCAAAATCGGCTTTTGGATACAGTCAGCAGTTAATCTTGTGGGAATGCTTTTCGCTTTGATCGGTCAACCGCAAATCATTGTCCCTTTTATGAATCAAACAGGGCGTTGGTTATTAGTAGGTCTGTTCACACTAGGTTTGTTGATTTGTGGATATGTGCAACGGAAAATTTGGCTGATTGAACATGATCAAGATAAATATTTGACATATTTGAAAGCGTTTGAAGGAATGGGAGGAAAATAATATGGATACAGAAAACAGTAAGATGTTTCAGTTCTTAGATCGTTATTTGATGGGACCGATGGGGAAAATTTCGCAATTGCGTATTGTACGTGGTGTGATGGCGGCGGGGATGGCTTCGATTCCTTTCACTATTGTAGGGTCGATGTTCCTGATCATTAGTGTTTTGCCACAAAGTTTCCCAGCTTTAGAGGGTATCTGGAATGCTTCATTCAACAAAATTGAAAGTTTATATATGCTTGGTAATACAGCGACCATGGGGATTTTAGCATTATACTTCTGTTTGGTTTTTGGTTATGAATATACGAAAATCCAAGCTCAGGAAGAAAAAATCTTACTCAGCCCTGTGAATGGTGCATTATTGTCAATGATGGCTTTCTTTATGTGTTTACCACAACTAGTATTTGAAGGCGGAATGTCGACCCTTGTAAATGTTATTACGGACGATCAAAAAATCATTGATGGGTGGGAAATGGCTGGCGGTGTTACCCGTCTTGGTACAACAGGTATTTTTACAGCGATCATTATGGCGATTATTGCGGTTAAAATCTATGCTTTTTGTGTCAAACGCAATATTGTGATCAAAATGCCAGATACAGTACCGACTGGTGTTTCAACTTCTTTTACTGCATTGATTCCAACAGCATTGATTGCATTAGTCGTTATTATTATCAATGGTACATTGGTTGGTTTAGGAACAGATATTTTCAAAGTCATCGCTGTCCCATTTAGTTTTGTTTCTCAGTTAACCAGCAGTTGGGTTGGTTTGTTAGTGATTTACTTCTTTATGCATGCTTTGTGGATCGTTGGTATCCATGGTGCAACGATCGTTACATCATTTTTAACACCAATTGTTCTGTCAAATATGGTAGAAAACCAAAATGGAGCCAATATTGCTTTTGCTGGTGAGTTTAACAATAGTTTCGTTACAATTGGCGGCTCAGGCGCAACCCTGGGCATGGTCATCTTTATCGCTTTCTTTGCCAAATCCGCACAATTAAGCGCGCTAGGTAAGGCAGCAATCGTTCCTTCATTCTTCAATATCAACGAACCTATTTTGTTTGGGATGCCTGTGGTTTACAATCCTTACACAGCAATTCCATTTTTCTTGGCCCCAATGGCTTCTATGTCAGTCGCTTACTTTGGCATCAATTTAGGGTTTGTCAATCCACCGATCGCGCAAGTAGCGTGGCCTACACCAATTGGGCTATCAGGTTTTATCGGTTCTGGTGGTGATTGGCGCGCCTTCGTCTTAGCAGTTGTCTGTGCAGCTGTGGCTTTCTTGATCTGGTTCCCATTCATCAAAATGTATGATGGCAAATTATATAAAGAAGAGCAAAGCAAAGCGACCAACGCTTAAGCTAAAAATCGATCATAAAGCCAGCTATCAAAAAAATAGCTGGCTTTTTATCTGGACATTATGATACATATAGAGTGAGAGAAGTCACAAGGGAGAAAACATGATGGAAAAATTAAGTATCGATCAAGTAGTGGCAAAACTAATTCAGGGGATAGAAAACAAAACTTTGGCAAATGCAGAAGGAAAGTTGCCCAGTGAAAGGGAATTGTTGGGACTTTATCCAATTTCTCGTTATACATTGCGCCAAGCATTGAACCAACTGAGTAAAATGGGCTGGATCTATCAAATGCAAGGACGAGGGTCTTATGTAAGGGGCCAAAACAATCATTCTACATTGATCGACCAAGGAGATTTGGGCTCTAATGAAGATCTGACCCGGGGCGAAAAAAATATTCAAACAGTCCATTATACAAAACGCATCATCACCTATGGGGAAGCGTTGTTTTTGCCAAGCCAAAAACAATTTGGTCCAGAACAAACGTTTATTGAATTAAAACGCTACCGAACGTTGGACAATAAGCCATACTTGATTGATCACTCTTATTATATTCCAGAGGTGGTTGGAGACATTTCTGATGCAATGGTACGAGGGTCCATGTTTGAAGCATTGGAAAAAGAAAAACAATTGCAAGTTGGCTTCATTGATAAATTTATCCAAAGCGATGCATTGACTGCGACTCAGGCGGAATTCTTCCGTCTCGAAGAAGGCATGCCAACCTTGACTGTTCGAGATGATAGTTACCTGCGAAATGGAGAATTGTTGGCTTTTTCAAAAATTTATTATGATTATCGGTTGGCAACTTTGTATATGCATAAGAAGTTAGTGAAGTGAACTTGTAGAGAAATGATCATTATTCAGTGGTAATTAAGCAAAATCCTCTTTATACTAGTGTTAAATTCAAAGTCTAAGGAGTTTATATGATGGAACAACACAAATCTTTGGTAGAAATTACCAGCAGCAAAATTATCGATTTTATTAAGGAAAAAAATTTAGATATTGGAGATAAATTGCCGAATGAGTATGAATTACTTGAAGTAGTAGGGGTAGGTAGAAGTACGTTACGAGAAGCAATCAAAATGCTGGTATCCAAAAATGTTTTGGAGGTTCGTCATGGTGCTGGCACTTTCGTCAGTAAACAAAAAGGAATTGCTGATGACCCTTTTGGCTTTGGAATGATCAAGGATCAGAACAAAATGACTGCTGACTTGTTTGAACTAAGGTTTTTATTAGAACCAACAATGGCCGCAATGGCAGCTCAACATGCGACAGTCGAGCAAATAAACAAACTTAAATATTTACAAAAAGAATTAAAGCGTCTTATCAGGGAAGGCGACGATACGCATATTTTAGTAGATATGGAGTTTCACACAACAATTGCTGAGGCGAGCGGGAACATTGCGTTATCCCATATCGTACCGATTATCAATCAATCGATAGGTTTATATAATAGCAATAATGAACCCAAGGATCCTAAGGGATCAATTGATTTTCATGATGAAATTTTGGCGGCAATCGAAGCGAGAGATCCAGTATATGCAATGGATGCAATGACGGTTCATATGGCTATGAACAGAAATAAAATGAAAAAGAAAAAAAGTCTATGATGGATATTGACAAGTCATCTGATGTATTTTATGATAAATACATCAGATGACTTTTTTAGATTGTTGCATTTGTATCCGCTTCCTTATTGTTTTTGAGTAAAAGAAGTCATTTTATTTGGGTTTTAACAAAAAATACCGATAAATACATCAGATGATTTATTTTGATGTTTTAAAAAGCTAGATTAAATTTTTTTGAAAAATCGGTATTTTGGAATCAAATGCTGATCAGGAATTCAGGATTGAGCTCAATGAGGCGATACGTTAAATTTTTGGCTGTTGCGAAAGGTTGGTTGTTTAAGTAGGAGGAAAAGAATGGAAACTGGAACAAAGAAATCATTTTTAGATAAATTCACAGAATTTTCGGTGAAGCTTGCCAATCAAGTTCATTTAAAAAGTTTACGAGATGCATTTGCGACGTTAATGCCTGCTTTTATTATTGCCGGTATTGCAGTATTGATCAATAGTGTCTTCTTGCCATGGTTCTTCGAAGGCGAAACATTGTCGAAGCTGCAAGTATTTGGTAACTCAATCAGTAATGGGACGTTAAATATCGCAGGTTTATTGATTGCCCCGATGATTGCTTATTTTCTAGGTAGAAATAAACAAAGCGATAATGCTATCAATGCAACATTTGTCGCGACTACTTGTTTGATTGTTATGCTATCGATCACACAATCGATTGTTCCTGTTGGTTCAGAAGACGCTGTGACTGTTTCCGGTGTGATTACATTCAATGATGTTGGCACAAAAGGAATGTTCGCAGGAATCATTTGTGGATTAGTGGCAACGGACTTATTTATACGACTTTCGGAAAGCGAAAAGTTAAAGATCAATTTAGGTGATCAAGTACCTCCAGCAGTTGGTAAATCTTTTAGTACATTGATTCCTACTTTGATCGTGATCGGTCTTTTTGCTTTGTTGGCGACTGTGTTAGCATTGTTGGATACCAATTTAATTTCAATAATTTCGACTGTTGTACAAGAACCCTTGCGTAGACTAAATACATCGATTTTTGGTTTTATTTTTATTACAACAGTGGCAAATTTCTTATTCACTCTTGGGATTCACCAAACTGTGATTGCGGGTACATTATTAGATCCTTTACTTTTAGTAAACATGAACGAAAATATGCAAGCGGTTCAAGATGGTGTCGTTCCTCCGCACATATTGAGTACAGCTTTTCGAACAGTTTATGCACAAGCAGGTGGCACAGGTATGACTATTAGCTTAATTATTGCAATCGTTTTTTTCGTTCGAAAATATAAGCCATTTAGAGACGTTGCGAGTATTTCAATTGCTCCGGGTTTATTTAATATCAATGAACCGATCATTTTTGGATTGCCGATCGTGTTTAATTTACCATTGATCATTCCTTTTGTATTGGGTCCGATTATCGGGACAGTTGTTGGCTACCTGGCGACGATTTTAGGTTTTGTTGACCCATTGGCTGTAATGGTACCATGGACTACGCCGCCTATCGTTAGTGGATTGATCGCCTCGAGTGGAGATTTCAAAGTTGTATTGGTTCAAATTGTGATCATAGCTATTTGCACACTGATTTATATTCCGTTTATCAAAGTAGCAGAAAGAGTCGCAATCAAGACAGCAGAAGCCGAACAACATTAATAAGGTAATGTCGGAAATAGTCAATTTTTTCCGACATTCTTTTTTATAGTAACAGAGGTAAATAAAGAAATAAAAAAATTAAGAGGAGTACGTAAATGAAATTAACATTTCCGCAAGGATTTTGGTGGGGGGCAGCCACTTCAGGACCCCAAAGTGAAGGAAGATTCAATAAAGTCAATGCAAATATATTTGATTATTGGTATGAAATTGAGCCAGAAGCTTTCTACGATCAGGTGGGGCCTGATACAGCGTCTAATTTCTACCATAGTTTTCGTGAAGATATTCAATTGATGAAAGACATTGGTTTGAACTCAGTACGGACATCGATTCAATGGACAAGACTAATCAAAGATTTAGAAACGGGTGAAGTGGATGTAGATGGTGCACGTTTTTATCACGATGTAATTGATGCATTTTTGTTAGCAGGAATTCGTCCAGTCATTGCTTTGCATCATTTTGATCTACCTGTAGAGTTATACCATAAATACGGTGGTTGGACGTCAAAAAAAGTAGTGAAGTTATTTGCTGATTTTGCAGAAACTTGTTTTGATTTATACAGTGATAAAGTGACGGATTGGTTTACGTTCAATGAGCCGATGGTCATTGTAGATGGCCAATACTTGCATCAAATCCACTATCCAAATTTGATCGATGGAAAAAAAGCCGTTCAAACCGCTTATCATTTACAGCTTGCTTCAGCAATGGCTATTCAACGATTTAGAAAATCATCATTGAACGAAAATGGTAAAATTGGTATTATTTTAAATCTGACACCTTCTTATCCAGCAAGTAATGATGAGGCCGACTTACAGGCTGCAACCTATGCCAATCTATGGAAAAACAAACTTTTTTTGGATGCATCCGTTAATGGGATTTTCCCTGCTGAATTAGTCAACCTTCTAAAAGCAGATAATGTGTATTGGCAAGGGACACCAGATGAAGAAGCAATTATTCGGGCAAATACGATTGATTACTTAGGTATCAATTATTATCATCCATCTAGAGTCAAAGCACCCGATATATCTGTGGATAGTTTGACTATAGATTGGGTACCTTCTCGTTATTTTGACAAATATTTGATGGCAGGTCGTCGTATGAATGTTGATAAAGGCTGGGAGATATTTCCAAAGGCTATTTATGATATTGCGATAGATATCCGTGATAATTATGGAAATATTGATTGGTTTGTTTCTGAAAACGGTATGGGTGTTTCTCGAGAAGAGCGCTTTTTGCAGACAGATGGATTGATTGCCGATGATTATCGAATCCAATTTATAAGTGAGCACTTGATCTATTTACATCAGGCTATTATAGAGGGAAGTCGTTGTTTTGGGTATCATAGTTGGACACCTATTGATTGCTGGTCGTGGATGAATGCGTATCGCAATCGCTATGGATTTATTTCAAATAATATTCATACCCAATTAAAAACAATCAAAAAATCTGGTTATTGGTTCAAAAATGTTATTGAAAATAATGGCTTTACTGTCGATTCTTAAGCAAACGATTTGTAGTAGAATTTTTAGTGCGGAATATAGTATTCTTTGTCATTAAACTACAACAAAAAGAATACACATGAAAAAGAGTTGATGAAGCAATTTTTTTGGCGCTCAATATTAATGGAATAACACTCAAGTTGGCTATTTGAGCTGATTTTAAATTTCCTATCTCATTTTCGGTCTATAGTTTCTCTTTACATTTGT
The DNA here is from genome assembly GCF_050529585.1 of Enterococcus sp. DIV0876. GTDB lineage: Bacteria > Bacillota > Bacilli > Lactobacillales > Enterococcaceae > Enterococcus_D. The sequence goes on from NZ_CP172882.1 coordinate 1,081,230, forward strand.
AGAGAATAAAGTTACCTAGTTGATCAAACTACCAAGCAGTGTGTAAACAGCGTATCGAGCTGTTTTTCACTGCTTTTTGTTGTGAAAAATGACGCTGCCTACCGTGTGACCTATTTCACTTATTTCTTCACTCGATGAAATAGTTGATTTTGCACATGAAAATGGGTTTGCTATTATCAGTCTATAGTGATCATTTAATCTGCTATTTTTAAAAAGAATAGTTTAGAAATACTCCGATAAATGATGCATTAGAAAGAATGAACATGCTTTGGTGCGTGTGCTTCATTTATTTGTCTTTATACATTCCGTTGGAAGAGGACATGAAGTATATTTGAGCGTCAAAGAATCATCAGATTAGTTATAAAGAAAGAGGGACTTTAGCATGGATTTAAATGATATCAAAGATATCGATGAATACTTGTACCATTTTGAAGAAAAGCTTGCTTTGCGTTTTTTTGATGAGCGCCCTTATATTACTTCTTACTATCATTCGCTAAAAGAAGAAATGAGCGGTATCGCTTACAAAAACGAAATACCATTTATTGAACGGATGCGGACACTGCTGAAATTAGATGCAAAATTACAGATTTTACATGATTTAACAAGATTACAGACAGAAGTGACCGATGGATTTGACTTAAGTGAACATGAATTGATCGAAATTGTTGAAAATGATAGTAATACCTATTATCGAGAAACATTAGGAAAACGCACGAGTGACAGTGTACCGTGGAAACTGAGTTGTTTAGGTGATCAAGACTAGCATAAGGACTGATTTTTTAGTCGCAGGCATTCTACATTTTTAGGCATTCAGTTTATCTAATTCAAACAAAGATATATGTGGTCACTAATGACAAATCCTGATTTTTGTCCATTCCTCTTATTCATGATAGACTTATAAAAATCATGAAAGCGCCGTTATAATAGTGAGGAGGAATAAAGATGGAACATCCCAGCAAAGAAACCAAAGTACATCAAGTATTCGAACGCATTGCACCTCAATATGATCCGATGAATAGTATAATTTCCTTTCATTTACATAAACGGTGGCGGCGTGATGTCATGAAAATGATGTGTGTGGAGACAGGCAGCAAGATACTCGACGTTTGTTGTGGAACTGGGGAATGGAGTTTGGCCTTGGCAAAAGCCGCGGGTGCCACGGGGCATGTGACGGGGGTTGACTTTAGCGGCCAAATGCTATCGGTTGCAAAGCAGAAAGCACTACCTATGGATGCTGCGCCCATCGACTGGCAAATTGGCAATGCCATGGCACTAACATTTGATGACGCCCAATTTGATTACGTCACAATTGGCTTTGGATTACGCAATGTTGCAGATCATCAACAGGTTTTACAGGAATTGTATCGGGTGGTTAAGCCAGGCGGTAGGGTAGTTTGCCTTGAAACGTCGCAACCAGAAATGGCGGGCTGGAAACAATTATTTCGTTTTTACTTTCATTATGTGATGCCTTTTTTGGGCAGAATTTTCGCAAAAAGTTTTAAAGAATACGCTTGGTTACAAGAATCTGCGCAATCATTTCCTGGGAAAAATCAGTTGCAGCACGATTTTGAACAAGCTGGTTTTCACGATGTACAAATCAAAAGCTACGCTGGTGGTGTCACCGCCATGCACATGGGTTCAAAAAGTTGATAATTATTATAGAATTGAGAAAAATGTGATAAATAAAAAGGACCTGTTTTCTGAGTTGAACGCTCTAGAATAACAGGTCTTTCTTGGTTGTAAATGGCTGATTTTCAAAGTTTAGACGAGGGGGAATAAGAAGCCATCAATGCATTGGATGCCCGATTGGCATAATATATCGGGCTTCTTCGCCAGAAGGTAATTGCAAAAGGGACGCCACATCTTGATCGGTAAACGCACCAATGGCCACCGTACCAAGCGCTAAAGACGACGCCTGCAAATAGACATTTTGCGCAGCATGCCCAATTTCAAAATATGCATAGCGTGTTTCTCCTCTTTTTCCGTAGCGTTCAGCTAAGCGTTCTGTGACAGTAGTAAAAACGAATGTGAGTGGGGCTTTTTCAATTGATGATTGATTCAATGCGGCAGCCTGCAACGCGTTTCGTTGATCACCTGTGACAATGTGAATGACTTGATGGTCTATGGGATCGTAACGATAAATCCCCGCTGCAAGTCCAGTCACATCCCCAACAACTGCATAAAGCTCTAGGGGGTAAAGAGCACCAGCAGAAGGAGCTGTTCGCAAGTTGTCCTCACTAGTCATTCCCGCAGCGGCCCACAACAACTGTCCAAGTGCTTCTTTTGACAGTGCTTCTTCTGTGAAGGATCGTTGTGATCGTCGATTGGCTAGTGCAGATTCGACGCTGAGTGTGCCTGTCAAATTTGGTGTGGGCAGTGGATAGCTTGCAGATTCGTTGCTTAGTCCACTGTTTAAGTCCGCTTCTGTTTGACGTTGGCCGCTGCTGCACGCAGCGAATACGGTTGTAATAAATAAAAGAGTGAAGAATAGGGTCAGTGGTGATTTTTTCATGAGATTCCTCCTTTTATCTTATTAGTTTACCATCCTCTGAAAATACTTTGTATTTTTTAGTCATCATTTAAAAGAAATATATGCATTTGCGGTATGAAAGAGGATGGTTCTTTGATGATCCATTTTTGGAGAAAATCCATCCAAAGGTGGATAGACAAAAAGCTGAATTTGTTCAATAATGAACGATAGGGAAATGAAAGGAGAATTGTGATGTTTATTGACTTTGTGCAATTAACTGTCTTATTTGGATTAGGGATATTAGCGACAAACATTGTAGTAGGTTTTCTACAAAAAAGAAAGAAAACAATCATTATCTTAACGATTATTGAGTTAGTGGTTTTGGCAGGAATATTGTATGTCTTACTTCCAAGCAAAACATTGTCTTCAATGTTGTGGATCAATTTGATTGGGATCCTAATAGCCAGTGCTGTCTTATGGGGCTTGAATGCTGTACAATCTGGCCAACTTATCGTGGAAGGTAACAAGAGGAAACAAAAAGTGATCAAGAGCACAATGAAGCCAATTGGACTGGCGCCTAAAATTTTTGGTCTTGGCATTGTGGCACTCTTGATTTTATGGGGAGTTAGTGGAATCACGAGGATTACTTCGACGGATTCGATTTATGCAACGATTCCAGCCAAAACACAAGAGCAAGCTGAAACGTTGACATCAACGAAAGAAACACCGATTGCTATCGCACCTGATACTGCGAAACGCAAAATGCTGCAAAAATTTTCAGTGATCCCCAATTCAAACATGTTCACACTGGATGGAATTACTGCGCAAACCATAAACGGTGAATATGTGTATGTAGCAACCTTAGAATACAATGGATTTTGGAAATGGTTCAAGCTCAAAGAGATTCCCGGTTATTTTAAAATTAGTGCCACGGATATCAATGCCCAACCAGAGTTTGTCAGCAAACCTTTGCATTATACGCCATCTGCTTACTTCAATGAAGATGCTGCGCGAAAAATCTATGCAGCTTTTCCCGGCTATGGTTCGTTAGGAACCATCAATTTGGAAATTGATGAAGAGGGTAATCCATTCTATGTGCAAACGTTGTACAAAGAATATGGTGTGACAGGTTTAATGCATTTTGATCATTTTAAAACGGCAGTCTTGAATGCTGAAACAGGTGAGGTCAATCTTTATGGTAGTGAAGAAGCACCAAGTTTTATTGATGCACCGATCACTTCAGCTGCAGCCAATCAGCTAAATGAATATTATGGACGATTTAGTCAAGGATGGTGGAATCAATTTATCTTTGGGGCTAAGAAAGATGTCAAGATACCAACTGAAAATGGAATCTATGCTTCTGGACAAATCACACCTATGCTAAATAAAGATGGGCAATTGCTTTATTTCACCGATTTTACTAGTGATGATAGCAACCAAGACTCAGCGTTGGGGTATTCATTGATCAATGCACGGACTGGTCAATTGACCTACTATCGAGATACTGATGTCGGCATTATGGATAGTGATGGCGCAATATCGATTGCTTCTAAGATTTACCCTGAAAAAAAATGGAAAGCAGAAATGCCGGTACTCTATAATATAGACGGTGTACAAACTTGGATTGTCTCATTGATGGATTCAAAGGGTATTTTTAAGAAATACGTCTATATCAATGCCGTTGACAATGATATTGTCATCGATGCTGATACTGCTCAAACAGCATTGGATGCTTACAGGATCGAGTTAGCTACCAGTGGCAGCAACAATCAAAGCAGTGACTCAGCTAGCATGACTGAAAGGAAAGGGAAGGTACAACGAGTCCAATTATTGACAGGCTCTAGCCAAACTGTGGTTTCCTTCATTTTGGAGAATGATCCAATTATCTACAGTGTGAATATCAACAATTCTCCCTATGCCCAATTCTTGCAAGTGGGTGATCAAGTGACGTTCCAAGCCAATGTCACAGCAGATATGACTGCCGCAAGTATTGAATCGTTGACGATTGAAGGCGTGCCAAAAGCTGAAAATAATTAATACCAGATAGATGTCTACCCAAATTTATACCGCTAATGACCGTTGAAAAGAGATTCTTTTTAACGGTCATTTTTTAGAGTTATTATAACTTAGGCTATTTTCAAATAAACAACTGGATGTAATAGTCAAAAATGAATAATTTGAAGGCCAGATATTGACTATTACTCATAAATGTTTTAAGTGTTTGCTATTTTTTTAATGAGAAAAAAATCATTTCAAATAGATGTTAACTCTGTTTAAAAGTGACCGATAGTTTATTTGTATACTCCAATTTTCACCCATAAGCGTCCTTCGTGTTCTTCTTTTCTATCATATCATCAGGTAATCGCCTGTAAAACAAGGTTTATAGGTAAAAAAATGAGAGGTGGTGTTATTCATTTGCGGGGGAAGGTGACCAATATCTTGCGTTAAAGAGACAAGTTTCTATCTCATTTCCATTAAAAGGACTAAAGTTAAACTGATTTACTTAAAAATAGTAAGTTTTTTAATTATATTCTAATGATTAAATTATGAATATTTGTGTGTATTATTGTATATTTTCAGCGTTTATCGGATATACTGTTTCTATTTTTTTATTTCGTTATTTTAAAAAAATAAATCACAATTATTTATTTTTTTTCAAAGGATACATAGATGATTCCCTTCTCACTTGTTGAATGTTAGGGGTTATTTCTCAAAGTTGATATCAGGTGATCCATTTAAAAAACATATAAATTTACAATTAATGATAAGATATTTTGATGCTGAGTCTTTTTTTAATAATTATATGGTTTTTGATAATTGTGCTAATGTATATTTTTTTGATTGTGAATATTTTTCTTTGTGTTATAAAAATAAAATGCTCGTTTTCCTTGTTGTCATAGGTTTTTTCATTTGCTATACTTTAGAACGTTGGCTTAGAAGACGTATAAAAAGGAGATAAAAAATGATTATTCACAAACAAGGAAAAAGCAAAGGAAGTAAGAAGCATAAAAGTAATCGTTATTCAATTTTGATGCTGGCTCTTATTTTTATTGGATTTGCTACTTATGGTACCTATGCCTATTTTACGGATAGTACAAGTGTTGGGACTGATATTGAATTGACGGCTGGTACTGTCAATTTGGGTGAAGCAAAAGAAGGAAAATGGAAATATGTGAATTGGAATAGCACCTATAATCGTGGGAAAGAATTAACACAAAATAATGAGCTTGAGTTGACAGGTGATAGCAGTTCTAATTTACAACCAGGTGATGCTTTTGAAAAAACAATCATGGTTAAGTATCAAGGGAGTTTAGATGCAAAGATTAACGTGGAAAATGTATCCGAAGTGATAAACGAGATTCAAGCGCAAAACTTTGATGCCACAATTACGATAAATCATGGAGACGATACGGAATTTATCGTTAAACAAGATGCGGACATTATTATTTCTATCAAAGTAGGTTTACCTTATATTCCTGATGAGGAAGCCTATACTTCAGATTCAAATGGCACAAGTAGAAATGCGCATCAAGGCATTGACTTAAATGAGGTCACTAAAGAACTTAAAATTACAGCATCTCAAATCACTGAAACTTCAACTTCTAAATAGTAACCAAGGAGGACCGATATGAAAAAGCTTGTGAAAGTATTTATTTGCGCATATTCGGTTCTCTTTTTTTTCTTCACGCCGGTTGATTCAATGGCTGCTTTTGTAAACAATAGAAGTATTGACACAAGTATCAAATTGCGTGCTGGCTACCTTTCGTTAGATGTCAAAGCACAGCAAGATGTGTTTTCCTTTTCGGATAAAGACAAGACACAAGACGTACGATTGAATGTCAAAAATACTGGAACTTTAGAAGGAAAAGTCACCTTCGCAATTCAAATGATTACTTTGGATGGTCAGAACCTGACAGTTGATCAAGCAAAAGAATACATAGAATTAGCTGATCTAGGAAACATTGAAAAGATCAAAGCAGGAGAATCCCAAACGGCTACCCTAACGCTAAGAAGAAAAAAAGCCTGGTCTGATAAAACACCAATCAAGATAACGATCCAAACAACGATTAGTCAAGGCAATTTAGTGAATGATACGACCGGCTTCATAGATAAGAAAGAGACAACGATTCAACTAACATCAAAAGATACCAAGGGTGACTGGATCGATGAAGGGCGCTTTAATCAGTATGGGTATGCAATCGGACAACAAATGTATTATAGCGTTGTAAATGATCAGCTTACGACTGTTGTACCAGGAATTGTCTATATCAAATATAAGTCGGGACAAACAATCAGCAAAAGTGAAAATCAAGAGATCAGCGATTTGATTAAGAATGCTATCAAACCGGTCCAAGGTATGTCATATAAAATAGATTCTATCCTTTACGTAGAAAATCAAGGATTTAAAATTCAATTGAGTTTAGAAAGCAAATCTGCTCAGATGAATTTTGTTGTGAATGGGATTCAGTTTCAATATATTAATTCAAATCTCGTCTATGCGCATATCAGTGATTTTTGCAAACCACTCATTCTAGACGCGGATATTAATCGAAGTAATCGTTTTACCAATCAAGTGCTGTATTCAAGTATGTTGGGTACAAGCTATCATCTTTTTAGTAATAAAGAAACCAATACATTCAATAGTGGTTTGACTGCGGCTGATATTTTAGATTATTTGCAAGTACATTATGATATTGGCTTTGCAGGCACTGATGCACATGAATTTCGGGTATCTTTTCCGGAAAATAATGTACTCAATATCAAACAATTGGATACTTCTGGTGGAAAAAAGGCCAATCTGGTCATGAGGGAGAGGGGAACACAAAAAGTTGTTTTTTCAAGAGAGGTCTATTCTGTCACTCAAACTGATTTATCTTCTATCGATCTGTCGGACCTAACTTCAGATTTTCAAACAAAGGTTGATGACAGCAAAGTTGAAAAAAGGGGAAACGCGTTTTATATCACAACGGATTTTTATATGAAAATTCCGACAAATTTTCTTGGCTATTATTATTTGCAGCCATTTAATCATCCTCTCATGAAGAACTTCACGCTGTCCTATAGCATCGAAATGGATTACTTGAACATTTCTTTTGAGTATTCTTATCCGAGTGAGCCTGATACGATCGAACAAATGATCGTTTTTTTAGGTTACCACTTCGGCGCAGGTTTCACAACATCTGAACAAAATTATACATTGTATAAACGATTAAATCGTCAACAATCTGTTATGGATCAATCAAATAAATCTGTTGAGGTACATCCATCGAGTGAGTCCAACAATTTTCCAAGTTTGGATAAGATAGCGACTACAGCTGAATCTCAACCAAGTTCAACAAATCAAAATGATCCAGATGATGGTGTAGACAGTACAGAAGAAACGATTGAATTTTCAACTATCGAATCAAACAACACTGTTAGCAGCCAATCTGAATCAAGTCAGGAGCCCAAATGAAACTGAGAACGATCGCCAATAGCCTGCTCACCATCTTTACCATCATCGTTTTGCTATTTGTCCTTTTAAATGTTTTATCAGCGCCGCAAGGAAAGGGCCTCTTTGGCTTTAAAGGCTATACCGTTTTGAGCAATAGTATGTCACCGGTCTTTCGAGCAGGGGATTATGTGATTGACCGGATAGTTGACTTTGACAATATCGAAGAAGGAGATATTATTTCCTATCAAGCCAACGATCAAACGATCGTGACACATCGAGTCATCAGTAAGACAGCAACCACCGCGACCGTACAGGGTGACCAAAATAAAGATCCTGATCAAGAAGTTGTGGTTGCTGATAATTATATAGGAAAACAAATCATCGTCTTTCCATTTTTAGGCACTTTCATGATGAAAACGCAAAATCCCTTGATTTTTGCTGGACTATGCGGTCTAATTGCGCTATTCTTTGTTTGGTCATTTTTTAAACAAGATTGATACGACTTGCAGAAAGTAGCGAAGTGTTGGGTGAGAAGAGAATATAAAATAGTTATTAGTATGTTGTTATTTACTGCTGTCACAAGTTTCTTTTATTTTTTTAAAGTACATATGAACGAGAGACATGCGGATAATCAGCATTTGCTGTCAACGGCTATCATCAAAGATGAAATAAAAGATGATATTTTTCAAAAGGATTTTTTTGTTCCGACTACTTATTCAGATCCCATGACCAAAGAGGCTTTTTTGAATGAGGCAAAACATATGGCTAAGACAGCCTGTTCTCCACAATTGCTAAAACTATCTAACCTAACTAAGTTTGATACACAAAGTCAAAACCATTCAACTGTTTTAGAAAGTGTATCGATTGCCATTTTAAAGAAAAAAATGTATTTGCTATTAAAGGAACAATACCTTTTACTAGTCATGCAACCAGACATTTCTCAGGATGTGTTTCAAATTGATAGTACTGGTCAAGTTGGCTTAGTATCAAAGACAGTTCGTTATGACCTTTCTGTTATCAATGATCAGCGACCAGAAGAGTTTCTGGCCGCATTGCCAGCATTTGTAGAAAAAATCCAGGATGACAATGGATTATCGAGCTATGAAAGTCGTGTGTTCATATCAAGTAAATGGGGTCGTTATTTATATAATTCAACGAAAAAAAATCAATTAATTAAAGTTGAGGAGCTATCTTGAATAAATTAAACATATTTTTTCGTATCATTTGGTCTCTTTGCGGCCTGCTTATTGTGGGGGCCGTTTTATTATTGGCAGTACTAAATTTTTTTTCTAAACCAGAAGGAAATGGCATGTTCGGCTTTAAAGGCTATACTGTGATTAGTGGTAGTATGGCACCAACCTTATTGGTGGGGGATTATGTTGTTGTTCGAGCAGAAGATTTTGACCAGTTGCACGCCGGAGAAATCATTACATTCGAAGATGATGGAATGATGGTAACGCATCGTATTATTTCTCAAACTGCGGCAGGTTTTCAGACAAGAGGCGATCACAATACCGTAAATGATATGAAGCAAGTGACAGCGGATAAATATATAGGTACTTTGACATTGCATATTCCGTATGTAGGACATGTGATGATCTGGATGCAAAATCCACTGATTTTTGCAGTTGTTTTGGGCTTGATCGCAGTAAGAATCGCATTTTTGATTCTTTTCAAACATGAGTAAAGGGGGATCGGCAAAGCAGAGTGTTAACTCTGCATCGCCAATCCCCCCTTTGTTTTATTGTCGTTTATTCAACACGATATTGGTATACAACCAAACTGTCAACAAATAATAGACAGCATATAATGCGATAAAAATACCAAAAGGAATCCACAACTTATCGTAAGGGTTGATCATCAATGTACTGAACATTTTTAGTCCGAACAATACATGGATCATGCCCAAAATACCTGGTGCCAAAAAGAGCACACCAATTTCTTTTCTAATTGATTGTTTGAGTAAAGAAGTTCGGGTACCGATTTTTCGCAACATATTGTAACGCGTGATATCATTGTTGGCACCGGATAAGATTTTGAACATTAAACAGCTTGCCAACATGGTCAAGAAGGCGATACCTAAGAAGAAGCCCATGAACTCAAAACCTGAGAACATCCCATTATACGTGTCATAAACAAAGACTCGCTGGGTAAAGTTCATCTCAATTGTTTCTGCGGTATTGGCTGATTGATTGGATTCGGCTAATGCGCGCAATGCAGCATAGTCCTTTTCAAAATCAGCTACTTGGATCACACGCAGACTGGTTTCTGGTGCGGTAATGGCATCAAATTCACTTGTGGAGACAACCCGGATTTCCTTGCTGCGTTGTTCCATAATTTCGTATTTGCGTAATTGGTCTTGGGCAGATAGATCATCTGCTAATAGGTCACCAGATAATTGACTATAATGGACAGTCATGCCACGTTCATTATAATTTTGGGTCAAAAGATTTTGTTGATTGAATTGTTCCTTATCATAATAGACGGCATCATCCGTTTCTTTCATGCGATATTGGACATCTAATGTTGGATCTAAATCATTGATCGATTGGTCATCTACATCTTGTGCATTATTCAAAATCAAATCATACGGGGCAACTGATTTTGCCATAATTGGAATTTCATTCTTGAAGCCAAGGCCAACGGTCAATGCACCTAAAGCTAATGCAAACAGCATTGCTGCCATCGAAAGCATTTGTGTGTAGTCCCGAATACGGAAACTTAATTGTGAGAACGTAAAATTGTTTAATTTCTTCATTGCGATTTGATCTGTCCCTTTTAGCAGCAACAAGATCGTGATGATCACGGAGCGAAAGACCAAATAGGTACCTAGCACGATCGTAACTAAGGCAGCGCCGATACCAATCAGTTGGAACTTCATTAGGTCGCTCATCATATAGTAGCCAAAAGCCAGTGAACAAAGACCAGCAACAGCTTGTAAAATCAACCAAATTGGTCGTTGTTTCAAACGGGCAGGGGTGCTCGTTTCTCGTAACAACTCAAGTATCGATTTCTTAGTGATTGCTGAAGCATTGAAAAGCGCAGCAACCAAGAAAAGAATGGCAAAGAAAATCAAGGTAATCAATAATGCTTTTCCACTAAATGCGGCGTAATGTGTGATTTGCAGATTCAATCGGTTAAGAAGCAGCGCATTGACACCATGGGCCAGTCCAATACCGGCAATGGAGCCTATGATCGTAGCCGCAATCCCAACCATAAAAGTTTCAATGAAAATCATTTGGGCGATTTTGCGTCCTTTTGCACCAAGCATCATAAACATCGCATAATCTCGTTGCCGCATGGCCATCAAAAAAGAATTGGCATACAAGATATAGAAAAATGTGATGATACCAAGCAAAACCGAACCAAAATGAAAAATGATAACGATCATGCCAAGAATCGAATTTTTGGTTAAAAAGGCTTCGTTGCTAGCCATTGTTTCAAACATATAGAAGATTGCTGAGGCCATAACCAGACCAGAAAATAAGACTATATAATCTTTCATCCGGCCCTTAATCCCAGTAAGTGATAATTTCCAAAGCATGCTGGTTCCTCCTTATTGTTCCAAGTTGCCAAGTATGACAAGGATTTGTCGGTAAAACTCTTCTCGGCTTTGGTCATTTCGTTTGACTTCTTGGTGGATGATACCATCTTTGATAAATAGTATTTTTTGACAATAGCTGGCGGATAATGGATCATGGGTAACCAATAAGATCGATACTTGGTCGTTGGTGTTCAAGTCATCCATCATATCCAACAAATCTTTGGCACTTTTAGAATCTAAGGCACCTGTTGGTTCATCTGCAAACAAAATCGTGGGTTCTGTAATCAGCGCACGGGCAGCTGCCACCCGTTGTTTTTGCCCCCCAGAGATTTCTGATGGGTATTTGTCTAAAATGTGGCTGATCGATAGCCGTTGTGCGATTTGCTTGATCCGTTGTTTGATTGCCTTAGGTTTGACTCCTTGTAAAGATAAAGGAACTGCAATATTTTCTGATGCTGTTAGATTTTCAAGTAAATTGAAATCTTGGAAAATAAAGCCAATTTCTCGACTGCGAAAATCTGCAAGCGCGTTGCCCTTTAGTTTGGTGATGTCATTCTTGTTGATTTGGATCGTACCAGTACTTGGATGATCAAGTGTTGACAGGATATTCAATAAAGTGGACTTTCCAGATCCAGAAGCACCCATGATGCCGATAAATTCACCTTTTTCAATATCAAAGGTGACTCCCTTTAAGGCTTGGGTCTGTTTTTCATTGCTTTTCCCATAGGTTTTGGTTAATTCATGTGCTTGAATGATTTTTTCCATTGTTTCGTTACGCTCCTTTTAATTGATTCAATGCATCTGCAGGTATGTCTGATTCTTGAACTTCTTCATAGCCTGTAACGCCTTTTTTTTCATTCCAAGTGATTTTCAGATAGGCTTCTTTACGTAATGGGCGGTCTCGATAAGCAGTAAATGCTAAGTCTTTACTGTCGCCATCTTCATTGTAGCCGGTCAAATCATAATCGTATTTATTCATGGTTGTACCATTGCTATCTTGTGATGTGCCTTTTTCACCATTGGTTGTGATTTGGACATAGTAGCTCTCACCACCCATGATCATTTTTTGGGCGATTTGTAATCCTCCAAAAATAATGAGAATTGCAACACCTAAGCCAATCAATATTTTTTTCATCGTGTGTCACCTCAATTTAGATTATATTGAAAGTATAGCGCTGATTTTCTGAAAAGTAGTGGGAAAAATCTATCAATCAACTTTCAGTTTTGTCACAAGAATGAACAAAAAATAGCAATCGATTTCGATGCGCATCAAAGATACCTGATCCTACTTCTATAATATAGAAGAAAAAACTGATATGAACTGTTTGCCTCGGCTTAAAGAGGGACAGTACATATCAGTTTTTTGTCAGGAATCATTCATTTTCACGACCGTATTTTTTGCGAAAGAGGTGAACAGTCAAAAAATCATCTTCAAAGACGATGGTCGCTTCATCGATCATCAAGCCCAATAAATAATAGTCTTTTTCTTCATGAATCGTTTGATGACCACCCAGTAATTCCACATAGTAATTTTCTAAGGTGATGTCTCGAGGTGTGTTGAGCATTTCGATAAAGTGCTCCAAATCCGTTGGCCGTTTAGGGCAAGGCCCACAAACTTTTGCGCTAAAACCGGTTTTTTCGAAGGACATTTGACTGGTGATTTGGGTACAGTCATGAGAGAGGAAGTAGGTGACGACCTCATCTGCAATGCGACGTGCGCGTTCTTTTTCAATCATTCTTTTTCCGCCTTTTTAATTGTTTCAATTCATCTAATAATGGCACCAGGGCAGCTGCGACAAATCCACTAGAAAAACCGTTATTGTATAAGTTCAATCCGCCGTGCAAGTAAGTGATATTTGTGACTAAAGCTGCATGGGTGATCCCTGCAATGATTCCAGCAATCCCTCCATAATAGCCACTGATCGGTGCTAAACTTGTCCCAAAAATAGCAGTCAAAAGCAAATTGAATGTTGATATTTCAGCAGTCAGCCCCAATTTTGACGCAACCACTACACCAATGAGGATAGGGATACTATTCTTGAGATGATTCCCAAAAGCGCCAAAACCGATAACTGTTAGTATAGCACCCAATAGTGGACCAGACAATTGACCTTGAAGGCCCAAAACAAGAGCCAACATCAAAAAGCCCATTAATGCCATATTGATCATTGTTAAGCCAAGTCCATATATAGTGACAAAATCAGTCATTAGTTTTCCTGAGGTTTTCAACAACTCTGAGTATCCAGTTAAGGATCGCCCATTTAAAATGTATCCAGTAATGAAAAGCAGACAGCAAATGATAGCAATAAATATTGATAAAAATAAATGGTATTGAGTGGTCAACTCGCTTTGGGGATGAACTTCTTGGCCGAAGAGACGCAAAAAACTTGTGAAAAACATCGTGACAATCCCTGTGGCAAAGCCAATGTTGTAAAGAGAAAAACCCTGGTGGAATTGCAAGAATTGAGCAGCTAAAGGTGGCAAGATCAAGCCTAACCCTATACCGATCAAGTAACCTATCAATATACCAATAGGAATAGGGAGACCCAAGCCAAAAGCAAGATAACTGATCACTGGTGATGCTGCACTGCCAAATAAGGCGACCAACAGATATTGGTTGAAGGGACGTTGCTGTATATACGCGTACAATGATACACCTAATGGAATGGGAATAGAGTTAAATAAGTTCTTGCCAAAAAAAGAAAAGCCGGAAAGTGTAAGAAACGCAGCAATTATCGGACCTGTAATAACTGTCCCTTGCTTTTTGGCAATCAAAATGGTCACCAGCATCAAGAGACCACTATTTAAAAAGGCGCTTCCAAGATTGCCAATTGCAAAATAATCGGAAATCAGATTGCTTGGAGAGCCTAAAATATTCAAAGATCCAGAAACCAACTCTTTAGGGGAAGATAGACAACCGAGAATAATCAAGATACAACTGTATACCAATAAAATACGCTGTGTCAAAAGTTGTGAAATTGGCGCAAATGCTTTCGAGGTTGTCTGTAATATCACTTTTTTTTCTGCCATTTTAACCCTCCTTATCTATCATGGTATCATACTCCCTTTGGCGAGAATAGCAGGTATAACAAAAAAATGACTATTCAGTTGAGCTTGCAAGAGGATATATCTGCGATAAGCACCAGTCGGTTTGATATGAGCAAATGAATCGGATAAATCATGATGGAGAAAGAAGAATAGGCAACGCAGTCTTTTTCTCTTTCATTCAATATTTTCACCAATCGAGGAAAATGTTGAATTAAAAGAAACGCTGATAATTGTTATAATTCATTAAGTATCTTTAGGTTATTCTCATCATTTCATCATTTAGATGCAGCTATCTGCGCTTTTAATGGGAATACGGGGTGTGAATGATTGAATGGATCGAATAAGGAGGATCTCAATGAAGAAAAAAATATTTGGTGTAGTTACTTTATGCGCAACGCTTTTATTGGGTGCATGTGGCACAGGAAACAATGCTGGTACAGGAAACGATGGTGGCACAGAAACTACAAGCACAAGCAATGTAGCTGAGGAAAATGAAGGACTGGATTTTCCTGTCAGTACATCGAATGAGGCTGAACTGATAGATGGTGGCACATTAGAAGTTGCTGTTGTGATGGATACGCAGTTTCAAGGCTTATTTCAATGGGAATTTTATCAAGATAGTTATGACCGTGATTTTCTAGAGCCGAGCCATGAATATTTGTTTTTAAAGAATGATGATTTTATGATCGTTGATGGCGGACCGGCAGATTTGGTTCTAGATGAAGAGAACAAAACTGCGACGATTACTTTGAGGGATGAATTGAAATGGTCAGACGGTGTTGATGTGACAGCTGAAGATGTGATTTTTTCGTATGAAGTGATCGGTCATGCTGATTATACCGGTATTCGCTATGACAATAACTTTACCAACATCATTGGTATGGAGGCATACAATGCAGGTGAGTCAGACACGATTTCAGGGATTACTGCAATCAGTGATAAAGTTGTTCAAATCGAATACAAAGAAGTTCATCCCGGCATGATGCAACAAGGCGGGGGTGTCTATCACTCAGCATTGGCAAAGCACACCTTTGATGGGATCGAAGTCAAAGACATGGAATCTAGTGACCCTGTGCGTAAGAACCCAATCGGTTTCGGTCCTTATGTGATGTCGAATATCGTACCTGGTGAATCGGTGGAGTACCTGCCAAATGAATATTATTATGGGGAAGAGCCTGCGCTTGATAAGTTGGTTTTTCGGGCGGTGCCATCTGCTTCAATCAATGAAGCGTTATTGGCAAAACATTATGATATGGCGATCAAAATGCCGACGGATACCTTTGACACGTATAAAGATATGGATGGATATCAAATGCTTGGCAGACCTGAGCAATCCTATACCTACATTGGGTTTAACTTAGGTACTTGGGACGAGGAATCAGGAAGTGTAGACTATGATCCTGAGTCTAAAATGGCCAATAAACAATTGCGCCAAGCAATGGCCTATGCAATCGATAATGACGCCATTGGCGAGCGGTTCTATCATGGTCTTCGCTCACGCGGCACTACATTGATTCCACCTGTGTTTGGTTCACTGCATGATACAACGATCGAAGGCTATGCATTGAATACGGACAAAGCAAACCAGTTGTTGGATGATGCAGGTTATTTGGATGTAGATGGAGACGGCTTCCGTGAAGATCCTAACGGCGACCCATTAACGATCAATTTTGCTTCAATGTCTGGCGGCGAAACAGCGCAACCGTTAGCAGATTATTACTTACAACAGTGGCAAGAAGTTGGTTTGAATGTAGAATATACAACAGGACGATTGATCGATTTTCAAGCTTTCTATGATCGACTAAAAAATGATGATCCAGAGATCGATGTCTATCAAGCCGCTTGGGGGACAGGATCTGATCCTTCACCGACTAGTTTATGGGGGCCAAATTCAGCCTTTAACTATACACGGTATGAATCCGAAGAGAATACCCGCTTATTAGCGGCGATTGATTCGAATGCTTCTTTCGATGAAGCAAAACGCAAAGAAGCATTCGATGCATGGCAAGCATATGCCTTTGAAGAAGCTTTTGCGTTCCCAACGTTATACCGCAATCAAATTCTGCCAATCTCTGATCGAGTAGCGAACTTTTCTTGGGCCTATGATGTTGACCATAATCCATGGGCAGCAGTAGGTGTGACTGCTGAGGAACGGGAATAGGCGTTTATTGGTAACAAATTACAAAAAAGAAGCATGGGCTTACTCATGCTTCTTTTTTTTCCAATCATTTTTTGGGTTTTAAAGATTGAATTGGTCTAGCTGTCCAAAGAAAATTAAAAACGTTTACAAAAAGTATTGACATTCTCTTTCAGATTGAGTAATATAATCTCAACAGAGCGCGAGAGTGTTCTGATAACTGGATTCGTTACTGTTCGGCAGGCAAGACCAGAGGAAAAAAGTGCATTGCTTACCTACGAGAAATAATCTCGGGGTTGGACACTTTTTTGCTTTGGTCTTCTTTTTTTATTCAACATTTTTATAAATAAGAAAAGAACCGGTTCCAAAGTAAGGGATAATCTTGGCTGCATCACTGGAGCTAGAAAGGGGAGCATAAAAAGGAATATTTTTCATTAGTAGGTTGGAGCCGTTCTTCGATCATTTGAAATGCATGAAGGACATTGATGGTATTTATGTAAGATTCAAATAAATATCCATGGCGCAACATCGCAGGTTACTTTGTTGTGAAATAGATGCTTAAGTGCATAAGGAATGGGCTCAGGACAGAAACCTTCGGCATACGTTAAGAATGAATGCGTTTTTCTTGCGAGATGTGCTGATTAAGGAGGATTGTTCGTGAAGATAGTCAAAAGGATCAACAACAATGTCGTACTCTCGAAAGAAGATGAAATCGAAGTGATCCTCATGGGAAAAGGCATCGGTTTTCAAACAAAACCTGGTGATTGGATCCCGACAGAAACAATTGAAAAAAAGTATTATCCAGAAGATGACTTGACCGTAGAGCACATGTCGAAAGTCATGACCAAAGCCAACGAAAAACAAATGGCAGTGATATATGAAATCGTCCGAATCTTTCGCGACAGCATTGAAACCGATTTCAATCCGAATGTATATTTCACATTAATGGATCATATCTTATTTGCGATCAGCAGACAAAAGCAAGACATTGTCTTGACCAATCCTATGCATTGGGAAATCAAGAAAATCTATGCCAAAGAGTATGCAGTTAGTTTGCAGGCGGTGGATTTGATTCGCCAAGAACTATACCCAGATTTTTCGCAAGAGGAAGCTGCCTTTATCACATTGCATTTCGTGAATGCGGAGATAGAAAAAAGTACCAATCAAAGTGCCTTCGAACACACAGAACTGACAAACAATATTTTAAGAATCGTCAAGTACAGTATGAACATTGAATATGATGAGAATTCATCTTACTTCCAACGGTTCGTGACCCACATTCGCTATTATTTGATTCGTCAAAGTCAGGGAACCGATGAACCAGTGATGACCAATCCAATGATCGCGCTGGCCTTCAGCAGCTATCCTAAGGAAAAAGAAACCGCAGATTCAATCAAAGAATATTTATATGAACAAAAAAAGTGGCTAGTGAATGATATGGAATTGATGTATTTGATCCTCCATATCGGCAATCTAGCTGCTCACTCAAAGATATCATAAGAAAATAAATGGATTCGTTACAGTTCGGCTGGCAAGACCTGCACTTTCTTACAATATGTCTAAAGATAACATTCTTTTTTGGAATGTCTGTCTGTATAGATAAGTTGTAAATAGGCTGGTCTTTTTTATTATCTAAAATTTAAAGGAGTAATGAAAATGGCAAAATATACTGAATTAGCCCAAGATATTTTGGCGCACGTTGGCGGCAAAGAAAATGTTTCATCGGTGAAGCACTGTGTCACAAGACTTCGTTTTCACTTAAAAGATGAAAGTAAAGCAGATACAAACTACTTGCAAAAACGCGATGGGGTTGTGACGGTTGTCAAAGCCGGCGGGCAATACCAAGTCGTCATCGGAAATCATGTGCCTGATGTTTATGACGAAGTCCTAAAAGTTGGTGGTCTAGCAGACGGCGGCACTGTTGACGTGGACGAAGGTGATGGCCCGAAAGGAAGTTTGTTTGATCGCTTTATTGATGTTATTTCCAGTTTGTTCCAACCTTTCTTAGGGCCATTAGCAGCAGCAGGTATTTTGAAAGGAATCACGGCATTGCTAGCTGCAACAGGGATGGATGCGACTAATGGTATTTATGTTGTGATGAACACGTTAGGGGATGGATTATTCCAATATTTGCCAATGATCCTTGCTGTCACAGCTGCTCGTAAATTTAAGATGAATATCTATACCGCTTTGGCAATTGCAGGGGCCATGGTCTATCCAGGCTTGGCTGACAGTGTCGCGGCAGCCAGTAAAGTATTTGGTTTGACTTTGACCCTGCCAGCTGGCGGATACTTCAATAGTGTCTTACCGGTCATTTTAGCAATTTTTGTCGCATCAAAAATCGAACAATATATGCGGAAAATCACACCAGATGTCGTGAAAATGTTCGTTGTACCCTTCGTAACGATTTTGATCACAGTCCCATTGACATTCTTCGTTGTCGGACCAGTTGCCAACACAGCGTCAAACTGGATCGGTGTTGCTTTCCAAGCAGTCTATGATTTCAGCCCAATCGTTTATGGCTTTGCATTAGGTGCTTTATGGCAAGTATTGGTGATGTTTGGTTTACACTGGGGACTTGTACCTTTGGCAATCATGGATATGGCACAAAATGGCCAGTCGATCATCTTGACAGCAGCAGTTTTGCCTTGTTTCACACAAACAGGTGTCTTAGCAGCTATCTGGTTGAAGACCAAAGAACCAAAAGTCAAACAAGGAACGATGCCTGCTTTGATCTCATCCATCTTTGGCGTCACTGAACCAGCTATTTATGGGTATACATTACCAATGAAAACACCATTTATCGTTTCTTGTATCGTTTCGGGCTTGGTTGGCGTGTACTTATCGATTTTCAACGTAACGGGCTATGCAATGGGTGGTATGGGTATCTTCTTGTACCCAGCTTATATTGATCCGGCAACAGGCAGCTTTCATAGCGTGATCCATTTGGCAATCGGTACGGTATTAGCAATTGTCGCTTCATTTGTGATCATGATGATGCTAAAAGTACCTACATTGTATGCAGATATTGATACACCTGTTGATGTGCCAGTCAAACCAGCAACGTCTACACGTACAGTTTCTGCCCTGGTAAAAGACGAAACGATCAAAAGTCCAGTTTCTGGTCATGTTGTGGCTTTGAAAGATGTGGAAGATAAAGTTTTCTCATCCGGTGCCATGGGGAAAGGAATCGCGATTGAGCCAGCCAACGGAGAAATCACAGCACCAGCCGATGCTGAAGTAAAAATTTTGTTTCCAACAAAACACGCAATCGGCTTAGTTACCGAAGAGGGGACTGAATTATTGATCCATATCGGTATGAATACCGTTGAACTGGAAGGCAATCATTTTACTGCTTATATCAACCAAGGGGATAAAGTCAAAGCAGGCCAAAAATTGATTTCATTTGATTCGGATGCGATTCGTTCTGCAGGTTATTCATTATTGACACCAGTTATTGTGACCAATACAAATGATTACACGACGGTTTTAGCTACAGAGGCGACCGATGTATCAGCAAATGACAATTTGATTGAAGTTGTAAAATAAATGAAGGACGAGACAGGGGCTTGCGGTTGTCTTGACCCTTGTCTACGATCGAATAATAGAAATGAGGCAAACAAATGACAGTCAAACAGTTTCCAAAAGGATTTTTATGGGGTGGTGCAACTGCCGCCAATCAATTTGAAGGGGCTTGGAATGAAGGCGGACGTGGTCCCGCAACATCGGATACTGCAGTCGCAGTAAAACCGGAAGACCGCAAAAATATCGAAGATTTCTCGGCGCCGATGACCCGCGAAAAAATTGAATTTGCCTTGAACGATAAAGAAGGCTTATACCCTAAACGCTGGGGCTCAGATTTCTATCACCGTTATCAAGAAGATATTGCTTTGTATGCAGAAATGGGTTTCAAAACCTTTCGTTTATCGATTGCTTGGTCACGTATCTTTCCAAATGGTGATGATGCGCAACCGAATGAAGAAGGTTTGCAGTTTTATGATAATGTCTTTGATGCATGTGCGAAATACGGTATCGAACCATTGGTGACACTT
This sequence comes from Enterococcus sp. DIV0876, assembly GCF_050529585.1. Classification (GTDB taxonomy): domain Bacteria; phylum Bacillota; class Bacilli; order Lactobacillales; family Enterococcaceae; genus Enterococcus_D. The sequence continues at coordinate 1,101,915 of NZ_CP172882.1, forward strand.
TCTCATTATGAAACACCAATTGGTATCGCCCTGAACTACGGCGGTTGGAAAAACCGTCAAGTCATTGACTTGTTTGTTAAATACGCCGAAACAGTACTCACTCGTTACAAAGACAAAGTGAAATATTGGTTGACCTTTAATGAAATCAACATTATGGGTATCTCAGGCTATGTAGGTGGTGCATTGGTATCTGAGGATGGTACACAAAGCCTATCGGAAATGTATCAAGCAGTTCATCATCAATTCATTGCATCAAGTTTAGCAACTAAATTTGCCCACGAAATCAATCCTGGAATCAAAGTAGGAATGATGTTGGCACGGATGCAATCTTATCCAGCGACACCGAATCCTGCAGATGTGATGGAAGAAATCAAAAAAGACCATGAAAACTTATTCTTCTCTGATGTCCAAGTACGCGGCAAATATCCAGCCTATACAAAACGTTTCTTCAAAGAAAACAACATTGAAGTGACTTTTGAAGAGGGAGATCTAGATATCTTGGCTCAATATCCAGTGGATTTCATGTCTTTCTCCTATTATATGAGTTCCATAGCACGACACAATCCAGAAGAAGGTGGTGAATCAACGGCCGGAAACTTTTTGTTAGGTGAATCTAATCCTTACTTAGCAGCATCAGACTGGGGATGGCAGATCGATCCAATTGGTTTGCGTGTGACATTGAATAACCTTTATGATCGTTATGAAGTGCCTTTATTCATCGTGGAAAATGGATTAGGGGCTCTGGATCAAGTGGAAGAAGATGGATCGATCCATGATACCTATCGTATTGATTACTTGAAAGCACATATTGAACAAATGTATGAAGCGATTGAAGATGGGGTCGAATTGATGGGCTATACCTCATGGGGCTGTACAGATTTGGTTTCAGCATCTACTTCTGAGATGTCTAAACGTTATGGTTTTGTCTATGTGGATGCCGATGATGAAGGCAATGGTTCATTCGACCGTTCACGTAAGGATAGTTTCTTCTGGTATAAAGAAGTCATCGAAACAAATGGAGCAAATGTATTAAATGAATAATTGATGAGAAAGCTGAGTTTTACAACTCGGCTTTTTTTTTGCTTTATTTGATTGTTCTCACATGTATTTTGACAGTTTCATCTGGGAAATTGAAACGAAGACGGTTTCTTATGTGTTTAGATAGTAAATCAAGTGACAAAAATACTTTGTTTTTTATCACTTAATGCGCTTTCAAATGAGAATGATGTGATAAAAAGACTTTTTTTGTAACATATAGGTGTAAAAGGAGTATGATATGAACGAATTAATCTATCGAAGGAGTGGAGAAATGTGGGAAGTTTGTATAAAGCACGAAAACCGATTTTCGTGGTTATGTTGGTTTTGATTCTTTTCCAATATATTGCACCTGTAGCTGCTGCAGCAGAAGTATTGGCACAAAAAACGGCAGCATTGACGTTGGTCAAAGCGGAAAAAGGACAATCGGAGAATCAAGTTGCATTATCCGTGAAAATTGATGGCGGGGAACAGGAAGAGACGCTTGCTATCCAGTCGTCTGAGAACATTTTTTCAATGGCCTGTTTTGATGAAGATACAAATGTGAATGATGTCACACTCGACACACAAGGTCAAATTCATGTCAAGGCAGCACCTGGTGAAACGGATACAAGAACGATTTTATTAACGATCAAGGATGATACTGCCCTCAAAGCGAACACTATTTCTTTTGGGTATAATGAGCAATCGCTGTCTTATCAATTACCGGATAAATATTTGGCAGTCAATGATCATACAAAACAAACAAGTGATGTGTTGACTGAAACTGATGATTCAGAGTTGGCTGCTTCCGATCAAACAGAACCAGCTTCTGCTTCCGAGGAAGCAAGTAGTTCTGAAAGTATGTCCGAATCTATGATTTCTTCAGATGAAATGAAAGACGAAGCAGATCAATCCGATAAAACCGCTGTAGTTCATTCAGCAACAGACATTCGGACTTATTTTCCTGATGCCCAAGGAACGATTTTAACCGATTCAAGTCTTACGTATAAAGATGAAAACGGCACGATCGTTCAAGCGCCGCTTACAGAAAAAACGAGTGTGCAGCTCTTTTATGCTTGGCGTATACCTGAAGAAATCAGAGAACAAATCGTGTCTGGAGATTATTTTGCATTTCAATTACCTGATCAATTAAAACCTAATCGTGCACTAAATGGTCATTTGCAAAATGATGCAGGTGAAGTATATGCGACATACACGGTCGATACTGATGGTCACGTGGTATTTACATTCAATGATCATGTGACGAAAGAATCACATATCACAGGTACGTTCCATTTCGACACGCATTTTGATACAGTCCATATTGATAAACCCGGTCATACGACTATTGCGTTTCCTGAAGAAGATCAGTTGCCGCCTGTGGATGTCTTTATTCGACCTGATACGGATAAAGAGATAGACAAGCAAGGGCATTTTGATCGGACACCAAATCCTACTGAGATTGAATGGACGATTGATATGAATCATGCAATGAATCAGCTGACAAATCCAACAGTCTCAGAAAGTTGGCCAAAAGGTATCGATTACCAATCAGTCAAGGTATATGAATTGGTGATGAATTTAGATGGCACAATCAAAGAACAAGGACGACTACTGGAACCGTCTGAATATCGTGTGGATCAGAATGGAAACGTAACGGTTGATGGAGAGACACAAAAAGCTTATCGATTGGTTTATCAAACATCTATCAATCAATCGATTGTTCCAGATAATGGTGGAAAAGTGCCTTTTGTCAATACTGCGAAGTTGACCGATGAGAATGACAAAGACGGTATCGATGCTAAAGCAACGGTCACAGCTAACTACGGTAAGTTGCTGACAAAGGAAAAAGCTGGTTATGATGCAGCTAATCAGCAATTTTCATGGCGCATCAAATATAATTACGGCGAAAAGGCCATTGCTCAAGCAGATGCGCATTTAGTAGATACCATGAGTCAGAATCTTAATTTTGATGCTGCTTCATTGGTCGTAAGACCTGTCTCATTTAGTAGGAAAGGTACCGAACAACTCGGTGCACCGTTAGTTTCTGGCACTGATTATCAGATCGTACCTGCGGAAGCTAACCATGGGTTCACTTTACAATTTTTGCATGATGTCAATCAGGCTTATCAAATCGACTATAAAACTGATGTCAATCAGATCGTTGAAGAGACATCTGAAGTGGACAATCATGTAGCAGTGGATGATAAGGGAGGCAGTTCTTCTCATGGACAGGCCGAACAGCAAAATGTTATCAAAAAACTTGGCACTGTTGATTATGCCAATCAAACTGTGGACTGGTCAATCGCTGTGAACAAAAATCATTATTTGATGAAAAATCTTGTGTTACAGGATACATATTCTCCTGCCCACGGATTGCGCATGGCGTTAAGACAAGGCGCGCAGTATGATTTAGATATCCTTGACAAGTCCGCGAACAATAAAAAATTAGAGCCGGACAAAGATTACACAATTGCATTATCCGTCGACAAGGATGGATATCAAACCGGTTTCCGCATAAACATGATAGGCGATTATGCTGCGACTGATCATGAATTTACGATTGATTATCGAACGAACTTTGATACCTCAAACTTAGAACCGGATCAACCAGCCTTAGATCATTTTACCAATGGTATCAGCGTGGATTGGATAGGTGAGGATGGTGATAATCATCATTCAGAAGATCATAAAGATTTTAAACCGCATTATCCCTATGCACTTAATGCACAAAAAGGGGGTGTCTACAACGCTGTAACCAAAACAATCACTTGGACGATTGCTGTGAATTTAAGTGCAAATCAATTAAATGAGGCATCATTGGTCGACCAAATCAAAGACAATCAGTCTTACGTTGCGGGAAGTCTCCAAGTTTTTGAAGGAAGAACCAATCCAGATGGTTCTGTAACGAAGAGAACACCAAATGCTGTCAACACGCAAATGCGTAAGGTGACAGAACCAAGTGTGCTCAATGATCAGAATGTCGAAGTCGATTTTCCAAATGGGATCGCAAAAACCTACATCATTGCATTTCAAACATCGGTTGCGGATAAAGTCATCGAAGAACAAGGGGACTATACAAACGTTGCTCGCTATGAAAACAATGGTGACAAGCGAGATGTCACCGGTGAGGTTTCAGTCAAATATGGTGGGAAGCTTGTGGAGAAATCTGGGGAACAAGATACCAGCAATCCTGACTATGTCAATTGGCAATTACTGATCAATCCGTCTCAATCTACATTGAGTAATGTGGTAATCAAAGATACGCCTTCAGCCAATCAAGTGATCGACCAGTCTTCTATTCATCTCTATGAAACAAATGTTGCTTCTGATGGGACGATTACCCCTAATATGGATGCGTCTTTAACCCAAGGCACAGATTACACAGTGGAAGTTAAAACGGATAATGAAACTGGCCAGCAAGCAATGACCATCAAGTTAACGAATGAAATCGATACCTCTTACTATATGACTTATCGTAGTTTTATCACTTCATCTATTGCAGGAAATACCGACAAGGTCAGCAATACAGCTAAAATCACTGGTGATAATATTCAAACCGTTATAGACGATAGTGGTACAGATGTGACAGTTGAAGTTGATCATAGCTCTGGAAATGCCACAGGTGAAAAAGGCCGTTTGATTCTTCAAAAAACCGACAGCGATGGTACGACACCTTTGGCGGGCGCCCATTTTGAATTATGGGATTCTACGAAATCGCAATTGTTGCGAGAAGGAGAGGTAAATTCCTTCGGTCAAATTACTTTTGGGGCATTGCCATTCGGCAACTACTTGTTATTTGAAACAAACGCTCCAGATGGATATTCGGTTTCTGATGAACTGGCAAAAGGCAAACGGGTAACGATTTCTGCTGAAAATACCGGAGATGATGTATCAACGCTTACGCTAAAAAATGAACGCAACGAAGTCATTTTGCATAAAGTTGATGCGTCAGGAAATCCAATCACTAGTGATCAAGACCATCAATTTGGTGCTCAATTCAAAATTGAGCGGTTAAATATTCTTTCTGTGACCGGAAACAATTGGGATGTTGTAGATATTGATCCGAATACAACCAATCAAAAGGGCGATTTGATCATAAAAAGTCTGCCAGTTGGGATATACCGTGCGACTGAAATTACTGCGCCTACGGATTATATATTGGATCAAACCCCTAGTTACTTTATTGTGGCAAAGACAGCCAATGGGCAAATTCCGATTGTTGAAGTTACCATCACAAATTACCAAGGCGCTGCGGAGCTGACCAAAACAACTGAGTCAGGGCAGCCCTTAGCAGGCGCAGAATTTGATGTGGTAAATGAAAAGGGAGAGGCAGTCAATGAACAGGCCTTGATTTCTGACAATGGTGGCATTGTTCGTGCGACTGGTTTAGCCCCAGGTAGTTATTATTTTAAGGAAACCAAAGCACCAAAGGGATATCTGGTAAATTCAACTCAAGTACCATTTGAAATTACAGCCAAACAAACAGGTGAACCTGATACGGTTACAGTCCAACCGGATGGATCCACACCGCTTTCGGTAATCGATTACCAAGGATCAGCCTCAATCAAAAAAACGGATGAAGCTGGTAATAGCTTGGCAGGTGCAGAATTTGATGTACTTGATGAAGAAGGCCAAGTAGTTAACAGTAGAAAACTTGTCTCGCAATCTGATGGAAGTGTGTCGATTGATCAACTATCACCAGGTAAATATTCATTTGTTGAAAGAAAAGCACCAGATGGATACTTGCTGAATACGAAGCCAGTTGATTTTACGATCGACGATCAAGCAGCAGGCAAACCAGATGAAATCATTGGTGAATCATTGAAAAATTACAAAGGTAGTTTTTCGATTCGCAAAACTGATTCTGCTGGAACAGGACTGCAGGGTGCAGAATTTACACTCTATGATAACAATAAACAAAGACTTGATTTAACCGAAACAGCTAACTCAGAGGGATTTGTAACTTTCAAAGGCTTGGCGCCAGGCATTTATTACTACCAAGAAATCAAAGCCCCTCAAGCAAGCGACGGAACAGAGTATATCATCAATCCATCGTTGATCAAGGTTGAGATTCCGGATGCATATCAAGGAAAGCCGGAAGTATTTGATCAAGGAGATTTTCAAAACTTCCGTGGTGAAGTTAAAATAACGAAAAAAGGTGAAGGCGGATCTATTGCTGGAACGACTTTTGATTTGTATCGCATCACAGATGGGAAACAAGACCGAGTGTCTGAAACAGTCGTTGGTGATGACGGTGTAGTAGATTTGTCTAACTTGGGTGTCGGCTCTTATAAACTGGTTGAAGCAAAAGCAGCATCAGGTTATGTCATCAATACACAACCAATTTACTTCTTGGTCAATCCTGAAAATGATGAAAATGAGATGATTGATCATATTGATTTCACTAACTATCAGAGCGAGATGACAGGTAGAAAGCTGAATGAAGATCGTGAAGGACTAGCAAATGCTGAATATCAAATTTATGCAGTAGATGCAGAGAAAAATCTTGAAGGAGAACCAATTCATTTCGCGACAAAAGAAAAGCCGGATACGGATAAAATTATTACGAATGCCAAGGGTGAGATCTATGCGAAAGGACTTGAAAAAGGAACATATGCATTAGTTGAGACCAAAGCCCCAACAGGATACATTTTAGATAAGACCAAACATCTCTTTACGATCACCGATCAAATTGGCAAGCCTAAACCTATTGATATTGGTGATTTGATGGATTATCAAGGAAGCGTGACGCTGAGAAAAACAACGTCAGATCATGCGCCACTTCCACACGCTTCTTTCGACTTACTTGATGAAAACAATCAAATCGTCAATACAAACCCATTGATCACAGATGCTCAAGGCCAGATCACGGTAACAGATCTAGCACCAGGAACCTATCATTTTGAAGAAACCAAGGCACCAGAGGGCTATTTGATCAATACTGAAACAATCACGTTTACCATCAAAGCAAGTCAATTTGGTGAACCGGATGTAATCAAACTTGCTGACTTCATTGATTATAAAGGGTCAGCTGTATTGAACAAAACTGATAGTGATGGCAATGGCTTATCGGATGCAACGTTTAATGTTCTAGATAGTCAAAACCAAATAGTTAACGCAACGCCTTTAACATCAAATGATAATGGTGAGGTACAAATCACTGATCTTTCTCCCGGAGACTATCGATTTGTAGAAACCAAAGCCCCAGCAGGATATATCTTAAACAATGAACCCGTTGCCTTTACGATTGAAAATACCGCCAAAGGAGAACCAGCGACTGTTCAAGCAGGTACCTTGATCAATTATCAAGGTAGTGCTGAATTGATCAAAACGGATGAAGCCGGACATGTATTATCAAATGCTGTCTTCACTGTTTTTCATGCAGATGGAAATGAAGTGACAACCACTACTTCAGATCAAAATGGTCATGTCTATGTATCAGGATTAGCTCCAGGTGATTATCAATTAAAAGAAACCAAAGCCCCCGACGGCTATGTCTTAAATGATCGTCCTGTATCCTTTACTGTTGCTTTAGAAGCGACTGGAAAACCTGAAACTCTGACACTGGGAGAATTTATCAATTTTAAAGGATCAGCGAAATTGATGAAAATCGCTGAAAACGGCACACCGTTAACGAATGTGACTTTTGATGTGCTTGATGATCAAGACAATCAAGTCAATGATGGACCTTTAGTTACAAATGAAAACGGCGAAGTTGAGATGACAGATTTGGCTCCTGGGAATTATCATTTCGTTGAAAATACAACATCAAGTGCGTATATTTTAAATACAGAAACTGTTTCGTTCACAGTTCCAGATCATGCATCTGAAAAACCAGTCTTATCTGTTGGTACATTTATCAATTATCAAGGCAGTGCTGTCCTCAAGAAGACGACTGAAGATGGACGGCCATTAAGGAATGCCGCTTTTGCTGTTCTCGATGAACAAGGCAATAAATTGACTGTTGATGACTTAATCACAGATGCCGATGGATTGATCAAAATCGATCATCTAGCACCAGGAAATTATGCATTTGTTGAAGTCGCTGCACCAACGGGATACTTACTTAATATGACTGCTGTTCCCTTCACAATTAATGAATCTGAACTAGGTGAACCAGAACCGATTTTTGCTGGAACATTGATCGATTACCAAGGAAGTGCTACATTGACAAAGACCAATGCAGATGATGAACCACTTGCAGATGCGGTCTTTAAAGTCGTCGATAGTGAAGGCACGACCGTAGCAGAGAATCTGTTATCAGATGAAGACGGGATCGTCCATGTAGAAGGATTGGCACCAGGCAGTTATTCATTTGTGGAAACCCAAGCACCAATCGGCTATCGCTTAGACGACGCCTCGACAAAATTTGTGATCGAATCACAAGCGCTTGGCGCACCTGATGACGTTGATGCCGGAAGCTTTGTTAACCAACTGATTCCGAACAAACCAGACACCTCAGACCGATTGCCAAAAACGAATGATCAAGGAAATATGTGGTTATCGTTGATTGGCGGACTTGTTGTCATATTGGCCGCTTCGGCTGGGGGATATGTGAATAGAAAAAGAAAAAGATAAGTAACGAAAAGGTACTTCGTCCCTGAAGCAAAGGGATGAGGTACCTTTTTGTTATTATTTATTTCCTTGCCAAAAATCAGTGATTGCACCTTTTGCAGCACTCGATACGATATGGGCATATTTCCCTAATGCACCACGAGAATGAAGTGGGGGGATCGTCAGCTCGCTCTGACGCCGCATCAATTCTGCAGCGGACACATCCATTGTCAATTCTTTGGTATCTTGATCGACTATCACTGTGTCACCAGTCTGAAGCAACGCGATCGGTCCGCCGTCTTGGGCCTCAGGAGCAATATGACCAACAACCAATCCATACGTTCCACCAGAGAAGCGTCCATCTGTCAAAAGAGCAACAGTCTCTCCTTGCCCTTTTCCGACGATCATACTGGATAATGATAACATTTCCGGCATTCCTGGTCCGCCTTTTGGCCCCACAAAGCGAACGACAACGACATCTCCATCAACGATTTCATCGGTTAACACGGCCTCAATAGCTTCTTCTTCAGTGTTAAAAACTTTAGCAGGCCCAACATGGCGACGTACTTTTACACCCGAAACTTTTGCCACAGCACCCTCAGGCGCCAAGTTTCCATGCAAAACGATCAAAGGACCATCTTTGCGTTTTGGATTTTCCAAAGGCATGATCACTTGCTGGCCTACTTTTAGAGGTGCGACTTCTTCAAGGTTTTCTGCGATCGTTTTGCCGGTAACAGTCAAACAGTCACCGTGAATAAAGCCATTTTCATATAGATATTTCATGACTGCGGAAACGCCGCCGACCGCATATAAATCCTGAAATACATACTGGCCGCTGGGTTTTAAATCTGCCAGATGGGGGACTTTGGCTTGGAAATCATTGAAATCATCTAATGTTAGATCGACGTTGGCAGCATGAGCCATCGCCATCAAATGTAAAATAGCATTCGTGGATCCACCTAATGCCATTACTACTGTAATCGCATTTTCAAAGGCTTTGCGGGTCATAATATCTTTGGGATAAATTCTTTTTTCTAATAAGTGCAACACAGCTTCGCCAGCTGCTTCAACATCCTTTAGTTTTTCTTCTGTGATGGCAGGATGTGATGATGAGCCTGGCAAACTCATACCCATGGCTTCAATTGCTGCAGCCATCGTATTTGCCGTGTACATACCGCCACAGCCTCCAGGTCCTGGACAAGCATTGCATTCAATACGACGAACTTCTTCGGCCGTGATATCTTGATTGTTCCATTTACCGATTGCCTCAAATACAGAAACCAAATCGATATCTTTGCCGTCGAGGTGACCAGGCGCTATCGTGCCGCCGTAGACGAAAATAGCCGGTACTTCTGTGTTGGCAATCGCAATCATACAACCGGGCATATTTTTGTCGCAGCCACCAATAGCGACAAAGGCATCACAATTGTGGCCGCTTACAGCAGTTTCCACGGAATCAGCAATAATATCGCGAGAAGGCAAAGAATAGCGCATACCGGGCGTACCCATGGCAATGCCGTCGGCTACGGTGATCGTACCAAATTGAACAGGCCATCCGCCTGCGGTAATCACACCTTGTTTGGCTAATTTTCCTAAATCATGCAAGTGGATATTACAAGGTGTATTTTCAGCCCACGTGCTGATGACGCCAATGATTGGTTTTTTGAATTCATCGTCATCCATTCCAGTGGCACGTAACATGGCTCGATTTGGGGATTTGACCATACTATCATAGACATTGCTGCGAATGCGTATATCTTTTGGTGTTTCTTCTGACATCATGAAGCACTCCTTCCAGTAAGACCATTCAAAGGTTTTCCTTCTATTTAACCGCACTTTAGCAAAAAGTGCAATCATTTTCGAAATATTAAGAAAATTCGCGAAAATCACTTGTTATTTCTATTTGTTCGTGGTCAAATAGTCTAAATAATGTTAGAAATGAGGACTGTGCCATGTCAAATGAAATCAAAATGAATGCTTTAGCTGAAGCGAATCAAACAGCAATCGTTGAAAAACTAGCGTTGGTGATGGATCCGGAAATTGGATTAGATATATATAATCTAGGGTTGATTTATTGTATTGATTTGAGTGATCGCGGCGTCTGTGAAGTTACAATGACGTTTACTGGTGCAGGTTGCGGCTGTATTGATTCCGTTCCACTAGACATTCAAGACCGTTTGACCCAACTTCCAGAGATTGAAGAAGTCAAAGTCAACATTGTTTGGTCACCCGTATGGCAACTGACGAGAATCAGCCGCTTAGGCAGAATCACATTGGGCGTCAACCCGAACTAAAGTATCCCCCACGACGATGAGGAGAAGAAGCAAGAGGGTAAACATAAAATTGAGTAAGGAATACCAACAAATAAAATCACCCGAAGATGATTTTACTTATTGATTGATCGCGCGAAAATGCTCAATACATGTAAAGGGAGTGATTGGGTTGATCCTTTGGTTTTTTTTCCTCGTTTTTGTTTCTATCCCTTTTTTCTTGCCACTGTTTATGAAGGGGATGATGCGCTTGACTTCCTGTAGGGAATTTTGGGGACTGTATTCTTTTTATAAATAAATAAATAAACTTTTTCGCTTGTTGCTCTTGCAATTAGTAAGCGTTCTCATTAAGATGGTGCTATAAGTTGATTGCTGTTATAAGCTGTGGTATATGACTCTATTTTTTGATAATTACCGGGGAAGTGTTGTCAGTATGTTCAATTATCCTCCAGCTGCTAGACAGCAATCGGCTTTTTATAGTTCTACAAAGTGTAAAGAGGCGCTGGACATATTGGTGTATGTTGCGTTAATACCCATTTCATCAGTATAAGTTATCTACAGCCGTGTCCTCATTTTTGTATTGTTTTAGGTTTTTGATCAAAAAGTGCGTATTATTTTCTTTTTTTGTGTTTTTCCTCTACAATTTTTATAGAAAGTTAAAAAATATTGTTTATTCACAATACATGAGGAGGAAATGGATTATGTCAGATAAAATCAGCAACCCATTAACAAAATATTACAATGGCAAGTTTGAGAAACAACCCCAAGAAGCACCAGCGATTCAAGGGAAAATGCAACCAATTCCTGACTGTGGTGAAGAAAGTTATACAGGTTCAGGCAAATTAACAGGCCGTAAAGCCCTTGTTACTGGTGGTGACTCTGGAATTGGTCGGGCAGCAGCAATTGCTTATGCAAAAGAAGGTGCCGATGTCGCCATCAATTATTTGCCATTTGAAGAAGAAGATGCCCAAGAAGTCAAAGCAGCAATCGAAGCAGCAGGTCAAAAAGCGGTTTTGATCCCTGGTGACTTGAGGGATGAGGCATTTACCCGCAAACTAGTTCACGATGCGGCAGCAGCTTTAGGCGGTTTAGATATTTTGGTCTTGAATGCAGGGATGCAGCAAGCAGTGCAAGACATCAAAGATTTAACCACAGAACAAATCAAAGATACCTTTACCATCAATATCATTTCAATGTATTGGACGGTTCAAGAAGCATTGGATTATTTGCCTGCTGGCGGGAGTATCTTAACAACAACCTCGATCCAAAGTGCAGAACCAAGCGCACAATTATTAGATTATGCCGCAACCAAAGGAGCCATTACTTCTTTTAGTAAAGGTTTAGCAGCTCAACTCAGTGAAAAAGGCATTCGTGTCAACACTGTAGCACCCGGACCAATCTGGACACCATTACAAATTTGCGGTGGACAACCACAATCAGCAATTCCTGAATTTGGTCAAAACGAATTATTAAAACGCGCGGGTCAACCTGTTGAATTAGCGCCAGTCTATGTTTTCTTGGCTTCTGATGAAGCTAGTTATGTCACAGGTCAAGTGTATAGTATTACTGGTGGTTCATTCTTTGCATAAATATTCTGAGCAATTCAAATAAGACTTTCTGATTCAGTACGTCACTGATATAGAAAGTCTTATTTTTGTGTAGTACAGCGCCAAGTTTTGTTGAATCAGCTAGCTAAAAGGTAAAGAAAAAATTAAAATATTCTCACTACAAAAGTTTTTATTGCTATCAGTCATTGGAGAATGTATCCTTTCAACGAGAGATGAAATAACTAAATACTTGTTAGGTGAGACTCCTATACAAACATAAGCTATTGCGCAGAAACGTCGAAAGACGCCAATGTGTAAAACAGGAATTGTCGGATTAAGGCTTTTCATAAGATAGCTAAGACTTGTCTTTACGTTGTATAGTGTCAAAACTCGGACGATGAGGGGAAATAACGGCAAACTTCTTACTCACAATAGAAGTTTGTCTTTTTTTATCGATTGATGTTTATTTCCTGTTTAAAATAATGGACGATGATTTTGTGTTTCACCTGCAAAGAGTATCAAGCATCAATCTCTTTACAACTAACCAATCATGGTGATTGGGAAAAATGCAGGAGGAAACTTGAGATGAAAAGCCGTTTTTTTAAAAGTTTTGTGTTGATCGTACTATCTTTCGCTTTGGTGATGGTCACATTGATGACTGCTGAATTTAGCTTTGCCTACCGTGAGGCATCTACCAAAACCACTACACCACAGCAAACTGCAACAACTGCAGAAGAAACGATAAAGGATATCCCAGACGTGATCCAGGTGACACTGATTGGTTCCGATGCGCGGAGTTTAGAAGAAAGCGGACGTTCCGATACATTAATGGTCGCGCAGTACGACACCAAAAAGAAGCAGGCAAAACTGCTTTCGATCATGAGAGATTGCTATGTGACAATACCTGGATATGGCAAAGAAAAGATAAATGCTGCTTACTCTTTTGGTGGGGAAGCGCTGCTCGCTACAACTTTAAAAAACACTTTTGATTTAACGCCAGATTACTATATATCAGTCACTTTTAAGGAGTTTGAAGATGCTGTGGATACGCTATTTCCTAAAGGATTGACCGTTGATGTCAAAAAAGAGTTGACTGTTGATAAAGTCCATTTAACTAAAGGTGAACAACAGCTTGATGGCAATCAAGTTTTGCAATATGTTCGCTTTCGCAAAGACGAAGAAGGCGACTTTGGCCGAATCCGTAGACAGCAGCAAGTGATGGAAGCGATAGCTGAGCAAGCAAAAAGTCTTTCTGTCATGTCCAGAATACCTAAAGCAGTCGGACAAATATGTGGGCAAGTCGATACCAACGTGCCGATTTCAGTCGTACTAGAAGTGATAATGGATTATTTGAAAGGGGAAACTGGAGCCATTCAGGCTTTATCCGTGCCCGTCGATCATTCATGGGATTTTGATGACAATACGCCAGTAGGAAGCGTTTTGACTATTGATGAGGAGAAAAATAAACAAGCCATCGCTGATTTTTTCAATGCAGTGCAGTGAACAATAACAGCCAATGAATATAAGTTACTTTGTCTATTCTTTGGCTGTTTACAATTTGATATATACATGTACAAAAAAGATCCTTCTATATGAAGGATCTATCACATCGTTGAAATGAAAAATCAATTCTGACGTTCTTTGGCAATTTTCAGTAGTAAAGAAAAGGCTGCGAGAGCGAAACCGCTATATTTGACAAATTTTTCAAGTGAGGCGATTCGTTGCGCTTTTTGCGCTTTTTTAGTTGTGCCAACAGTGGTGGTATTTTTCGATAGATGTCTCATGTGTATCCGCTCCTTCTTATTGTGTATAGTTTTATTATACCGACAAACCGATGGAATGTCTGGAAATATGCTGAGGTGAAAGAAAACGAAGACATGTAAAAATCTGCGCTTCTATTGTGAAAAAATAAATTCTCATTTTTTTCGAAAATCGGTGCCCAACTTGATAAAAAATTGGATACCCAACATGCTATAAATAGTATAAGTAAATCAAGTAACAACAACTGATCCCTATCATATAGCGCGGAAGAAAATTTATTTCAAATGCACATAAGAAAATATATAGATTGATTTGGTTGACGATATAATAAAAAAGGGTGTATGTGATGATGGACAAACCTCAACTTTTCGATGATTCAAAAAATTATTTTGACCGTATGATGGCACACCACTTGCAATCGTGGCGCGATCAGCAAAGCTCTTTGATTGGTCAATATATTGAGGACATGATTATGGAATTCGAACAAATTGTAGCCAATATCAATGGCCAGAATTTCTGGAGACTGTATCCGATTTTAATGGGAGTGGATGCACGTTTGGTCTTATTGGATTCATTGTTGTCTTTACCAAATATTGATTTGACAGAGGAAGAATTGATCCAAATGGTAGAAAAAGATTACACAACGATCAACAAGGAATTTTGTGGTTATTCATTAAATGAAGAAGCGCATGAAAGTTTGTTGTTTGACGTTATCTAAAGCTTTCATTTGTTTGTATGTTTAAAACAACTTAATAATATTCATAATCATTCAAAATAACTTTGAATATAGGTGAAAAGTGCGTTATTATAGATGTAGTTAAAAATGGTATGTCGAAAAAGATATTGTGGATAGCTTATGCGCAAGCTGTCATTTATTTTTGAACAGGGTAAATGAGGAAGAAGCAAATGTGGAAGGAGTTTTTATGGATTATTTAGATTTTTCTAAAAAAGAATGGGAGGTCTTGGTTCGATTCTGGTCGATTTCGGAGCCGCTTTGCTGCGCTGAATTTAGTGAAAAATTTGACATGAATCGCAATACAGTCCTTGCCGTTATACGTAAGCTATTGAATCATGGCATTTTAGAAATAGAAAGTATCAAAATGAGCGGTTCTGTATTAGCGAGACGGTTTCAACCAGCTGTGACAGAATATGACGTCTTCCGACAGTTATTGACAGAAGAAAAACTTCAGACGTTGATCAAAAATGTCATCCAGTCAATTGACTCCCCAGAAGTCTGTCAACAATTGTTAGAGATGATCGAGGAGGCCCGATGCGACAAAGCTTCTTGATGTCGTCAAAAAAAACTATACCTTCACTTCTCTTTAGAGAATAGAAAGGTATAGTTTTTGTGTTATTTGGGCTCTCGGCCATGCACTAATTTAACCGCCAACATTTGTAATGTGGCTGCTTCTGTTGCTGTGAGTGGAAAGAGAGCAAGTAATTTTTTGGGGATATCTTCCGCTTTATTTTTTAAAGATTTTCCTTCAGTGGTCAAAGAGATCACGACAATGCGTTCATCCTGTTCATCCCGAATCCTGTTGAGCAAGTGTTTATCTTGCAATTTTTTGAGGACGGGAGTCAGTGTGCCAGAATCTAAACATAAGTGGCTGCCTAATTCTTTGACAGATAAATCACCTTGTTCCCATAAGACCAACATCACTAGATATTGCGTATACGTGAGATTCAATGGCGCAAGTAATGGTTTATATTGCTTGATGATTTCCTTTGATGCAGCATAAAGCGAAAAGCAAAGTTGGTTTTCCAGTGCGAGTTCATTGAAGGGTGTTGTGTCATTCAATGGTGTGTAAATGTCCTCAGACATGATTGGAATTACGCTTCAACAGCTTTCACTGTCACTTCGATATTACCAGCTGTTGCTTTTGAATAAGGACAAACCGTATGGGCAACTTCTAGCAATTCTTGGGTTTCTTCCAAAGATAAACCTTCGATCGATCCTTCAAGTTCAACACCTAAAACAAAACTTGATTCGCTTTCTGCGTAAAGTGATACTTGAGCAGCTACAGTTGAAGCACCTTTGATCCCTTTGCTTGATTTCACTAAATCTAATGCACTATTGAAACATGCAGCAAAACCAGCAGCAAATAATTGTTCAGGGTTCGTTGCGTTTTCGACACGTTTACCAGGGGCAGCAATATTTAATTCGAATGAATGATCTGGACTGTGGACCTCACCTGAACGGCCACCAGTGTTGATCATTTTTGTTGAATACATTTTTTTCATCAGACAATCACTCCAAATTTTTTGTTTTTAACAATTAAATTGTACACAATTTAATTATGCTTTACAAACGAAGTGCTCATCTTTTGAGGAAAAAACCATTATGACCACAAAAAACGACCTTAGGGATCTAAGATCGTATGTGTTGTATTCGTTCTATAAGAATAAAATTATGGCCGGTTGATCGGTTTGTTGTCGATGATCAAGAGGGCAATCATGACATAACCGATCCAACTATCTCTGGAGTACAATGTGTAGCGTGGTTGCCAAATGGCTGCATATTTTTGTTTATATTCCCTCAATCCCTCGAAGGAATAAAAGTGTGAGCCAAAATTATAGATCAGATAAGCGATACGCTCTTGAATAAAACTTGAACGGAAAGTACCTACATTCGCAAGTGGGGCCATGCCTAGATCGAAGGTATCTTTTCCTATTGTTTTAAAATACGCGAAGAGCTGAATAAATAAATAATCCATCGTACCGCTAGGAGCCAAGTCAGGGTCATAGCGCATCAAATCGATAGAGGCCATTTTTTCTTGATACGTGGGCATGAAAGAAGCAAAAGCTACGATTCTTCCTTCCTGATTGCGGGCAACAGCTACAGGTGCCTGGTTTAAATAATCTTCTGAATAAAAACCAAGAGAAAATCCTTTTTCTTTGCGTCCATCTAACCACTTGTCTGAGACGGTTTGTAAAGAAGCAAAGGTGTCTGATGAAAATGGCGGTTGCAGGACGTCAAAGGTGAATCCTTCTTTGGTGATTTTATTGTTGAGGGCACGCTGCCCTTTCATCCGTTTGCCAGATAATGTGAAAGTCGAAAGATCAACTAGGGCTTTTTCGCCGAATTTAATAAAGTCATAACCGAATTCATGCAGCAACAAGACGATCTCTTCGCTGGTTTCATAAAAAACAGGGAGATAGTGCCATTGATCCATTTCTTGGATAAATGCTTGAATGGCTTCAGGAAAGCGCGCCACGTTGCCAGAAGGGTCTCCCATCACCAAACATTTATTGTTGAGCGTAGTAAATTGGAAAAAGACTTCAGGTTCTGTTTCATTTGGATAATAAAACACTTGTTTATCTTGCAAAAAGACGAGATGACTATCGCTATTGCCGCCAAAAGTTTTTAATACGTGTTCGATCGTTTCTGTTTGTGGCGTAACACCGATTTGATGTTTACTCCCCATAAGGTAGCGGACGAAAAGCATAATGGCGAGAACGACGATCATGATGGCAATGAAGCCATGGAACCATAATTTTTCCGAAGGGAACAACAAGAAATCAATCTTGTGATGGTGCGCATGTCCCGATAGGTGGGGCATATTGTAGACGCCAATCACGACATATAAAATAGTCAAAGCACCCATCAACAAACCATCGATCGTCGCTGATTCCCATGAATAAACCATTTGTCGACGAAATAATTCTGTTTTTGACAGAACGATGATTGCCAATAAAAAGAACAGGTATAGCATGGTAGATAGTCGGAACCCGACGATGAAGGCATAAATGATCGTTGCTGCAATCAAACACAATGTCGGCAGATAAGCTCTTACCACGCGGGATGAGATTCCTCTGCCAGCAATAATAAAGAGATATCCCAGAATGATGCTCGGATATTGCAAGATAAAATTCAATCGGATCGGATTGAGATGGGCGAGCCATTTGATCTGTTCAAAAGCGTCGGGAATCGTCGCGGACAAGACCAGCATAGTGCCAGTAAGATACAAAAGAATGACTTCGATTTTATGGGCTATCTCTAAACACAACTCTTTTGGCAATCCAGCAAAGCGGGTATTGAAGGAAACACCAATATTTTTGGTGAATAATCCCACGCCAATCAAAAAGGGAATCACATAATAGAATAAACGAAACAATAATAACCAAACGATGACCGTTTCTCTTGGTATCTGAAAGGTGGTCATCCCCAGGATCATCATGATATCAAAGGTACCCAATGCGCCAGGAATCATTGAAACGATCCCGATCAACGAAGCAGCGATAAACAAAGGCAATAATTGCCAGACATCAAATGTTAGCCCCATCAACCAACCAATTGAGGCAAATGCCATAAAGACACCGGCCCATTCAAAGAATGAGGTGGCGATCAGTAAGAGACGATCTTGTTGGCGCATTTTCCCTAAATAGGCATTCTTTTTTGATAGGCTAAGAACATAAACGATTGGGAAATATAGGCTGCCCCCTAATAACCAGATCCAATATTGCTGGATAAAGGTTGATACTGGACCAAAAAGCAGGAGAAGCAAGCCAATCAATGAGAGCATCGATAACCCAAACATCAAATAAATAAAAATTTTCGAAAGTGCCTTTGCAATATCAGTTCCTTTTTTCTCTTTGCCGTAAAATTGGGAGCGTAAGCCGATACTGATCAGACCACCAAAGCCAGCTAAATTATTCATTGAATTGATCATCCAACTGGTTTCGATCAGATAGCGTTTAGGCAACTGTTGGCCCAATATACGATTGAGGGCAACATCATAACCAATCATCGGAAGCACACAAAGCAGACCAATGATAGCCATCAATAACACGCGGCCAATCGACAATGATGCAAAAATTGATTGCAGCTGTTGGATAGAAATGGTCTTACTTAAAGATAGAAGCTCAGAGAGAACAATCACACCAACCGCAATCAAGAATAATCCTTTCAACAATTTTTGTTTCTTTTTGATCCATTGTACGAATACCATATTAACCTCCAACTTTTTCAAGAAAAGATAAGACTTTTGCATTAAATATTTTTGGATTTTTGCGTGCAAAGCTATGACCTTGACCTTTAACGACCATGAAATTTGCACTTGAGATACTATTTGCAATATAAAAAGAATGAGACAATTTGATTGAATCGCGCTTGCCGACTAAAATCAAGGTCGGTACTGTTATTTGATTCAAATCAGCTGTGGTCAAACCAATCGGACGAAAAAGCAAGCCCAAAATTGGTAAAAATCCTTTCATTCCCTGAGAAAATGGGGAACACAGCCAAACGATTACATACTGAATCAAACTACCGATCCTAGAAAGCAACCGGACCCCTTTTGGATCGGTATTGCCAGAATTCAAAATCAAACAATGTACATGTTCAGGATAGCGATGGCAAAATACCATGGCTAAATTTGCCCCATCGCTAAAACCCAATAGCGAAATCTTTGAGAGATGTTCTTGTTCGATAATAGCCATCAAGTCATCGGCCATAATCGAAAAGTCCATTTTCTTTTGTGTATTGGTGGACTTGCCATGACCACGACTATCAATCAAATACAATTGATGATGGGCGCTAAGTGCATCGATCTGATGTGCGAAATATGCACTGCTGCCGCCGTTGCCATGTAACAAAAAAAGTGGATCTCCGTTACCGATTTTTTCATAATAAAGGATAGAGCCATCTTTCAAAGAAGCATAGCATTTTTCAACTTCCATTTCTTCACCTACTTTATATGAGTATACCTTGAAACAAGTAAGATTCACAAATGAAAGTCAGTGATTTTATGAAAAAAATTGTTTGTTTCATTCGTTATTTAAGGTGGTAGATCAGTCACTGTCTTTCACTTGTATTTTCAGAAAATTCTTTACAAAATGAATGGAATTGTCTATAATTTCAATAAATCAATTGAGAATGATTTTCATTTGGAAAGGGGTACAACGATGTCAGATATCAGGGATGTCTTAATTATTGGCGGTGGACCAACTGGTTTATATGCCAGCTTTTATGCCGGCTTACGTGACTTATCTGTGACAATCTTTGAAGCGCAAGCGGAGTTAGGCGGCAAAATCAATTTTTATCCTGAAAAAATGGTGTGGGATGTAGGTGCCTTACCGCCTACCAAAGGAAAGAAAGTCAAAGAACAATTGATTGAGCAAGCAAAATTATTCAATCCAATAGTGTATACGGAAACCAAAATCGTTGCTTTGACCAAAGAAAATACATTATTTTATGCAGAAGATAATTTAGGACGAATCCATGTCGGTCGTACCGTTTTGGTCTGTATTGGCGGCGGTGTGGTGTCGCCGCAAAAATTACCTTGTTTCATTCATCATACTGTCGATCATTATATTCATTATCAATTTCCCAACCAGCAAGCAATCCATGGCAAGCATTTGGTGATTTCAGGTGGTGGCGATGCAGCTGTCGATTATGCAATCGAAGCCGTTTCTTATGGTGCGAAGGTGACGTTATGTTATCGAGGTGAACATTTGAAAGCCCACGAAGCACAAGTCAAAAAATTAAAAACCGCAGGTGTTCATGTCATCATGAACCATACGATCGACGGTGTGGATCAAGCCAAGACCCATAATATGGTTTTGACATTAAAAAATAGCTTAACTCAAGAAACCATCGCTTATGTATGCGATCATCTTTTGATCCAGCATGGATACGATCGTGACAGTGCGTTGCTGGATCGCGTGTCATTTGATTTGGCGAAGCATGAGGACTTTTATTTAAACTGTGAGATTCCAACGAAGACCAGTCATCCAGGGGTCTTTGCAGCAGGAGATATCCATTATTTTACCGGTAAAGTCAATTTGTTGGCCGGGGCATTTCAAGATGCAGCGCAAGCAATCAATCAAATCAAACAATATCTTGACCCAGCGAGTGTGCCGCAAGCGATGGTCTCTTCCCATAATGAGAAATTCAGCGATATGAACCATCAATTGCTGGTCAATGAATAAATCGATTTAGTCTCAATCAATAGTAAGTGAAAGTGATAGAGCAACTGCCTTTGTTTATACAGGAAAACAAAGGCAGTCTTGCCATATCACTTTTTTTTGGTTATGGGTATTCAAAAATTCGATCCACGAGAAGTGAATGTTTGCCATTCCTAAATCATTAATTCTCTCAAATAATTGATGCAACGAATGAAATTTTCAGTTATTATTTTCAAGTTGACTATTGGAGGGATTAGATGAATCAAGCAAGATATGATGAATTAAAAAAGGCTGAAAAAGGAGCCACGATCAGTATTGTTGCTTATATCGTTGTCTCAGTTGCCAAACTGCTGATTGGTCGATTTGCCAACTCAGAAGCACTTTGGGCAGATGGCTTGAATAATGCGACCGATATCATTGCTTCCATAGCCGTATTTATTGGTTTGCGGGTAGCACAAAAGCCAGCAGATAAAGAACATAAATATGGACATTGGAAAGCTGAAAATGTCGCTAGTCTTGTGACTTCATTGATTATGCTGGCCGTTGGTGTGCAAGTCTTGATTTCATCGATTCAAACGATTATCGCCGGTGAAACAGAAAGTCCTGATATGATTGCAGCTATGGTGGGGATCATTTCAGCACTCTTGATGTATGGTGTTTACTTTTATAATAAAACATTGGCTGCTGCAGTCAAAAGTTCGGCGCTTCTAGCTGCAGCGAAAGACAATCGCAGTGATGCCTGGACGAGTATCGGCACTGCTATAGCGATTTTCGCCGCTTCGTTTGGCCTAGGTTGGTTGGATAGCCTGACGGCTATTGTTGTGGCGCTCTTGATTGTGAAAACAGCGGTCGATATTTTTCGCGAAAGTGCTTTTTCATTGTCTGACGGTTTCGATGATACGTTGGTACTTCAGTATGAGCAAGCAATCGCAACCCTACCAGAAGTTTTATTTGTTAAATCGATTCGGGGACGAATGTATGGCGCCAACGTTTTTGTAGATGTAGTGATTGCGATGGAGAAAACCTTGACTGTGGAAGAAAGCCATCAAGTGGCAGATGAAATTGAAGTCATGTTGGCAGAACAATTTCAAGTCTTTGATACGGATGTGCATATTGAGCCTGCGTAGTAAAGTTATTTGCTATAGAGGATTAACCCGCCATCTATCAGGATTGAATCCGATGGATGGCGGGTTATTCTATACAGGTGTATGAGGTTTTTAAAAGTTTTTTAAAAGGCAGATCGCGATAATAGCAGCAAACACGCAATACCAAGTGGTGTAGTATAGTCATAAATAAACTGTCTAAACCGTTTGTCCGATAATTTTCTCCCTTCCAAAAGTATAGGCCGCTAAGAGGTATGTTATGTAGATCCTTGGTGGTTACTTTATGCGTCTATTTTATCGTGGTTGAATATACGGCAGTAGATGAATGGAAAATGACACTTTTAGAAAGACTTTTTATTAAGTATACTAGAGGAGAATATACGAAGTGAGGGATACAACTATGTTGAACAAAAAAATCGTCCAAACTGCCCATGACTATCAAACATTAATGGATTTGATTCAATCGATTTGGCCTGAGGTGTTCGAACCAATCATCGGAAAAGCACAAGTCGATTATATGCTGGCTCATTATCAATCATTGGAAGTGATCAAAAAAGAGATCCAAGCTGGTGCGGTATATCTGATTCTAGAAGCAGATGGTCAGCCAGTGGGCTATACGGCTTACGAAGAAACAGACAAGCAAGTTTACTTAAGTAAATTGTACCTAGATAAGACCACCAGAGGAAAAGGCTATGCTAGTGCCATTTTCGATTGGTATGAGGCTTTGGCTCAAGGGAAGACATTGCATTTGAATGTCAACAAATATAACAAACAAGCAATTGCTGTATACGAACATCGAGGCTTTGTAAAAGTGGGGCAACGGGTAGCCGATATCGGTGATGGATTTGTGATGGATGATTATATTTTTGAGAAGCGGTGTTAAGTGTGCTATCGGGATAGAAGCGTGGATAGCAAAGAAGACCAAAGAATATCGATTGCAATCGATGAATTGTTCAAATCAGAAGCGCAACATATTTTACATTAGGGCAATGAATAGCAACATTCATCAAAGAACAAGGCAATACTTTTTAAATAAAAATGCAAAAATATCGACTCGAAACTTTTTAAAGTTTTAGGGTCGATATTTTTTTGGAAAATATGAGATACATTTTAAGAGCAACTAAAGATTATTGAGGTGTCTTCATTGAGTGTTTGGATAAAAGAGATCATTTTGATTGTTGTCTTTTAATGTGGCAAAATGAAATGTGATGTGTCGAAAATCGATAGATATATTAATCATGGTGTTCGAATTCTTCGTATGATAGATGGATGGCCAGGATTGAATAATTATCAAAGGGACTGTGACAATCGAGAAATACATCTATGACAAAAAACGCTTTCAATGGAAGCGCTTCTCGCATTTGCAGCAAGTATAATATAGATGTCAGGAGGGGAAGAAATGAACGAGCGGATCCGAAAGATAATCACATATTTAATCAAAAAACCAGAAGCAAAGATGGCTGAGCTGACGAGTGAACTTTCCTTGACGAAAAGACAAATAAATTACGCAATTCAACAATTCAACGAAGAACTTTCTGAAAATCAGTTTCCAGTGATCATGAGAAACCACGTAGGAGATTTTATGATTCCATTGGAGGTGCTTAGACTTTTTTCAACAAGTATCGGGGAGGATAGTCTTACATATAAAGAACAGTTGCTTTCTGAAAATGAACGAATAGCATGTATGATTTGTTATTTATGTACAAGGATTGATTATATCGGGATGAATCATTTAGTGGATGTGTTAATGGTTAGCCGAAATACAGTACAAGAGGACTTGAAGAAAGCCGAATGGCTTGTTAGCAAGTATGCACTTTCAATTCACTATGATCGTCAAGATGGGTATCAACTACGAGGTTTAGAAAGAAGAATATTGCAATTACTTTCTGATTTGGTGAAGCAATATCAATTTCTGAGACAACAAGAAATGAAGAATCGTTTGGCACCAGATGTGTCGGAAGAAGACGTGATCCATCTGATACACAATATGGAGCAAATGCTTCATTTGAGTTATTCAGATGAATCAATCGATTATCTGCAAGTTTCTGTCAGATTTTCTTTGCAAAGAGCAATGCAACAATTACCTGGTAATGATCGCCATGTTCAAAATGATATTTCGACTACACCCGAATATAAATTTTTAAAAGTCTTATTACAAGATACGACATGGTCCCCTATCGACATAAACGCCCAAGCTTGGATTGCCTTATTATTTTTAACTTCAAATATATTTGAACGTAAGACAACACAAATGTTTGATTCGGATCAAACATTGCGTCAATTGATAGACGACATGATCACGAACTTTGAAAATCAAACATTGATTATGATTGAAGACCGAGATATGTTTCAACGACGTATACTTGGACATTTACGTCCTGCTTGTTTTCGAATCAAATATCATTTGAGTTTAGGTGTCTACACTTTGGACAGTTTGGTTCAGGATAGTAATCATGCAATTTTAAATGGCTTGATGAAGGAACTGATTGTTCCGATAGAAAATTGGTTAGGCCAAGCTTTTCCTGCGGATGAGTTAGAGTTACTCTCATATTATTTTGGTTTCCAATTGAGTAGCCCTGGTAATACTGTTTTACAAAAACCTCGCGCTGTCGTCGTTTGCGCAAATGGCGTGATGGTATCTAAACTTATGCAAGAAAATTTAAAAAAACTTTTTCCTGAACTTCATTTTTTGGCTTCGTTTTCTGTACGTGATTTTTATAGATTTAGTTCAGACTATGATTTGGTGTTTACGACAACAGCGTTGAAGAGTGACTTACCTCAGTTTATTATTGATCCGATTATGTCTTATAAGGAACAAATCAGTTTAAGGTATCGCGTCCTTAAAGATTTGGGATTAAATGAAATCGATCGTTCGGTGGATGAGTTGATGCAAGTGATACGCAAATACGCTGAAGTTCATGATTCGAAAATGTTGATTGAAGAGTTGGAATATTTTTTATTAAGAGAAAAACAAGACTCACCTTTGGAAAATACCAAAGTTTTGCCTGCATTAACGAATTACTTGAAACCAGAGTTTATCAAAATCATCGATCATCCAATACCTTGGCAAAAAGCAATTGAGCTGGCATGCCAACCCTTACTGACACATCAAATAATCGACCAATCATTTATTGTGGATTGTTTGAAGCAAATTGAAACAGATGGTTATGCTGGATACCTAGGACCAAACACATGTATTCCCCATACTACAGTAGAACATGGGGTCATGAAAGATGGTATCAGTTTGTTGGTTTCTAGAAAACCAATCGATTTTCCAAATGGACAATCGGTTCATTTTATATTTCCTTTGTCTTTTTATGACTTAACAAAGCACTTAAAAGCGGTCAATCAACTGGCGTCTATTAGTGGTGATCAACAATCAATGGATACACTATTAAATGCGCCGGATACTAAAACAATCTACCAATTTTTAAGGCAGATCACTTAAGGAGGAAGAAGATGGATAGATTAGATTATCCACGTTTTACGATTATTATGCGAGGATATACGTATGACCAGGCGAATGCAATTTTGCAAGCGATGAAAGGATTTGAGCAAGATTTCGCCGTGGAGATGACATTAAATACTGAACATGCACTACAACATATTCGTAAGTTGAACGAAATTTATGGTGAAAATATTTTGATTGGCGCTGGTACCGTCAGATCTTTAGCGGATGCTAAAGCAGCTGTTGAAGCTGGAGCAAAATTTTTATTAGGACCTCATACATTTTCGCAAGAAATGTTGACATATGCACATGAGCATGCGGTTCTAGCTGTTCCTGCAGCAATGACGCCATCTGAAATCAATGACATGTTTGCTAAAGGAGCGGATATAGTTAAAGTGTTTCCGGCAACCGTTGTTACATCACAATTTTTCTCAGATGTTCAAGCACCTTTAGGAAAATTACCACTGATGGCTGTCGGTGGTGTCAATGCAAATAATGCAAGCGATTTTCTTAATAAAGGTGCGAGTTATTTAGGTTTTGGTTCGAAATTATTCAATCAAACTGATTTACTTGCTGGAGATATTGACAGTTTGGCGGCTTCACTTCAAACAATTGTATCTTTGGCTTAAGGAGGAAAAAGTATGGATGTAACATTAGATGAAGAACTAGTATTTCGTAATATAAAAGCAAATTCAGATAAAGAAGTATTGGCTTACCTAGCAAACCAGCTTTATCAAAAGGGGTTTGTAAAACAAGCATATATCAAAGCAATTCAGGCGCGAGAGATGGAATACCCAACAGGTCTCCCATCTACCCAACCTGGTGTAGCGATCCCTCATGCAAATTATGAACTGGTCCATCATACGACCTTAGCAATTGCTACGTTAGATAAACCAATCAATTTCCATAACATGGAAGAAAATGCTTCGTTACTGCCTATACAGATTGTCATCATGATGGCGATTGGAGAGCCTCATGGTCAAGTAGAAATGCTTCAAAAAATAGTACGGATTATTCAGGATGAACCTTTAAGAAAACAAATGATCGCCGCAGAATCAGATGTCGTATTACTCAATTTATTAAAAAAGGCAATTGCCTAAAAATAGGAGGAAAAGAAAATGAAACGTATTTTAATTGCATGTGGAAATGGAATTGCAACATCAACAGTGGTGGCATCAAAAGTGAAAGAGTATTTAAGTGAACATGGTGTTGAAGTCTCAACGACGCAAACAAAATTAATGGAAGTACCGAGTAAAGTACAAGATTACGATTTATTGGTCACTACAGGACAATTTGAAGGACAGACAGGAGATGTACCGGTTGTAAAAGGCATGCCAATTTTAACTGGAATCGGTGCTGATCAAACAATGGAAGAAATTTTAAATCATTTAAACAAAAACTGAGAAATAAGGAGAGAATACAATGAATATTGTAATGAATGTGTTTAACTTCTTTATTGATGCAGGACCAACAGTGATGTTGCCAGTCATCATCACAATTATCGGGATGATATTTGGACTAAAAATATCTCGTGCATTCAAATCTGGTTTAACATTGGGCATTGGGTTTGCAGGAATCAAATTGATTTTGGATTTTATGACAACAAATGTCGGACCTGCGGCCAAGGCGATGGTTGATCGTACCGGGGTACAACTAGATGCTTTAGATGTTGGGTGGGGATCAATTGCCGCTGTAACATGGGCTTCTCCGATAATTGCTTTATTGATTTTTGCCATTTTGATCGTAAATATTATCATGTTGATTCTAAAACGTACCCAAACATTAGATGTAGATATTTGGAATTATCACCATATGGCTATCGTAGGTGTAATGGTCTATTTTGTTACTAAAAATGTTGCATTAGGTGTCGGTGCTTCAGTTGTGATGGCAGTCGTCACTTTTAAATTGTCAGATTGGTCACAGCCGCTTGTTGAAGATTTCTTTGGTATTCCTGGAGTATCTTTACCAACTGTCTCAGCGCTTTCTTCATTGGTGATTGCATGGCCTTTGAACTGGTTATTAGATCGTATCCCTTTATTTAGAAATTCTACATTTACAATTAAAGACGCCCAAAAATATCTTGGTTTTTTTGGAGATTCAATGATTATGGGTGGAGTCATCGGAATTGCTATCGGCTTCTTAGCTGGTTACGATATTAAAGCAGTGCTTCAGCTGGGTGTCAGTATGTCTGCAGTGTTGGTCTTGATTCCTAAAATGACCTCACTCTTTATGGAAGGATTAATGCCCATCTCTGATGCAGCGCAAAAATGGTCACAAAAGAAATTCAAAGGTCGTCGTTTATTCATTGGTTTAGATGCCGCAGTCGTTGTTGGTAATCCGGATGTTATTACAACTGCATTGATTATTATCCCATTAACGATTGCAACGGCACTTGTATTACCTGGTAATCGGGTCTTGCCTTTTGCAGATTTAGCAGTGGTACCTTTTCGTGTAGCAATGGTTGTTGCACTTACAAGAGGGAATCTATTGAAAAATATTATTATTGGTTTAGTTGTTACCGCTTCATTATTGTGGTGTGGTTCTGCAACATCTCCGATTTTAACTGAGATTGCGAAACAAGTAGGCATTGATTTAGGTTCTAGCTCAATGTTGATTTCATCATTTGCGGCAACATCAATGATTCAAAGCTACCTTGTTTTCCTAGCCTTTACTTATAATCCATTGATTGGCATTCCAGTTCTATTGCTTGCTTTTGGTGGCGTATGGTACTTCTTTGAAGGAATTAAGAAAATCAATCGTGAATCGGTAGTAGAACAGCATTAGTCAATACCCTTTCATGGAATAGAAAGAGGAGGATAAGAATTGAAAATATCTAAGATTACAGTTTATAAAGTAAAACCTCGTTGGATTTTTGTGAAAGTTTCGACGGATGAAGGCATTGAAGGTTGGGGAGAGATGATCTCTGGTACAAAAACTGAAACAGTAGTAGCTGGTGCTTATGAAATAGGTAATCGCTTTCTCGTGGGGCAAAACCCGTTTGAGATTGAACGCTTATTTCAAGTGATGCATCGTTCATTTTTTCGAGGTGGACCCATTCAGGGTACAATCGTTTCAGGACTAGAGATGGCCTTATGGGATATCAAAGGAAAGGCATTGCAAGTGCCTATCTATGAACTGTTAGGTGGCGCAGCCAGAGATCGTATCAAAGTCTATTCTTGGATTGGCGGCGATCGTCCGAATGAAGTTGTCGCACAAGCACAAGACCGCTTTGATCGTGGATTTACTGCTGTCAAAATGAACGCAACGGAAGAATTGCACTATATAGATTCCTATGAAAAAGTAGAAGAAGTAGTCGAACGGGTGGCCTCAATACGTGAAAAATTTGGCTATAAATTAGATATAGGCGTTGACTTTCATGGTAGGGTGCATAAACCAATGGCCAAAGTATTAGCAAAAGCTTTAGAGCCTTATCATCCAATGTTTCTTGAAGAGGTAGTGCTGCCAGAGAATGAGGAACATTTTAAAGAAGTCGCTCACTCAGTTGCTGTCCCTTTGGCAACTGGAGAAAGACTATATACTAGATGGCAATTCAAGTCGATAATACAAGAAGGCGCAATTGATATTATCCAACCAGATGTGGCATTATGCGGAGGTATTCTTGAGACACGTAAAATAGCTGCAATGGCTGAAGCATACGATATCGCTGTTGCCCCTCATGCACCGTATGGGCCAATTGCATTAGCAGCTACGCTTCAAGTTGATTCATGTACACCAAACGTATTTATTCAAGAACAAAGTTTGGGTATTCACTATAATAAGGGATTCGATTTATTAGATTTTATTAAAAACAAAGAAGTATTTTCGTACAAAGATGGCTATGTTGATTTGCCAAATAAACCAGGTTTGGGTCTTGAAATGGATGAAGACCGTATTAAGGAAATTGCTCAAGAAGGATTGGTATGGACAAATCCACAGTGGAAGAACTACGATGGTACCATCGCAGAATGGTAGTGAGGAGGTAAATTCAAATGGCAGAAGCAATCATTGTGATGGTCTTTCTCATTTTGTTGATGTTTATGCAGATAAGAGAGCAATATCGAATCACATTGGCAGCAAAGAGAAGTCGAATCAAGCAAATTCTTGCTCTAACACTTGCAATCATGGTTTTAGGTATTTTCTGGCCAGAACAAGTAGCTGATCAAATCAAATTGTTTGCTTTTGCTGTCTTGATCTGCGCAATCGGGTTTTTAAAAGATGGTTTGGCCAACGATCATTTGGTAAAATTTGGTGTGTTAAATGGAGAGTATCGACAGTTTGTAACAATCCAAATTGAAGCCGCAGCAAAGGGACAATCATTTGTCACCTTTTACAAAAGAAAAAACAATTATTTCTCATTGTTTTTTGAGGCCTCACCTGATGTTCTTGAAACATACTTTAATGATTTAGGATTTTCAGAAAAAATAATTAATGGTGAAATCTCTAAAGAAAAAAAGAAAGCCATTGACATAAACTAGAAAAACCGGTTGATGCAAAACTGCATCAATCGGTTTTTTTGTATTTTCACATATGAAATCAAGATACACAAGTCATTATGATTTCGTTGGAATAATGGTTGGAACGTCAAATATAGTTTTTTAGCCATTTTCAATCAAAATCTTATGAGAAATGTTATCTGAGTGTCACAGTTATCATACAACATTTTTTATTTTCATCATTTACTTACAGTGTTTCCTATGCTATCATTTCTTGTGTAAACATTATAATGTTATAATTAGGAGGAGTTATATGAACGGGTTTGTTGCATTTATTGAAGAAAAATTGATGCCAGTTGCGAATAAAGTAGGGATGCAACGGCATATGGTGGCGATTAGGAAAGGAATCATTGCTACTTTGCCATTGACGATCGTTGGTTCATTCTTCACGATACTGTTGAATTTTCCAATTGAATCAGTCGCAGCATTGATTGAACCTTATCGTGAAGTACTGGATATTCCATTTCGTTATACTGTTGGATTATTGGCACTATATGCTACGTTTGGTATTGCTTCATCATTGGCAAAAAGTTATCAATTAGATTCCTTAACAGCAGGGATTTTGGCAACTATGTCATTTCTTGTAACCGCTGCCCCGCCAATTCGTATCTTTGATTCAGTTGAAGGGATCATTGATTCGGGCAGATATATCAATGTTGCGAATCTAGGCTCGGGTTCTTTATTTGGTGCGATCGTGACAGCGATTCTCTCAGTAGAAATATACCGCTTCTTTATTGTCAAAAATATTACGATCAAAATGCCAGATGGTGTACCGCCTGAGGTAACAAACTCATTTATGGCGTTGATTCCTGGCGGTGCCATTTTGGTCTTGTTTTGGGTGATCCGACATATTATTGGTTTTGATATCAATGCATTTTTAAGCAACATGTTGATGCCGTTGAAAGATATTTTAGCCGGCAATAGTTTGTTCGGTGGTTTATTGACAGTGTTCTTGATTTGTTTCTTCTGGGTATTAGGAATCCATGGTCCAGCTATCATGGGACCAGTGATTCGTCCATTTTGGGATATTTCAATTGCGGAAAATATGGATGCTTTCCAATTATCCGGAAATGCCCATGACTTGCCAAACATTTTTACTGAACAATTCCTGCAATGGTTTGTTTGGATCGGTGGTGCGGGGACAACCCTTGCATTGGTGGTATTATTTGTATTCTCAAAATCAAAATATTTGAAACAGTTGGGTCGACTATCCTTACTGCCAGGTTTGTTCAATATCAATGAACCCGTGATTTTTGGGGCGCCAATCGTGATGAACCCTATTTTGGGGATTCCATTTCTAGTCGCACCACTGATTACGACAACGATTTCTTACTTTGCAACCACAACTGGTATTGTACCAATGATGGCGGCTCGTTTAGGGTTTGCGATTCCCGCCCCGATAGCTGCGTGGATGAGTACCAACTGGAGTATTGCAGCAGGTGTCTTAGTCATTGTGAATTTCTTGATTACATTAGCTATTTATTATCCATTCTTTAAAGTTTTTGAAAAACAACAAATTGAACGGGAATTAGCTGAAGAAACGACTGAAGCATAAAGACGAAACTTTGATAGAAGAAAGAGGTGCATATATGGTCATCTATGCCATGGTATTATTTTTTGGTTGCCAAATATGGTCAGCCAAATCATCATTTGCCAAAAAAATACAACATCTTTCATTTTGGAAAATCATTTTGCTGGTTATTGGCTTGATTGCGGCAGCGATTTTCTTGAGTCGAGGGTTTCCTTTTGCATCATTTTTGATCTGCACGACAACGATAGTTTGCAGTTCGCTCTTGTTTACACGATTTATGACTTTCTATGAAGAATTGAGGTTGAATAAATTTTGAAACGACAACTAGGTATTTCCGTCTATCCAGACCATAGCGATCTTGACGAGGACAAGGCCTACTTAGCGTTAGCACAACGCTATGGCTTTAGCCGTATTTTTATGAGTATGTTAGAAGTAACTGAAGGCAAAGAAAAAGTGCAGGAAAAATTTAAAGGATTGATCGAATATGGGAAATCCTTAGGGTATGAAACGATTTTAGATGTTGCGCCAAGTATTTTTGAAGAACTTCAAATCTCCTATGACGACTTGACCTTCTTTCATGAACTTGGGGCAGACGGCATTCGTCTAGATCTTGGGTTTGATGGCAATAAAGAAGCTATGTTGACTTACAATCCATTTGGGTTAGCCATTGAGTTGAATATGAGTAACGATGTCGCTTATTTAGATAATATTTTGACTTATCAAGCCAACGTCCCTTTTTTATACGGCTGTCATAATTTCTACCCGCAAGAAGGTACGGGATTACCGTATGATTTCTTTTTACAATGCAGTCGTCGTTTTAAAGAAAATGGTATTCGTACTGCCGCGTTTGTGACTGCTAGCGGTCAGATTGGTCCGTGGGATATCAATGACGGATTGCCCACATTAGAAATGCATCGTCATCTGCCAGTTGACGCAGCCGCCAAACACTTATTTGCTACGGGTGTCATCGATGATGTGATTATTGGAAATGCCTATGCAACCGAAGATGAGTTGGCAGCAATGGGCAATGTCGATCGCTATCAGACAACATTTACCATTGATTTTGAAGCAGCTGCTTCTGATGTTGAGCGGAAAATCGTCTTATCCGAACAACACTATCGCCGTGGCGATATTACTTCTCGAATGATCCGTTCTACTGAAGTACGTAAAAAATACAAAAATGAAGCCAATCCTGCCCATGATCATCTAGAAACATTCCAAAGAGGAGATGTAGTCATTGGGAACGATGGTTTTGGCAAATACAAAAACGAGCTGCAAGTTGTCTTAGAACCCCATACGGATGACCGAAAGAATAAAGTGGGACAAATTGCTGAGACAGATCGATTGTTATTAGATTTTATTCATCCATGGTCTAAATTTAGGTTTACTGAAAGAAAGGGATGAAAATAGATGTTTGATTTGATTATTCGTCAAGGAAAGACGATTGATCACCAAAAAATGGATATTGGCATCAAAGATGGCAAAATCCTGCAAGTAGCACCGGTAATCAACGCTTCTGCTGTTCATGAATATCGCTTGCAAGAAAACGAATTTATTTCAGCTGGTTGGATCGATGACCATGTCCATTGCTTCGAAGAAATGACACTATACTATGATTATCCAGATGAAGTGGGCTATAAACAGGGTGTGACTACTGTCATTGATGCGGGAACCACTGGAGCAGAAAATATCCATCGTTTCTACGATTTGGCACAAGAAGCCAAGACAAATGTCTTTGCATTAGTGAATATCTCAAAATGGGGCATCGTTGAACAAGACGAACTTGCTGATTTATCGAAAATCAAAGCGAATCTTGTATCTGATATCGTAGAAAAGTTTCCTAACTTTATCGTTGGTCTGAAAGCCAGAATGAGTAAAACAGTTATAGGTGATAATGGTATTACACCGCTGGAGCTTGCGAAGGAAATCCAGAAAGCCAATCAAGGTTTGCCTTTGATGGTCCATATCGGTTCTGCACCGCCCACACTTGACGCAATTTTGAATCACATGGAAAGAGGAGATGTCTTGACTCATTGCTTCAACGGAAAGGAAAATGGTATTTTAGACAGAGGTACGCAATCAATCAAATCATTTGTCTTTGATGCTTATGAAAAAGGTATTGCTTTTGATATTGGTCACGGCACAGACAGTTTTAATTTTGATGTAGCTGAAAGAGCCCTAAGCGAAAATATCAAAGCCGCATCGATCAGCACAGATATTTATATTCGCAATCGTACCAATGGGCCAGTTTACGACTTAGCGACAACAATGGAAAAACTAGCTGTCGTAGGGTATGATTGGAAAGAGATCATTGACAAAGTGACGGTTGCTCCGGCATTACAATTTAAGCTAAATAAAAAAGGCAAAATTGCTGTGGGGTATGACGCAGATTTGACGGTTTTTTCTTTCAAAGAAGCTGACAAAGTCCTAACTGATTCAAATGGCAATACTAGAACAACATCGATTCAGATCATTCCAACGAAAGCTGTGATTGGAGGCGAGATTTTTGAGACTGAATATTGACGATCTAGGCTTAAAAAAGGTGATCAATGCCTCAGGTAAAATGACGATACTAGGTGTTTCAAAAGTGAGTCAAGGGGTATTGGAGGCACAACGATATGGTGGAGAACATTTCTTCGAGATGGCGGATTTAGCTGTTAAAACAGGGGCCTACTTAGCAAGCTTATTGAAAGTAGAAGATGCGCAGATCGTGTCTTCTGCTTCAGCAGGCATTGCCCAATCTGTAGCTGCGGTAATAGGTAAAGGCAATAGCTATCACCTGTATCACCCTTATAGCCCAAAAATCACCAATCGTGAAATCATCATACCCAAAGGACATAATGTTGACTACGGAACACCTGTGGAACTGATGGTAGCGCAAGGTGGTGGCGAAGTAGTGGAAGCCGGTTATGCAAATATGTGTACGGCCGATCATATAGAACAGATGATTACGCCGAACACAGCCGCTATTTTATATATCAAGAGTCATCATACTGTTCAAAAAAGTATGCTGACTGTTGCACAAGCAGCTGAAGTAGCCCAGGCGCATCATTTGCCATTGATCGTAGATGCCGCTGCAGAAGAAGATTTGTTTGCGTATATCGAAGCCGGTGCTGATTTGGTGATTTATTCTGGCGCCAAAGCACTTTCAGGGCCAAGTGCGGGCTTAGTGATCGGAAAAGCGCGATATATCGAATGGGTACGGCTGCAGTCAAAAGGAATCGGCCGTTCGATGAAAATTGGTAAAGACAATATGCTTGGATTTACTGAAGCGGTCGCCGCTTACTTAATAGAAGGTACTGAGTCAGGGGCATCAATGAAGCAAAGGCTCTCTCCCTTCATCAATTCCATCAATCAAATTTCGGGATTGCAAGCATCGATTGTACAAGATGGTGCGGGTCGAGATATTTATCGCGGCAGCGTCAAGGTAAATAACGGTTCGGCAATCGAAGTGATCAAAGCCTTAAAGGCCTATGATCCGGCGATCTATACGAGAGAGTACCAAGCCAATAATGGGATTATTGAATTTGATATTCGGGCGGTCAATACTGAAGAAATGCAGGCAATCATTGAGCGATTGCAACAAATCATGATAGGAGAAGCAAAAAAATGAACAAAACACCCAATTATTTAAATGAACGGGTTTGCTTGAATGTCTTGGCAAATTCAGTTGAAAATGCACAAGATTGCTATGAAGCAGCAGAAGGTCACGTTGTTTTAGGTGTGCTATCAAAAAACTATCCATCAGATGAAGCTGCTATTGAAGATATGAAACGCTACCAAGCAGCGACAAACAATGCACTTTCTGTGGGCCTAGGTGCGGGTGATCCAAATCAAAGTACCATGGTGACCCGTATCTCAGCTAAGTTGCAACCGCAACATGTAAACCAAGTCTTTACTGGTGCAGCTGCTTCAAGAGCATTGTTAGGACAATCAGAGACAATCATCAATGCTTTAGTTTCTCCAACAGGCAGAGTTGGTTATGTCAATATTGCAACTGGACCGTTAAGCAGTCAACAACCAGCTGCAGACGTACCAATTGAAACGGCAATTGCTTTACTCAAAGACATGGGCGCAAGTTCAGTGAAATATTTCCCAATGAAAGGGTTAGCGCATAAAGAAGAATTCGAAGCAGTGGCAAAAGCATGTGCATCTTATGATTTCTATTTAGAACCCACCGGTGGTATCGATCTAGACAACTATGAAGAAATTTTAAAAATTGCAGTAGATGCTGGTGTAAAAAAAATAATTCCACATATTTATAGTTCGATCATTGACGCAGAAACTGGGGACACAAGACCAGAAGATGTTCAAACATTATTGGCAATGACCAAAAATATTTTAGCAGCAGATGGACAAATGGAGGGGTAAACATGCGAATCGGTGCCTATGGTGAAGTAATGATGCGTTTGACCCCTCCAGAGTATCGGACTTTGGAACAAACCCATTCATTGCGCATGGATTTTACCGGGACCGGGGTCAATTTACTAGGGAATTTGGCGCACTTTGGTCTAGAAACCAAAATGTTGACTCAAGTTCCAGACAATCGATTAGGCGACACAGCAAAAGCCAACTTGCAAACATATGGTATTCAAACAACATTCGTCGGTAAACGCCATAATCATATCGGGAGCTATTTTGCTGAAGTGGGTTATGGTGCTAGACCAACGTATGTGACGTATCAAAATCGCCACAATAGTTCTTTCGGGGTTTCCGGTCCAGAGACGTACGAGATTGATACGTATTTGGCACAAATCGATTTGGTGCATATTTGCGGTATTTCATTGAGTCTAACGGAAGCTACTTGGCAAACAGCTTTGGCAGTAGCCAAAGCCGCAAAGCAACAGGAAGTCGAGGTCTGCTTCGATTTTAATTTCCGTCCCAGTTTGAATGATGCTAAAAATCGCGCAATGTTAAAAGCGCGTTATGAAACAATTTTACCATACTGTGATATAGTCTTTGGTTCGACCAGAGATTTGGCTGAATTGCTAGATTATCGCAAAGCTTTTTCTGGCGAAACAGATGAGCAGCTGATTCAATCTTTTATGAAAGAGTATCATATCAAGTGGTTCTGCGGCACAAAAAGATTGGCAGTTGCTGATCAGCAATTCATCAGTGGCAGAATCATCACCCAAGAAGGGACATACGAAACAAAGGCACAATTGTTGCAAGTTCTTGATAGGATTGGTGCCGGCGATGCCTATGCGGCGGGTATCTTATATGGTTATTCAAATGATTGGTCGATCAAAAAAAGTGCGGATTTTGCCATCACCAATGCTGTCTTAGCCCATACGATGCTAGGGGATGTCTGCTTGACGACGATAGAGCAAGTAGAGCAAGTCATGCAAGCGCCGGGAACTGATTTGATTCGATAAAAAATACAGCGAAGCATACTGTTAGTTGAAACAGTGCTTCGCTGTATTTTTTTTATTCGATATAAGATTCAACTTTTTTCTCCGGCACCACCCAAAGGATCAGCACGAGACTATCCATGATTATGATCAAAAGAGGTTCGATCAACCAACCAAGAAGCAAGGCCAAGCAGTTAATGAACAAAGTGAAGTATAACTTGCGGTAGCCACGGAATAATTGTTGCATGCTACTATTATTTGGATTTGCGTTTATTAAAGCGCGGCCCAACAAAAAATAGCTGAAATCGGTCAACAATATCACTGCGCCATAGAGCATTTGTGGTGCCAGTGAAGTTGGATAGTCGCTGACCCAAGAAGTGACAAATGGAAATAAAGTTAAAGATAAGATCAATAAATGATTTGCCCACAGGGTCCAGCCATTGATTTTTTGTACGATCTGAAACAAATGGTGGTGGTTGTTCCAATAGATGGCTAACATAATGAAACTAATCAAATAAATAATAAATTGATGCTCTACACCAAGAAAGGCGGTAAATGTATCGCCATCGGGTTGATGTAGTTCTAGCACCAACAATGTCATTACGATCGCAATGACAGCATCAGTAAAGGCTTCAACACGGTTTTTAGACATAGCAGGATTTCCTCTCATTATATGTATGGGCAGATTTTAACGCAAATTGCCTGAGACGTCTAGTTTTTTTACCCGATATAGTCAAATGTCTGAATGGTCGTTGATCAATCCGTGCAAGAATAAATCAATTGCGGCATCCATTTGATCATGCCCTTGATTGACATCCAAATGTGCTGCCAATAATATGAATAATTGGCTTGTAGCAAATTCCGGACTGACACCACTTCGAATCTTGGTGTCTCTGGATTGAAACAATGAAACAATCGGTTTTTGATAGTTTTCTTTCCAAAGTTGATAGAGTTTGAATGCAGTTTCTTCAGACACAGAATGCTGAATATCATTCATCATCATATAAAAATTGACCGGATGTCTTCTTTTCAAGAAAGCAAACATTTCATAGAGTTTTTGTGCCAATGTCATATCTGGATCTTCTGCGATGCGCCAAAGATTGACGGAAACTTCGTCAGATAAATTAACCATGACTTCAAAGTAGATGGCTTCTTTGCCTTTGAAATGATAATAGATATTCGGTTGCTTGATACCTAAAGCATCAGCGATTTGTCTTGTAGATGTACCATGATATCCTTGTTGCATAAATAATGATTCAGCGACTTTTAAAATTTGTTCGTACATCAATTGACCTCCAGATCGATTTGGCGCAGCATTTTTTTTGCTGTAAACAATAACTGTAATTTGCGTTGTTTGGATACAGCTTGCTTTTGATGAATGACTTGATACTGCTGTTTACGAATCACCGCCAATATTTCTTTGTAGATCAAGGCTGCAGATAACAAAGACTCCTGACAATCTTGATCGATCAAAGGAATCATTTCGAAGGATGCTTCATAGAGAGATTCGGCAATCATCGCTTCATATTCCCACATATCAATGAAAGAATCAAGTTGATTTCCCAAAAACAACTCTTTTTCGGTCAGATTGAATTTTGCCAATGTTTCTTTTGGCAGATAGATTCGATGCATACGAAGATCTTCGCCTATATCACGTAAGATATTGGTTCGTTGCATCGCTTCTCCCAATTTTTTTGCTGGTTCTTGAATTTCTTTGGCATGACTGGATAAAATAGGAAGCAACATCAAGCCAACACTACCTGCCACATAATAGCTATAGTTGGATAAATCTAATTCTGAGACGGGTTGTTCAAATGACAAATCTTGTTCTTGACCGGTCAATAAGTCAAAGAAAGGCTGATAATCTAAATCAAATTTGATGAAAGTGACAGCAAGCGCACGCCAAATCGCTTGATCAGGGTCAGTTTTCTTTTGGTAGAGTGCCAAGCGCGCTTGGTCAGATGCGGCATCTTTCAATGCTTGCAGTTCTGTTGACATTTGTGCCAATAATTGCGCATCTTGATACTCATCCACGGCATCATCCGCACGACGACAAAAGGCATAGACGGCATATACAGCGCGGGCTTTATCTTTAGGTAATTGTGAAAATGCGGTGTGGAAATTTTTTGAGTGTTTTTTGATGATAGATTCGCAGTAAGCAAATTCTTGACTGTAAGCATCAAAATCGATGATCGGTTTAATGGTCATCCTTTAACAGCTCCTCTACAGCTAGTTTGGCACTTTGCATGACGATCGGTACACCCGCGCCGGGATGGGTACTGCTACCGCAAAAGTATAATCCTTCCGCATAATCAAATTTATTATGTGGTCGGTAATAATTGCTTTGTGCAAGTGTGGGCTTCAGGCCAAAGGTTGCACCGTTAAAGGCATTGAACCGACCTTTAAACATTTCCGGTGTATAGATTTCTTCAAAGACGATGTGCGCTTCGATGTCATGGTAGGGGGTCTTGGTTTTGATCAAGTTGATTATCTGCTGGCGATACGCTTGAATGACTGTCTCAGACCAATCATCGAATTTCGATAGTTCAGGAACTGGAACCAAAATATACAATCCTTCTTGGCCTTCAGGCGCTAAAGAAGGATCCATCAAACTTGGCCGGTACATATAAAAGGAAGGATCTTGCGGTAATTGACCAGCTTCAAAGAGATCATCGACATTTTTCTTGAAATCATCGGCGAAATAAATATTATGCAGTGCTGTTTGATCATAGGTTTTGTCCAATCCAAGATACAAGAGGAAACAAGAACATGAATAATCCATTGAAGAGATTTTTTTATCTGTATATTTCCCACGTTTCTTCTCATCAGGAATCAATGCGGTCATCGCATATGGAAAATCAGCACCGCAAACGACAGCATCAGCTTCAATGAATGTATCCTGCAGACGAATCCCTTGCGCACGGTTATTTTGGATAACCAATTCTTCGACCGGACTATTGTAATGGATCGTACCACCTAATTCTTCAAATAAACGTGCCAATCCTTCTGCCAAAGAATACATCCCACCCTTGATAAAGTAGACACCATACATCAATTCGATCATTGGAATGATCGTGTACAATGAAGGTCCCTGGTAGGGGGAGACGCCAATATATAAGGTTTGGAATGCTAGAGACTTGCGCAAACGATCATCTTTGACGAACTTTGAAATCGATGAGTAGGCATCGCTAAAAGTTTTTAGTTTTAAACCAGCCCATAGAGATTTGGGATTGTAAAAATCGCGCCATGTCCGAAAAGATTTGGTGATAAACATCTCTTTGGCAATGACATAGCGTTTATAGATATCTGCCAAGAAAGCAAAATAACCTTGGGCATCTTCTTCTGAAATTGCTTCTAATGATTTTGTCAATTCTACTAAATCATTAGAGAAAGTGAGTGATTCTTGTTCAGAAAAGTGCAAGTCTAACATGGGATCAACTTTTTCCATCGGAATATAGTCATCAGGATCTACCCCAGCAAACGTAAACACTTCACGATAGATTTCGGGCATCATCACGATGGTAGGACCAACATCAAAAGTAAAACCTTGCGCTTTGATTTGATTCATTTTGCCTCCAGGTTGACTTTCTTTTTCATAGAGGGTGACTTGATAACCTAATTTTTGCAAACGGACAGCGGCAGATAAACTGGCGACACCTGCACCGACAACAATGATCTTTTTCATTGGAACTCCTTTTAGTGATTCTTAGAATCAACAGCTTTTTTTTGATGTTCTTGTTCAGTGAGCACGCCATCTTCCATGACCAATACGCGGTCGCAATAATCTGTTAACCGTGTATCATGTGTAACCATGATGGTGGCTTTATCTTTTTCTTTGGTTTCTTTTGCTAAAATTTCAACCACTTCAATGGCCTTCTTTGAATCTAGACTAGCGGTGGGTTCGTCAGCCAAAATAATTGTAGGATCATGATAAAGCGCACGCGCAATCGCAACCCGTTGACGCTCGCCACCAGATAATTCTTCCGGGTATTTATTGACTAAGTCGGCGATGCCCAACTGCTCAAATAAAGCTTCACCACTTTCTCTATGGGGATCTTTGCTCACCTTGTCGACTAATTGTAATTGTTTTTTGACCGTAAGGAAAGGCACAAGGTTCGAGGCTTGCAAAATAAAACCAATTTCCTTAAAACGGGTCCGCGCCCGTTCTTTTTCTTTTTGTTCACTAAAAGAATCATTATTGATCATTACCTGACCTTTTGATGGTGCTTGCAATCCGCCAGCGATGGTTAAAAAAGTACTTTTTCCCGAACCAGAAGGGCCAATAATAGCGACAAATTCTCCTTTTTCAACGGAAAAGTTGGTTTCTTTCAAAGCTTCGATGGTTGTATCACCATCTTTGAATGATTTTTCGACTTGTTTGAATTCAATTGCAGACATGTTTTTCCTCCTATCCAATGGCTTTTAAAGGATCGATTTTGACAATGGTACGGACTGAGAAGAAGGCACCAATCAGCGCGATCACGATCATGAGAATGCTTAAGACGACATAAAACAGCCAGTTGATTTGAAAAGGTACGGATGCTGGTAGAATCAGCGCGGTACCAAATGTGATCGCGACGCCAGCAAGGACACCAAAAGCCGCCAATAGGAACGTTTGCGCAATCACCGAGTATGAAATATAACGGCTAGAAATCCCTTGGGCTTTCATCACCCCAAAGATATCAGCTTTTTGCATCGTTAAAACATAGATGAAAATACCAATCACAATCGCAGCAATCACGATCAAGAAACCAATCATAAAGCCAAAGGTCAGTACTTGGGCACTATATCCAGGCAGTTCATTGATAAAATCGCTGATAGATGTGGTAACCAAATCATCTGGCAGATCTTTGACATCTCCACGTACGACGATGGCATTGATTCTAGCTTGATCACTATCGTCTGGCGTTTCGAAGCGAATTTCTTGATAGGCACCGATCGATGTATACAATACGGGCGCTACGTTGAAACGGGCATTGTCAGTAAATCCGACGATCGTCAGTTCTTTATCATTACCGGCCAATTTAACAGTATCCCCTATAGAAATGCCATATTCATCAGCAACACTGCTATCAGCGACTGCTTCATCATCAGATGAGAAAAGATTCCCCTCAGTGATATTTGGGGTCAGAAATTGGTCTGGATCGATACCGAAGAAGCTAACATTGATTTTTTCTTGACTATCTTCTTTGGTCACGACACCAGCTGTTTGGGCCAACAGTGCTTTTTCATCGGCATCGATCTCATCAAAGGTACTTCTGGGGATCATGGACATATTCAGATTATCATTGGCTTCGTCCGTTAAAATGATTTGAGAAGCATCCCATTTATCGACCGCTGTCCGATTATCCTGGGCTAGCCCATAAGCCAAACCTGTTAAAAAAAAGACGAGATATGCAATTAAAAACATGACTCCTGTTACTAGGGCATAACGCAATTTTGAATGGCGTATTTCATTGATTGCCAAAAACATAAACATTCCTCCAATGGTTTTATCAAGTGATAAAATCAATGTATCATGTTGGGCTGTCTATGAGAAATGAATTGCTTGAATAAATGAGAAATCAGCTTGAAGTTAAATATGTCACTCATTAAATGTCCATTTTTTACGGTATCGAAGCGATGAAAGCAGGTTATTGACCAGCACGATCAAACAGCTAGTCTGCAGACTGGTTGTTGTCTTTTATTCGTCTTTTTCTAGGAAAGTTGCTACACTAATTGGTAGAGTGAAAGATGACCAAATAAGGAAAAGGAGACGGAGTGGATGAAAAGTTATTTAAAGTTTGGGTTGATGATCCTTGTTTCAACAGTGGTGATGTTTGGCATGATGTATTTGAATGTTTTTCAGGTATCGCATATTTTTTATAGTCAAACAAGATTGTTTATGGCATTAATGATGGGGGCGGTAATGGCCATAATCATGTTGCTTTTTAT
Source organism: Enterococcus sp. DIV0876 (assembly GCF_050529585.1). Classification (GTDB taxonomy): domain Bacteria; phylum Bacillota; class Bacilli; order Lactobacillales; family Enterococcaceae; genus Enterococcus_D. The sequence goes on from NZ_CP172882.1 coordinate 1,144,830, forward strand.
GTGGAAAATGTATGAAAATAAAAAATGGAACATCGGCATTTTGGTTGTAAGTATTTTGGTTTTCTTCGGTTCATTGTATATGGTCAGAAGCCAAACAGCAGTGGATGATGTCAAATGGATGAAAGCGATGATCCCGCATCATTCGATTGCAATTTTGACAAGCACGAATGCGGACATCGAAGATCCAGAAGTCAAAGAATTGGCAGAAGATATCATTCAGACCCAAAAAGAAGAGATTGAAAAAATGAAACGATTGATCCATAAAATTGAAAACAGTGATCAAGAATAAAACAAATTTTATCAAGGGCCTTTAAACTTGTGCGTCATTTGACAAGTTTAAAGGCCCTCTTGTTTGAGTTTTTGATAGATGAGGGTGAAACTTTCCTCAAAGGTATATGGATCATGAATTTGCTGAGTGATCTCAGCTAAACCTTGGCTGTTTTTTGGATAGGTCAGCCAAAGTTGAAAACATCGGTTCGTCACATATTTGTTGGCGATATACGTATAGGCTTCTTGCAACAGTTCATCAAAACCATTGATTCCTTTTACAGTGATTGCATAGGTCAGGGTACGGGTCAAAATGCGCTGGAAATCTAAATCACGGTCTGCTTCCGCAATGATTTTTCCGTAAATAGATCGCGGTTCAGTTGTCAGTGAGGCGCGATGATCTTCCACCGCGTCGCCGATCACCAGTATCTGAGACCTAGAGAAAAACTGGGATAAAGCAAGATCGCAGAGAACAATCGATCTCGACGTGGTTTCATGGTTCTTTCTACCGTAAAGCATACCGATATCGTGATAAGCCGCGACTGTATAGACCATATCCAAGTTGACATTTAAACCATCCGCAATCTCAAAACTGTTTTGGATCACTTGGTGTACATGTTCTGGAGAATGGCTCGGATCAAACTGCAGGTAAATTGGGATGATCGTCTGTTCGATATAAAATTTTAACGCGGGGTCCATTATTGATTGGCTCCTTTGAGGGATGTCATGCCTAACGGCTTGCGACAGTGTCCAAAATTGGCTTGTTGCGTAGCTAACTGTGCTTTCAGCCACGGTAAATAACTGACAGTTTGGGATGGGTCCCCAGCAGCTGCAGCCATGAGACGTATCCAGGCGGGTGTCTCGGTATCGAGGTTCTTAGTCGACGAAAGTTCTTGCCAACAATCGATCATTTCTTGTGGATAGAGATTGCCCGCCATGGAAGACAGACCATCAAAGCCGAGTTGCACTTTTTTGATCAAATCTTGTTCCCCACCAGCATACATGCGAAAATCATCAGAGAGATTGGGTTTGATTGCGGGGATGCGCTTGAAATCTCCAGCTTCCTTCAAACCAACGACGTGTGAATTTTGTGCCAAAATATAAAGGCTTTCTTCGCTCAAATCAAATCCAGTGCGTCGCGGGTTATTATATAGAATGACAGGTTTCTTAACGGCTAGAATCAACCCTTTGGCATAGGCGATTGCTTCGGACTGAGTTGGACAAATATAAGGCGGAAATCCAAGGACAATGCTAGCAATGGTTGATGTTTGTGCGATATGCATTGCCAATAGCTGCGCCTCTTGATAGCGAATGGCGGCTACACCAAAGAGTAGTTCTGCATCTTTTGAAAATCTTGTTTCAGCGGCAAGCGCATCGACCAAACAGATTTTTTCAGATAAAGACAGACTGTGCTGCTCGCCTGTCGATCCGCAAACCAAAAAAGAACGAATACCTTGTTTTTGCAAATGCAGCATATGGGCAATCGTTTTTTGGCAATCTAGTGTTTCATTCTCGTCAAATGCAGTGGGAACAGCAACATGTAACGGGTATTTTAGTGGGTTCATATCAGTCACCTTTCAACTTGTTTTGCAACGGAAATTCTTTTGATGTTTCGTTTCTAATTTAATACATATAAAGGTTTAAGGATATATTCTTTTCTGAGGAATAACACCACGAACACCGCCTCGCGGGTTTTCGATATCCCCATCGTATCGAGGAATCAAATGGCAGTGACAATGAAAAATCGTTTGCCCGGCAGACGCGCCACAGTTGAACCCAATATTGTAGCCAGTGGGCTGATAAAGTATATCCAGCATGGATTTTGCTTCATCAAGCAATCTGTTGAGGGCGTCTTTTTCTTTTGCTGTCAGTGCAAAGTAGTCTTTACGATGTGCCTTTGGTATCAGCAGTACGTGACCCTTAGAAACAGGGAAACGATCATAGATGACAAAGAATGTGTCAGATTCAATCAAAGATGTTTGGTTGTTACAAAAAGGGCAGAACATCAGGATACCTCCTAAAAGATAAACATTGGTTTTTGCGTTGCATCAAGTATACCAAATAAAACGAAATAAATAGAAAAAAGAGTGCGTTTTCTCTTGACTTGGAGTCCACTCCAAGCTGTATGCTGAAGTTAACACTAAAGGAGGTCGTAGCAATGGATTATATCAAATTAGGCAATACAGGATTGGATGTATCACGTTTGTGTTTAGGAACAATGGGGTTTGGCGACCCGAATAGCGGTTTTCATGAATGGGTACTAGAAGAAGAAGAGAGTCGCACAGTCATCAAAAAGGCACTTGATTTAGGAATCAATTTTTTTGATACTGCAAATATCTATTCTTATGGTGCGAGTGAAAAAATCGTCGGCAAAGCATTGAATGATTTTGCGCCGCGGGATGAAATCGTGGTGGCGACCAAACTATTTTCTAAAATGAAACAAGCCCCTAATAGTGGCGGCTTATCTAGAAAAGCAATATTCTATGAAGTTGAGCAAAGTTTACAGCGGTTGCAAATGGACTATATTGATTTATATATCATCCATCGCTGGGATTATCAGACACCGATCGAAGAAACAATGGAGGCTTTACACGATTTGGTTAAGTCTGGCAAAGTCCGCTATATCGGTGCCTCAGCAATGTATGCGTGGCAATTTGCCAAAGCGCAAGCGGTCGCTGACAAGCACGGCTGGACGAAGTTTGTATCGATGCAAAATCATCTGAATCTATTGTACCGTGAAGAAGAAAGAGAAATGATGCCCCTTTGCGCTGATCAAAAAATTGCGGTCACCCCATACAGCCCATTGGCAGCAGGCCGTTTGACACGTGATTGGGACGCAGAAACCAAACGCTTCTTGACGGACAAAACAGCCCAAAGCAAATATGATCAAACCAAAGAACAAGACCAAGAAATCGTGCGTCGAGTCGCAGAAGTTGCGGATAAGCATCACGTCAAAAGAGCACAAGTTGCATTGGCTTGGCTCTTGCAAAAAGAACAAGTGGCCGCACCTATCATCGGTGCAACCAAAGAAAGCCATTTACTAGATGCACTACCAGCATTAGAGTTGATCCTTTCAACCGATGAGATTGCTTATTTAGAAGCGCCTTATCTTCCCCATGCAGTCGTAGGTGCGGTATAATCAAGGAAAACCACAGGCAAATTTTTGAGAACATTTGCGGTCTGGAGAGTGAAAAGATGAACATCAAAAAAATCAGTGAAATCAGTGGCGTATCTGCGGACACAATTCGTTATTATGAAAAAATAGCACTGATCCCACCCGTAAAACGCAACAAAAACGGCGTGCGGGAATTCGATGAGGAAGACTTGAAATGGATCAAATTTACCCGCCAAATGCGTAATGCTGGGCTATCGATCGAAGGATTGACCCACTACTTGGCGTTATTTAGCGAAGGGCGACATACCGTTCCTGAAAGAAAACAATTATTGGCTGAGCAAATCGCAGTATTAAGAGAAAAAATCAATGATATGACCGAAGCAGTCGAGCGCCTTGAATATAAATTAGATCATTATGATGAACACATCTTGCCTACAGAAGAACGGTTGCGACAAAGACAGTCAGTCAAAAAATAGGGTGATTTAACCTTAAGTAGACATAGTCATTGCAAAGGCGCGCAACGTGACAAGGAAAGGAATGAAATGAGCAAAATCGCTGTTTTAGGCGCTGACACAGTATTGGGTTGTGCTATGTGCAAAAAATACTGGGAGTTATTATCTCAGGTGATTTCTCCTGATGAGAGTCTAAGAAAAAGATGGGAAATGCACAACGAAAAGATAGAGGTGGCACAAGATGCATTAGCTGATTTAGGACTATTGGTACGAAGATTGCAAGGATGCAGTGTTGTGTTGTTATTAGATATTCAGGATCCTCGGGCAACTTTGCGGGTCATCGATGCGATGGCATTGCTGGATAAGCAACATCTGATTACGATCACTCCTGCGCTGCAGCGATTTTTGGTTATCCATGATCAGCAAGACAACAATCTGTACATCAATCCACGAATCAATAATAGAAATATTGATATGTCTTATCAGCTGTTGCAAGAATCGACATTAGAGATCAATCCGATTGATTATCCTGAAAATTGCCAAAGAAACAAAGATGAAGTAATCGCAGTGATTGGTCAAAGATTTATCGCAAAAACATTAGACCGAATAGGATAATTGTGGTGCGTAAATAGTCAAGAATCAAATTTTTCAACGAAGTATGAAAAATTTGATTCTTTTTTTGTATGGCTTTTTGCTAAAATGATGAGAAGAAAATCTGTGTTAGGAACTATTTTGCGAAAAGGAGAACCATTTGAATATGATACATATAAAAAAACAGTTGGCTATTTTACTAGGCGTTCTCTGGATCTGTATTGCGTTAAACTTTTTCTTATTGCCTCATAGTATCGCTTCTGCAGGTGTCGGGTCGATCGGTTATTTGATTGAAACAGGTTGGGAAATCAACCGCCATGCAACGGTTTGGTCCATCAATTTGATCATGCTGACAATGACTTATTTTCTATTAGAAAGGTCCGTTTTTGTCAATACATTGGTTGGCAGTCTAAGCTTTCCAGTGATGCTGGCGCTTTTGCCCGAATGGATGCCGATCCGACTTTATGGTGCATCATTAGTTCTAGGCAGTTTCTTTTTTAGTCTAGGTATCTATTCTCTCTATCGTGTCGGTGCCTCAAATGGTGGAGTCACGATTCCACCATTGATTCTGGAAAAATATTACGGTATCCGCAAAGCCAATGGGGTATTGTTGACGAATGCAATTATCGTTTTGTTGAATATTTGGATTTTCTCTTGGCAAGAAGCGCTGATCTCTGCGTTATCGATCTACTTGATTGCTTTCTTCATGCGCTATTTACTGAGGATTGAACAGAAACGCCAAGCAAAACGCGTGCAAAAGGTGGACAAGATCATTCCCAAAAAGACATTGCCTGTTGATTGACAGTGCAATGTCTTTTTGGTTAAGAGGCATTTTTTAGCACAATATTGGCGCCAATCAAGAAAAAGATGCGAAGTACCAAAGTTGTGATGATTTGTATTGTCGTATCTAGCAACACACTTTTATTGATTTTGTTTGATATACTTAAATGGTATCCTGCAGAGGTAGCTTATTCAATGGAGAGTGGGCTAACATTTGCGGGTTTAACTTATGATTGATTCGCATCTTGCGCATTGATTTGAAAGGAATGAGGATAACGATGAAAATAGTGGCAGCAATTGATTCTTTTAAGGGAAGTGCAACTTCAGAAGAACTAAACGATGCAGTGTTGAAGGGTTTTCCTGATTACGCTGATAAAATCAATCTGCCAATCGCCGATGGCGGTGAGGGAACAATGGCTGCTATCCATGCCAGTTTAGGTGGAGAATACATCGAAGTCAGCACCCAAGATCCTTTAGGTAAAGTGATCACTGCTCATTTTTTGCTGACCATGTTCAAAGGACGGAACATAGCTGTTATTGAATCAGCAACTGTCATAGGCATGGATCTCGTTGAACAAACGGATGACACCACGTTGAATGCTTCGTCATTTGGTTTAGGAATAATGGTTCTGGCAGCATTGAAGAGAAATGTACAAAAAATCTATCTGACATTGGGTGGAACGGCAACATCTGATGGAGGTTTAGGTTTTCTGCAAGCAATCGGAGCAACACTGCAACCAAATCAGCCAAAGCGAGGAAACCCCTTGCTTTGGGTAGATACTGTCGATCTTACAACACTCGATCCTCGACTATCTGAAATCGACATGATTGGTTTAGCGGATGTAACAAATCCTTATACTGGCGAAAATGGATTTGCCCACATTTTTGGTCCACAAAAAGGAGCGTCAGCTGAAACGATCCAACAATTGGATCAACGAGCAGTGGACTTGATGAATCAGTTGCCACAGGCAAGAAAGAAGCTGTTGCTCAAAAATGGTTCAGGTGCTGCTGGGGGAATGGGCGGAGCAATTTTATTGGCTGACGGCCGACTACAGGCTGGTTTTGAAACGATTGCAGATATCATTGGCTTCAAAGAGAAAATAACCCAAGCCGATTTTGTCATCACTGGCGAGGGAAAAATCGACCAGCAGACGGCTCACGGAAAAGTTCCCTTTGGCGTGGCAACGATCGCAAATGATTTGGGTATCCCAGTGATTGCGTTATGCGGATCTAGACAGACAGACATTGGCGAAATGGATCGTCTCGCAATGGCTGTCTTGAGTATTCAGCAAGGGCCGATCACGCTCGAACAAGCAATGGATCATCAGCGAACATTAGACAATACCTATCTGACTGCGCGCGCTATTGCCGGAATCATTTTTGGGCGTCAAAAATGAGTATGATAGGAAAAAAAGTGAATAAAGGAAAGAGCCTGGCTTGCATCAGTCAAGTCAGGCTCTTTCCTTTATCAAGCATAGGCGCAAGTCTGATATGAATACATGGAAATGAAACAAGTAACACAATAATTTCAGGCTTTCATGAAATTATCGCCAATATATTTTTTCATTCCTATCGTATACTTTTATCAAGTCAGAGAAATAAACAAGGAGGTAATCTTATGACATGGTATAAAAAAACGACGCCAGAAATAATAGAAGAGCTGCAAACGAATCAAAATGGGTTGACGATGACTGATCGTCAGACGCGCTTAACTGAGCAAGGAGAGAATGTTATCAGTGAGACGCAACAGATACCAAAATGGCGAAAATTGATGAAACACTTCACTGATTTATTGATGGTCGTCCTAATGGTTGCTGCCATACTTAAAGCAATTACGGGTGATTATGCCGAGAGTGGCATCATTTTTGCAGTCGTAGTGATCAATGGTCTTGTCGGATATTGGCAGGAAAGAAAAGCAGAGGCTTCTTTGAATGGATTGAAGCAGTTGATGGGGAAGGAAGCCACCATCTACCTTCATGGACGCCGCAAGAAGGTGCCAGTTGCTTCGCTAGTCGCGGGAGATCTAGTCGTCCTTGGACCAGGGGATGTCGTTCCAGCTGATTTACGATTGATGATGACACACGACTTGGTGATCGAAGAGTCGATTTTGACTGGAGAATCAGAGCCAGTCCATAAAAAGCATGATACGATCGATAGTGAGGCGATCATCGGCGATCAGCACAATATGGCCTTTTCGGGTACGCATGTCGAAAGCGGTTCAGCAACAGGTATAGTCGTGGAAACGGGGGATCATACGCAAATTGGTCAAATCAATCAAGCCATCCAATCCGTTGAAACCCAAGAAACGCCCTTGATCAAGAAAATGAAACAACTGAACCATCAATTATTTCGATGCATAATCGCATTGGTCCTCTTCTTGATTTTCTTTACAACAATTCGTTATGGCTTTGAAGTCAATGTAATGTTTTCATCGGTGATCGCACTGATCGTGGCGATGATTCCAGAAGGACTGCCTGCGGTATTGACAATGATCTTATCAATGGGTGTCAAGGAAATGTCTGAACAACAAGCGATCATCAAGACGATGCCATCAGTTGAAACTTTAGGGGCAATGACAGTCATTTGTTCGGATAAAACTGGTACCTTGACAAAAAATCAAATGACAGTTGTCGAAGTGATCAGCGAGCATCAGGATGATCATGCGCGAGTGATCGACATCATGACGAATTGCCAAGACATCAAACAAACACAACAGCAAAAGGCCAAAGATTTGGTGGGGAATCCAACAGAAAAAGCGATTTTGCACTATGCTGAAGCTTTTGATCAACCATTAAAAACAACCATCAGCCAATTGCCTTTCAACTCAGCTTATAAATATATGGCAACATTGCACCCAATAGATGAGCAGAAAAAAGCTATGTTATTTGTCAAAGGTGCGCCAGAAGTGTTGCTCAGTCATGCCCATATCTCAGAACAAGAAAAACAAAAGTGGCTAGACCGCGGCACTAAGTTGGCAAGCCAAGGCCAACGCCTGATTGGGTTTGCTTACAAAGAAGTATCCGTTGACCATATATTGACCCATGACTCAGTCAGCGGATTGACCTTTACCGGACTTGCCGGCATCATTGATCCGCCAAAGGAAAGTGCTATTCGATCAGTCAAAGAGTGTTTGCAAGCCGGTATCCAGGTCAAGATGATCACTGGTGATCACGCTGACACCGCGCAAGCGATCGGCAAGCAAATTGGATTGAAACATACGGATCAAGTCTTGCAAGGGATCGATATCGATCATATGTCAGAAGAAGAACTGCAAAAGGCAGTCAATCATGTGGATATTTATGCGCGGACGACTCCAGCCCATAAGCTTAAAATCGTGACTGCTTTACAAAAAAATGGTGAGATCGTCGGTATGACTGGTGATGGTGTCAACGATGCGCCAGCACTCAAAAAAGCCGATATCGGTATTGCGATGGGAATCAAAGGCAGTGAAGTGACAAAACAAGCCGCCGATATGGTTCTTGCGGATGATAATTTCCATACGATTGCCCATGCGGTCAAAGAAGGGCGCAGAATCTATGATAATTTAAAGAAAACGATCCTCTTCTTCTTGCCAACTGCTTTTGCCCAAGGCTTGATCGTGATTCTTGCCTTGCTGCTCAACCGACCGCTGCCGTTGACGTCTGTTCAAATTCTTTGGGTCAATATGGTAACAACGATCACACTTTCTTATGCATTAGGATTTGAAAAAGCAAGCAAAGATGCTATGAGACGGCCACCAAGACTTATCAAAGAGGGGATTTTAAATGGCTACAGTTTCTTCCGAATTGCTTATGTGTCCTTGTTGATCATGATTCCTGCCTATTGGCTGGCCATTCAATTCGATGGGACAGGATTACAACAAAGTATCTTACTGCAAAATATTGTGATTGCTCAAGCTGTCTACTTGATCAATTGTCGTGAGTTATTGGCACCAGCATTCAATCGAGGCATCTTTAAGAATCGGGCGCTGTTGATTTCCTTCGCTGCACTGATCGTGTTGCAAACACTGGCATTAGGTACACCTTTTGGCCAACAGCTTCTAGGTGTCCAACAACTCAGTTTTTTGCAGCATCTGACGATTCTGGCCAATGGTATTCTATTGTTTGGTGTAGTTGAAGTTGAAAAATGGTTTTCTGCCAAATATCAAAAAAGACAAAAAGCCGCTCCAGTCAACCTCGGTTAACGATCGGAGCGACACTTGATATCAACGATAATTTAGATAATAGGTTTGTATGAGTTCAGTCACTTGATTGAGCTCATTTTTAGTTGGCACCATCGAAAGATAGTAGGTTGGACAATCAGATAGTTCCAGGGGAAAGTTTGAGAGAATAAAGTCTGTTTGTGCTAAACGTTCAGAATTTAACTGGGCTGGTTCAACTGTTTCTAGTGAAATGCGCTGACCAAGGTAGTCTGTTAATTCTTGAAATAGATAAATCTTCCAAGCGGGTTCACCTTGAAAGACAAATAAACCTTTGGCAATTATGGCATTACTTTGTAAACGTGCTTGCTGAATCAGTAAGTAAAGTGTCTTCGTTATAGATTGCTGTACATTCGGCTGATTGGCAACCTGCTGGGAGATAAATTGGTCAATTATCTGATCGACATCCATCATCCCAGAATATTTCAAATATTGGATATCTTGATACTCTAATTGAAATTTCTCTGACAATTTGGTTGATTCCTGTACTTTGATCAATAATAAAGACAGATTATCAATCACTTGTGTTTGTTGAGATAATTCTGTTTGTAATGATTTTTCTATCTGATGGATAAAGGCTGTCGTTTGTTGATAGATAGCCTCGTATGACAGTAATGCTTTGTGAACAGTAGGTGACCAAAGATTATTGTAGTTCCAGCTCTCTAAAAAACAGTAAAAGCTAAAAAAATGTTCGCTTGTCTCGATATAGACGCCTTCTTTTTTGTACAAAGTCAGCAAAGAATCTTGGAAGAGTGCAAAAAAAGTATCATGCAAATCAAAAGAGAGACTATCGATACGGCAATTTGCTTTGATTCGAATTGTGTTGATAAAAAACCAACAAGTGCCAAATATCTGCTCGACATCAACATGTAAGCCTTGTTTGTCTAAGTTTGTTAAAAAATCATAATAATGATTCTCATGAATCGAATATGCATGAAAGAAATAGTTATTGTGGGTATATGGCAAAAGTAAACGATGGTAAAAAAGACGCAAATTGATCTCACTGCCCTCAAAAAAAATACTTGCAGCAGTGACACGAATCCGCAATGAAAAATCGGCCAGTGTCTGATTTAACTTTAATGTATGTCGACGTAAGGTTTCAAGAGAAATACCATTTTCTGTGAGAAAAGATTGTGTGGCAACATCATTGGAAAATAATAATGCCTTTAACAGAGAAATCCCAATTGACTTTGGAAAAAAAAGTTCCCAAAGTTGACTCACAGGTAATCGATCGGTTGTGCTTAATGCCAATCCATTGCTATCTGCTACGATGTTCCATGCTTCAGGCAATTGTTGACGCAGCGAAACAATATCCGAAAAGATCGTGCGTTCAGTTGTATGAAGCAACAAAGCCAACTCTTTTGAAGTCGCTTGCTGATGATTGGCTAATTGTTCTAACAATAAAATTTGGCGCAGCAAATCTTTTTCGGTGATACAATTTTTCATCATAGCATCCATAATCTTCTTCCTTTCTATAGGGAATAAAAGTCAAGGTTAGCTGCTTGTGGTGTGCAACTAGGTATAGTCTGATTTTAGCTGAAAACCAGATTTAAAGCTATTCGAAACAAAGGCAATCCTTAAAAAATCGAATGATCTGTACTACTGATTCTTGCCGAAAAAACAAAAAAAGATTCAGACATTCTTGCTGAATCTGTATATGAAAAGATAAAGTTGTAATTATTTAGTTAGCACTTGTTATTCGCCATTAATATAACGTGTAGAAGGTATAAATAGCTGAAATGCTGTTGCTTGCAATATCTTGAATGATATCATACCATGAAACGAGCAGCTTTTGGCTGCAAAAAGGAGCGCTATCAGGAGATTTATTGGGGAAGTCTTTACGTGCACCCTGATAGCGCTCCTCCTTTTTATTTTATCATTATTCTTAGATAATATATATTGTAATTAAGGAAAAAATTTGAGTGAATTCCATGTGAATCTGCATATTTGATATTAAGAAGATATTATTTTAAGCGATAACAATTTAATGTAAAATCGTTCTCTATATATAAAACGCTAGGAATCACTCGTCCTACATGCCTTTGATGAAGTGGATATAAGCAGAACGGGTAATTTCAGATTTTTATGGCTCTTTCTCTTACTGATTGAAAGGAAGACATTTTATTTCTAAACAAGACATTTATTTGGATTTGTCATAGATGAAGTAAAGTGAAAACTAAATTGATGTCTAAAGTACTTCTATATTTTTTTAACTAATTGATCGTTGTGGAGTCTGTAAACGGTGGCGTACTGCTTATGAAGCTGCAAAGAGTTTAGCAAACAAAGAAAAGTATGAGATTGTGGAGATTGAGGAATGGATTGTTCGGCAGATATGATTCCACAATCCACTAATAAAAAAATGTCCGACCTATCGATTGAACATTACTCATTTTTTTTTGATTTTATCAAATATGATTGAAGCTAGCTCATAAATTGCTGTTACAACAGCTATGCAAAACATAACCGTCATATATTGAACAAGAAAAACTATATTGAACCATAATCCATACACCATAGGAAATACAACTAAAAGACAAATATATAATTCAAATTTTTTACATTTCCTAATCTTAAACCACTTTTCGTCAGTCATAATAACACGCCTTTCTAAAACAACCTGAAATTGAAAAGTATCAACAATTCCGGTTCCGCTTGAATCAATTAGAGTCTGTGATCAAGTAACGGATGACCCTAAGAAAATAAGCTAATAAAGAAAAAAATAGATTTTCAGCATCTAAAAATGTGATTAAAAATAGTTTGAATGTTCAAATATAATTTGTCAACGTTTTAGGTGGTGTTTTGGCACAAATTTGGCACAAGAGTAAACAAAAACCGCTAGGAATCAATATTCCTAACGGTTTGTCTATCTTTGGTATGATAATATAACGTCACAGGAGGGATTCGAACCCCCGACCGTCCGCTTAGAAGGCGGATGCTCTATCCGGCTGAGCTACTATGACAATTCAGCAACAAATAACATTATAGAAAAAGGGCGAGGCAATGTCAATTGCTTTTCGCCCTTTTTTCTCATTTTCTCTTAAAAAGTGCAATTCTGTCTATTTATTTTCATTCATATCAGGCAAATCTACGGTCTCAGTTTCTTTGGTGATCAAAATAACACCATCACCTAAAGGAACCAAACTAGAGGTTAATTGCGGGTGGGACATCACAGTATCTAAGAACAGATTCAATTTACGATGGATCGCCCGTTGTCCACGAGGAATGTCTTCAATTGGTTGTAAAATCGTTCCAGCTTGGAAAATATCATCTACCATGAGTACGCCGCCTTTACGTAACAGGCGCAAACATTCAGGTAAAAATTCGATATACTTTGATTTTGCGCTATCCATAAAGATAAAATCATAAGGGCCGGTTAGTGAAGGTAAGATATCCGCCGCTTGGCCTTCCAATAAAGTGATTTGTGCTTCGTTGTCCAGTCGTGCGTAAGTTTCTTTGGCTTTACGGATCATCACGTCGAAACGATCGATCGTCGTAACATGGGTATTTTCAACAATCTGTGCCATCAAGCTTGATGAGAAGCCAATTGCCGTACCAATCTCTAAAATCGCCTGTGGTTTCAGTTGACCCAAAAGGAATTGCAAAAAGACCACCGTTTCATGGGGGATGATTGGTACCTCTTTCTCATGGGCATCTTGTTCTATTTTTCCGAGTTCTCCCGGTAATTGCTTTTGTTTGTTACGCATAAATTCCACTAGTTCAGGTTTTACTACTGGACGATGCATCATTTCATTACGCATCTTGACCCTCCTCAAATATTGCTGCTCTTCATTATACGAAGAACGAACAAGAAGTTCAATCTTTTGTCACAATTCTAAAAGGCAAAAAAAAATACCAGTCATTCGACTGGCAGGATAAAGGGGTGAAAAATATTTTTGGGATACATATAGCATAACCGATGATTGTTTAAATTCGGTTAAGATAGTGTGAAGATATCAACAGTAAATACTAAATTTTTCCGCAGTTGATGCTTACAATGCGATGTAATGAAACTTATGGCGCCAAGTATCTGTTAAATCATAATATTCAGAAAATTCAGGGAAAACTATTGACAGTTTGATGGAAGCTTGGTATGGTCATTACAAGTAAAAAACGGACAGGTGACGGTTATGATCAGACAAACGAAAAATACAGCAGCATTTTTATTATTATTATTATCGTAAGGACTCATTCATTTTGCCATGAAATTTCAGGCATCATTTGAAGAGTCCTATTCGCATTGCATGAAGGTTAGCCCTTTATGGAGTGCTTTTTTTATACCTTTTTCTAAGAATGATCATCGACCATTTACTTACCCAAATCAATAAAATGCTAAGGAGGAGAAGATTTATGAGACAAATTCAATTTTTTGATACGTCATTGAGAGATGGCGAGCAGACGCCAGGGGTCAATTTTAATACGAGAGAAAAGGTGCAATTGGCATTACAACTTGAAAAGTGGGGAATTGACGTTATCGAAGCCGGTTTTCCGATTGCATCTGAGGGCGATTTTGAAGCAGTCGAAGCGATTGCCAAAGCTGTCACGAAGATGACAGTTGCTGGCTTAGCCCGCTGTCAAAAGAAAGATATTGATCGTGCCTATGAAGCGTTGAAATACGCTGTAGATCCGCAAATCCATGTATTTTTGGCCACGAGTGCGGTTCATCGAGAATTTAAATTGCAAATGACAAAAGAGCAAGTTATCTCCTCCATCAAAGCGCATGTTCGTTATGCCCGTGAACGTTTTGACAAAGTCCAGTTTTCTCCTGAAGATGCTACCCGAACGGACAAAGCATTCTTACTGGAAGCTGTACAGGCTGCTATTGATGCGGGTGCTACGATTATCAATGTGCCAGATACAGTGGGGTACAGCAATCCGACTGAATATGGTGAAATATTTGCTTATCTAATCAACCATATTGTGAGTGATGAGAAAATCACTTTCTCTTCTCATTGCCATGATGACCTGGGCATGGCAACTGCGAATGCTTTGGCAGCAATCGAAAATGGCGCGGACCGTGTTGAAGGCACGATCAATGGTATCGGTGAACGCGCTGGAAATACTGCGCTGGAAGAAGTTGCATTGGCATTGCACATCCGCAAAGATTTTTATCAAAGTACAACCAATATCAATTTAAATGAAACAAAACGAACCAGTGATTTGATCGCGCGATTGTCTGGTATCGCTGTACCGAAAAACAAAGCGATCGTGGGAGGAAACGCGTATGCCCATGAATCAGGCATCCACCAAGATGGCGTCTTAAAAAATCCAGAAACCTATGAGATCATCACACCGCAATTGGTCGGAATCAAAAACAATTCATTACCATTGGGGAAACTATCTGGTCGTCATGCCTTCATCGACAAGATGACGCAATTAGGTTATCAAATTGAACAAACTGAAATGGATGCATTGTTCAAGCGATTCAAAGAATTGGCCGACAAGAAAAAGCAAGTTACTGAACAAGATTTGATTGCTTTGGTTGCAGACCAAGGACGAGGTACTGAAAATGGGTACGAATTAGATGCTGTGCAATTGCAATATGTCTCTAATGGACATCAAGGAGCAGTTGTCTCAATCAAAAAAGAACAAGAGACCTATATTGCTTCAGCGATTGGTGCTGGCAGTATCCAAGCAATCTACAATTCGATCGACCAGATTTTTGCGCAACAGCCGACTTTATTGAATTATGAAATCACAGCATTGACGAGTGGAGAGGATGCGCAAGCAGAGGTTCATGTCTTGCTTGAATGTAGCGACAGTCATGAGAAAGTCAGCGGGATCGGTTTAGATTTCGATGTACTGCAAGCTTCCGCAAAGGCCTATGTGCAAGCTAGTGCCGCCTTGAAGAATCGAGGTGTGCTGGTGTGAAAAAAATCGTTGTTTTAGCGGGTGATGGCATTGGTCCTGAGATCATGGAGAGTGCGCTGCGTGTTTTGACAGCGGCGATCGGGACCAAAGCACCTGTATTCTCATTTGATTATCAGCCTTTTGGCGGTGCAGCATTGGCTATTGGAGATACGCCATTGCCTGCATCAACATTAAAAGCCTGCCAACAAGCGGATGCGATTTTACTGGGGGCTATCGGTGATCCGCGGTGGGAAAAAGCTGCTTATACACCAGAACAAGGACTGTTGACACTGCGCAAAGCTTTAGGGTTATATGCGAATATCCGTCCCATCAAAGTCGCTGATGCTGTCTTGCATCTATCACCAATCAAAGAAGCGATTGTCAAAGGTACTGATTTTGTGATCGTGCGGGAGTTGACAAGCGGTATTTATTTCGGTGAAAAAAAAGAAGGCATTGATACTGCTTTTGATATCAATCGCTATGCACGCAATGAGATCGAGAGGATCATACGCCATGCCTTTACGATTGCTCAAACCCGTCAGAAAAAAGTATTGTCCATTGATAAAGCCAATGTCTTGGCAACGAGTAAGTTATGGCGGCGGATCGCCGATGAAATCGCACAAGAATTTCCGGATTGCCACTTAGATCATCAATATGTCGATTCGGCAGCCATGAAGATTATGCAACAACCCACAGCTTTTGATGTGATCGTAACTGAAAATCTATTTGGGGATATTTTGAGTGATGAAGCATCCATTTTACCAGGATCACTCGGTGTTTTGCCAAGTGCAAGTCACGGTGTCAATGGTGTTTCGCTATACGAACCGATCCATGGATCAGCTCCTGATATTGCGGGACAAAACATCGCCAATCCTGTTTCGATGATTTTGTCAGTGGTCATGATGTTGCGAGAATCATTTCAAATGGAGGCGTTGGCTGAGCAAATCGAAAATGCATGTTTTGATACGATGAATGCAGGTATTTTGACAAAGGATTTGGGCGGTGATGCAACAACCGATCGTTTTACTGCAGCAGTCATCGCGCAGTTAGGAGGAATACAGTATGGGGAAAACGCTATTTGATAAGTTATGGGAACGTCATGTGGTGAGTGGTGAAGAAGGGGAAGCACAATTGTTATATATTGATTTGCATCTGATCCATGAAGTCACCTCGCCACAAGCTTTTGAAGGGTTAAGGGAAGCCAATCGTTTTCTGCGTTGTCCTGAAAAGACTTTCGCGACCATGGACCACAATGTGCCGACACAAGATATCTTTACGATTTCTGATTTGATTGCCAAAAAGCAAATGGATACATTGCGCAGAAATTGTCATGATTTTAATGTCCAACTTTGCGACAATGGTTCTGCGCGTCAAGGTATCGTACATATGGTTGGACCAGAGGTTGGATTGACACAACCTGGCAAAACCATTGTTTGCGGCGACTCGCATACCGCCACCCACGGCGCATTTGGCGCGATTGCTTTTGGCATCGGTACAAGTGAAGTGGAGCATGTCTTTGCAACACAAACCTTGTGGCAAATGAAACCCAAACGGATGGGGGTCCATATCACTGGTGAATTGCAGTCGGGTGTCTATGCCAAAGATATCATTCTGGCGTTGATCGCTGCGCACGGCACTGATTTTGGTGCAGGATATGCAGTAGAGTATTTTGGTGATACGGTTCGTCGTCTAACGATGGAAGAGCGGATGACGATTTGCAATATGTCGATAGAAGGCGGGGCCAAGATGGGCTTGATGGCCCCAGACGAAACAACGTTTGCCTATGTAAAGGAGCGAATCTATGCACCGATGGATTATCAAGCAGCAGTCGCTGATTGGCGGACACTGTATACGGATGAGGATGCAACGTACGATGCCTTGATCACGTTGGATGCATCACAACTGGCCCCTTATATCACGTGGGGAACCAATCCTGAAATGGGTGTGCCTGTTACAGATGCTTTTCCAACTATCAAAGACCATAACGACCAGCAAGCGTATGATTATATGGCCCTGCACCCCGGGCAGCGGGCATCAGAGATTCCTATCGAATACATTTTCATTGGTTCCTGTACCAATGGCCGCTTGTCTGATTTGCAAGAAGCTGCATCGATCATTAAAGGTCATCACATTAAAGCAGGTGTCACGGGCATCGTGGTGCCAGGTTCTCGTCCAGTGCGCAAAGCCGCGGAAGCCATCGGTCTGGATCAAGTATTTATCGATGCGGGTTTCGAATGGCGCGAACCGGGATGCTCAATGTGTTTAGGCATGAATCCAGATAAAGTGCCTGAAGGCGTGCATTGTGCATCGACCTCCAATCGCAATTTTGTCGGGCGGCAAGGGAAAAATGCCCGCACTCATTTGTGCAGTCCAGCGATGGCCGCAGCTGCCGCAATCTTTGGGCATTTTATCGATGTCAGAGAAATCATTAGGAGGCGAGAAGATGAAGGCTTTTACGCAATTTGAAGGGACGACCATACCTTTGATGAATGACAACATTGATACCGACCAGATCCTGCCGAAGAATTATTTGAAACGGGTCGAAAAAACGGGTTTTGGTGAATTTTTATTTGACGATTGGCGTTATTTGGCCAAACGCAAACCTAATCCAGAGTTTATTCTTAACTTTCCCCAATATAAAGAAGCCTCAATTTTGATTACTGGTGACAATTTTGGTTCTGGTTCTTCTAGAGAACATGCTGCTTGGGCACTATTAGATTATGGGTTTAGCGTCGTGATTGCGGGTAGTTTTGGTGATATCTTCTATATGAATGCCACCAAAAATGGTCTGTTGCCAATTGTGTTGCCTTTGTCAGTGCGGCAGCAACTTGCAGCGTTGTCGCCTGATACAGCAATCTATGTGGATCTACCATTACAACAGGTGATCATAGATGGCGAAATATATCCTTTTGAGATCGACCCCGCTTGGAAACATAAATTGGTCAATGGTCTCGATGAGATTGGAATCACCTTGCAAGAAGCGGATAAAATCAGTGCATACGAACAGACGATTCCAGACTATCGTTTGCCTATGTGATCTATTGTTTCTCAGTTTTTTACGATCGTTTTAAGCCCAATCCAATCTTTCTCGATGTCTTCGGCAAGTGTTCGATTGTAGAAAACGGCCGCTGGATGATACATTGGCACAATCACATAGGATTTGTCGGACCATTGGTAAGCGGTGCCCGCTGGATTACAAAATTGGATCGAGGAGCGAATGACTTGCCCATGACAGTGCTTGATCACCGCTTGATTGCCCAGAATACGTTGCAGACCAATATTGCCAACTGTCACGATGACTGGTGGATCGATTTGGGCAATTTCGTAATCCAGTAGCGGGGCATGCAACAATACCTCTTTTTTCGTTGGGGTGCGGTTTGGATGTACGATTTCATGTGCGCCTGTTCGTTTGTTGATTCGTTCTTTCGTACTGTAAGGTCTGCTACGAACAGCGCTGGTGATATATACTTCTTCTCTAGTCAGTCCTGCTAAAGCCAATGATTTGATCAATTCTTTGCCCGCTTGACCACTGAAGGGAATAAAGTTCTCAACTTCTGTTCGTCCAGGCGCTTCACCGATAATCATGATGCGTGGATCTAAGGGACCTTGACCAGGCACAAACCCTTCTAGAGGATAGGCTTTAGACAATTGTTGGATGGGATAGGATAATTCTTTTGGATAGTCCATAATAATTCCTTTCTATAGAAGATTTATTTTGATAAAAACAAAGCAGTCAACTTTCGTGGAAATGAAAAAGTTTTTTTGGTTTTCTGCATTGACATTGTACTGGTATTTTGATAAAGTTAGACTGTTGTAATTGTGGACTCCACAGCTACAACCGCACAGAACAAGTATTAAGTACGAAAGTCACTTGGGATGGCGAGTCTAAGTATATCATAAGGAGGTGCTGTAGAGCATGTACGCAATTATCAAAACTGGTGGGAAACAAGTGAAAGTTGAAGTTGGTCAAGCAATCTACGTTGAAAAATTAGACGTTGAAGCTGGACAAAAAGTTACTTTTGACGAAGTCATCTTAGTAGGTGGCGAATCAACAAAAGTAGGTGCCCCAATCGTTGCTGGTGCAACTGTTGAAGGTACTGTTGAAAAACACGGCAAACAAAAGAAAGTCGTGACTTTCAAATACAAACCTAAAAAACATTCACACCGTAAACAAGGTCACCGTCAACCATACACAAAAGTTGTTATTGACGCGATCAACGCTTAATTCTGACGAAAAGCAGGGTAACGAATATGATCATAGGGACATTCAAACGCAATGACTCTGGTCGGATTGTTTCTTTTGAACTTACTGGACATGCACAAGCAGGGGAATACGGCAAAGACATCGTCTGCGCAGCAGCTTCCGCTTTGGCAATCAGTGCAGTGAATGGGATCGACGCTTTGGCCGGCATTGCGCCTAAAGTTGAAGCAGACAATGAACAAGGTGGTTATCTTTTGGTAACATTACCAGCTCGTTTGACCCAAGAGCAGTCGAATATCTCACAAATTCTTTTGGAGAATTTGCTGATCGGCTTGCAATCAGTTCAAGAAGAGTACAACGATTATATCCAAATCAAAACTATTAAAGAAAAATAGGAGGTGCATCTCATGTTGATGAAAATGAATTTGCAATTCTTCGCTCACAAAAAAGGTGGGGGTTCTACGTCTAACGGACGTGACTCTCAATCAAAACGTTTAGGTGCGAAACGTGCTGACGGTCAAACTGTTTCAGGCGGATCTATCCTTTATCGCCAACGCGGTACTAAAATTTACCCAGGTGTAAATGTTGGTATCGGTGGAGATGATACTTTGTTTGCTAAAGTTGATGGCGTTGTTCGTTTCGAACGCAAAGGCCGCGACAAAAAACAAGTTTCAGTTTACCCAGTAGCGCAAGAAGCTTAATAATGAATGACTCAAACCC